>JBEKKO010000135.1:0-12529 GCA_050010695.1 Bryobacteraceae bacterium
CCCGCTCGTCCACCAAAGGACTCAGGGCATCGAAGCGTAGTTTGATTCCCGGCTCGGCGTTCACTTACTCAAGTGTACGCCAAAACATTTTCATATGAAACTGTTATTTCTAGACAGGCCCTAAGGCAGTCCCCTCGATGTCTGCCACAGCAACCGAACCCCCCATTCGGGGAACAGAGACAGCGTAATCCTCAGCGGGCTCCGAACCCTCACCGGCCGTGTCACGACCCGGCGTGCAAGACCCCTCCATGGTGTACATCACGGCGCTTGATAAGCGATGTCTTGTTCTTGGATACATCGATCACACCATAAGTAGCGTTTCTGGATGCAGCATTTCTTCAAACAATGCTTTGAGGCTGACACACCAGGTTGCTGTGAAACGGCAGCACAGGAAACTCGGTTGGCAGGCAATTGCCAGGCACGGCTGTGCGGTTCTCGCATTCCTCGTCTTCGAGCAGGGGGTCGACCTGCGGATCCCTTTTGGCCATCCAGTCCAGCATGGCCGCCGCCATGTGCTCGAAATGAGCCGACAGCACAATGCTGATATCGGAATTCAGTTCTGCCGTTTCCACCGCAAAAACCTGCGTAGCCGATGGCTCCGTCCGCAGGGCCCCCTCGATGTAGTCGTTGATTTGGAGCTCGCAACCACTGATGATCGGCGAGCCAAGAAAGCTGACTAGGGTCATCAACTCAAAAGCGAAGTCATTTCTCAGGTGTCTTCGCCTGTCGCGGGGGACCACGGCCACAATCCCGACCGGACCGCCGTGGGAACCGTCCAAATGAACGATCGCCAAGCCCGCGTCTCCGAGATCGTAAACTGCCGTGTAGAACTCCAGGCAGGGCAGTCCGGGCACAGAACACCTTAGCTTTCCCTGGAAGGCGCCCCGCGCGGCCCTCACCCTGGCAGTAAGACGATCTCCGCGTTTGCAGGGCGACAATGGAATCGGCCCATTCCATGATTCTGCCTGCGCGTCCCATCCGTGAAGCTGGACGCCGGAGCGTTCGATCGGCGAGTGCTTGGTTTTGTACATCGCAAAAGTCATAGCAATACAGTGGCCATCGGAGTTACAGGGCTCAATAGCTGAAAATATCAACACTTTCGTGGGCGGCGCGCGCCGGGGCAGGCGTCCCACCCCCGCCCGGTGCTGCAAGAAACGCCACGGTGACGCAAAATTTGCCGAACCATCCCCGGCCCCCACTGATGGAACGACCGATTCAAAGGCTCAATGGAACTCTGGGAAATGGTTCCTGGCGTGCTCTGGGTAGAGGCTGTATGCCTGCGGAAAACGCGGTTGTCGCCGTGTGCAATGGGGCGGCTGACGCCAAAACAGCCATGCTGGAACTCCGCCAGGAAGGCCTGGCAGCCGATTGCATCTCCGTCGTGGCGGTTGACGAGCAAAGCGGATTCCTGCCCGTCGCATACTACTTTGACGGGGGGCGCCTCCGCGGGACAGCGGCCCGCGGAAGTTCGCAGAGCCTGTTGGAGACGCTTCCAGACTGCGCTGTGTTGGTCAGCCCTGGCGAACGGACCATCTTGCTGGCAGGTCCCTTTGCAGCGTGCATAGTGCGGACCCTGGCTAACGAAGGACTATTCGGAGATCTGGGCCCGATAGCGGCCGGTCTCTATAGTCTGGGAATTCCAAGGGACGCCGCGCGCGATTATGAACTCTCGGCTCTGCGCGGGCGCCCGCTCGTGATCGTACACGGGCGCGCGCGAGACATAGAGCGGGCACGCCATATTTTGGCGGCCCGGATCGAGGGCCAGGAGCAGCCGATCCTGTAGGCCGCAAGGGCGGGAATTGAAGCCCGCTCACCTCACCTGATGCGAGTGGGGCCGCACACTGGAGTCCTCTTCCGGTTCCAGGGTGGCGCTGGCGCCCCCGTCTTCCTGCAGCAGCCGCGCCAGAGTCGCCCGGTGGATTCCGAGTATCCTGGCTGCCTGCACCTTGTTTCCGTTCATGGCGGCCAGCACCCCGGCGGCGTGGCGCCGCTCCACCACCGACATGGGCACTAATTCGACCTGTTCGGGATGAGAACGGGGCGGCGGGTTGTGCAGGTGCTCCGGCAAATCGGCGACGTCGATCACATCGCCATCCGTCATCATGCAGGCGTGCCCCAGAACGTTTTCCAGTTCGCGCACATTCCCCGGCCATGAGTAACGGGCCAGCACGGCTTCCCCACGGCGGGTCAGCCGCTGGATCGGTTTGGCGTACTCTCTGGCGAAGCGCTCCAGGAAGTAGCGTTCCAGGAGCGGGAGATCCTCGCACCTCTCGGCGAGAGACGGCAACTTGATCTCGATCATGGAAAGCCGGTAATAGAGATCTTCGCGGAAGGCGCCCTCGGAGGCGAGTTTCCGCAGGTTGCGGTTCGTGGCGGCGATGATGCGAACGTCGGACTTCCGCGCCACCGGGGACCCGACTCTTTGATACTCGCGATTCTCGATTACACGCAGGAGTTTGGTCTGCGTGGTGAGCGGCATGTCGCCGATCTCATCCAGGAAAACCGTGCCGCCCGCCGCATATTCGAAATAGCCCGCCTTATCGGCAACCGCGCCCGTGAAGGCGCCCTTTACGTGGCCGAACAGTTCACTCTCAAACAGCGTCTCCACTATCGCGGAGCAGTTGGAAACAGCCATCGCCTTCGACTGCACCGGGCTCAGGCTGTGCAGAGCCCGGGCGACCAGTTCTTTGCCAGTGCCGGTTGGGCCCGTCACCAGCGCCGTCCGGAAATGCAGAGCCGCGCGGCGGATCCGGTCGAATACTTCCAGCATGAGAGGGCTGCCGCCGACCATGCCCTGGAACTGGCAGGTCTCCATCAACTCGGCGTTCAATCGATTTGCCCGCGCGCGCCGGCGCTCTGTCTCCAGCAACTTGCCCACCCGCTCGCGTAAGAGCGATACCCCCACCGGCTTGGTCAGGTAATCGCTCGCTCCTTTGCGAATCGCCTCCACCGCGGAGTCGGTCGAGTAATTGCCGGTAACCAGGATGACGTCGGTTTCAGGAGAAAAACGGACGATCTCCTCGAGGACCGACATTCCGTCGGCTCCCGGAATCACCAGATCCAAAAGAACGATCCTCGGCCGCAAACGCCGGACGGCTTCGAGGCCCGAGGGAGCGTCCGAAGCGGTCACGACGGATACGTCGGGCTCAACCGAGAAAACGTCCTGAACGAGCTCGAGTGCTCGTGGGTCGTCATCGATCGCGACGATTGGGAATGAACGTTCAGCCATGAGAGCCATTCAGAAGCGCCTCCACCCGCCGCCGCAACTCGGCGCTGCGGACCGGCTTGGTCAGGAAATCCGAGAACCCGGCCAGCAGCGCCTTGGGCCGCTCGCCGGGCATTGCGTTTGCAGTGACGGCCAAAACCGGCGTCTCCGCACAGTCCGGGTCGTGCCGCAGTTCGTTTAGAACCGCAAAACCATCCATGCCGGGCATTGTCAGATCGAGAATCACCAGATCCGGTCTCATGGTCCGCGCCGCGGCAAGCGCCGTGGTTCCGTCCGCCGCCTCGACCACTTCGATCAAAAGCGAGCTGAGAATGTCCACGATCAGTTCGCGACTCGGCCGATTATCGTCAACCACCAGCACTCGGCGCATGGACCTCCATTCTCATGGCGCGATCGATTCTCCCGAAACCGGCAGCGAGACCAGGAACCGGCTGCCCTTTCCCATCTCGCTTTCCACGCGAACGTCGCCGCCGTGAAGGCGAGCCAGTTTGCGGGTGATCGCCAGGCCAAGCCCGCTGCCGGCCGCCGGGAGGTTTCCCGCCGACGCCACCACCTGGTGGAATTCCTCGAAAATGGCTTCCTGCTCGTCGGGGGCGATTCCAATCCCCGTATCAGCCACACAGATGGTGAATATCTCTCCATCCGTCGCGGTCTCGATCCATACCCGGCCTTCTTCCGGCGTGAACTTCACGGCGTTGCTCGTCAGGTTATACAGGATTTGCTTGCACCGCAGGCGGTCTGCCACCACGGTCGTGCCGCGAGCGACGCGGTTCTCGACGGGGATGCGCTTGATCTCCGCCAAGGGCGTGATCACAGACAGGACCTCGTCCAGTGCCGCGGCAATGTCGAATCTCTCCAGGTTCAATTCGATGCGGCCCGCTTCGATTCGGGAGATGTCCAGGAGATCGTTGACCATATCGAGCAGGTGGCGGGCGCCCTCCTGGATATTGGACACAAACCGTGGATACGGGGGAGGCAGTGGTCCGGCGGACTGCTCGCTGAGGAGGTCGGAGTAGCCGACAATAGCGTTCAGCGGCGTCCGCAGTTCGTGGCTGCTGCGCGCCAGAAACTCGCTCTTCATCTGGTTCACGCGCTCCACTTCCCGATTGCGCTTCTCCAGTTCGGCGGCGATGCGCTCGAGCTCAATGGTCCGCTCCGCCACCCGGCGCTCCAGGTCCTGGTTCAGGCGCAGCACCTCCTGCTCCGCCAGCTTCCGGTCGGTAATATCCCTGTTGAAGCCGATCATGCGGAGAGGCCGCCCTTCCTCATCGAAGGACACTTTAGCGTTCGCCACAATCCAGCGGATTTCACCGCTTCCGACAGGGCGGATCCGCCATTCCGAGAAGAACTCGCCGGTTTTCAGCGATTCTTCCAGACAAGCTCGCGCGTGCCCAAGATCTTCGGGGAGCACCAACGCCTCCCAATCCTCATACCGCCCGCCGAACGTCCCCGGCTCCAGTCCGTACAGTTCCTCGACTTCAGGTGTCCAGATGTTCACGTTGTTGCGGATGTCCCACTCGAATGTGCCGGAATGTCCCACCTTCAGCGCCAACGCAAGCCGTTCCCTGGCCGATCGAGCTTCTTGTTCCGCCCGCTTCAGATCGTCGATGTCGGTGCAGGTCCCGAACCATTTGACGATCCGGCCCGCGGCGTCGCGCGAGGGCACTCCCCTGATCAGAAACCAATGGTAGCTGCCGTCCGCCCGCCGCAGCCGGCTCTCGATCCGGTACGTACCGCCGCTCTCGACGGCGTGGTTCCAGGCCCGCCGGGCGGCCTGCCGGTCGTCCGGGTGGAAGGGCGTATTCCAACCACTGCCATAGCTCTCCTCCAACGTCAGCCCGGTGTATTCCACCCACCGCGGGTTGAAATAGACGTTCAGGCCATCCGGATTGCATATCCAGACTAATTGCGGCACAGACTCGGCGAGCGTGCGAAACGCGACTTCACTCTCGTGCAGCGCAGCCTGCGCCCGCTCCCGCTCTTCGATTTGCGCCGATAGGATTCTGTTCGCGGAGGACAGCTCCTCGGTCCGTTCCTGGACACGCAGCTCCAATTCGTCGCGCGATTTCCGGAGGGCCTCGTCGATCCGCTTGCTCTCGGTGATATCGGTCAGGAAGCTGTAGTAGAATTCCGCCTTGCCGGATTCGTCCCGAACCGCGTGAACCAGCAGTTCCACCGGCACGCGCCGCCCGTCCTTCCGCACGTACTCCTTCTCGTACCGGACCGGCTTCCCGGTCCGCTCGAGCTCGGCCAACGCCGCCCTTTCCTTCCCGGTCCATTCGGCGGGAGTCAGCGGCGTCGTCCACGAAATACTCTGCAACTCTTCCAGGCTGTAGCCGGTCAGTTCACAATAGGCGCGGTTGCAGATTCCCAACCGTCCGTCCGGATAGCCAATCGCGAAGGGCTGTTCGGACGCTTCGAGAATCCCCGCCAGAAAGCGTTCGCGGCGCACACTCTCCCGCAGCACCTCTTCCGCCCGCTTGCTCTCCGTGATATCGATGCCGTAGATTCGCAGCCGCGCCTTCTCCGCGATGTAGTTGGCGGATTGCTCATAGCAACGGTCGCCAACGATGACCTCCCGGAGAAGGCTGTCCCGGTTTCCTTTGACCAACGTCTCCGCCACCTGCTCCAATCCCGCTAGCCAGGGATGCGAGAACCCCCGTTCCTTCAGGTCCGGAAAAAGCCGCCTGCCTGCCGCATTGACATATTGGACCACGCCTGTCGACGGCTCGATCTCCGCAATGGGATTTGCGTTCCGCTCGGGGAACGACGCCAGCCAGGCCATCTCCTCTTCCGCCCGCTTGCGGTCCGTGATGTCGAGTTCGATGCCATCCCACGTCGTAGAGCCATCCGGATTGCGGGTTGGCGTCGAGCGCATCAGCGACCAGCGGATTTCTCCGGTTGCCCGGTGGGTGTGGCGGACCTCTAATTCGAACCGCGTTAACCGCTCGCGCGACAATACGATCGCAGCGTTCAGCCGATCGCGGTCTTCCGGCAGAATGCTTCGGCGCACCATGGCGGCGTCGGCCAGGAACTCGGCCGCCGGCACGCCCGTTAACCGTTCGATGCCGGCGCTGATGACATCGACGTGGGGTTCGCCATGGACGTCGTGGCGGTACCGGTAAATGGCGCCCTCGGGCAGGTTATCGCTCAGCGTGCGCAATCGAGACTCGCTCTCGCGCAGCGCTTCCTCCGCCCGTCTGCGCTCGGTGATGTCCTGAAAGTAAACCGAGAGGCCCGCTTCAGAGGGGTAGCACTGGCATTCGAACCATTTGTTCAACGGTTCCGGGTAATACTCCTGGAACGTGACCGGCTGGCCGGTATCCACGGCGCGGTGATACCCCTTGTAAAACTCCGTGCCCTTCGCATGGGGGAACAGCTCCCAGACGCAGCCGCCGATGAGGTCTTCCCGGCGCATGCCGATCATCCGTGCGCCTTGTTCGCTGAAGTAGGTGTAGCGCCAGTTCCGGTCCAGCACCAGCAGGCCGTCGTTGATGCTGTTGAGCACGTTCTGCAATTCCCGATGGGCCCGGCGTTTTTCGGTGACATCGTGGAACACAAGCACCACACCGAGCACATGGCCCGCGCCGTCGCGAATCGGCGCTGCGCTGTCCTCGATCGGTATCTCGCGCCCGTCGCGCGCCACCAGAGCCGTGTGATTAGCCATGGAAATGACGCACCCTTCGCCCAACACGCGTCCGATGATGTCCTCGGCCTTTTCGCGCGTCTGTTCGTTGATGGTTCGCAACACATCCCCGGCCTGCTGGCCAAGCGCCTGCGCCTGCGTCCAGCCGGTCAGCGCGGCAGCCACGGGGTTGAGGAAAGTGACCCTGCCGTCGGCATCGGTGGCTAACACCGCGTCGCCGATGCTTTGGAGGGTCACCTCCAGCCACTGGCGCTGCTTGTGCAGAACCTCCTCGGCGAGTTTGCGCTCGGTGACATCCCGGGCAATCGTGCAGGCACCCGCCACATGGACTTCCGCGTTCCAGATGGGGGAAACCGAGAGAGAAACGTGAATCCGCTGCCCATCTTTGCGAACCAACTCGGTTTCATAGTGCTTGATCGCTTCTCCGCCACCGATCCGTTTGAGAATGTCGAACTCGTCGCCGGTGCGATCCGGCGGCTGCAGAATCGAAGACGACTGACCGACGATTTCCTGGGCGGAGTACCCAAAGAGCCTCTCCGCGCCGGGGTTCCAGGTCAGGATGGCACCGTCCAGATCTCTGCCGAAGATGGCGTCTTCCGAGGAGTCCACAATCGCGGCGAGGTAGGCGCGCACCTCTTCGGCCTTTTTGCGATCGCCGATATCGGTAGCCACCGGACCGGGCGGGGCAAGTGCTGCCGGTGGCGCGCTGCCCTGCGTCGGATTCGGATTCTCCGGGATCATGGTTCCTTTTCGAAAACTCCGAGAGGATCAGGCTGCTCTTCTTTGCCTGTGTCACGGGGATTCCGCTCCGGCAATTCAGGCTATTCGGCTTCCTTATTACTGTATCTTCTCGCGCGGCGCTTTACAAGAATCGCGAGCGCGGCCGGCCCGCCATTGGCGACCGCTGCCGTGCGAAATTCATTTGTGTTACGCGACCGCCTCTAGCGTCCCGTCTCACAAGTTCGCATCGCCTTCCACCACCGGCGCAGCGCAGGCTCCGGCCCTGATACACACCCGATCATATCTCCACGCGCCCGGATAATGTGGAAACTCCAGGGCCCGGGCATGCCCGGCCCCTACGGCTGACCTGGCAGTTCCTTGCTGAACAGGTTGAAACCGCCGCAGGCGGGGCAGCGGTAGCTCTCGATGGGTCCGAATTTGCGCCAGCCCGAAGCCTCCTCGCGGAGATACTCGACGGAGTGGCCGGCGCCGCAGCGCACGCACACGTTGACCCAGGGCTCGAGGACCCGACCGGGTTCGGCGGTGCCGAAGTGGAATTCCCAGCCGTAGCGGCTCAAACCGGTGCCGAAGACGCGGTCCGCCATCCGGAGCGACCAAAGCAGAACCGCCAGGAACCGCTCGTCGCCCCTGGCGAACAGCAGAAGCTTCTTGGGCCCCCAGCCGCGCACGTTATGGTTGTTGAGGAACGAGAGCGACGAGTACAGGTCGCGCGTGGCGCGGTGGGCCAGGCCGGTCAGGCGCTCGATCAATACGACGATCTCGGCCGGGCTGCGAAACGGGTTGACGTGCCCGCCGCCGCGGCCGATCCAGCGGTAGATGCGGTCGGTAAGCGTGCCGGCGTCGGGAACCGCCACGTATAGCCCGGCACCCGCTTTGGCGACCCGCCCGATTTCGCCCACCACCGCTTCGAGCTCGACGAAATGCTCCAGGCTGTGGTTGCTGACCAGAAGATCGAAAACGCCGCCGGCAAAGGGGAGGCGGGCTGCATCGCCGCGAACCAGGTAACCCGAATCGGCGGCGGTGTCGAACTTCAGGTCAAGGCGCACCACACATATGTCGGGTCGCACGTTGCGGAAACTGCCCGCCGCGGCTCCCAGGTCCAGCACGTGGGCGCCGGCGGGCAGTTGGCTCAATAGATGGATCATGCTTGGCGCATCCTTCCGGATCGGCGCGCGCGCCGCCTGCCGTCAGTTATATCAAGGGTTGCAGCGTCCCTGCGCTACGAGTCATAGTACCGTAACACCAGGGAACCGGGTCGAGGCCGGAATTCCTTGCACCCCGGATGCCTGACCGCGCATCGAATTAACCAACGGGTATCAAGACCCGAAATTTAATTTCTTGCGTGCGCTCTGGGAAACAATTAAGATATCGGAGTAGGCTTACTCCGAATTTAGCGGGGGTTGGATGATATATTCTCGATCGTCGGAATACGCGATTCGCGCTTTTGTGTACCTAGCCCAGGTGCCGGACGGCAAATACGCCATGGTCAAGAACATCGCGGAGAGCGAAGAGATTCCCGCGCACTTCCTCGCCAAGATCCTGCAGCAGCTCGCCCGCAAGGGACTTCTTCGGTCGAGCAAGGGTCCCACCGGCGGGTTCGCGCTGCGCGTGGATGCCGGTGATATCCGGTTGCTCGATATCGTCGAGGCGCTGGACGGCCTGGCTCCTTACCAGCAGTGCGCCAGCGGGCTTTCCGAGTGCAACGACGACATGCCCTGCTCCATGCACGATAGCTGGGTGGCCCTGCGTTCGCGTATCATGGATTATCTGGGCAAGAATTCGATCGCGGACTTGGCCAAGGCGCTGGAGCTGAAGAAGAAAACGCTGGCAGCCAGCAAGGCGCGCAAGACCAGGCGAGCGGCCGCGAAACGGGCATAGTCAGACCGCGGTCGAGCCGGAGCATCGCCGGCCGGGACTGCTAAAATAGATTCGGAGGCACGATGGGCCAATCTGTCCTTGTCCCCATGGTGGTCGAACAGACCTCGCGGGGCGAACGCGCATACGACATTTACTCCCGGCTGTTGAAAGAGAACATCATCTTTCTGGGCACGCCGATCGACGATCAGGTCGCCAATCTGATCATCGCCCAGTTGCTGTTCCTGGAGGCTGAGGACCCGGAGAAGGATATTTCGATTTACATCAATTCTCCGGGCGGTTCGATCACGGCCGGCCTCGCCATTCTGGACACCATGGCTTTCATTCGTCCCGATATCGTGACGATCTGCGTGGGGCAGGCCGCGTCGATGGCGGCGGTGCTGCTGGCCAAAGGCACCAAGGGCAAGCGGTTCAGCCTGCCGAATTCGCGGATCATGATCCACCAGCCGTCCATGCAGGGCCTCGCCGGGCAGGCGGCCGACATCGACATCTACGCCCGCGAAATCCTGCGGATGCGCGAGATCCTCAACAAGATGCTGTCGGACGCCACGGGCCAGCCCGTGGAGCGCGTCGCCAAGGACGTGGACCGCGACTACATCATGGAGCCCGATGGGGCGGTGGAATACGGCATGATCGATCGCGTCATCTCGAGCCGCGACATGGCGCCGGTACCGATCAAGGGCTAGCTGGCTTGCCGGCGGAATCGCTGACCGGGTCTGCCGGCAATTCGCGCCGCACTTTGCCTCGAGAAGTGAGTAGCGTGCTGATCGAACTCGCTCCCGCACCGCCCAAGCGGCCGGAGTGGCTGCGCGCGCCCGCGCCGGCCGGCGAGAACTACCAGGACATCCGGCAACTCGTCGCCCGCCTGCGCCTGCACACGGTTTGCGAAAGCGCCGCCTGCCCCAATGTGGGAGAGTGCTGGAACCACCGCACGGCCACTTTCATGATTCTGGGCAACGTGTGCACCCGCCGCTGCGGATTTTGCGCGGTGGAAAAGGGCGCGCCGCTACCGGTGGATTACGATGAGCCGGGGCGGGTGGCGGAGGCCGTGGCGGCGATGGGCTTGCAGTTCGCCGTCATAACCAGCGTCAATCGCGACGACCGCGAAGATGGCGGAGCCGAGCTGTTCGCGCTGGTCATCGGCGCGATACGGCGGCGCGTCGAGGGCTGCGGCGTCGAGGTGCTGGTGCCCGATTTTCAGGGCAGCCGCGCGGCCGTCGAGACTGTACTCGAAGCCGTGCCGGACGTGTTCAATCACAATACCGAAACCGTGCCGCGCCTGTACCGGCAAGTGCGCCTGGGCGCGCGCTACGAGCGTTCGCTCGAGGTGCTCGCCGCTGCCAAACGAATCGCGCCCGCGGTTCCCACCAAGTCCGGGTTGATGCTGGGACTGGGCGAGACCAGCGCGGAGATTCTCCAGGTGATGCGCGACCTGCGCGCGCATCGGGCGGATATTCTCACCCTCGGGCAGTACCTGCGGCCCTCGCCGAAGCACTTGCCCATCGTGCGCTATGTGCCGCCGGAAGAGTTCGCCGAGTTGCGGGTGGCGGCCATCGAGATGGGCTTTGGCCACGTGGAGGCGGGCCCGCTGGTGCGCAGTTCCTATCACGCGTTCGCGCCGGGTGGAAGACAATGCCAGCCACAGATAGACACAGATGAACACAGATAAGAAAGAGGGAGTCTCTCCGTGTTCATCTGTGTCCATCTGTGGCCAATATTTTTTTACGGCTTCCGAGGGATCCAGGTCGATCGCGGGCAACCGCTCCCTTACGGTCGCGGCTCTGAACGCGCATCGGAGCCGGGCCCAGAGGGTGCCCCGTAAGGGAGCGGCCGCCGGCGGGCGGCGATGACGGCATCGCCGATTCGCAATCGACTGCTGCTGGTGGCGGCGGCACTGCTGTTCTCCACCGGCGGGGCGGCCATCAAAGCGGCGACCCTCAGCGGTTGGCAGGTGGCATGCTTCCGCTCGGGGGTGGCCACGATGGTCCTGCTGGCGGCGCTGCCCCAGGCGCGGCGAGGCTGGACCTGGCGAATCGCTCCGGTAGCCGCGGCGTACGCCGCCACGCTGATCGCCTTCGTGATGGCGAACCGGCTCACCACCTCCGCCAACGCCATTTTCCTGCAATCCACCGCTCCGCTCTACCTGCTTTTGCTGGGCCCGCTGCTGCTCAAGGAGCCGATCCGTCGCGCGGGGCTGTTTTACATGCTCGCGGTGGCGGCGGGCCTGGCGATGTTCTTCGCCGGCAGCCAGCCGGCGCTGGCCACCGCGCCCGATCCGCCGCGAGGCAACCTGGTCGCCCTGTTCTCCGGCCTGGCCTATGCGCTGACCCTGGCCGGCTTGCGCTGGGTGGGCCGCCGCCCGGGCCGTGACGCGGGGCTGGCGGCGGTGGCCATGGGAAACGCGCTGGCGTGCGCGGCCACGCTGCCGATGGCGCTTCCGCTGCGATCGCTTTCCTTCGCCGATGGCGCGGTGATCCTATATCTCGGCGTGTTCCAGATCGGCCTGGCTTATGTTTGTGTCACGCGCGCCATGCGGCAAGTGACCGCCTTCGAGGCCAACACGGTGCTGCTGCTCGAACCGGCGCTGAATCCGGTTTGGGCGTGGATGGTTCACGGCGAGCGCCCGCCGGCGATGGCGTTGACTGGCGGCGCCATCATCCTTTCCGCCACGCTGGTGCACACGTGGCGCCAGCGGCGTGGCTGAAGCAGGTTCGTGGGAAGGTTCCGGGTTAGTCTTCCAGGATCAGGTGCGCCAGTCCGTACTCGGCGGTGTGGGTTAAGGACAGTGAGATATGGCGCACGCCGAGCTTCTCCGCAACCCGCGCCGCCACGCCGTGCAGCCGCAGCGTGGGTTTTCCCGAAGGCAGGTTGGCTACCTCGAAATCCTGCCAGGTTACCCCGTGTCTCCAGCCGGTGCCGATGGCTTTCATGCCCGCTTCCTTGGCCGCAAACCGCGCCGCAAAGCGCTCGAAGCGGTTCGCTTTGCGCTCCACGTAAGCGATCTCCGACGGCGTGTAGACGCGCTCGATGAAGCGCCGGCC
>JBEKKO010000136.1:0-12427 GCA_050010695.1 Bryobacteraceae bacterium
AATGGCCCTGTTTGAGGTTCACCTCGCGCTGTGGCTGCTCATCAGAGGTGTCGCCACGCCAGCGCCGCGGTAAGCGGTCGAGAACAAGTTGCGGGCCATTCCGAAGGGCGCGCGCAGCGCTATCGATATCAGGTCTTAACGGGCCGATTCGAGCAATTGCCGCCGTCTTGCACTTCCCAAGAAGGTATCCGGGGAGTGTCGCTCGGCGGCACTTCCTGCTGGGATGGTGACCATGGGAAGACAGATGGGCAGTCAAGAGCGCTCCTTTCGTGAAGGATGTTGTCTCCAGCATGGCAGCATGCCTACCCCTTTCAGGTTGATCCTCTGATAAAATCCTGGGCGAGTCAGCAAACAGAGCTGGAATCCGGCGAAGAAGTCGCGCTGAGTTTGTTATGGTTCGCCTTTCTCCATCAGCAAGCATGTTCCGTCGCGCTGCGGCGAGTTGCTTTGGCCTCTGCCTGCTTGGTTTCGCGTTTCCCGCGTGGAGCGGCGGCGAATCGTCTTGGCCACGCGCGGCAGCGCAGCCGCAGCCGGTTTGCGCCACGCCCGCGGCGAGCAATCCCGCGGCCGGCAGTGGGACCTATCAGCAGATTGCGATCGATCCGGCGGTCTACGGCGCGGCATCCACCTACGGCTGGACCGTCACCGCGTTCAGCCAGGAGGCTGATTTGTACGGCCCAGGAGACCCGCAGGTGTTCGCGATGCTTCCCAGCATGGTGCCGCGCGCGTGGGCACGATGGGATACCGACGGCACCAAACCCTCCGACTACAACTTCGGCTATCCCGCTCAGGCCCAGGCCGCCGGCATTATCTTCATCGGTGGGACCACCGCAACCGCTCTCTTCCAGGACGAGTTTCCGGTGGCTGCGCAGTTCAGCGCGGTGGTCTCCTGCAATGCTCAAGGACAGCCCGTGTTTCATTCCGGCCCGAATTGCTACCGCGGAAGCATAGCGTCCCAGGCGTATCGCCAGTACATCATCGGCATCGGCGAGATTCAAATCGACGGCGGCGTCGACGGCATCTTCTTTGACGAAGTCGGTGGCACCTATGAGGGCGGCACGTTTAACAACAACGAAGGCTTCGACGATGCCGATGTCGCCGACTTTGGCGGGTTCCTGTGCGCCAAGTATCCCAACCTGACCGCCGCTCAGTGGCAATCGCAGTTCGGCGTACTGGCGGAGGACAATCTCAACTGTTCGGCTTCACCGGCGCTCAGCGGGCGCACCTTCAACTACCGTGGCTACCTGGCGAGGGATGGCTGGCAAACCAATCCCCTGAGTTCGTCCAATCCCCTGGCCGCGGAGTGGGGCAGCATCGATATCGACCATCCACTGCCACAGAACGGCACATTTACCAACACCTACCTGAGCCTGGTGTATTGGCAGGACATCGTCCTGACGCTGCGCAATTACGCCCGCCAAAAATATGGTCGGGAAATCTATGTCACGGCCAATGGCGTTTTCCCCTTTGTCGATTTTCAGTCGAACGGTCTCTACGACGGCAACGGCAACGGGCCGAACGGAACCTCGCAAGATTACTGCCCGCTGACCGCCAGTGGAGACCTTGACGGCACACAGTCGCTGATGCAGGCCTTTCTCAACATCCAGCGGCGTTCCGTGAGCGTCGCTGGTCGCAGCGTGCCGGTCACCGCATTCATCGATTGGCCCTCCGGCCCCATGTCCCGATATCTTTCGCTGCCGTCCTCAGAGCACCAGGACTACTGGCGGATGTACCTGCCGGAAGCGCTCGCTGTCGGAGTGAATCTCAATGTGCACCTACTGGATAGTATCGGCGACCCGACGGCCACGCAACTTGGCCTGATGCCATACTTCGAGCAGACCAACGCGTTCTATAAAATCCCAGCTCATGCTGCCCTCTACGAGAATGCACAGGACCTGCCCGGCGCCGTCACCGTATCCGCTCCGAACGTCGCCACGAACCTGACCCAGCTGGGCGACGGCAGCACCGTCGCGCACCTGATCAACCACAACTACTCGCGGGGTTTTCAGGAGCAGGATGGGGTGGTCGTCGCGTTTCCCGCGTTCAAGGCTCCGGCCAAGGTGACGCTCATCTCGCCGGACCTGCCGTCGGACACTCCGATTCCATTCAGCTACCGGGACGGGCAGGTGCAAGTCACGGTTCCGAAGCTGGTGTCGTATGTCGCGGTCGTTGCCCAATGTTCAGCCGAGCGCGAGGAGAACAATCTTCGAGGGGCATGCACTCTTCGAAGGTGGCCGCTGAGCAAGAATCTCACAGACGACCCTGGTTCTGGTCGGTTTCGATGAAGAGCGGCCTGCTCCGCGGCCGGTTGAATGCGATGGGGGCGCTCCAGTACCAATACTGACGGCCGCTTGATAAGGATTTCAGCCCCTGCTCGAGGCCAGACGTGTAGCAACGGGGCAGCGTCTGCCGAGCGCTCGAATTGCCTAGAAAAGTGAACCGCTCGAAGGAGCCGAACGTTCTGGGAAGTTGGTCGGGACAGCGAAACCCATAGTCCGGAATTGGTGCTGACCGTTCCTTCCGATATGGCGCGATAACGCTCGCGGACTTGGCTTTGCCCGCGCCGGGGATGCGGTTGATTATACGTTTCCTGGGGGTCGAGCCACTTTCATGGAACGCCGTTTACCAGGATCTGTTTCGTTTCGGCACTCGACCGACAGGTTCCGGTCGAGTTGCGTGGCGTTTGGGGTTATACTGCTGGTTCTTATGCCAGACCGCTTTCCGGTGGACGGTGGCGACCAGGATTTCCGGGTCCAGGTGTTGATCGGACAGGACCTGGAAAATGCCCAGCAGTTGCACGCCGCATTCGAGAAGAAGTATCCGCGCAGCGCTCCCCCGTCCAGCATCATTTACTTGGCGCGCCAGCGGGAAAGGCCGACGAGCACCAGTCTCTTCCCGAGGACGCTTAAGGCGAAGCCCGGCATCTGGCTGGCTCCCGTGTTGCGCAGGCTTCGCTGGCAGACCACGCAGGGCGACGCAGTGAGGAAGTGCCGCCGGGATCTGACGTGGATGGTGAACTACCTGATTAAGGGAATAACCCGGCCAACCGAGGAGCAGTTCGTCGCTCTGGCGGAGCACGCCGATTGCTTTGAGATGCCCGCGGCATTCGAATACCTGAACCGCATGGAGGCATTCGCGAAGGCGTTGGAGAAGTCGGGGCCGCTCAGCGGGCGCGCGGCTGCGGCGCTGCAGACGGTGCTAGGGTTCTCGCGGCAGATACATAAGACGACCGGCGCCTGGCAGAGGTTCGTGTGGCCGTTCTTCCGGTCCACCGCTGGGTTGGCGCCGGGCGGCCCGTGTTGGGTGGCCGCCGTTCGCCGCGACATCGAAGCCATGGAACCGGAACTGCGCGCCCAGTGGCTCGGTGTGTTTGACGGCAAGGATCAACAGTTGGGTGGCGCTTGCGAACCGAGCGCATCGTGCCAAGCAACCTTGAAGAAGCTGGGAACGGAACGGCTGGAAGCGGATTTGCGCCGCTGGATTGGGATGCTGAAGGATCGGTCGGAGGTGACGCTTTCGCCCGTGGGCGTGGTTGTTTTCCGGCATATTCTTCTGCTCTGCAAGAGGCTCAAGGGGCAGGCTTGCGACGACCTTCTGTATGCGGTGGCGTGCGCCCCGTGGCGGCGCACGGAGGATGCCGGATGGCTGGAGACCTACTTGTGGATCCTCAGCCGCCGGTCGAAGGACCGCGCCTTCGCTTGTCTGGAAGCTCTATCGATGAACCCGGTGACGGCGACCGAAGACGTGCGGCGGGAGTACGAAGCGGCGCTCGCGGTCTTCGTGGGCGAGGCGCGCGGGATTGGAATCGATGGGTACCGTTGGGAAACCGAGCCAGCCCTGGAGGCGCACCAGCGTCGCATCGAAAAGATGCTGCAGTTGAGTGCGGCGGCGGTCGAACGCGGGCCTTATGTTCATCCGATAGTGGCGAGTCATCTGGCGGCGATAAAGGGGATACCGGAGGCGGATCGTACGCCGGCGGTTAAGATGTTTATGGCTCAGCTTAGCGCCAATCGGACTTGGTTCGACGCGGGTCCTGAGGTGCGAGCGTCGATCGAGGCGATAGCGAAGGAGATCCTCAGGGAGTTCTCGTCTGATCCCGCGAGTCTGCATCGGGCGGTCGTAAATCGCTGGGAGTGGATTCATGCGCGGGAGAAGGAATATCCGCCGGACTTGGTGAAGGTGTGGGAGCAATGTTTCTGGGGATTCGGTTGCGAGATGGGCCTGGCGCCGAGATCGTTAAGCAAGGTGGATCGCTTACCGCCGCCGGCGCTGGTTCGCACGATCCAGAGCAGTCCGGGGAACTGGAAGGTATTCGAGTTGTGCCAGAAGCATGGGGCGGAGCACGGATGGAACGTAGAACTGGCACAGTCCTTCCGTGAATGGATCTCCACGCTTGGGCATTCCCAAACCGAGAACCAATACCGTGCCAAGGCGGAATGGTTCCTGTGGTTTGAGGACGTGCTCCCGATCAAGCTGGAGGCGTGCTGGGGTGAGCGGGTAAGGCGCGATCTGCGCGCGATGAAGGCTGAGGAACGGCAAGCGTGGATGGAACTGCTCGATCAGCCGCCCCTGACGATTACCGAGAAGCCGATTAAGAAGTGGTTTACGCCCGCGCAGGCGACGTTTCCGAAGATCGGCGCGAAGGCGTTCCGGCGGAGGTTCACGGAGTGGTTTGCCCCGTTCAGCGCGGGCGAGCCGTTGCGGCTGACGGTCACGGGGCGGAATGTGCTTCGGCTGCTGATTTGGGCGGCGTTGATCGCCAAAGATCTGGCCGTAGACGAAGCGCTCGCCGGTTTCGCCAAGGCAGACTGGAAGACACGGGACAGCGAGAACAAAGCGGCACAAGCGGAGATGGCGTTTTCGTATGTGCTGGCCGAACGTGCACCGAAGAAGGCGCTTCCGATCCTGGAGAGCATGGTGCAGAGTGGGCGGGCCAATCGCGACAGTGCGACTTGCCGGATCTATCAGGGTCTGCGAGTGCGACTGGGTGAGAAGGCAGAGTAGTTTTGCGGCGGGTGGAGGCGTTGGGTCCTCCGGAGCCGGACTCGCACCCAGCGAGCAGCCTGTCCACTATTGCTCCCATTGCTCCCCAAGAGCGCGCCGGGGCCTGTGAATGTGCTCACCAGGCTGATTCCGGCGACATTCCTCCCGTGATGTCCCGTCCACGTCAACTGGACGAAGCGCCCACTCCACGAGAAGACCGCTAACGATAACCCGAATTAACGCTGCCTCCAGGCCGATTGCAATTTGCCTTCCACGGGTCGCTTTTCGAGTGCCCGACCACACGCCGCTTGATCGCCCGCGGCCGGAGTGGCGAAGGGCTCACCCTGGCGCACCGCCGGATCGGTGCGCCAGCAGGCCGGCGCGACGGACGGGTAGATGTTGCGCCGGCGATCGAGCGTCAACGAGGGAAAATGCGGTACTCCACGCTCAGCCGGTTGTGTGGCATCTCCGGACGTGCGTAGGTCCGGTGGAGGACGCTGTTCAGGAAAACCAGACCATCGCCCAATTCGAGCTCCGGCACCCAGAACTCCTGCGGCGGGAACCGCTGGCGCAGGGCCGAGTCGTCGAGTTCCGTGAAATGCAACAAAGCTTCTTGACGGCGGCGGACGAATTCCAAGCCAGGGCTGTCACTGCCACAGCGGTTCAGCGGGATCCAGCAGGTCAGCAATTCGGTCATCGGGATGACCGACCCGGATTCCAAGGGAAAACGGACTCCTAACGCTCCGTCCTGGTGCCAGCTCTGGGGATGGTACTCGGGGGCCGGAGCCTGAGGCGGGGCGAACTTCTTCCGGACCCAGGATTGTTCCATGTTACACGTCCACTCACAGCCCATAGCTTCCGAGAACAGTTGTCCGAGACCTGGCGCGGATAGCGGCGCCATCAACTCCTCCGAACCACAGCCAAAGTCCATCAGCGCAGTCAGAAGTACGGAGTGAGAAAAGCGGCTGAACTGGTAGCGCTCGGGAAGCGATCTCTCTGTCCTGATCGCCTCAAAGCACCGGGCGGCCGCCTCTCTCAACCTGGTCAGAGAACCCTTCGCGAAGACATCCCGCAACAGAGCTATACCCTGCTCCCGCAGTTGCGTTGCTGAATCATCGGTCGCCACATCGTTAGTGTTGCAGAAACCACCCGCCTATGGCGCCGTCTCCAGATGGGAGTCTAAGCTGCCGCCACGCAGACGCGGCCATGCGTCACTTCTCGTGCGGCTGTCCTCCCGCCTGGCGCCGCGCGATTACCGACCCGTGCTGCCGGCCGCCGGCGGTTAGTCCCTGGATTACGGCCCGCTCGGAAGGTCGGCCCTGCAGCCGTCGGCGTCGAGGGTTTGGTGGGCTGGTGCGCCGGCCCGACGAGAAAGAGGCCGATATCGCCACTTAACGTTCCACCTTTTGTTTTCCCGCATCCACCTAGGAAGCACCTGCGATGGGAACACCGGCGCGCTGTTGGCGGCTACCGTTTCTCGAAGAACAAATAATACTGGTAGGGAAGAATCTCCAGCCGCTTGGAGATGGCGAATCCTGCCTGTTGAAACTCAGCGATGACTTCCTCGTCGGAAAGCTTCATGGCAGGCGGCGGTCCTACAGGCAGATCCTTTTTGTAGAAATCGATCACCACGATGCGCCCGCCTTTTTTCAGCGCCATGGCTAGTTTCGCATAATAGGCCGGGCGGTTCTCGATGTGATGCAGCACATCGCAGAAGAAGATCGTATCGATGGTACGGGCCGGCAGTCGAGGGTCATCCGGTGCGGCCAGCACGGTTTCCAGATTTGCCGGAGCCTTGTCGCCGGCAATGGCGAGCAACTTGGCGTCGATATCGACGGCGTAAACCTTGCCGGCGTGGTTGGCGAAGCGCCGCGCGAAATAGCCGGTACCGGCGCCGATATCGGCGATGGTTTCAGCGGGCTTCAAATCGAGAGCCGTCACCACCTCGTGTGGCTTCTGCCACTCATCTCGCGCCGGGTCTTCCAACACCTTGGCGTACTCTTCCGACGACGGAGGGTGGTGCTGATGGGGCACCTGTGCTAGCGTTACCGTGGCAAGGAACGCCGCTGCGAAGAATAGCTTCATTGCTTTGAACTGCTCCTCTACCGGAGAGACGCACGTGGAGCCGGGATGTCCCGAGAAACTCTCCAGCGCCCTCCCTGCATAGCTGAAAGAATGCCAAGAAAGAACCATCATGGCGTAGTGCTTCCCGAGCACCGCCGCCTTTACATCATCCAAATCCAGCACGAGCAGCGAGCATACCCGTAACCGCCCCTCCCGACTGTTTCAGATGGACGCAAGCGTCGCCGTGAGTACCGTCATTCGACGTCATCGACCCCGTCCACTTGCCAGTGACGTCGGCACCCCAAGCCGCGCCCACCAGCAGCATCAGCAACCATACTCCACGCTTCTTCTTCATTTTGGCCCTCCTTGAGCAAAACAACTCATCCAAAGATTCATGAAACGCCGTCCATGACGCTGGCGCCGCCGCCGCGCCACGCGCGGAGCCTGACCCATGAGGCGTTCACCAGCAGTCCTAGGAGGATTACATAGAGCGGAGCAACTTCCTCGCGATAACGGTTGTGGTCGCCTGGAGAAAACAGGATGGTGACCGTCGAATCGTAGGCAATGTTGAAGAGCAGGAAGAGGATCGTCGCGCATCGCGCACGCCGTTCGCCCGTCCAGTCGCCGCGTTGCCATAACGCGCGGACCACGAGAAGCAAGCCGGCAGCCAGGCAAGCCGGGAACAGAAAGAGATTCAGCCACGCAAACGGCTCGTCGTCTGAGTCAGGATCAGTATCCACAAACAGCTCGCCAGCGGTAATTCGCTCGTACCAATTCAGAAAGGGCTGCAAGCACTTTGCACTCTGCGTGTGATCGAACGGAAACACGTCGGTTGCTGGCAGCAGGTAGGTGCGCAGGTTCGCGAGGACTTGCTTCCACCATAGTCCCGGGTACTCACGAGCGACCACTTGAGCGTCGCGGTAATAAACATCCGCCACCTTCGATGTCCACGCTGAATTCCAGTTATCGGCGCCAGTAGTCTTTTGCGCCATGTCGAGCAGCAGGATGCCAGTCGGCGCTGGTTGCCTCACAAACTCCGCGTAGAGGTGCATCTTGGTTAGGAACGCGGGAATCTCGAGAATCCCGCTGATCCTGCCTTCGCGCTCCAGCCGCTCAATCGCTTCCGGGGGTGCCTGCTGCTGCACCATGCGGGCATAGTTCATCTTTTTAAATACCTGTCCCGGAACCATGTCGCCGAACACGACGCAATTCTTGCCATAGAACGCGACTATCAGCAACGTTGGCAATGCGGCGGCCCAGAGGCCTCTCTTCCAGTGGTTTCTAGTTACCCAGATCAGCAAAGACGCAAGGAGCAGAAACCAACTCAGGTGGTACACTCCTCGGACGCCGGCCACCACGGCCAACGAGACGAAGAAGAGCAGCGCATCGCGGAACGTCGCCGCGCGAATGTAGCGCCGCATCGCCCACGCGGCCACAGTCAGGGAGACCATCACTGGGTACTCATAAAAGACCCAATTCTCATACAGCACCGTGATTGGGCTCGACGTAAACAACGCAGCCAGCAGGAAAGCCAGCCGATTTGCCACGCCCAAGCGCGTCATCACAGCCATCAGGCTGAAGGCCAGCGTCAATCCCATCAACAAATGAATGATGAAGAATAGAGCTTCCGGATGCGCGGCCGTCTTCAGCACCAGCCCCAGGTACAGATTGAACCCGGGTGGCTGCTCTCTCAGATAAAACAGACTCTGCCACAGATGCTCCCTCAGAAGCGCCGGATCGATGTACTGCAAATACGTGCCGATGGGTATGGTGTCGGGCCGCACGCCCGCGGCAAAGTAAATCACGCGAGACAATGCAAAAACCAGCGCCAGCAGCACAGGCCAGGTTTTGCCGTCGCCACCGGCGCGTGGCGGCCGGAAGCAGATGCGTCGTATCGGTAATAGTTCCCTGGTTTTCCTGTGCATGTGTCGCCGCCAAGCTCAGGGGGCCGAGGTCTCGTCCGGAGCTTGCGGACTCCCGTTTATTGTATGTTATGCTGCCATCCTTCGATCCTGCGAGTTGCAGTGTCGGCTCGGGAGCCAAATCTGGGCCACCGGAAGACTCCTGGGCTACCGCGAGAACCCAGCCTTAATAGCCCTGAAACAATAGCTCTTCAAGAGCCATCCTTCGCACCTGCCACAAGTCGCGCTCCTTCCCATTAACATTCATCCTGCACTCGCCCTCATCAGTAAAGGTCAGGGTCACCTCAAACATCTGCTTGCCTTCATCACCCCGCACCAAAATCGCGTGCTCGGCAAGGCTGAATATTACCGACCTGTGCACATCTTTGGCTCCTAGAAGAACCGTAAAGTCGTCGCCATTCTCCGCCACCGAAAACTCATAAGGGGAATTATTGGGACGCAGGGCGTTGCGAGTCCTAACATCCTCAATAACTTGTAATCTGAGTGCCTTGAATACGTTCGGAAGAGAGCATGAGGAACGCTCAGTTACCCAGTCGAACTTCGACATATCCTTTTCCACTTTGTCGTTCACGCTTTCACCTCCAAATGTCGCCGACTCTCCCAAGATACTGCACGGCTCCCGCTGCCGTGGCACGCCTGGAAAGCAGCGTCCCACGCCGCCAGACTGGATTATAGTGTGCAAAGCGGTGATCCGACCCCTGAGTTTGGAAGACTCCCCCATGGGCTCTTGATGTCCTCGCCGCTCCGAGGTAAGGTCCAAATGGCTACCGATATTGCCCATTAAAAGGAGTGAAATGAATGAGTTAACGATAGCGAACAGGGCAGCGAACTGGCAGAGGTTGAAGGCCCTGGTCCTGGACAGCGTTTCTTCGCCAATCACAAAGCGCGTTTACAACCTCGGGCTCGACGAGTTCTTCGCTTGGCTGTCCATCCAAGAGCCTCGGCCCGGCTTTACGAAGGCCACGGTGCGCGCATGACGCGTTGCACTTGAGGCCCGTGGCCTCGGCGCGGTCTCGATCAACGTGCGGATCACGGGGGTCGCCTGGAAGGTTCCGAGAACAATGCCCTTGGCTCCAATGATGGGGACTGCGATCTGGACCTTGAATCCCCCGACCGTCACGGCATCCTCCCGGCAATGGAACCGGCGGTCGCCCATGTCAGGGACGAATATTGCCAGCCCCGTCCTGGCAACCAGGGTAAGGATGTCTTCGATATCTTCCTCATCGCGGTAGTCCGTCGGGGACGGAATGAGGTTCATATCGCCGACTACTGGGATCAACCAATCTTCGATGTTCGCGGGATAGTTGCCGCCGAGATATGCCGGCGCCGCGCGATGGGTCATCGGTGAAGACGGGCGGAAAACCATCTTGGGCATCCGGCAAGGAGCGACGGAGAACGCCACGGTGATGGGCGAGTTACTGGCGGACCTGATGGAGCGCGGTCTGGATTTCACCAAGCCGCGGCTCTACGTCCTGGACGGTGGCAAGGCGCTGACGGCCGCGGTGAAAAAGTGCACCGGTGAATCGGCGCCGACCTTGCCCGACGGCCTGCCTATAAACACTGCCCCACAAGGACCTCTATTTCAACAGCCGGGAGGGAAACATTCTCGGAGTTTTTGTCCAGTCGAAGGCATGATCAGTTAGGTGGGAAGCGACTCGGCTCACACCCGTCGATTGCGCAGCCACCCCAGCAGCGCTCCCGCTGCCCCGCTCGCCGGTACCACAGCGGTGTGCCAGAGCATCACGTGCAGGGCTTCGAAATTCGGGCAGTGAAGCTCCAGCATGGTGACGCCGGCCAGGCCCGCGAGCGTCCCGGCCACCAGGCCGGCGGCAACCGGATTCACGGCGAACCCGCGCCGCAGCAGTACCCAACTCGCCAGTGCAGCGGGAATCGCGTGGAGCAAGCCTGCACTCAGGCAGGCGATCCCTTCGTGCACGAAGTTGTGAGTGTGATAGTCGCGGAACATGATCGCGAAGACAGTCACCAGCGCCAGGCTGCCGGCCCCTAGCAAGATCGGCGGAGAGACGCGGCGGCGGCTGCCGGGGATCATTTCGGCGACGCTTGCCGTGGCCGCCAGCCACAGGAGCAAACCGAGCGCGGGAAAGATCAGGGCGCGATCCAGGACACTCATCTTCTGAATGCCGTAGAGTCCCAACCGGCCTGCGCCGGCCAGTGCGACGGCTCCGGAGATCAGAATCAGCCCGCCCGCCAGGGCCCACGCCGGCGGCAGCGGACGGACCGGAGTGAGCGAGCGCCCAACGGAATTGGCGATCGAAGCGAGCAGAGCCGGGTCCACGTCGTGCGAAGCCTGCGCGGCCTGGCTGAGGATGGCGTCGAGCTCTCGATCCTTCACCTGGGACCTCCCGCGCGCCGCTCGTCCAGCCCAGCGCCGCTCAGCCGCTCGCGCAATTTCGCGTACGCGCGGTGAGCCTTCTGTTTCACCGAGCCCACAGTCGAGGAAGTGGCGCGCGCCACCTCCTCGATCGACATACCGGCAATCTTCAACATCTCGATCACTTCGCGCTGGCTCTCGGGAAGCGGCGCCAGGAGCGCTTGCAGGTCCGCGGCGCTGCCGGATGCGGTTGGTTGCACAGCCGCTGGTTCGGGTACTTCCTCCAATGGCCGTTCGCGTCCGATCGTGCGGAGCGCCTTGCGGTAGTGGTCCACGCGAATGTGGCGGGCGATCGAGTAGAACCAAGGCAGCACCGGCTCGCCGGTCCGGTAAGTGTGCCGCACTTCGTGAATGCGCAGCCAGGTTTCCTGCAACAAGTCGTCGGCGTCTCCACGGCTGGCGGGCTGAACCAGGAAAAACCGGTGTAGCTGCGCGCTCAGCTGATGGATGAGAGCCGTCGCCGCCGCATAATCGCCCTGTTGATAGCGGGCCATCAGGATTTCCAGAGTGCTTTCCGAGTGCATAGCGGCGCGGCTGCTCACTCAATTATCACCGGGATAGTCCGCGCCTTTCGCCACTGCTTTGTACGAATCCTTACAGAAATCATACGACGAAAAGCGTCGGAAAGTTACGGACCGGTCATCCGATTCGCCGGCCAGGTCCGGCGTGCGATTTGTGGCGGCACCGTAACTTTTCCGCGCCCGCTGGCGAAGACACTTTCGACAACCGATGCTGTGCTGCTTTGGGAGATTATGCGAGGCTACTGGCTCCCGGAGTCCACATCGAAAGACACTTATTAGGGAAAACGAGGGAAAACATCATGACGATTCGCGAAGCAGGGATGAAGTTCGGGTTATTCAGTGTGTTGCTGCCGCTTCTTGGAGCGGCCACGGCCATGGCGGCCGATCACGACGCTTTAGTAGTTACGGCGTCAAATGCCACCGAGAACCAGTTGCTGGTATACTCGACCGGCGGCCAGTTGGTCCAGACGGTTTCCACGCAGGGTAAGGGCGGCGTTAGCGGCAATGCGGGCGGCATCGAGACGAATGGCAGCCTGGTCGCTGTC
>JBEKKO010000137.1:0-12282 GCA_050010695.1 Bryobacteraceae bacterium
CCGATAGCGATGACCGCGGGATGATGGGCATAGCGTTTCGTCAGCGCGTCCGCGAAGATTCCCACTTCGCGCACGTAATCCGGATCGCTAATGTTGTCCATATAGCGCTCCGCGGGTGGAAGGCGTGTGCCGTTCTGGCTGACGATATCAACGCCCGGGTACGCACGATGCAGCCAGATGGGCGCCGGCGACCCCGGAATATCCAGGATCACCCTAATCCCGTTGGCCTGCATCCTGTCCATCACCTTGTCGAACCACTCGAATTCAAACTTGCCTTGCGAGGGTTCAAACGAGTCCCACGACAGGTCCCCCATGCGCACGACGTTGAATCCTGCGTGCTTCATGATCGCAACGTCGCGACCAATCTGCTCAGGTGTGCGATCGATGGGCTGATAACAGGTCCCCACAAAGAGCTGCCCAGGGCCCGCCCAGTTTGGGTGCGCAGGAGCATTCTGAGCCACAGGCGCAGCGCTCAACAAGCCCATGAGGATAAAAGGCAATGCGAACTTCCTGAGTGAGATGCCGCCTCTCTTTCGGTGGCTCGCTGGACCGATGGTTTTGCTCACAGACTTTCTCGTAAGCAACAGACCGCATTCTTGATCTTTCAATTGTCCCCCTGGCTGCGTTTCAGCTTGACAAGCACAACGTCGTTGCTGTTCATCGGCACAGTAAACTCGACCGTGCCCATGGGCCCGCTTCGCATGACCCTGTCTGTCTCTGGCAGATCGCGAGTCAGTTCGTTCAAATGCGCGATCTGCGCTGCGGTCAGCTCCTTGGGAGAGCCCATCTCGATGTATGCGGAATAGGCATCGTTGGCGTGATACCCGGCGCGATATACTTCCAAGCGGTAAACAGCATTCGGCACAAGATGCGTTACCCGCAACTGTACGGGCGCCGCCGCACCCGCGGGAATCGGCTTTGTATAGAAGGATCGATTGCTCACCTTCTGGTCCGGCTGCTCCAAGTCCCAAATGACAGCCGTGACATTTCCATCCTCAGTGGCCAGCATCGCCTGCGGATCGCTCGTCTTGAGGCTGTCGCCCTGAAGTGCATGAAGGTACTTGTAAGCGAAACATGCCGGCTTGCGAATGCCTTGCGGGTTCAGGAGCCCGAATCCTCCTTGAAACGGCGCCGTCGGAGGTCCCGGTTCTTCGAACAGATCGGTGTAGGTCCAGTAGCTCATGCCCTGCACCATCTCCTGACTGGCTTTGAGCTTGGTCAGAATGTAGGGCGCGCTGATGTAGGAATCGTGCACCGAGTCGCGCGGCGTGTAACTTGTGCTCCACTCGGTAAAGTACAGCGGAAGCCCAGGAAACGGTGAAGCCGAAATCTGCTCGCGAACGCGCCGCACGTCACCGATAATCGCGTCGGGGGATGCGGAAAGCTTTGTGTCGCTCACTCCGTTTTCATCGAGAAATCCTCCCTCGACGCCAAACGTGTGCGTTGTCACGAAGTCAACAGCAGCGCCGCTCTGCTTGACGTGGGCGAGAAACTCGGGAACCCATGCCGCTCCGGCAGTGCTCGGTCCTCCGACCCGCAACGCAGGGTCAATGGACTTGATTGTCTTCGCAGTCAGATCGTCGAGCTCGAAGTATGCTTTCTGATCGCCACCTTCCCAGAAGCCAGAGAGGTTGGGCTCGTTCCACACTTCGAAAAACCACGTGCGCACTTCGTCTCTTCCGTAGCGCTGCTCGATGTGCCGGATAAAAGCATCGACAAGGTCGTGCCAACCTTCCGGTTTCGGGTGCGATGTGTTGCCGTTCCAATAGAAGACGCTGTTCTGCGACGTGGCGAGCGCCTTCGGTGTGAAACCGAGTTCGACAAACGGCCTGATGCGCCGGGCCAGCAAGTCGTCATAAAGCTGGTCGATCTTCGACCAGTTGTAGACGGTTTTGCCATCTTCGATTCGCACTGTGCCCAACACGTCGTGAAAGATCGCGTGAAAACGGATATAGCGAAAGCCGAGTTCATCCACAGTGAGCTTGAGCTGAGCCTGGCTGTCATCCCGAATCAGCGTGCCAGGAAAATCAGACCCAACCGATAAATCGAAGAAGTGATCCACCGCCCCCGTCGAGTCTTTGAGATTCGCGACAATGGTTCGGGTTTGAGCCTGTTGCGATTGAGCCGCAAGAGATAAGGCAGATGAAGCCACAAAGAAACCAATGGCAAGGATTGAAAGTCGCCGCAGAACCGAATTGAACATGGACTTGTACTTCCTTCAAAGAAACTGGCTGGCGAGATTGAAGCGAGCCTTCTCGAACCAGTATAGACGGCGGAGCAATCATGGACCACAGGCCGTGCGCGTAAGTCTCCCTTTCAAGTCTTGGCGATGCTACTCAGGTAGCGTCTTCGTGCCCGTGACGTGGAAGTTCCCAGTCACTGTCGACGCCCCCGTATTCGGCTGCCCCCCACCAATCGACACCGCATAGGTGCCCTCCGCAATGATCGGTTCGCCCGCTTCGCTCACCATATTCAGATCGCGCTCCTTAAGCTCGAAGCGCACCTTCTGCGATTCACCTGGCTTCAGGTACACGCGCTTGAAGCCGCGCAGGGCTCGCAACGGAGCTCCAGGCACACTCGGGAAGCTGAGGTAAAGCTGCGCTACTTCCTGGCCCGCCCGCTTTCCCGTATTCGTAACCGTCACTTCTGCCGTAAGTGGGTCACCTGCGCTAATCGCAGCCTTCGGGAGCGTCAAATTAGTGTACGAAAAAGTTGTGTAGCTCAAGCCATAGCCAAACGGGTACAGGGGCTTGCCATGGAAATAGCGATAGGTGCGATTCTGCATGGAATAGTCTTCGAAGTCCGGCAACTGATCTAAACCCGTGTAGAACGTTACCGGTAGGCGGCCAGCAGGAACATTCTTCCCGGAAAGAGTTTCGGCGATAGCTGCACCACCCTCTTCGCCCGCATACCAGGACTCGAGAATCGCGTTCACGTGTTGGTTGGCCCAGTTCACCGCAAGCGCGCTTCCATTCGCCAGCACCAGGATCACGGGCTTTCCTGTCGCCGTCACGGCTTCCAGCAGTTCTTCTTCCGGTTTCGGAAGATCAATACTGGTGCGGTCGCCGCCCTTGAATCCGTCCTCATTGACCGGCATCTCCTCCCCTTCGAGTTCGCTGGTAATGCCGAGAACAGCAATGACAACGTCCGCGTTCTTCGCTGCAATGATCGCCTCAGCGCTCGGCTTGGGATCGTACTTTGACCAGATCAACTGGGCCTCGACCGGCCCGGCTTTGGTCAGCTGATACCTGACTCTGACAGCCACTTTCTTCCCTTGCTCGAGGTGAACGTGTCCGGCCTTCACCTGCGACCGCTCGCTGTCCAGGTATTGCCTTGCGAGCGGTTTGCCCTCGATCTGGACCATCGCAAAGTTGCCTTTGCCCCGCACACCAACGGTGTACTCACCGCTCTCGTATGCGGAAAGAAAACCGTTCCATTCGACCGACAGCGGAAGTTTGGCTGAGGCGTCTTGAGGAATGTCCTTCAATTGCAAATCGACATTGCTCACCTGCCGCGTTGCCAGCGCGGCGCCCTTGCCAGGGAACCCGTTTCCCGTAGAGAACTGGACAGTCAGACCCGGCTGTCCCTCCGGCGTAGTCAGTGCGGACGCCGGAACTTTATCTCCCTCGGTCCGCAGAAACTGTGTTCCGGGCACGAACGCGATCTGCGCTTCAGGGAACTCCGCCTTGAGTCCTTCCAGCACAGATACAGTGTGTGTTGGAGTTCCGTTGTAGTTGCCCAGCAGATACCTCGTCTGGTCCGCCAGAGGCCCCAACACGGCGATTCTGATGGCGCCCCGCTTCAGCGGCAGAGTGCCGTCATTCTTGAGGAGCACCATGGACTCGTTGGCAAGAGTGCGCGCCAGTGCGCGATGATCGGCGCTATCGAGCTGCTTTTCACCGATCTTCGAATACGGCACAATCTCGGGCGGGTCGAACATGCCCAGCTTCATCCGCGCGGTGAACAGCCGGATCAATGCCGTAT
This sequence comes from Bryobacteraceae bacterium, assembly GCA_050010695.1. Classification (GTDB taxonomy): domain Bacteria; phylum Acidobacteriota; class Terriglobia; order Bryobacterales; family Bryobacteraceae; genus Bog-375. The sequence continues at coordinate 3,985 of JBEKKO010000137.1, forward strand.
CGATCTCACTCTCCTTCAAAATGCCTTGCTGATAGGCATCGAAGTACGCTTTGTAATCGTGGTCGTCCTCGACCTTTGCGAAATCGATGCACTCGTTGTCCATGCCGCGCTGAATGGCCAATGCGGAAGCTTCAGGTTGAGTCTTCGTGAAATGATGATCGCGGTAAATGTTGACGGCAGCATCGCAATCGGAGACCACATAGCCCTGAAAATTCCACTTGCCCCGCAACTGGTCCTGCAACAAGAACTCGTTCACACAGGCGGGCTGCCCATTGATACTGTTGTAGGCGCACATCACAGAACCGGCCTTGCCCTCGGTTACGGCCGCGCGGAACGCCGGCAGGTAGGTGTCCAGTTCGTCATGCTTGCTCACTTTAACGTCCGCCGTATGACGCGTCGGCTCGGGTCCGCTGTGCACCGCGAAATGTTTCGGAGTCGAAATGGCGCGATAGTAATTCGGGTCGTCCCCCTGCATACCCGTGACAAAGGCGACGCCCATGCGAGCCGACAGGAAGGGGTCTTCGCCGTAGGTCTCCTGTCCGCGTCCCCAGCGAGGATCGCGAAAGATGTTAATGTTCGGCGCCCAGAAGTCCAGGCCTTCGAAAACATTGCTATGCCCTTCGCGCATCGCCTGGACGTGCTTGATTCTCCCTTCGATCCCGATGGCCGCGGCCATGCGATGAATGGAATCCGGATCAAAAGTTGCGGCCAGACCTACCGGTTCAGGAAACTCGGTGACTCCGCTCCTTTGCACGCCGTGCAGGGCCTCGCTCCACCAGTCATAATCTGGCACGTTGAGCCGAGGCACCGCGCGCGACTGGTTCACGAGTTGCGATACCTTTTCTTCCACGGTCATGCGGTGAACAAGATCCGCGGCGCGTTGTTCCGCGGGCAGCGCGGGGTTCAAATACGGGGGGCGCTCAGAACTCTGGGACCACAGCCTGCCCACACACAAGAGAGCAACTATCGCAGTTGGACCTCGGAAGCTGGTTGTTCGCACGTTTCTCCTAATTAAACCACTGTGGTTAGCACGGATGCGACGAAAGAGCTAGGGCTTCGAAGAGCCTTCCTGAAAGAGTCGTGGCGCGAATTCTCTCAGGTCGCGACGCCATGTCTGCCACTCATGCGCCGTGCCCGGCGATTCGTAGAAGACGTGCACGATACTGGCGTCCACCAGTGATGAATGCAGCCGTTCAATACCTGTGTGCATCATGGCAGGCTCCTCAGTGCCGACGCCCAGCCACAGCAGGTGCACTCTCTTTGCGAAGGCCGTAGGATCGGCGAGTGCGCCATGGAAAGCGGTCTTCGCATCGAGCTTTTCGTTGCCAAGAACCAACGGCCCGGCCGCTCCGCTGAATCCGCCGATGTAGGAGAAGAGATCGAGGTGGTCGAAGGTGACCTGGAAGGTCTGCATTCCTCCCATCGAGAGACCAGCCATGGCGCGATGATCGCGGTCAGGAACGGTCCTGAAGTTCGAATCGATGTAGGGGATGAGAACCTGCGTCATATCGTCTTCAAAGGCGGCCGCCATCTCCTGCATGGCCTTCATCGCTTCCGGCGATGCGAATGGCTTCCCCGCCAGATCCGGATCGGGATGGCCGGCACGCCTTGCATAGCCGTAGGCCATAACGACGATCATCGGTTTCGAGCCTCTACTTGCGATCAGATTGTCGAGGATGAAGTTGGCATGGCCCTGCCTGATCCAGCCAGTCTCATCTTCGCCGCCGCCGTGCTGCAGGTAGAGCACGGGATACCGCAGGCTGGGCTGAGTATCGTAGTTCGGTGGCGTATAGACGAGGGCGTGCCTCCAACTTCCGGTGACCTTTGAGAAATACCAAACCTCTCGCACGTCACCGTGGGGAAGATCCTGTGGGAGATAGTACGTTGACCCGCGTTCAGGGATTTCGATTCCGCTTGCGTCTTTGCCCCCGCCGAAGAAGGAATGGCTTCCCGGATCACTAAGTTCCGCGCCGTCGATCAACAGGGTGTAGTAATGGAAGCCGGGTACGAGCGGCGCGGAGGTCGCGGTCCAGAAGCCGTCCGACTGCTTCTCCATATCCAGTTTAGGGCCGCTCCAGAAGTTTACCCGGACCTTGGCGGCGTCCGGGGCCTTCACCCGGAATTCGGCTCGGCCGCCGGCGTCGACGCGAGGATACGCCGCGCCCCACACATTGGTCGACGCAGGCTCGAACCCGTCGGAGTTCTGTGCACAGCAGAAGCTCGATAGCAAAAGTATTGCGATTCCAATTCTCTTCATCAAACCATCTCCATCCCAAGTCCCGTCCCCGGAGGGCCCCCAGCCGGGCGCGTCGCCGGAAACCGTCTCCCGCCTCAGGCAGTTTATGCCTCAGGAACCACATACCTTCCCGATCAGTGGAAATGATACTCGATGGGGATTCCTGAAGAATAGTCGCTTTTTTTGACCGGCTACATCGATTTATTCGATGTATTCTTGAACCATGGACACGACGCTCGATGCCTGGGAGATCCTTCAGACCGTGGTGCAATTGGGGGGATTTGCGCCTGCCGCCGAAAAGCTCAATCGCTCTCAATCGACGATCAGCTATGCCATCGGACGCCTGCAGGACCAGTTGGGTGTCCGACTGTTTGAGATCCAGGGAAGGAAAGCGCATCTGACTGAGGTGGGGAGGGCGCTTCTGGCGGATGCAGAACCCCATTTGGCAGGGTTTCATCAGCTCGAGCAGCGCGCCCATTTGATGGCGTCGGGCGGCGCCTCGGAGGTCAGGCTCTCCGTGGACAGCATCTTTCCCGACGACCGCCTGTTTGCTGCTCTGGCGGGTTTCTCGCGCAGTTTTCCTCATGTGAAGCCAAAGCTCCGGCAGGGCACGTTTCTCTCGGCGGACTCGGAGTTCTCGCTCCACAACGCTCAACTCTGCGTGACCGGCTTGATGTCGCGCGAGATGTTTGTCAAGCCCATCCTCGTGATAGGAATGACTGCAGTCGTGCGGTGCGACCATCCTCTCCTCTCGATCCGGCGCAGGCTCTCGCGCTCAGACCTGATGCAGCACATGCTGGTGACCATCGAAGGCACTCAATCCGGGAGCCTGAAGCACCAGCCGCGGCATCCCGCGCAGCGCGTTCTTCCTGTTGAAACGATCGAATCGGCGATCGCAGCTGTTCGGAGCGGGCTTTGTTTCGGCTGGCTGCCGAAGTACCGCATTCAGGCCGAGATCGACAAGGGCGATTTCGTGGAACTCCCTCTGCCGGCCGGCCAGACCCGGGACGTCCGGCTGAATCTCGTCTGCAGGGACTTGAGCTTAAGCAACTCCGAGGCCAATGCCTTGGCGGAGTTGCTGGGGATAAACCGCGAACCGGAAACGATTTGATCAAGCGCGCTATCGGAGGCGATTTAAGAGCGGTTCGACGCGGGTGAGAATCTATCGACAAAATCGATCTGAATAAAGCGATTTATTTGTCTTGCCGCATCTTGTGTCTAGTCGGTATCGTGAAAGAGTTCCAGGAGCGGACTCAAAAACTGGCGGCTGTATTACGCGGCCGGAGTGTGCCAAGTCTTCTTTCGATCATTCAACCAGCCACCGCTCTTGTTCCAAGGAGGAACTCGTGATGCGTTGGCTTCTGCTCGGTTTGGGTTTCATGGCTGCGGTTTTGCCTGTTCCGGTCAAGGCCGCGGAGACTGCTCACTTGTCCATCGATGCGTCCAAGGCGGGAGTGAAGATCGACCGCAACCTCTTCGGCCAGTTCGCGGAGAATCTCGGACATGGCCTTTCCGAGGGCATCTGGGTCGGCCCGGATTCCCCGATTCCGAACACGCGTGGGATCCGCAATGACGTTGTTGCTGCCCTTCGAGCGTTGCAGGTGCCCAATGTCCGCTGGCCGGGCGGCTGCTTTGCCGACGAGTACCATTGGCGTAAAGGAGTCGGCCCAGCCGGGCAGCGGCCGGCAACGCTCAACTCCACATGGGGCGGCGTGATCGACACCAATAGCTTCGGCACCGACGAATTCATGGATTTTCTCCAGCAGATTGGCAGCCAGGCCTACGTCTCGGTCAACGTCGGATCGGGGACTCCGCAGGAAGCGGCCGAATGGCTGGAGTACATGACCGCCGCGCAGCCCACGGCGCTGGCCAAAGAGCGTGCCGCCAACGGTCACCCCGAACCTTACAAGGTCGGCTTCATGGGTATAGGCAACGAAAGTTGGAGCTGCGGCGGCGACATGACGGCGGAGCACTACCTGGGGCAACTCACGATCTACAGCCACTTCATCAGGAATGACAATCCTTCCCAGCAGGGCACAAACCAGATGCTGAAGATTGCCGTGGGCCCGGGCTTTCCCGAGACTGAGTGGACCGAGGTCATCATGAAGGCCTGGCAGCATCACGACTGGAGCTGGAATATCGACGGCCTATCATTGCACTGGTATACGGTGCCCAACGGATGGCCACCCTCGACGCCTTCGACAGGCTTCGGCATTGACGATTACGGCAAGACGCTGAAGTCCACGTTGTTCATGGATGAGTTCCTGCGCAAGCAGGAGACCGTCATGGACAAGTACGACCCACAGAAGAAGGTCGCGCTGGTGGTGGACGAATGGGGCGCATGGCATGCGCCGCTGCCCGGCACAAATCCCAGCTTCCTGGTTCAGCAGAACAGCCTGAGAGATGCGATTCTGGCATCGCTGAACCTGAACATCTTCGCGCGGCATGCCGACCGCGTGCGCATGGCGAACATCGCCCAGATGATCAACGTGCTGCAATCGATGATCCTGACGGACAAGGAGAAGATGGTCCTCACTCCGACCTACTACATTTACAAGATGTATCTCCCGTTCCAGGACGCGACGTTTGTTCCGGTCGCATTTGACGCCGGCACGTATATCGAGGGTAGCATCAGCCTGCCGCGAGTGGATACTCTCGCTGCCAGGGACGCGACGGGCAGGCTTTGGCTCGAAATTACGAACATCGATCCCAAAAAGCCGGTTGAAATCGATGCGGAGATCACCGGCATGACGGTCAAGTCGGCGAAGGGAGAGACGCTGACTGCGTCTGCCGTCGACGGCGTTAACACATTTACAGCGCCCGACACCGTTGTGCCGAAGCCCGTCTCCGCAAGCGTGAAATCCGGCAGGCTGGCGCTGACGGTTGCGCCAAAGTCGGTAACGGTCATCTCGCTGGAGCCGTGACAAGGGATGCGCGTAGACGCCCTCGACTCCTGGAACCAGGGGATCGACCGCAATCTACGCGAAACCCCAGCCTGCGCGGCAGGCTATTCAGCTAACGGGGTTCTGCTATGGAGCTATTCATCATGCAATCGGCAAGAAGAAGATCCACGTTGAAGGTGCCTGCAGTGTCGCTGGCAGTCCTATTTCTCTCGGTCGTGTCCGCAGCGCAGACGCCTCCGGTGAATGTCGCGATCGATGCGTCGAAGACCGGCGCCCCGATCTCTAAGTATCTCTACGGGCAGTTTCTGGAGCACGGCGGAAACATCGTCAACGAGAACATCTGGGCCGAGATGCTGGAGGACCGGAAGTTCTACTATCCGGTGACCTCGAAACCGCCCGAGCAGGCCGCCGGTCCGGCGTGGAGACGTCGCGCCCCGCTCCGCCATTGGACGCCGGTTGGCGGCGACGAAGTAGTGACGATGGATACGAAAGACCCTTACACGGGCGATCACACGCCACTGATCAAGCTCAGCGCCGCCGAGGCGCATGGAGTCCGGCAGGCCGGTCTTGCCGTGCGCAAGGGGAAGGCGTACACGGGCCGCATCGTGCTGGCCGGTGGCCCCGGCGCGGTCGTGAAGGTGACTCTGGTGTGGGGCAGCCAAGCAGGTGAGCGTCAGATGCTGACCATTCGCACCCTCGGCTCCGCATACCGGAAGTTCCCGCTGCGGTTCATTTCCCAGGGCGACAGCGACGATGCGCAATTCGAAATCACCGGAACGGGTGAGGGCTCGTTTCACATCGGAGCGGTCTCGCTGATGCCGGCCGACAACATCGAGGGCTTCCGCGCGGAAGTAATTGCCGCGCTCAAGCAGTTGCGCTCCGGCGTTTATCGCTTCCCCGGCGGCAACTTCGTCTCCGCGTACGAGTGGCGTAATGCGATCGGCGATCCGGACAAGCGCCCGCCCATCTATGATCCGGTTTGGCACGCCGTTCAGCCGAACGATGTGGGCACCGATGAGTTCCTCACGCTCTGCCGCCTGCTCGGCGTGGATGCCTACATCACGGTCAATGCAGGCTTTGGCGACGCCTGGTCCGCAAGAGAACTGGTGGAATATACCAACGGCGCCGTCACCACGCCGATGGGAAAATGGCGCGCCGCGAACGGTCACCCGCAGCCGTATAACGTCAAGCTGTGGGGCGTTGGCAACGAGCCCTGGGGCGATTACCAGATGGGAGCCATGTCGATTGAGCAGTACGAGCTGAAGCACGACATGTTCGCCAAGGCCATGCGGAAGGTGGATCCGTCGATCACGTTGATTGCCGGCGGGGCTATGCCCGATGTCATGACAGGAGCCAATCAGTCCAAACGCATCAGCGGCAAGTTTGTCCCGGATTATCTCTCTACGGCGGACTGGAGCGGTCACATGCTCGCCCACTGCCTGGACAACATCGACATGCTCAGCGAGCACTACTATTCCTCCAGCGACATGCACACCAATCTGAAGCTGGAGAAGAAGGTCAATATTGGGCCCCAGCCGCTGATCGAATGGGAGCGCGCGCCCGCGACGCAAGTCCGCGTGAAGTACGAGCACTACCAGGAGTACCGGAAGCGCATTCCCGGACTCCGGGCGAAGCCGGTCCCGATTGCCATTGACGAATGGGCTTACATGGGTGGGGGACGAGATTCTTACAAGGTGGTTCCCGCCTATGCCTGGGCCTTTCACGAGATGTTCCGCCATTCGGATCTCTTTCAACTCGGCGCTTTCACCTTCGCCACAGCCATGATGAGCGAGACCAGGACGGAGGCTGTCTTGAATCCAACGGGCCTCGTGTTCAAGATGTACCGCGATCACTTCGGCACCATCCCGGTCGAGGTCTCTGGCGACTCGCCGCAGCCCAAGCCCATCTATCCGGCCGGCGGCGACCAGCCCGCGGTCAATCCAGGCAGCGACACTTATCCGTTGGATGTGAGCGCAGCGCTCAGCGAAGACCGAAGGACTCTTACGTTCGCCGTGCTGAATCCCTCGGATTCCAGGCAGCGTATGAAGCTGGCAGTCAACGGCGTGAAGCTCGTAAGCGCGGGCCATATGTGGCAGATGGCGCCCGGTTCGCTGGATGCGATCGTCGCGGTCGGCAAGAAGCCGGAGGTCTCAGTGGAGGAGCATGCGCTCGGTGCGATTCCGGATACGATCGCGGTGCCTCCGTTCAGCGTCAATATCTATTCGTATCCGCTACAGTAGCTTCTATCGCAACAGAATCAATGCATGCGCATGCCAGATTTGGATGGGGATCGAATTGAGGACAACGATGAGAACTACGAGGTTGTATTGGACAGTGGCGCTGGGGGCGGCCGTTTCATTCGGGCCCATGCTCTCGGCTCAGGTTCAAACGATCGTGCCGCCGGTGGTTCCGGGGGCGAAGCCGGTTTCGGTGGAGCACATCAGAATCCACGGCACTGCGCTCGAAGGCAATCTGGAAGGAGATGCCGTTGATCGTGACGTGATCGTCTTTCTGCCGCCCAGCTACGAGCAGGAGAAGCATCGCCGATACCCCGTCGTTTATGCGCTGCACGGCTATTCGATTGGCGCCGAGCAGTGGACGCATGAGATCCACGTCCCGCAGACCGTCGAAGGCGCTTACGCCCAAGGCGCCCAAGAGATGATCGTTGTGCTACCGGATTCGAAGACAGTCCACAACGGGTCGATGTATTCGAGTTCGGTGACCACCGGGGACTTCGAGAAGTTCATTTTCCACGATGTGGTCGAGTATATCGATGCGCACTATCGGACGATTCCGAATCGAATGAGCCGCGGCCTCGTAGGCCATTCGATGGGCGGCTACGGAGCCTCCCGCATCGGCATGAAGCATCCCGACGTATTTGGGAGCCTGTACATCATGAGTCCGTGCTGCATGTCCGCTCGGCCGGGCGGCCCGCCAAACCCGGAACTCGAGAAGAGCCTGGAAGCGGTGAAGACGCCTGAGGATTCGGAAAAGCTGCCATTCTTCGCGCGCGCCCAACTCGCCTCGGCAGCGGCATGGTCCCCCGATCCCCAAAATCCGCCGCTCTTTCTCGACCTGCCGATGAAGGATGGCGTTCCCCAGCCGGACATTCTTGCGAAATGGGCGGCGAACGCGCCGCTCGCGTTTGTGGATCAGTAC
>JBEKKO010000138.1:0-11989 GCA_050010695.1 Bryobacteraceae bacterium
TGGTAGCGCTAACGGGAATCGAACCCGTATTTAAGCCTTGAGAGGGCTCCGTCCTAACCGTTAGACGATAGCGCCACACGCGCAGAGTTTCATCTTATCAGAATCCGGTCTGAACATTAAGCCCCCGTTCACCGTTCACACCGTACCGTGCACCGGGGGCGTGCGACATGAATGTGGGAGGTTATCGAGAGGGCCGGATTGCGCGTGCGCCGCGAACCTTGTGGCGCACGCAGTCTTGTGTGCAGCGTCCTACCCGCCGGTGTCTTTTGCGCGCGCCGCCCTTACTTTCCCGGTGCGGCGGCCTCCACTACCTCGAAGGGAATCGCCGGCAGTGTTCCCAGCGGCTGGCGCCGGCGGGCCCGATTGGCGGCGGCCGGGTTCGGCGCCACCTCCCGGAACGCATCCAGGATCAGGTTGCCTTTCAGCCCGGGCTTGGCTTTGTCCGCCTGCACCCGCAAAACCACGGACACGCCATCGCGTTCCGGGGTTACGCTCTGAATCGAAATCCCCTCCGGCGGCTCGTTCAAGGCCAGTTGCACTCCCTTTTGAAAGCGGGGCGGCACGAAGAGATCGACCGGCGTGGCGTCGCCGGAGCGTAGCTTCACGGGCTTTTCGATGGCGCGCCAACCGACTCCGCGGGCGCCCTCGCCGATCACGCGGACCATCCACGCGTCCTCCGCCACCAGGTGATGGTAAGCGAACGCCTGCTCCATGTCTTCGGCCGGAACGGCGGCGCGGGTTACTTCGTGGCCGTCAATCATAGCCCGCCCGATTAGGTGGATCGAGAGCGGCGCACCAACCGGAGTTCGCGGCGCCGTCAATGTCACTCGCACCTTGTCCTGTCCGGCAGGCACCGCCGCGCCGCTCAGCGTGAAATCGGCCGGCGCATCCTTGAGGTTCAGCGCAATCTCGCCCGAGAAACCGTCTCGGCGTATCGCTCGCACCGTGATGGGAACCGTCGCGCGGGCGCGGAGATTGAGGCTCGAAGGCACCACCCGCAGTTCGAAATCCGGCCGCGGATGGCTGATCCGCAGACGGTAGCCGTAATCCGCTCCGCCCCTACCCTGCGCGTCCGTCAACTGGAGAAAATAGCTTCCCTTGGCCGGCAGTTGGCAGGAAATCAGCGAGTCGGCCTGGTGCGTAATCAGGCCGGCGCCCGGGTCTTCGAAATCGTCGTTGAAGGCAATCTGTTTTCCGGTCGCGTCCGTCAGCTTGAGCACCGAATCGAGCGGCGAGCCGAGCCTGCGCGCCGACACCTCGGCCACAATCTCGTCCCCGGCGCGGCCCTCGAAGCGGAAGAACTGTGCGTCGCCAGGCTGACCAATGCGCCCGTTCACGATCATCGGCAGCTTCACCTTCTGCGCTTTTTCCCGGTGGCCGATCCCCGCGCGCGCCATCGTCTCCGGCAGGGAATCCAGCGCAAATGGCACGCTATTCGAGGTCCATCCGTCTTTCCGCAGGGAAATCGGATACACACCCTTCGGTTTTCCCTTGAAGTTTTCGTTGACCCGCGCCGCCGGCAGATTCGATCCCTGCGTCTCGATGGCCATGCGTGTCCCGGCCTTCCCGCCCAATGGGAAGATGCTCATTATTACCGGCAGTTCGCCGATGGCGATGCGGTAAACGAAGTCTTCCCGCCCCCGGAAAATCGAATCGTGGATCTCCGCGATGTACTCGCCATCGCTCGGAATCTCGTAGTCGAGGAGTGGGTCGGGATGGAAGACGAAATGATCCGCCGACGCCAGTTCCTTCCCTTGCTCGTCGCGCAGCGTCAAGGCCGCTTGAAACCATCCGGGCACGGCGTCGGAAACGTAGGGGATCAGTTCGCGGGCGCTGGCCGCGATCACCAGGTGCTGTCCCCGCTTGGCCTGGAAACGGTATTGGTCCGCCGTGCCGGGCGTCATCTGGCCGTTCACCACGGCCGGCAGCGTGATCTCCATCGGCGGCTCTGGCGGCCGGGGCGCCGCGCGGTTCGCCGGAGTGGCGCCGTTGACCACGTTGTAAGCGGGCGCCACGCGAACCGGCTTCCGCGAGAACTCCGGCAGTTCGCCCACGCAGAAGACGATCGGATTGGTCAGCCCGCCAGCCGTGTCCAGCCGCAGTTGCCGCGGGCCCACCGCGGCGTCCGGCGCGATGGTGACCTGGAGAATCGCGATCTCCGCAATCGCCGGAATCGACGCCCTGCGTTGCACCTCTTCCAGCTTGTCGCGGATCGCGGCAATCCTCTTCTCATCGGCTTCCGTGAAGACCACGTTGGGCGCGCCGGCCGCGGCCGGTTTTTGCGAAGCCGCCCGCTTGTCTCTCAACTGGTCCCTCTCGTCGCGCAGCTTTTGGGCTTCGGTTCCGCTGAGCGGCTTGCTGTATTGGGTTACATGCGCCTGGACTCCGAGACCGGAAACATACACCGCGCTGGCGCCGTTCAAAAACTCGCCGCCGACGCGGACTTCGATGCTGGCGCCCTGCCGTCCTCCGGCGGGATAGACGTATCCCGCGTGCGGAATCTGCGGCCTCTGCTGCTGCGCCGCCAGCGCGGATGCGAATGCGGCCACAGCCGCCGCGGCCGAAACCGCGTGCCTCACATGATCTCCTTCAATCGTCCGGCCAGCGGCAATCCATCCGCCGCGGTGGGCGTCACGCGCGCCTCCAGGCCGGTGGGATGCGGCAGCCTGCCTGTCGCATCGATGCCCAGCAATTCGTACATGCTGCCGATCAGGTCGGCGGGATACACCGGCCGGTCCTTCACCTCTTCCCCCCTCGAATCCGACGATCCCACCACGTGGCCGCCTTTGAAACCGCCACCCGCCACCAGCGCCGAAAAAACGCCGCCCCAATGGTTGCGTCCGCCGTTCCAGGGCTCTTCCCAATCCACTTTCGGTTTCCTGCCGAATTCGCCGTTCCACCAGACCAGCGTGGAATCCAGCAGCCCGCGCTGGGAGAGATCCTGGAGCAGCGTCGCCAGCCCCTTGTCCATCTCCGGCAGCCTGCGCCGCATCACCTGGAAATTCTGTTTGTGGGTGTCCCAGCCGCCCTGATAATTGATCGTGATGTAAGGGACGCCGCGCTCCACCAGCCGGCGCGCCACCAGGCACGATTGGCCGAAAGTGGTGCGCCCGTAGCGGTCGCGCAAATCGTCCTTCTCCTGCGACAAATCGAACACTTTGCCGGCGTCGCCCAGGATCAACTCATAAGCCATCCGCTCGGCCTCGTCGCCGGCCGCCAACTGCGGATCGCCCTGCATGGCATGGCCCAGCGTATCGAGCTGATGCAGGTACTCGCGGCGCTCCTTCTGCCGCTGATCGGTGAGGCCCTGCGCCACCACGCCTTCCACCACGAAGCGCGCCTGCGCCGGATCGCCGCCGGTGGCGAACGGTTTGTACCGCGACCCCAGGAAGCCCTCTTCGGCGAAGCGGCCCTGCGGCTCGGTCAGCACGATGTAGGGCGGAATCAGCCCCTTGTATCCGGCATTGTAGCCTTTGAATAACGACACCACCGCGCCCACGCTCGGGTACACGTCGTGCCCGCCCGCGATGCGGCCCGTCTGCACGGTGTAGGACGCCGTCTCATGCGCGTATATGCCGTGCGTCATGCTGCGGATCAGCGAGTATTTGTCCGCCTGTTTGGCCAGCAGCGGCAGCAGTTCGCAGATGCGAATGCCGCTCACGTTGGTTTCGATCGGCGAGTTCAGCGGACCGCAATAGTTCTCGCCCGCCTCCGGCTTCGGGTCGAATGTGTCGAGATGGGCCGGCCCTCCCCACATCCAGATTTGGATCACGGACTTCGCCTTCGCCGGGGCCTGAAAAGCGGCCGGGGCCATATTCGTCGCGCCCGCCAGCCGGCTCGCCAGCAACACGCCCGCCGCGCCGAAGAATCCCTCGCGCAGGGCTTCGCGCCGGTTAATCGGCAGCCAACGGAAATTGGGATTCATGTTTCGATGCCTCCTAATGCCGGTACATAAACTCGGCGCTGTTGATCAATCCCCAGGCCAGGTCGACCACCGCGGCCTGCCCCTTGGCGGCGCCGGATTGCGAGGGCGCCGCCATCACCTTCCATTCCTCATCGGTCGGGTAGCGCGAAAGAATCGTCAGGTAGATTTGCGATACCAGCTCCCGCGGACTCTTGATCTCGCGCATCATGGCCGTCAGCTTCGGCGACTGCTGGATCTTGCGTTGCACGTGGCTCGAATTCAGCATGTGAAGGCGTTGCGCGTCGCTCGACCGGTTATTACGTTCCGATTCCAATCCGGTATCGCGCGCGGGCCGCCCGAACAGGTCCAGGAAAGAGCTGCCGATGCTGCCATCCGGCAGGCTGATGGCGCGCTGAAAATCCGGCATGAAAGTGTAAGGTTCGGGAATCGCGCTCGAATAGGCTTCGCTCGTCCCGGTGATTTGATCGATGGCGTCGATGAGCACTTCCGCATCCAGCCGCCGCAGCGGATAAGCCGCGAAGTGAGCCGCCGCGACCGTCCGTTCCGCCCGTGGTATTGGCGAGAGTTGATAAGTCGTCGAATCGAGAATCAGCCGAAAAACGTGCTTCAGGTCATAATGCGAGGCCACCAGCTCGCGCTCCAGCAGGGCAAGCAACTGCGGGTTTTCCGGCGGATTGTCGGCGCGAATGTCGTCGGGTTCCTGTATGATGCCGCGGCCCAGCAGCCAGTACCAGATGCGGTTGACGATGGTGCGCGCGAACCACGGATTGTCTGGCGCCGTCAGCCAATCGGCAAACGCCGCCCGCGGATCCTGGTCCGGGTCGAGCCGCGCCGGCGTCCCGTCCGGGAAGGTCAACCCGCCCACCGCCGCTTTGCCGCGATCGAAGAAGACAATCTCCTCTTTCCATTCGTCGGTGTGTTTAATCCCGACTGCCGAAAAGAACGCGGCCATTTGCCCGAGCCGCGCCGCCGGCCATTTCTCCGTCCGCACTCCCATGAAGGTTAATGCCACCGTTTGCGCGATCCCGGCCGGTTGGCGGTTCTGCATGGCGCGATAAAAGTTCACCGGCGCGTCGCGAAAGTTGCTGCCGCTGGCCGTCAACATCTCCCTGACAAACTGGTCGTAGGGCTTGTTCTGGCGCACCGAATCGCGAATCCAGTGGTAATACGCCTGGGCGGCGTTGGGCCACAGGTCGATCGGAAACTCGGCCTTGACGCGCAGCAGATCGCTCCACTTCATGGCCCAGTAATCGGCGAACTCGTCGCGCTCCAACAGTTGATCGATGAGGGCAGCGCGCTTGTTGGGGTCGGCGCTCGCGAGAAACCCGGCAGCCTGCTGCGCGGTGGGCAAAGTGCCGGTCGCGTCCAGCCACGCCCGCCGCACAAACACACTATCGGAGCACAGGTTCGCCGGTTTGAGCCCCAACTCTTTCCAACGGGCGAAAACCAGCTCGTCGATCTTGTTTTGGGGAGTGAGCTCGCCCGCGGTTTCGAACGGAGCGGCGATCGCCGACCGCGCATCGTTGCCATACGCCACCGCTGGGGCGAAGCAGGCAGCAAGCAACAGCCAGCCGGCCGCCGGGTGAAAATCTCGCACGCTACCCCTTCACAATCTATTGTCTCGCAGTATCGGGCCTGCGTACTCTTTCAAACCCGCCGCAAAGCCAAAAGTTGTCAGAAGTAGGATGATCGCTTTTTGCCGTCTGTTGGGTTCGTGGCCTAGCGCGTCATGCCAGTGGTGCAGGCGCTTTCGCCTGCCGCCAACCCAGAGCTTACGCTTGAGCGCGGCGCGACAGACCACCCAAGGCGGCGGACCGTCGAACTTGCCAAGCCGCTATGCCACGCGTTCGTCGCGCGCCGCGGACGTCTCCCGGTCCAGATCCTCCGAGAGAATGATGGCTTCGGCCAGCGCCCGCATGGGACGGCGCAAGCGGCGGCTCTGGTTGCGCAGCCGGAAATAGGCGTCCTCCTCGCTGATGCCGAACTTCTGCTGCAGAAGGCCCTTGGCGCGCTCGACGATCTTGCGCGTTTCCAACTCGCGCCGGATTTCCGCCGTCTCCTCCATCAGCCGGGCGTTCTCCCGTTCCAACAGCGACTTGGAAATGGTGACGCCGAGTTGCTCGCCAATGAACTTCATCACGCCGATCTCTTCGCGGGTGTGCTTGTGCGGCAGGCGATGATGCACGTTGATGACGCCGATCAGGTCGCCGGCGCTGACCAGCGGCACCGACAGGAACGCCTCATAGGTGTCCTCGATCAGCGTCTGGAAGCGCTTGAAACGCGGGTCGGCGAAGGCGTCCTTCTCGAGCGCCACCGCCGACCTGTGCTCCGCTACCCAGCCCGTCACTCCCTCGCCCATCTTGATCCGCAGTTTCCCCAGATCCGCGGCGTGCGGCACTTGCGATGCGTGCAGCACCATTTCGTTCGAGTTGTGCTCGAAGAGGTAGATCAGGCACGCGTCGCAAGCGGTAGCCTGCGCCGCGAGGCTGAGCACCTCTCCCAGAATTTCGTCTACCGACAGCTCCGAGCTGACAACGTTGCTGACCCTATGCAACAGGCCAACCTCGGCATCCGCTACCGTCATCCTCATTGCGGTTCCCATATCTCAACCTAAACCGTGGGCGCGGGCGCGTCCAATTGAAAATTTCTATTCGGGTCATCGTTACCAGTGGCTTACAGACGCTCCCGCAACATTTGAAACAGTTTAATCGCGGCGGCGCGCGCCCGGTACCAGTACGCTTCCCTGGTGCGCCGGCGCCCCCAACCCGCTCCCGGCGCCCCCCCCAACCCCCGCGCATTCGCTCTTAAGGGCTATTGCCTCGGTTCGAAGTCCATGGTGTGATCAAATTGGGCAGCTTCGTTCCCCATCTGAGGAGTTCTCATGGCCTGCAGAACCAGAGTCCAACGAATCGTTCTGGCCGCGGCACTGCTCCTGTGTGCGCCGGCCCGCATGTTCGCCCTCAACGCCGGGCAATGGCAGTCCGACCTGCAGAGCCTCGTAAGCTTCTTGCGGGTCACCCACCCGAACCTGTTCTTCCACGTGAGCCAACAGGATTTCAACGCCGCGGTGAGTTCGCTCAACCAGAACATTCCCCAACTCAGCGACGCCCGGATCACGGTGGGAATGATGCAGCTCGCCGCCATGGTAGGCGACGCCCACACTTCGGTGCACTCGCCGTTCACGCCGCTGCCCATCCGGTTCCGCTGGTTTAGCGACGGGCTGTTTGTCAACGCCGCCGCACCCGAATACAGCCAGGCCCTGGGCGCCAAAGTCATTGCCATCGGGAACCTGCCCGTCGACCAGGCTTACGCCGCCATCGGCGCCGTCGTATCGCACGAGAACGACTACTGGGTGCGGGAGATGAGCGAGACTTATCTGGCCACCGCCGAGATTCTCTCCTCGCTGGGCGTCACCTCCGGGGCGGGCCCCGTCCCCTATCTATTGCAGGATATCTCCGGCAACCAGTTCGAAATCCAGGTGTCTCCATCCACCGCGGGCCTGCTTTGGCCGCCCGATTCGACCAACGGCTTCGTTCCCCTCTGGAGGTGGAACGATAGCCTCAACTACTGGTATCAATACCTGCCTACCACTCAGACCATTTACCTGGCTTACAACAGTTGCGAGGAAATGCCGTCCTTGAGCTTCACGGCTTTCCTGAGCCAGGTGCTCGCCCTAATGAAGCAGCAGCCGGTGAGTCACATTGTCGTGGACCTCCGCAACAACTATGGCGGCGACAGCCGGGTATTTCAACCGTTTCTCGATTGGTTGTCCGCCAACCCGGATATGCAGTCTGAGGTCACCGGCATCATCGGACAGGCGACCATCTCATCGGGCCTGATGGCCGCAGTCGCGCTGGCCCAGATGGGAATCCCGCTGGTCGGCGGACCCACCGGCGGCGACCCGACTTCATACGGGAACAACACTTTTATTAACCTGCCATATTCCGGGCTGGTCGTCAGTTGTTCGACGAGATACTACGTTACCTATCCCGGCTACACGGGAAACTCGTTCCTGCCCGACCTGCCGGTGGCCTATTCCTCGGCGGACTACTTCGCGCGGTACGATCCGTACCTGGCCGCTGCGCTGACCTGGCCGGTCGAGTACTTCAATCCGCAGCCCGGCTCCGCGGCTCCGGCCACGGTTAACGGAGCGAGCTTCGCCTCCCCGATATCCCCCGGCGAATGGGCGACCGTCTTCGGGGATTTTTCCGGCGTGGCGGCGGCGCTCGCCGACTCGCTTCCCTACCAAACCACTTTGGGCGGCGCCCAGGTTCAGGTGAACGGCGTGCCCGCCCCGCTGCTGGCCGTGTCGCCGTCCCAGATCAATTTCCAGGTTCCGTCGGCAACCACGCTTGGCAATGCGCGGATTGCGATCAGCGTGCCTGGCCAGGACACGGCCACGGGAACCGTCCCGGTGGTCAGCTCGAGTCCAGGGATTTTCCTGACCGACTTTCTCAGCCCCGACCGGCCGGGCGCCGTGCTGACCCAGAGCAATCAGCTCACAAACCCGACTGTGCGGGCGGCGCGCAATGAGGTGATCCAGATCTTCGCCAACGGCGCCGGACCGCTCACCCAAACCCCGGCGGACGGCGCCGCCGCGCCGCTATTACTCTTGGCGCAAACCATCCTCACTCCGACGGTGTATATCGGCAACGAACAGGCTACCGTCCAGTTCAGCGGCCTGGCCCCCGGCTACGTCGGAGTGTGGCAGATCAACGCTCTGGTGCCGGACGTCGCAACCGTCACCGGCGAGATATCCGTGGTAGTCGTCGCGCCCGGCGGCAACGCCAGCAATGCCGTGACCATCTGGGTCGAGTAATCCCTGAGCCAGGTCCCCGACCTGCCACTTCATTTCTACTCCGCTTGAGCGTTCGGGTCCTCCCCTACCCAATCGTGTGGCTCGAAGTGCCCACCAGCCTACAGCCCCGAGCGGGTACCAAAAGAGCCACGTTGGCACGGATGCCCCCGCTCTTGCGGCTAGCTCCTACCTGCCCGATTTCCCGATGTGCGAGGCGTCCCCCTTCGGGCATGCTGGAATCACAGGGAGGTTCTTTCATGGCAAACGAACTGGCGGCCTTTTCCGACGAACTGGCGGCGGTGGTCGAGCGCGCGGCGGGCTCGGTAGCCGCGGTGCACGCGCGGCCGCGTTTTTCCTCGAGCGGTGCCTTCTGGCGCCCCGGCATTCTGGTGACCGCCGAGCATACCGTGCGGCGGGAAGAGGAAATCACCGTCACTCTGCCGGATGGCAGCAATGCCGCCGCCACGCTGGCAGGCAGCGACCCGGGCACCGATATCGCGGTGTTGCGGGTGGAAGCGCCGGGTACGCCAGCGGTCGCGGCCGCGGACGATCCGGCGCCCGGCCATCTGGCGCTGGCGCTCGGCCGCTCCGAAGACTCCGGCATCAACGCCACTTTGGGAATCGTCAGCGCGGTGAGCGGCCCGTGGCGCACCTGGCGCGGCGGCCGGTTGGACCGCTACATCCGTCTCGATCTGACGCTCTACCCGGGTTCCTCCGGCGGGCTGGTGCTGAACTCGGCGGGCCGGGCGCTGGGCATCGCCACTTCCGCCCTGTCGCGCATCGCCGGGCTGGCCATCCCCGCCGCCACCATCAACCGTGTAGTGGACGAAGTGCTCGCCCGCGGGCGCGTATCGCGCGGCTACCTGGGCGTCGGTCTGCAACCGGTCGAGCTGCCCGATCATCAAAAAGGCCTGATCGTTCTTTCGCTCGAACCGCAAGGACCGGCGGCGCTGGCGGGCGTGCTGATTGGCGACGTGCTGGTCGCGCTCGGCGGTGCCGCGGTGGCCGACACCGACGACATACAGACCGTGCTCGAAACTCACGGCGTAGGCGGCGCGATTGAGGTGGCCGTGGTGCGCGGCGGCGCGTCCCGCTCGCTCGCCATCACCGTCGGTGAACGGCCGCGGAGGATCTGACATGCGGGGACTCGGAGAAGTGGCCGAGCGGTTGCGCCGCTCCACCGTGCAGGTTCGCTCGCTCGCCGGCCGCGGCAGCGGTTCCGGCGTCATCTGGTCCGGCGACGGGCTGGTCCTCACCAACGCCCACGTGGCGCGCAGCGCGGACCTCGAAGTGGAGCTCTGGGACGGGCGCCGCCTGCCGGCCCGCGTCCTCGCCCGCGATCCGCGCCGCGATCTGGCCTCGCTGCGCGTCGCGGCTGCTTCCCTCGAGGCCGCCTCCGCCGGCAACTCGGCCTCCCTTCGGCCGGGCGAGCTGGTGATGGCGGTCGGCAGCCCGCTTGGTTTTGCCGGCGCCGTTTCCACCGGCGTGATCCACTCGCTGGGGCCGATCCGCGGCATGGGCGAGGTTTCCTGGATCCGCGCCCAAGTCCGCCTGGCTCCCGGCAACTCCGGCGGTCCGCTGGCCAACGCGGAAGGCCGCGTCATCGGCATCAACACCGCCGTCGTCAACGGGCTCGGCCTTGCCGTGCCATCAGACGATGCCGCCGATTTCGTCCGCCGCGGCGCGCGCCCATCCTTGGGCGTCACCCTGCGCCCCGTTTCGGCCGGCGCCTTGATCCTCGACGTGGAACCGGACGGTGCCGCCGCCATGGCTTCGCTCAAGACCGGCGACCTGCTGCTGATGTCTGTCGACGAACTTTACGCCGCTCTCGATTCGGGCCAGCCGGCGCTGCGCCTGCGGTTCATGCGCGGCGCGCCTTCCGGGGGCCGTTTGCCGGTGCGGGAAACCGTGGTCCGCCTGGGCGAGCGCGTGGCGGAGGCGGCGTGATTCGTGTCCTCATCGCCGCCCACTCCGCGATGAC
Source organism: Bryobacteraceae bacterium (assembly GCA_050010695.1). Taxonomy (GTDB): domain Bacteria; phylum Acidobacteriota; class Terriglobia; order Bryobacterales; family Bryobacteraceae; genus Bog-375. Next base: position 10,705 of record JBEKKO010000138.1, read on the forward strand.
GCGTGCCGGCCTGGAAACCCTGGTGGCCTCGGCGCCTGGCTTGCACCTGGCCGGATCGTTCCCCGATGCGTCCGCTGCCGAGGCGCTCCATCCCGATGTCCTGCTGGCCGCCGGCGCGCTGGAGGATCTGCCGCCGCCCGCCGGCAGCGCGCCGGCCATCGTGTTGCTGAGCTCCGAAGCGCAGCCTTCGTTTACCCACGAGGCGTTCAAGCTGGGTGTGCGCGCGCTGCTGGCTCGCGACGCCTCCCCGGGCGCCATCCTGGCCGCCGTGGAAGCCGCTGCCGGCGGCTTGGCCGTCATCGATCCCGGCGAGTTGGAGCCGCTGCTGGCCGCCGCCGCGCCCGCCCCGGTTTCCGCCGCGTCAGCCGCGTTGACCGCCCGCGAGCTGGATGTCCTGCGCCTGGTGGCCGAAGGCGATGCCAATAAAGAAATCGCCTGGAAGCTCGGCATCTCCGAGCACACCGCGAAGTTTCACGTGGCTTCGATCCTGGGAAAACTCAACGCCGGAAGCCGCACCGAAGCCGTCACCATCGGCATCCGCCGCGGCCTGGTGCTGATCTGACTGGTGTGTCTCTCCACCCGGTAGGACAGACGATCGCTTTTTGTCGTCTGTCAATCTGCCAGTCACAATCCATTTTCCCCACTAACTCAATCACTTAGCCCTCAAACCCCTGGACACACGGGTTATCCTTAAGTCAGGACTGTGGCGCTAAGCTCCGCTGCTAGTCTGTTCTTGCTGGCCAGCAAGCGTTGCACTGAAGTGATACTGAACTTCCGGCGCCCGTGAACGGCATGCGGGGTCCCCTACGGGCAGGACTCTCGACGGAAGACTTTGAAATTCTGGAATTTCATGACCGCCGGCGGAAAACGGATAGCCATTATTGCCGCCCGCTTGGATAACAGAGAGCAAGGAACGAATCGACATCGATATGCTCGCCATCAAAGCGGGCCAATACATCGAAGTTTCTACTCAAATCACGGGGTGGCCGACACGCACGGCGAAAAGTCCGACAGCCCGGCCACCCGCAACGCACTCCTATCTCTTTCCATCCATATCTCACGGCCTAAGTGCGCCCAAAACTCAGTAGGTTGGCAGGTCGGGGACCCGCCCCACTTAGCGCGGGCGAACCGTCACCATCACCACGCCGTGGCTCGGTACCTTTGCTGCGAAGCCGCCCTGCTGCGAGCCCAGGTCCTGGTGCGCCCAAAGATCGCGGACCGCGGCGGAGACTGTGTCGGGGTATCCGATGTCGGTCCAAGCCACGCGGATCTCGGTTTCCGAGTC
>JBEKKO010000139.1:0-12128 GCA_050010695.1 Bryobacteraceae bacterium
AGCGGGAGTGCCGGATGATCGTGGGGCGGAAGACCTACCCGATCATCGGCCACTTTCCGCCGACGCCATCCGACCCGGTATTGCGGCTGGTGTTCCCGCGCGTAGTCAAAGCGGCCGACAAAACCATCACCTTTCGCCTGTACCTGGCCGGGCTGAATTTTCCCGAGCGGGAGCTGGAGTTCCGGGTGAGGGACCTGCTGTACCACGGCAAGCTGCCGATGTAAGGCGTGCCGGGCGCCACGCGGCGTTGCGCTAGCCGCGGCCGGACGCTCACGGGCATCCCGGTTCACCCTTCGAGCGAGGTCCGCCGCCTGCCCGGCATTCGGGCGGCGTGGCCCGGCGAAAAGTAGCCACCGGTCATGGCGGCCAGGACTCGCAGCCAGCCCGCGTAATAGTGAGAAGCGCTGGATAGCAGGCGCCCGGCGCCGCGAATCCCGGTTTGGAGCCGCGAGGCCTCTATCCCGGTTCGGCCCTGCCGTAGTGCCGCGACCGCCCGCTCCAGCGCTTCCTCGGAGAAAGCCAGAGCTGGCGGCGACGCCAGGACCATCGACCGGCTGATGGCCCGAGAATCCGCCCGGTAGGCGCCGCTCCGGTACTGTGTGGCCAGCGCTTGCACCTTACTGGCGTGATTGGCGTTGAAAGTGGACATGGCCCGCGCCAGGCTGCCCAGCGTGTTGGAGAATTCCACCTGGTCTCCACCGCCTGCCTGCGCGGTGGCGGCGCTGCCGGTTGTTGTGCTGGCGCGCTGAGTTTCGTTGGTACGCCCAGATTCGACCGGCGACCCGCCGTTCAAGTTTCGATCGACAGCCTTCATAGCCGTTCGCTTTCCTCTACTGGCTGTCATATCGGCGAGATAGGGCAAGGGCTTTAGCCAAAACGACCATAGTTTGGACTAGCGGTCCTAGCCGAAAAGTAGTCCACTGGTTTCGGGCGCGACAGCCCGCTCAGATCCCCATGGATGACGACCCGGTCGAAGCAGTGGTCTACAAAGACCAGTTCGCCACCCTCCGGACGCAGTGCTGACGAAGTTTTCTTGTTTACGATCAATGGCTTAGGATACCAGCCAAACGCTGGCTTGACCCGCCGCCCGTTCAGCCCACTTCGTAGTGGTCCAGAATCTCCTGCCAACGGCCGTGCGCTTTCAGCAGCAGCTCGACCACTTCGCGCACGGCGCCCTCGCCGCCAGAGGCTATGGTAACGTAATGGGCCGCCCGCTTCACTTCCGCCCGCGCGTTGGCGGTGGCGATGGCCAGGCCCACCCGGCGCATGATCACGATGTCGGTGAAATCGTCGCCGATGTAAGCCACCTGGCTCGCATCGATCTTGGCGTCGGCCAGAATCTCCTGCAGAATCGGGATCTTCTCGATGTGGCCCTGGTAGACGTAAGCCATCTTGCACTGCCGCGCGCGCTCCTCGGTGGCCGGCGATTGCCGCCCGCTGATCACGCCCGTTCGGATTCCCTTCCAGCTCAGCCACTGCAGGCCGATTCCGTCCTGCGAATCGAACCCCTTGGTTTCGACCATCTTCCCTTCGGGGTTGGGCACGTTGTAGAGCCTGCCGTTGGTGAGGACGCCATCCACGTCCATCAACAGCAACTGGATCTTGCCGGCCAGCGCCAGCACTTCGTCCGCGTTAGACATTATAGGTGCCGGCCGAAACCGATCCGCCTTTGCCCGTCCAGTTGGTGTGGAAGAATTGGCCGCGCGGGCGGTCGATGCGCTCGTAAGTGTGCGCGCCGAAATAATCGCGCAGCGCTTGCAGCAGGTTGGCGGGCAGCCGCTCGCTGCGGTAGCCGTCGTAGAAGGATAGCGCCGTGCTGAACGCCGGCACCGGCACGCCGGCTGCCACCGCCTGCGCCACCACGCGGCGCCAGGATGCCTGGCACCGTTCGATCACACCGTGGAAATAGTCGTCCAGCAGAAGGTTGATCAGCTTCGGATTGCGGTCGAAGGCTTCCTTGATCTTGCCCAGAAACGCCGAGCGGATGATGCAGCCGGCGCGCCACACCAGCGCAATGCCGCCGTAATTCAAGTCCCACTTGTACTGCTTGGCCGCTTCCGCCAGCAGCATGAAGCCCTGCGCGTAGGAAACCAGTTTGGAGGCCAGCAGCGCCTGGCGCACGTCCTCAATGAAGGCCTTCTTATCGCCGCTGAACGCGAACGGCGGCCCGACCAGGATCTTGGACGCCGCCACCCGGTCCGCCTTCATCGCGCTCAGGCAGCGCGCAAACACCGCCTCGCCGATCAGCGTCACCGGCACGCCCAACTCGAGCGAACTGTCGCTGGTCCACTTGCCGGTGCCCTTTTGCCCGGCGGTGTCGAGGATTTTATCCACCACGTAATCCCCGTCTTCGTCCTTGTAGCCCAGAATGTCGCGCGTGATTTCGATCAGGTAGCTATCCAGCTCGCCCTTGTTCCAATCGCTGAACACCGCGTGCATTTCTTCGTTGCTCAGGCCGAGGCCCTGTTTCATGATCTGGTAGGCTTCGCAGATGAGCTGCATGTCGCCATACTCGATGCCGTTGTGGACCATCTTGACGAAATGGCCGGCGCCGTCGCTGCCCATCCAGTCGCAGCAGGGCTCGCCGGTCGGCGCCTTGGCACACATAGCCTGGAAAATTCCCTTCACCAGCGGCCACGCGTTTGGGCTGCCGCCGGGCATCATGGAGGGGCCGAAGCGCGCGCCTTCCTCGCCGCCCGAGACGCCGGTGCCGACGAACAGCATGCCCTTGCTCTCCAGGTAGCCGGCGCGGCGGATGGTGTCGGGGAAATGCGAATTGCCGCCATCGATGATCAGGTCGCCGGGCTCCAGGTAAGGCAGCAGGGCTTCGATGAAATCGTCCACCGCTTTGCCCGCCTTCACCATCAGCATGATCTTGCGCGGCCGCTTCAGCAGGCCCGCTACTTCCTCGATCGAATGGGCGCCGACGATGGTCTGGCGCCCTTTGGCCGCGTCGTTCAGAAAATCATCGACCTTGGACACCGTGCGGTTGTACGCCACCACGGTGTAGCCATGATCGTTCATATTCAAAATCAGGTTCTGGCCCATCACCGCCAGACCGATGAGAGCAATGTCGCCGGTTGGTTGCATAACAGTTGACTCGCTTGCGAGGAGGCTTAACTCGAGTGAAACTCCTGTATAACACGCGGCGCCGCGAGGGTGGGGCATGCTTTAGCTTGCCCGGTTGTCTTGCTTTTAGCTTTGCTGTACCTTCACTTTAGCTTTGCTTTAGCTTGGCCGGCTGCCAGAACTACGGGCAAGCTAAAGCATGCCCCGCCAAGGAAATCTATCGCAGTTCGCCGGTTGACGCGAATGCGAATCGCCCCGCCACCAGATTGCCTTTGGCGAGGTAATCGCGGATGGCGCCGCGGTTGGGGCCGGCGCGGTTGGCCGCATCGGTCAGGCAGCGCACGGCGTCGTCGAGCGTGGTCCCCGCATCCAGCCGGAAGATCCAGGGGATGTTGGTGGACGTGAGTGCGCGGTCGGAGGAAATGCCGATCACCGGGATGAACGTTTTGACGGCGATCTGCTCGGCCAGATGCGCGGAGGCGCGGTCGGTGGCGACCAGGCCGAGCACGCTTGCGTCATACACCAGCTTGACCAGTGCGTCCACACCTTTCCCCCACGCCTGTTCGGAGGACACGCCGACCACGCTAAACCCAGCGGCGCTAAGGTGCGCGGCCAGAGTCCCGGCGCCCGGCCCGAAGATGCCGATCTTGCGCTGGCCCGCCGGCGCATCAGCCAGCTTCGGTCCCGCGTAGTCCACACCGTTCTCGCCAACCTTGGCATACGGCACGTCCATCGTGTAGCGCTGCCAGGCGAGCTTGCCATCCTTCACCTTGCCGAGCCAAAGCGGCGCCACGTTCTTGGCGTTGGGATCGAACTCCATTTCACCGGTGACGCCATGGTATCGCTCGAGGCTATAGAGCGCGTCGCGGATGCGGCCGCGGTTCAGGCCGGCGCGGCAAATCGAATCGAGCAGGATGTTCATGGTGTCGAAGCCCAGCGCGGAGAACGAGTCCACGTTGGTCTGATAACGGGCCGTGAAGCGCTTTTGGAAATCGAGCCAGAGCGGGTCGTCGCGATCCGGATTGAACGGGTAGACCACTTCCAGTCCGTCCGCCGCTTTGCCGGCGTTGGCGAACAGGCCGTCGCCCAACACGCGCGCGGCGCCGAAGACCGGCTGCTTCATGCCCATCTGCTGCATCTGCTTGAGAATCGTGCCGGCGGCCGGGGCATCGGCCCAGAGCACGATGGCATCCACGCGCGAATCGTTGATCACCTGCAACTCGCGGGTGAAGCTCTGGTCGCTGGGCGCGAATTTCTGTTCGATCACCACCGGATGGCCGAGCCGGCGCGAAGCATCGCGGAACTTAATGACGCCGAAACGCCCGTAACGCTCGTTGACGCGGAGCAGGCCGACCCGCTTGTGTCCGAGATCGGTGTAAATCCTGCGGGCCAGCGTGTAGCCTTGCACGCGGTCGTCCTGGATGCTGGTGAGAATCCACGGAATCAGGGTCTCGGGGATGGTCGGATCGGTGGACGCGCTGTTAACGATGGGCAGTTCGGAGCGCAGAGAAACGCGCAGCGCAATGTGGGTGGAATCGGCGCTGATGGAGCCGAGCATGGCCCACACCTTTTCGTCATAGACCATCTTGACGATCTCGTTGCTGGATGCGCCCCAGGTTGCGCCATCGTTGTGGATCTTGAGGTGGAACGGCTTGCCGCCGTAGCCACCGCGGGCGTTGGCCTCGTCAATCGCCATCTGCGCGCCATTCAGCATAGCCGTGCCGAGCGCGATGTCCTTGTGCTGATAGATCGGGCCCAGGAAGCCGATGGCGACTTCGGAAACCTCGGACGGCTTCAGCGTGGCCACGTCAGCGGCGGCGCCGTTGTATTCGGGCGTCTTGGTGTAATTCTCGTAATAGGGCTTGGTGAAGTTGGAAAACGGCTTCAGATCCGGGGGAGTGTTGGCGTAGGATTCCACGCTGCGGCTCTGCGGCGGACCGGGAGGGTTCGCGCCACAGGAGCAGGCGTCCGATTGCGCCCAGGCCACCGAGCCCGCCAGCAAAAGCAGCAACACCGCCGCCGTGGGGCGGACCCCCAGGTCCGCGCCGGTCCCCCTGGACCGGCCGCTCTCTCTCGGAATCCACGGGAAAAGCCGGCCTGTGGCCCGTCCCCAGAGGGGACCCCAGGACGGGGCGTCCGCCCCACAATTTGCCCGCACCATCTTCTACTCCTTCGGCTTGGGAATGAACATCGCGATGGCTTCGATTTCCACCAGCAGCTCGGGGCGGCACAGGATGGCCTGGATGCCGGTCGAGGCCGGCAGCGGATCGAGACCCTGCTCGCGGAAAAATGCCGTGCGCCCTTCGTTGAAGGCCGCGTAGTCGCGCTCGATGTCGCGCAGGTAGCAGGTGGTGCGGACGATATCCTTCCAGGTGGCGCCTTCGGCGGACAGCAACCCGGTGATGTTGTAATAGGTGCGGCGAAGCTGCGCGTCGAAGTCGCCGATGTGGACGGTCTGGCCCTGCTCGTCGATGCTGGCGGTGCCTGAAATCAAAAGGATCACCAGGTTATCGAGGTCAATGCGCAACCCGCGCGAAAATGAGCTGGGTTTGTCGTAATCATAGGCCTCGTTGAGAACCGAGTGTTCGGTAATCGCCTTGGTCTTCACTTGCGTGGTCTTGCCGATCCGGTCCAACGTGTCGAGTATCGTCATGGTTTACTTGTCTCCCGGTTTAATACGGATTCCGTGACTCAGGCCTTTGGCCGTTGCCACCCAGATATCGTCATTCTGAAAATCGATGCCAAAAGTGTAATGAAAGGCCGGCGCTGTGGTGACAGGCACATGGGTAACCACGCCCGCGGCGTCGCGCACCAGCATCTCGGGCGCGTGCGTATCCAGCGCAGGCCGGTAAGTGGCCCACTGGACGCCATCGTAATACGCCAGCCCTTTGTCGGTGGAGAACCAGGTGCGCGTGCCATCCACGCTTTTCACCTGGTTCAGAAAATTGCTGGGAAGGCCGCTGTCTTTATCTAAAAAGTTACGCCAGTAACGGCCGTCATAGCGGCTGGCGCCGAAGTAAGTGGCGGCCCAAAGGATCTTATTCACGTAACTCACCGACGTGGTGACTTCGTGAATCAGCCCCTCGTCCTTGTGGAGCACGATTTCCGTCTCGCCGTCCGGATCGGAATAATCCTTCCAGCGTTCAGTCTGGACGTCGTACTCCAGCACCCCTCCCCCCCATACTGCGTAGTATACCTTGTCTTCCGCGGCGGACACATTGTAGGTCCAGATCTCCTGCATGGGGGTGTTGCGCTCATTGAAGATGCTCCACTGGCTGGTGCGTGTGTCAAAACGCGCGCCGCCGGCGGCGGTGGCCACCCACACCAGGTCGCCCTGCACGGTGACGCCGTAGACCACGTCGTTGGGCAGGCCGCTGTTGAGCTGCGTGAACGTATCGATGCGGCCGGCCGAGTAGCGGCTCAGCCCGCCCATGGTGGCGATCCACAGCGTGTGCGTCTTCTTGTCCAGCGCCAGGTAAAGCACCGCGCGGTGCGCCAGCCCATCGGCGGTCGTGAACACCCGCCATTTGCCGTTTTCGTAAAGCGCCAGCCCGTTGTCGGTTCCCGCCCAGATGCGTCCGCCATCCACGCAAACGCTGTAGACCCGATTGTCGGGCAGCCCGTTGGCGGTGGTGAAATTCTCCCAGCGAAACCGCGGCAGGTCCTGCGCGAACAGCGCCGAGGCGGCCAGGAATGCGGCAATGATGGTGGCTCTCATAATGTTTTCAAATACTCGATGAGGTCGTTCAACTCATCCTTGGCGAGATCGTTGGTGACGCCGTGCTGGTCTTTCGGGTTGAAGATGGTCCAGATTTCTTCGAACGTGTGCGCCGAGCCATCGTGGAGATACGGCGCGCTGTTGACCACGTTGGTCAGCTCCGGAGTGTCGATCAGCGGCGAGCGGTCGGTTGGCTTGCCGGTGCCGACATCGGCGACGAGCTGGTTCGTGTAATACTTGCCGGAATGGCAAACGAAACACTGGAGCCCTTCCGGAATGGGGGTGCCGTCTTTCCGGTTGGTTCGCAGGAAGATGGCCTTGCCGCGCTCCTGCGCCGGCGTCAACTCGCCATCGGGCGCGCGATAGCGGTTGGGGCGCAGCGGAATAGCCTTGATGTAGCTCACCAGGTCCTCCAGGTCGTCGCCGCGGATGCCCTGCGAGCGGAAGAAATAGCGCTCGGTGCGCGGGCCGCATTCGGTCTGTAGATCCGGGTTCTGGCCATTCCACTTGAACGGCGAGGTGTCGGCGATGTCCTCGAGCGCGCGGTTGTCGACGATGTCGATGCCGAAGCCATCCGGCTCCAGGTCCCAGTTGAGACCGTCGAAGGTGGAATCGAGATGGCAGTTCGCGCAACCGAAACTGTGTCCGAAAGCTACCGCCGAGGAGTAGAACAGGCGTTCCCCACGGCGTTCCGCGGTTAATGTGGCCGGGCCGCCGAGCGCGATCGTGCCGCTCACCGCCAGGCGCGCCGTATCGATAATCGAAATCGTGTCATCCAGGCGATTGGCCACCCACAGGGTCGCCCCATCGGCCGAGAGCGCGATGTTGCGCGGATTGCGGCCCACCGGAATGCGCGCGATCACGTAGTGCGAGGCCGCCGAAAGATCGTTGGCCATGCGCGCGGCCTGGGGCGAACGCGCCGCCGCCACCAGGCGCGCCAGATCGAGCACGGCAACTTCGTTCGAGCCGCTGGCGGACACGTACGCGCGCTTCTTATCCGGAGCGATGGCCACCCCGAACGGCAGCGAGAAATAATCCTCGATGGCGTCGAGCGGCAGTTGCACCACGCCGCCGATATCCTCGCCGAACACCGCCAGCGAATCCCCGAACGCCCAACCGTGTTCCACGTGCGCCAACGGGACCAGGTTTCTGGGACGCAGCAGAGCCGCCAGGCCGAGCCGCCCGTCGCGCGAAATCGCCACATGAAAAACGCCCGCGGCGTCCGGCAGCGAGATGCGGTTGATGACAATCTGCGTGCGCGCATCGATTTCGGCGATCTCCGACCGCGGCGGCGTGCGGAACTGGCCCACCATGGGATAGATGTGAGTGACGTAAATGCGCGAGCCATCGGCCGAGGCTGCGGCGTAACTGGCGCCGTGGGCCGCGATCAGCCGGCGCGTGATCGCTCCGCTGGCCAGGTCCACCACGGCCACGTCATCGCTCAACCGGTTGGCCACATAGAGCGTGCCGCGGCCATCGAACGCAATTCCGGTCGGCTCGAAACCGGCCGGCAGGGTGCGCAGCGGCTGCATCGCCGCGGCATCGATTTCGCTGACTGTGTCCGCCCACGAATTGGTGACATAAAGGCGCGCGCCATCGGGCGTCACGGCAATGCCGCGCGGCACCTTGCCAACCGCGACGCGGCCGGCGATGGCGCGCTTGGCCGTATCGATGGCGACCACTTCGCCGGTGCCGCTCAACACCGCATACAGGCGCGTGCCGTCCGGCGATAAGACCAAGTCATCGGGACTGGGATAGCGGCTCTGCGCGGCCGCCGCCGAGGCGAAAACGAGGCAGGCGAGGATCGGCAGGGCATGCTTTAGCTTGCCAACGCCCGTTTGCGGGCGCGCGTTCTCGCCACCCGGCGTGAATCCCCTCGCGACCTGCATCCCCGTTCCCATCCCTACTTCTCCGTAATGGTAAACACCTGGCCCGCCGGAATGTTCTCTACCACCTGGTGGATGCCGCTCGGCCAGACCACGGTGATTTTATCGGCTTTGGTGGCCGCGCCCAGGCCGAAATGCAAACGCCAGTCGTCCTGGCTCAGGTAGCCGGAACCGGCCGTGCGCTCGGCCCGTTGTTTGACGCCGCCGGCTTCCACCTCGACCACCGCGCCGATGCCGTCCCGATTGCTCTTGGTGCCCACCAGGTTGATCTTCAACCAATGCCCCACTGGCGTCGAGACATTGTGCAGCAGCGTGCCGCGCGCGCCCAGGTTCACCAGGTAGGCGTCCACGCGGCCATCGGTATCGTAGTCGGCGAAGCACGCGCCGCGCCCCACGCTCTTGGTCGCGAAGAACGGCCCCGCGCCGGTGGACACATCCTCGAACTTGCCCCCGCCCAGGTTCTTGAACACCGAATGCTCCTGCGGGATCAGGTGAATCAGCCCGCCGTGATTGATGAAAATGTCGCGCAGCCCGCTGTTCGAGAAGTCGTAGGCGCCGGTGCCCCAGCTTGTGTATTGCGCGGCGAGCTGCGAAATGCCGGCCTGCTGGGTGATATCGACGAACGGCAGTTTGCCGGTGTTGCGCAGCAGCCGGTTGTACTTGGAATCGCTCACCCACAGGTCCACTTTGCCGTTGTTCTCGGCGTCGAAGAAAACCGGACCCATAGCGGAAGTGGATTCGCCGTTTTGGCCAAACGCGGCGCCGGCATCGAGCGCGATCTCTTCGAAAGTGCCGTTTCCCTTGTTGTGGAACAGGAAGTTTTCGGTCTTGTCGTTGGCCACATAGATGTCGGGATAGCCATCGCCATCGAAGTCGCCCGCCGTGACGCCCATGGTGCGGCCCTTGAATGCCGCGATGCCGGATTTTTCGCTGACGTCGACGAAGGTGCCCTTGCACGTATTGTGGAACAGCAGGTTGCTGTCGGCTCCGTAGTCGAGCGGCCCCGGGTAGTTATCGGCCGCGTAATAAGACCGGTAAGTGGGATCGAACTTCACGTAGCGGCCGATGAAGAGGTCAACGCAACCGTCGCGGTCGTAATCCAGCCACGTGGCGCCGATCGCCCATCCCTTCACGTCGCCGAGTCCGGCCTTGACTGTTACATCCTCGAAGGTTCCGTCACCCTTGTTGCGATAGAGCGTCACTTTGCCGTAACTGGTGACGAGTAAGTCGGTGTAGCCGTCGTTATCGAAGTCGGCGGCGACGGCGGAGAAGCTGAATGCGTCGCCGGCCAGGCCGGCTTTTTCGGTGACGTCGGTGAAGTGCCCGTTTCCATCGTTGCGGTACAGGTGATTGTGCGGCGTCTCGGCGGGCGGCTTGCGCAGCGGGTAGGGATGTATGCCGGGCCCGAGTGGACGGCCGCTCACCACGAACAAGTCGGGCTTGCCATCGTTATTGAAATCGAACCACAAGCAGCCCGCGCCGGTGCTTTCGAGCAGCGATCCCAGCTTTTCGGCGCCAAAAGAATGCGTGAACGCGATGCCGGACTGCGGCGTGGCATCGTCAAAACGGATAACGCCGGTTGGCTGAGCCAGCGCCAGGCCCGCCGCCAGGCAGAAAACAGAAACGCATGATGCCGTTCTTATGATCATTTAGTGGATCCTGGGATCGCCGTCATGTTGACCGGCACTGTGGTGCGGTTGAGAATCTCGGGCACCCGGTTTTCAGGCGACCGTTCCGGGCCGGCGTGGCAGCCCACGCAGATGCGTTGTTCGCTGGGCCGCATCCAGAACCAGTTCTTTTCCGCCCGCGTCACCGCGCCGGAGCGGTTCAACAACTCCATGCGCAGCGGCCGGTCCGCCGGCACTTGCACGTAGAACGAGCCGTCCGCCTCGACTACCGTTTGGCCGAGCAGCACGGCCGCACCGGCGGCATCTCGAGTGAAGACGCGGACTGTCGCGATGTCGCCCGCGATCGGCGTTTTCGATTCGCGGGCGTTGAGACACAGCAGATTCCCGGTGGTGCGCGTGGGCACCCGCGCCGACGGAAAATCGCGCGGCGGCACGCGGCTGGATACCACCACCGGCTCGACGGCGTTGCCGGGCGCGCCCGGATTCTGTTCCACGCGCTGGCCGCTCGAGCCGGTCCAAACGAACAGGTGAAACGGGTGCGCGGGACTGCTGCGCAGCGGGATCAGCCAGCGGTCCGTCGAAAGTTCAGCGCCCGGGCCGGCGGCTTCCAGGTTGGGCTGCGGCAGGTCGGTCTGCTCGGCCAAGGGGGGCGTGAAGCGCGCCAGGCGCTTGCCCACGTTGAATACCACGTCTCCCGATGCAACCTGGCGTCCGTTGGCGCGCTGCGGGCCGTGGTCGCAGCGAATGGTTTCGACGCCGGTGCCGTCCGGGTAAACCGTCCACAGGTCGCCGTTGGTTTCGAACAGAATCCGCCCGTCGTGCAGCACGTCGTCGGTGAGGTACCAGCCGGGAACGAAGGTCAGCGTCTCGGGTGCCGCGGCGCCGGCCAGCGGAACAATCTGAATTTCGGAGCCCCGATCGAAGAGCTGCGTATAGACGACGCGGCCGTCGGGCAAATACAGCGGGCGAATGCAATCGGAATCGGCCGTGGTGAGCTGCCGCGGAGCGCCGCCCGCAATCGCGGTTTCCCAAATCTGCCAGGGCCCCGCCGCGGTGCGCTTGCCGGCAAACAGGATTCGCAATCCATCGAAGGAGACCGCCGGGTCGGTGGACGCGTAGAAATCGGCGGCGATTTTGCGCTGCCCTTGCGCGGTGGCCAGCATCACCGCGGCGCCGCCCGGAAAGCGCTCGTGCCCGCTGCGCCAGGCCGCGCCATCGTACTGAGGGGCGGCGACATACGCGTAATCCGGCGTGCCGGGACGGTCCGCCGCGCCAAACAGAGCGAGAGCCAGACCGGCCGTAGCAGCGAGCTTCCTCATGTGACTCCATATTAGGTGAATGAAGCCCGTTTATCAGTAATTGGAAAATACTAGCCCTGTGGGGCAGGTTGATAACCTGCGCGCCGATTGTCCAATCGGCGCAGCCGGGCGCGAGCCCGGCCGGTTCTTGCCCAGTCACACCTCATTTCCCAAGTTTTTTCAATCACTTAGCCCTCAAAACCCTTGACGCACCCCTTATCCTTAAGTCAGGACTGTGGCGCTAAGCTCCGCTGCTAGTCTGTTCTTGTTGGCCAACAAGCGTTGCACTGAAGTGGTACTGAACTTCCGGCGCCCGTTAACGGCATGCGGGGTCCCCTAAAACGGATAGCTATTATTGCCGCCCGCTCGGATAACAGAAAGTGAAGGAACGAATCGGCAAGGACATGTCCGCCATACAGCGGGCCTAGATCATCGAAGTTCCTACTTAAATCATCGGGTGGCCGATACGCACGGCGATAAGTCCGACAGCCCGGCCACCCGCAACGCACCCTCATCTTTTTCCACCCAC
>JBEKKO010000140.1:0-11759 GCA_050010695.1 Bryobacteraceae bacterium
CAGTGCAGGTCATCTCGTTCCGATTGGCTCATCGCGATTCGTTCCATCCTTCAACCTTGCGGTTGTCAAGAGGAACTTTCTACTTGGCTCAAAGCGGAACTTTCTATTTGGCCGCGACAGCAGCCAAACGCAGCCGTGCTTCCGAAGCGCGAATCTGATATCATCGCATTGCGCGGGCTCGTTTTGCCCGGCTTGAGGTTGACTATGCCTTGCTTCATTCTGCTCGTTCTCCTGCTGTTTCCGCGCGTCGCGCTCGTGTTGATGTGGATCTACTCGACCTACCTGCAGCGCGCATTCCACGGTGGCTTGGTGCTGCCGGTACTCGGCTTCATTTTCCTGCCACTCACCACGATCGTATACGCATGGGAAGTGAACAGTGGCATGCCGACGGCGGGAATCAATCTTCTGTGGCTGTTGATCGCAGTGGTCATCGATCTGGGTGGGCTGGGCGGCGGCGCGCATCGCCAATCGCGGCGCTGGTAACTCACTGACGGTTTTCAACGACCACGAAAGTTATGTCATCGGTCTGCGGCATGCCCTGAGTGAATTCCTCAATGGCTGTCAAGAACCTCTGTTCGAGCGCCTGACTTCCCGAGGGAGCCTCTTGCCGGATGATTCTGAGCAGTCTCTGCTCGCCGAACATTTCATCCTGCGGGTTTCGCGCGTCTGTAAGGCCGTCGGAGTACACCACTAGGATGTCTCCTTTCTCGAGACGGAACGCGCGGGATTCATAAGAGGCGTCATCGAACAGTCCCAGGACATTGGCGTTAGAGCTCAGCTCTTCGATTTTTCCCGTGGCGGAACGGAACAAATAGGCTGGAGTATGTCCCGCGCTGATGAATTGTCCCATGCCCTGCGGGCTGAGGAGAAAGAGAAAAAGCGTCACGAACTGGTATGGAAGAGATTTTTCGCAAAGGAGCCGGTTAACCCGGTTCAAGACCTCCTGCGGTTGGGTCCTGGAGTGAAATTCCATGCTGAGAGCGCCAAGTACCATCGAACTTAACAAGGCTGCGGACATCCCCTTGCCGGAGACATCCGCCAGAACCCCCACCCACTCCCCTGAACTCAGTTGCAGGAAATCGTAGAAATCCCCACCCACATAGCGGGTGGGATTGTTAAACGCATGGATGCGAAAATTCTCAAATTGGGGCAGGGAACGCGGCAGCAGGCTTTCCTGGGTTTCCTGCGCTAAGGCTAATTCCTGCTCGCTCTTCTTTCGCTCTTCCAGTGTCTTGAGACGAATCACCTCGCGGCTTGCCTCGAGTTCCCGGACCGTGTCCTCCAGCACTTTGCTGTAGTTCTTGGTTTCCAGGTGCAACAGGCGCACTTCCAGAATGTTGTGAACGCGCGCGCGCAGCTCGGCCAGATCAAACGGCTTGCTGACGAAATCCTTAGCGCCGGCTTCGAGAGCGCGCAACTTGTGAGCCGGCTGTGCAGTGATGACGAGCACCGGAAGATAGCCGTCCTCTTCGATTTCCTTCAGTCCCTCCATCACCTGGAATCCGTCCATGCCGGGCATTTGGAGATCCAGCAGGATCAGGTTGTAGCGGTTCTTGCGGTGAAGTTCGCAAACCTTTCTGGGATCCATCGTAGAATCGACGGAAGTATAACCGGCGACGCGCAGCATGCCCTCCAACAGACGGACGTTGGCTTCCTGGTCGTCAACGACCAGGATTCTGGCGTTCAGAATATCGGCTAAGTTCACCATGACCTATCGTCCCGGTTCACTTGGAATGGCCGGCCTCTTTTCGAGCGAATTCCAGCGCGGCGTCCAGCGTCTGCATGAACTCATTGATCTTGATTGGTTTGGTGAGATACCGGAAGAATCCTGCCTGCAGGCCCTTCTCGATGTCGCGTGGCATTGCGTTCGCACTGAGGGCAACCACGGGAATGTGGGCCGTGGATGGGTCCACGCGCAAGATTTTCAAGGCTTCCACACCGCTGATGCCGGGCAGATTGATGTCCATCAGGATGATCGTCGGCTGAGCGGTGCGCGCTATCTCAATGCCGAGAGTACCGTTCACAGCGGTCAACAGTCGCAGGTCGGGCCGCCGGTCGATGAGTTGCTCGACCAGCTTCATGTTCGCCTGGTTGTCTTCGACATAGAGCAGGGTGTGCCGCCGCGCGCCGGTCGCGACTGGCGGTCCGTCCAGTGTTGCGGCTTCGCCGCTTTCGACTACCAGTTGTGGTGCGGCGCACGAGATCAACTCGCACCAGAACACGCTTCCCACGCCGGCCGTGCTCTCTACGCCGAGTGTGCCTCCCATCAGTTCCGCCAGCCGTTTGGTCACCACCAGGCCGATGCCCGTGCCTGCCACGGCGCCCGCCTCCTGTCCGAGACGATTGAACGGCTGGAATAGTTGCGCCAGCTTCTCCGGAGACAATCCCGCGCCGGTGTCCTTGACGCTGATGCGAGTGAGTCCCGGGGTGCTCGTGGTGCAATCTACGACCACCGTTCCCCGGTCCTGGTTATACTTGATCGCGTTGGAAAGCAGGTTGATGACAATCTGCTTCAACCGGGTCCGGTCGGCGCTGACGAAGAACGGGTTGTCGAACCGGGGAAAGGTCATGCCGATGCCACGCTGTTGCGCCTGCGGCTCCATCATGGCCTGGCATTCGTTCATGACCTCGGCCAATGACACGGATTCCGTCGAGAGCGACACCTTGCCGGACTCGATCACTGAGAGGTCGAGGATTTCGTTGATCAACTTGAGCAGATGCCATCCCGCCTGGAGAATCTGATCGATGCTTGCCGCCTGGGATGGCGTTGGCGGCGGAGAATCGGAATTGATGAGTTGGGCGAAGCCGAGGATCGCATTGAGAGGCGAACGAAGCTCATGGCTCATGCTGGAAAGGAAATCCGATTTTGCGAGGTTGGCTTGCTCCGCGGCGGACTTGGCGATCTCCAACGCGACGTTGGTGTCCTGGAGCGCCTGCTCGCTGCGTTTGCGCTCCGTGACGTCCCGCGCGACGGCCAATACGCCCTGCAGCGTTCTATCCCGGTCGTAGAATGTGGAGGCGTTGTAGGACACCTCTGTTTTCTTGCCATCGCGGGCGCGCGCGGTGAGTTCGTAGTCGGTGACTTTCTTTTCGCTCAGCACCAGCTTAATGGCCGCTTCGGCCCGCTCCGGATCGGTAAAGTACTTCTTGGACGGCGCTCCGATCAACTCGTCGCGCGTGCAGCCGGTGAGCGCCTCCATCTGCTTGTTGACGTCGGTAATAATGCCGAGCGGATCGGTGGTCATCAGCGCGTCGATGTTGGATTCGATGAGAGAGCGGGTATAGAATTGCTGGTCGCGCAAGCGCTGATCGAGCTTTTTCTGTTCCGCTTCCACTTGCTTGCGCGCGGTGTTGTCGGTACCGATTAACAGATAGCCGATGATGGCGTCGCGATCGTCGCGTAGCGCCGTGACCGACACGACCGCTGGAAAACGGGTGCCGTCCTTGCGGATGTAAGTCAACTCATAGATATCCTCAATCCCGCGCGAGGCCTTGAACACCAGTGCTTCGAACCCCGGAGCAATCCCGGTTCCCAGTTCCAGGCTCAACGCCTTGGCGCGCGCGATGACTTCCTGCGGATCGGAAATGTCGGCCGGAGTAATCTTGTTCAACACTTCGGCGGCCGTGTAGCCCAGCATGCGCTCGGCGCCGACGTTGAATAATTGAATGACCCCCTTCTCGTCGGTGGCGATACTGGAGAAGTTGGCGCTGTTGAAAATCGCGTTCTGTAAGGCCCCCGTCTTGAGCAGAGCCTCTTTTTCGCGCCGGACCTCGGTGACGATATCCACCATGCGAGCGGCGTCGTCGAGAACGGCAGCCTCGTCTTTCTTCGCTAACATGCTCCAACCTCCACGGCGCTCTTCATACCGGCCACCGATCGAGCCTTGCCGATTAATAGATCACGGCTGCGGCCACTACATCATTCTTGAGAAATACGTCAATATGCTGTTCCATTTCGGCCGGAAACCGAGGCACCGGCCCCACCCGTTTCTCGACGTACGCCTTGAGCATTACTTCTCTGAACACCGGAAGTGCAGCCCTGGCGCCGGTCTCATCGGACCCCAGCGAGCGGTTGTCGTCAAAGCCTATTCGAACCGCGACGGTGATTCCTTCGGGGCCGTACGTGGATCCCACGAAAAGTGCGTCCCTGAACTGGTTTGTGGTTCCCGTTTTTCCCATCACGGCGATGGGGAACCCGGGGGCGTCAAGCGCATGAGCAGTGCCGGTCGGTATGCGCACCACAGAGCGCAGGCCCTCTTGAATCAGAGAGAGCGCGTCACTATCGACGGCGATCGGAGATGACTGGTGTCCGCTATCGGTTATGACCTCGTCCGAATTGCGTACGATCCTGCGGATTACATACGGCTGGGTCAGAATGCCAGATGCGATCGTGCGGTACGCATTGGCCAGCTCCAGCAAAGTCACTTCGGAGGCTCCCAAGGCAGTAGTAACGTATGGGCGCAACGGCGTCCGTATCCCAAGACTGCGCGCCGTCTCGAGGACGCTTGAGACTCCGATCTGTTCTGTAATCCAGACTGCCACGGCGTTTCGGGATTCCGCCAGCGCCATGCGGAGGGGAATCATGCCCTCGAATTCGCCGTCGTAGTTTGAGATCCATTTCACGTCCTGCTGCTGGCCATTGGCGACGCTGATGGGTTCATCGGGCACCACCGTATCCAGATTGTATGTTCCGTCCCTAAAAGCGGCCAGATAGACAACGGGTTTCATGGCGGACCCGGGTTGGCGCAGGGACTTCGTGACTCGGTTGAGATCGCTATAGGCACTGGAGCGGTCTTTATAGAACTCCCGGCCGCCCGTCTCGGCGAGGATGGCCGCATCGCGGTTCCTGAGCACCACCACCGCGCCCTGGACCAGACCACGGGCGCCGGGGTGACGGTTCTCGTATAGCGAAAGGCCGTGCTCCAATGCCTTGTTCGCAATCTGCTGCACTCCGGCGTCCACCGTCGAGTAGACCTGGATTCGCCCCTGCCGCAGGTCCATTATGCTGAGTTCGGATTGGCGGCTTGTGAGTTCGTCAAGGATATTGTCGACGACTGCGGACGCCTCGATGACCTTGTCCTTGTGCTGCGCCACCACCGCAATCGGGTGCTGCTTGGCTCTTCGCGCCTGATCGGGAGAAATGAAGCCCCTGGCGGCCATCAGCGCCAGGGTTTGGTTCCGGCGCTGCAAGACCCTTTCGGTTTCACTGGCATTGGGTGCGTAGTAGCGCGCCGACTTTGCAACGCCCGCCAGCAGTGCGGCCTTGTCTGCATCTTCTATGGTGAACGTGGCGAGTGGCCGGCCGAAGTAGTATTCCGCTCCGCTTGCAAAACCGTACTGACCGTTTCCCATGTATATCAAGCTGGCGTACCGGGCCAGAATCTCTTCCTTCGCTCTACGTTTGGAGCCGAAGTGTTTCTGCATCTGTTCTTCGACCCACAACGAAAGGCGGATCTCCTCCACCTTCCGAACCAGCATGTTGACCATGCGCGCGCCAATCACACTCGACAACAAACGACCCAGACGTCCGCCGTGCCGCAGTTGGTCGCTGTTCTCCTGAGCCGTCATGGTCTTGAGAAAGTAACCGCGCACAAGCTGTTGGGTAATCGTCGACCCGCCTTGCGGGAAGATCGCGGAATTGTTAGCCGCGTCGCGACTTCCCATCCTTGCAAAGCGGCCGATTAGATGACCGAACTTGATCTTGCACAGCACGCGGGCAAATCCGGAGTAGTCGACTCCGGAATGCGAGAAGAAGTTCTTGTCCTCTGCGGCGAGGATCGCGTCGCGAACGATGGGGGGGATTTCCTCATATCGGGTGATCTGGCGGGATTCAGAGGCCATCTCCTTCAGTAGTTGGCCGTTGGTATCGTAAATGCCTCCGACGGTGGGGAACTCAAACCGGGTGAATCCATCCAGATCGGGCAGATTGTTTCTATCAAAGTAGATGTGATAGATAACGGAAGCCGCGAGAAACGTTGTGAAAGCCGTCGTGCAAATGAGAAGGCGAACGAACCCCTTACTCCAGTCAAGTCTCCCCAGGCGGGTCCTGCGCAGTCTCCGAACCACTGCCCGGGCGCGCACCCGCAGACGTTTGAACCAAATTCGAACTGACATCGCCGGTCCCCGGCGTGGGGGTGGTCTTGCAATGCTCATGGGAAGATCGCCTTGGCGAACTGGTTCAGCCTGGCATTCAGGGGGCCGGGAAGGGCGGTCGTAGAGGCCAGGCCCGGCAGGAGCACACGCAGATCGCTCAGGATTTTCATGCCCAGTACCTAGGCAGACTGCAAGCCGTACGCCAAACCGCACCACCCTGGCGCCTGCCGTGTGTTTCCCGCGCCGATTGTTTCGAATCGCCACCGGGAGAGCAGTCGTACACGCAGTTCTTGCCTGTTCATTGGCAAGACTTGCATGTACCCGGTCCATAGGGCCAGCGGTCAGCTTGGGCGTATTAATCGAGCCTTCCATCGCCTGCCGCGGACGGGTGCTCGTCCGGAGGGGCTATTTCGGGTTTTTCTTACGGGTCTCTTCCAGGCGCTTCGCGAGATACTCCTGGTATTCCTTTATCAATGCCGGGTCGTGCGGACTGCTGTAGATATCGGTGGATTTGTAGTTGCCTTCGTCGAACTTTTTCTTGGTCCACTCATCGTGAATATGAGTGGTGTCGGCCCGGTCCACGATCCCTTCGATGAACTGCGGCGGAACGAAGGTGACACCCTCGGGATCGCCGATCACCACATCGCCAGGCATGACTGTGACGTCGCCGATGCGAATCGGAACGTTGACCGCGGCCACCGTGACGCCACTGATGTAGCTCGGATGCACGCCGCGGAAGTAAGCCGGCATGTCGATCTCGCTGATGCCTTCCAGGTCGCGTATGCTGCCGTCCACCACCAGGCCGCCGCCCTTGGTGGCCCGCATGATGTAGTGGAACAGATTGTCGCCGACGATGGTGCCGCCTTCCAGCTTTCCGTAGATGTCCACCACCAGGACGTCGCCGGGCTGCAGCATGTCGATAACGGTCTGGTTGCGCAGATGGTCGATGCCTTTCGCGCGAGCTTTGGCGTTCACCACGGCGTCCAGGTCGGGGCGCGCCGGCATGAATGCCACGGTCACCGCGCGGCCCACCATTTTCTTGGAAGGATGGAGAACCTGCCAGCCGCCGGTGTACTGGCCGTAGGGGTTGCCGCGGCCACCCGCGAGCCCTGCGCCCCCGGCGCCCCCGCCTCTTCCTGGGGTTGCGGCGCCCTCGGCCCAATTGACGAGGATCTCTTCACTGGAAAGGCCGCGCGCCCGTTCCAGCAGGCCGTCGGAAACCTTGGGGCGCCCGTCGGCGAAGCGTTCCCCGGTCCAGGCCGGCGTGTATTCGATCGTCTGCTCGCGAGTCCAGGTCCACAACTGCGCGTGGGCGGGCGCGGGCGCCAGGATCGGTAGAGCCCAGGCGCTCAAAGCGAGCGCCACGTAGCCGAAATCTCGCTTGCGAATCATGCTGAGTATTATCCTCCTGGCGGGTCAACCGCGCTGACTCGCCGCTTCCGCCTTCGTCATGCTCCAGAGCCAGTCGCCGGAGCGCTCGTGGTCCCATTGCGGGGTGGGCTCAAAATAGCCGGTGCCGGGCAGCAGATGCTGCCGGACCGCCTCTTCGTTCAGAGTGATCCCAAGGCCGGGCTTGTCCGGAACCTCGATAAATCCCTTGTTGATGATGGGCTTTTCGACGCCTTCCACCAGGTCCTGCCACCACGGCACGTCCAGCGAGTGGTTTTCGCAGGCCAGGAAATTCTCCGTGGCGGCCGCGCAGTGAACGCTGGCCAAAGCGCCGATGGGAGTGCCGGCATAGTGCATGGCCATGGGTACGCCCAACTCCATAGCCGCTTCGCCGATCTTGTGCGTCTCCAGGATTCCCCCGGAAGTGGAAATGTCCGGATGAATCTTGCTGACGGCGTGCTTCTCGCACAAGTTAATGAAGCCTTCCTTCAGGTAAATGTCCTCACCGGTCAGGATCGGCGTGGGGCTGTTGTCCGTGATGTGCTTCAGCATGTCGGTGTACTGCCAGGGGATCACATCCTCCATCCAGGAAAGGTTGAACTTCTCGTAAGCCTTCCCCAGCCGGATGATGGAGTTCACGCCCAGGTGGCCGAGGTGATCCATGGACAGTGGAATCTCCATGCCCACGGCCTCGCGCGCCGCCTGCACATATTCGGAGAGCTTCTCGATGCCCTTTTCGGTCACCTCGGTGGCGACGAAGGGATGCGGCAGCGCTCTGCGCTCCCACGCGGTCATCTCCGAGGGCGCGGTCACCGTGCCCGGAATGCTCTGCACCAGGTTGATGCCTACGTCCATCTTCAGCCAGGTGAGGCCCATCTCCTCCTTGCGGGCTTTCAGGCGTTGTGCGAAAACCCTCGGGTCCGGCGATTCGTCGGTGTCGGCGTAAATTCTGACACGGTCGCGGAACTTGCCGCCCAACATCTGGTAGATGGGCACGTTGTACACTTTGCCCGCAATGTCCCAGAGGGCCTCTTCCACCGCTACCACGCCACCGGCCTGCCGGCCATGGAAGCCGAACTGTTTGATCTTCTGGAAGAGATAAGTGATGTTGAGCGGGTTCTCATTCAACAGGCGGCTTTTCAGAAACAGCGCATAGGTGGCGCTGGCGCCGTCGCGGACTTCTCCCAGTCCATAGACGCCCTGGTTGGTGTCGAGGCGAACGATCGGGCAAGGGCTTGGTCCGGGTTTCGCCACCACGGCCACGCGAAGGTCGGTGATCTTGAGCGCGGAGGGGATCGAGTTGGTGTTGACATTTCGTTGAGGCGCCTGTTCGGCCGCGGCCTCCCGCGACAAGAGCGCGCCGCCCACCATCCCCGCCGAGGTCTTGAACAGATCCCGCCGCCCGATCTTGCCATTGCGTTTAAACACAATCGTCCTCCCGTGTCTCTCTGCGTGTCCGCCCCGGTTTCCAGTGGGCCGGGGATGGGCAAACCAACCGGAGAATTACCAGTGTAGCCCTCCAGGGAGTTATAGGTGAAGTGGCGGATACGGTCGCCAAGGCATAGCACTTCGAAGCCCGAAAGGCTTCCCGGGAGAACGCAGTCGTGAACGTCGGAATCTCACGAAGAAAACTGATGCAAACCGCAGGCATCGCGGCTTTCGCATCTCCAGCGAGTGGCGCGGCCGACATGCCCGCGCCACGCTTTGAGGGAAAGGACACGCCCAAGATCGCTCTCTCCGTCGCCGACGGCGGTGGCGGCTTCGGGGGCGGGCGCGGGGGAGTGGGCGGTGGCGCACCAGGTGGCGACCAGGGCACGTCGCCAGGCGCCACGCCCGGTGATGCGCAGCCAGGAACCCCGGGCAATCCGCCGGTGGACTCCGCGCGCCGCATCAAGCAACTCGGCGTCGACTGGGTGCTTTCCGGCGGGGGTCCGATCCCCTGGGACGAAACTCGCCTCAAAGACCAGATGGCCCGCCTCAAAGCGAGCGGCCTCAACCTCGGCAACCTCATGATCCAGGGCTTCAACAACGCCATTTATGGACGGCCGGGACGCGATGAGGAGATCGAAAAAGTAATCGCTTCCATCCAGGCGGCCGGCAAGGCCGGACTCCCGGTCGTCGAATACAACTGGTACGCCCACCGCGCCATCGAGGGTTACTTCGAGGAGACCGACGATGTCCGCACCGGTGTCGGCTGGACCGGCTTCGATTACGATCTCGTGCGCACGCCGGGCCTGCAATACATGCGTGGCGTCCGCGCCGAGGAAGCTTCCATCAAGTTCCGCGACCTGCCGCCACTGCCCAACGAGGGTGCCCACACGCTGACGGAGATGTGGGCCACCATCACCTATTTCCTGAAGAAAGTGATTCCGGAAGCCGAAAAGGCCGGGGTCCGGTTGGCGCTGCATCCCAACGATCCGCCCGCCCCTATCAGCCGCGGATCGGAGCAGATCATGGGCAGCGTGGAAGGCTGGAAACACCTCATCGAAATCGTCAGGAGCCCGGCCAACGGCATCACCTTCGATTGCGGCGTGACCCGCGAAATGGGCCGGAACCCCGTCGAAGTCTGCGCCTACTTTGCATCGCGCGACCGCATCAACCACGTTCATTTCCGCAATGTGAAAGTGAAGAAGCCTTACCAACGATATTCGGAAGTATCGATCGACGAGGGCGAGAACAACATGTTCCTCGTCATGAAGGAACTGGTGAGGCACAAGTACACGCGAGAGATTTACCCTGAGCATCCCCGCGCCCTCGACTACGACCGTGATCGCGGCCACATCGGCGGCTATCCGGGCGGCGGCGGATATGCGTCCTTCGCGTTCCAGGTCGGCTATACGCGCGCTATGTTACAGGCGGCCCTGCTGTCTGTTTGAGAGGGGTCTCGAGGCAACCGCGCTGAACGAACCAACGCCGGCGCCCTGTCCTATATCCGGCCGAACTTAGCCACCGCCTCCTTGATGGACTTGTACTTCTCGATGAAGGGCAGCATGCTGTGCTCGGTATCGTCGAGAGCTTGCGCCCTCTTGAGGACCTCTTCCGCCTTCGCGCGCGGCACTACCGCCACTCCGTCTTCGTCCGCCGTGACGATATCGCCGGCATTCACCCGCACTCCCGCGCACTGGACGGGGATGTTCACCCCGGCGAAACGGTAGTGGTTGATGGTCGTCGAAGGAACCACGCCCCGGCTGTACACCGGGAACTGCAGTCGGCGGATCTGCGGCGTATCGCGTACGCTCCCGTCGATCACCGCGCCCGCCAGCCCGCGGACCTTCATGGCGGTCGCCATCAGCGCCCCGATGCCCGCGTAATCGCCGCCATCCTCCAGCACCATCACGTAGACCGATCCCGGTATGGCGCTGTCGATTGCGTCCAACATCCCTTCCGATGCCTTGGACCCTTCCGCGTGCTCTTCCTTCTTCAGCAGGACCGTCACCGCCGGACCGGCGAACTTGGCCGTGGAGAGTGCCCGCATCTCATGCGACATATAGGCGCGCTGTTTGTAGAGTTGTTCCATGGCGTCGGAAACCGAGGCCACCTCCACCAGCCGGAACCCCTCGATCAGAGGATCGGCCGCCGGCTGGGCCCTCAGTTTCACCACCAGAGAAACCGACAACACAATCGCCGCCACACCGGTCACAAATAATGTCCGTTTCATAAAACACTCCCTTTCAGATAAAGACTTTCGACCCATTGTTTCAGGCCGTTTCCAGGTGCGCCACCACGAGCTCCGGAGCGAGTGTCCGCTCGGGATTCACCGCCAGCCACGCGAGACTTCCCACCACACCCAGACCGGCGGCAACCAGAAACGACGCCGGCCAGCCAAAGTGCGTGGCGACCAACGGAGTGAGAGACGCGGCCGCAACGGCGCCAAACTGCCCGACCATGTTCATCACGCCCGAAACGGATCCGGCGGAAGGGCCCGCGATGCCGGCTGTCACCGACCAGAAGGAACTCTGGGAAAGGTACACCGAGCCGGCGCCGCCCGCCAGCACAATGGTCGCTAGGCGCCCATCCTGCGCCAGCATGCCCAGCGCGATGAATAAGGCTGCTATTCCGAGCCCGGCCACGGCAATCCCGCAGCGGCCTATACGTTTCCCATAGCGCTTCGTCAGGCCGTCGCTGATCCAGCCGCCCAGGGGTGCGCATGTGGCCATCGCCACAAACGGAAGCATGGCGAAAAAGGAGCTCGACTTGAGGTCCAGGCCGCGCACCGTGCTCAGGTAAATGAAGAACCAGGTGAAGAAAATGTTGGCGGCATAGCAAAAACAGAAATA
>JBEKKO010000141.1:0-11757 GCA_050010695.1 Bryobacteraceae bacterium
CCTGTTTCCATCAAATCCCCTTTCAAACCGTGCGTGCGGTTTTCCCGCACACGGCTTACCGATGATCTTACTGGTGTAGCTTGCCCAGCGTATCGCACCTTGCCTCGCAGCCGATACAAGCCCATGCCATGTAGCTGTTGGCTGTTCCACGGAGCCTGCTTCGTTGGCCGCTGCCCCCGTCGCCGATAAGACCAGCCAGTGATGCGATGGTACAAAGCCGCACCATCGAACTTCAGTGTAAAACAGGTGAGGCATGCTTGCCCCCGGTAGCGCCGGCGGTCTTGCCGCCGGTGTCTGTGTCAGCCGTGGCATACTGGAACGTGCTA
Organism: Bryobacteraceae bacterium; assembly: GCA_050010695.1. GTDB lineage: Bacteria > Acidobacteriota > Terriglobia > Bryobacterales > Bryobacteraceae > Bog-375. The sequence continues at coordinate 327 of JBEKKO010000141.1, forward strand.
CCGGCGGCGAAGACTCTGGCGGAAAGGCTGGCGGCGGTGCGCGCGCGCATCTTGGCGGCGGCTGAGCGGGCGCGGCGCGTTCCGGCGGGCATCACGCTGCTGGCCGTCACCAAGGTGTTTCCGGCGGCGGTGATCGGCGAGGCATACGCATTGGGCCTGCGCGAGTTCGGCGAAAATTACGTGCAGGAATTCGCCGCCAAGGCGCCCGCGGTCCGGAACCTCGCCGGAGCGCGTTTTCACTTCATCGGCCATCTGCAATCCAACAAGGCGGCTCTCGCGGCGGAGCTGTTCGATTGTATCCAGACGGTGGATTCGCCGAAGCTGGCCCGGCGCCTGGAAGCGGCCGGACGCCAACTGGAAGTGATGCTCGAAGTCAAACTTTCCGCCGAATCGGCCAAGAGCGGGGCCGATCCCGCCGCCTTGCCGGAGTTGATCGCCGCCGTTCGCGAGTGCCCGCACCTGGCGCTCTCTGGCCTGATGACCATGCCGCCCTGGTCGGACGATCCGGAGGCTGCGCGCCCGCATTTTCGCCGCTTGCGCGAGCTTGCCCAGCGGCATGGGCTGAGCGGGCTTTCGATGGGGATGTCGCACGACCTGGAGGCCGCCATCGAAGAAGGCGCCACCTGCGTACGGGTGGGCACGGCGCTTTTCGGCGCGCGGCGAAAAGCGTGACCGTCGGCTTTTATGCGCCGCTGCCTCCGGCGCGCACCGGCATCGCCGACTACGCCGCGGCGCTGTTGGCCGATCTGCGGGGCCGCGGCCGGGTCGAGATCGCGCCCGCGCGCTGCGACGTGGCGCTCTATCACCTGGGCAACAACGCGCAGCATGCGGCCATCTACCGGCGCGCCATTGAGCGGCCCGGCGTGGTGGTGCTGCATGACGCGGTGCTGAATCATTTCTGCCTCGGCCAGCTTGACGAAGCGGCGTATACCGAAGAGTTCGTCTACAACTACGGCGAATGGAACCGCGAGCTGGGCCGCGAATTGTGGCAGAGCCGCGCCGCCTCCGCTTCCGATCGCCGCTATTTCGATTTCCCCGTGCTGCGCCGCGCGGCGCAGCGCGCCCTGGCAGTGGTGGTACACAATCCGGCGGCGGCGGAAGTGGTGCGCCGCCACGCGCCCGGCGCACGCGTAGTGGAGATCCCGCACCTGTTCGTGCCACCGGAGCTGCCCTCGGAGGCCGATGTGCTGCGCTTCCGCGAGCGGCTGGGCGTTCCGCCGGGCGCGTTTCTCTTCGGCATTTTCGGCTACCTGCGGGAAACCAAGCGGCTGCTCCAGGTGCTCGAGGCGTTCGCCGGACTGGCGGGCGAACTTCCGCAAGCCACGCTGCTGGTAGCCGGCGATTTCGTCTCGAGCGATCTGGAGCGCTCCGCCGCGCCGCTGCTTTCGGCGCCCAACATTCGCCGCCTTCCCTACCTGCCGGGCGCGGATTTCTGGCTGGCCGCCTGCGCCGTGGATGCGTGCATCAATTTGCGCTACCCGGCGGCGGGCGAAACCTCCGGCATCGCCATCCGGCTGATGGGCATCGGCAAACCCGTGCTGGTGACCGATTCTAAAGAATGCCGGCGCTTTCCCGAAGACGCCGTGGTTCGCGTGGCGCCCGGCCTGGGCGAGCGCCAATCGCTATCCGCGCACATCCTTTTGCTAACATCGATGTCTGACGTGGCGCGTGCCATCGGCCTACGGGGGGCCGGGCACATTCGGACGTGCCATCGGGTGGACCTGGCCGGAAGCCTTTATTGGAACTTGTTGTGCGAGTGCTGTGCCTCATCGCCGCCTGCGCCGCTGCCTTCGGCGCCCAGTCGCGCCAGCAGCCCGTAAAGCTGCACGTGGCGGTTCCCATGCGCGATGGCGTTCACCTTTACGCCAACGTTTTTCTGCCCTCGGAACGCGCCCGCGTGCCGGCCATCCTGGTGCGCACTCCGTACGGCAAGGGTGACGATCTGGCGCCGAATTACCAGGCCCTGCTGGACCACGGCTTCGCCGTGATGGTGGAGGACGTGCGCGGGCGCTACGAATCCGAGGGCGAGTTCGAGCCGCTCACCCAGGAGCCGGCCGATGGCGACGATACCCTGAACTGGATGGCGCGCCAGCGCTGGTGCGATGGCAAGATCGGCATGACCGGCGGTTCCTACCTCGGCATCGTGCAATGGAAAGCCGCGCTGCGCGCCAATCCGCATCTGAAGGCGATCTTTTCCGTGGTGGCGGGCGATGACGATTATCGCGACCGCTTCTATTCGACCGGCGGCGCCATGAAATTGGGCAACCGGCTGGAGTGGATGTCGGAGAATCTCAAGACGCCGGGCTACCACCCCGATTTCAATCGCTTCGTGTGGCACCTGCCGCTGATCACCGCCGATGTCGCCGCCACCGGCCGCGTCTCCACCATGTACCAGCAGGCGCTGGCGCATCCGGCCTTCGACGATTTCTGGCAATCCATCAGCACGCGCGAGCACCTGGACCAGATACGGGTTCCGGTTTTCGCGGTGGGCGGCCTGTACGACAACTTCGCCGAGAGCGATCTGGATGCTTTCGCAACACTGCACAAAAAGTCCCCGCTGAATCACGTGCTGATCGGACCCTGGCCGCACAACATGTCGGCCAAATTCCCCGATGTGGATTTCGGCGCCGAGTCCAAGGTTCCGGTGCGCAGCTTGGCCATCGACTGGTTCGACCAGTGGCTGAATGGCAAGGACACGCGCCTCGCCTCCAGCGCGCCCGTGCGTATCTTCGTGATGGGCGCCGATAAGTGGCTGGACGAGCGCGAATGGCCGCCCGAGCGCGCGCGGGCCCGCAACTTCTACCTGGTCAGCCAGGGCCGCGCCAACACCACGGAGGGCGATGGCGCGCTCGAGGATGCCCCGCGGCGCCGCACCGCTCCTGATCGCTTCACCTTCGATCCGCACGACCCCGTGCCCACTCGCGGTGGCGCGGTCTGCTGCAACCCGCGCGTTTTCCCTTGGGGTCCCATGGACCAGCGCCCGGTCGAGCGGCGCCGCGACGTGCTGGTCTTCTCGACGCGCCCGCTCGAACAGGATCTGGAAGTGGTCGGACCGGTGAAGGCCGTGCTCTGGGTTTCGACCAACCAGCGCGACACGGATTTCACCGCCAAGCTGGTGGACGTGTTCCCCGATGGCTACGCGCGCAACCTGACCGACGGCATTCTGCGCCTGCGCTATCGCAATTCGCTCGAGCGGCCCGAACCGGCGCGGCCCGGCGACGTGTACCAGATCACGCTCGACGCCGGTATCGCCGGCAACCAGTTCCTCAAGGGCCATCGCATCCGGGTGGAGATTTCGAGCAGCAACTTCCCGCGTTTCGACCGTAATCCCAATACCGGCGCCGCCATCGCCGGCGAAACCCGCCTGCTAAAAGCCAACCAGACCATTTACCACGACCGCCAGCATCCCTCCCGGCTGGTGCTGATGGTTATGTAAGCGCCGCGACTGCCGAGTGGCGCCGGTTCGGAGGTCTCAAGCCCGCAGTCGCTCGGCGGACAGCAGCACCAGCGCGATCCATAGCAGATCGGCCAGCAGCAGGTGGACCAATTGCATTCCCACCGGGGCGAGCAGCAGCAGGTTGATGACGCCGCCGGCGAGTTGGCCGCCCGTCAGCGCCAGCACGGTGTACGACAGGCGCCGTCCCAGTCCTGACGAGACTGCCGAAAGCGCGTAGTAGAGCACCCAGGCGCCGGCGCCGGCCGCAATCGGCGGATGCCACACCCGCAGGCGCACAAACAGATTGGCCGACGGGTCGAAATCCCGCGCGAATCCAGCGGCCAGCGAGCTGACCGGGAAGAGCGTGTCGCCCAGCGCCGCAATCGCCCCGCTGACTCCCAGCACCGCAAACACAACCAGCGTCGCGGCGGCCATCCACGCCGGCCGGCCGCGCAGGCGGACAGCCGGACGCCCGCTGCCCCACCAGGCGGTCAGCGCCAGGCAAGCCAGCAGTGTCAGCGTATTGATGAGGTGCGCCGATAGCGACCACGCGCGCGAGGCCGAAGCGTTGCGGGCCACGTGATTGAGCAGCACCAGCGCCGCGCCCAGCAGCGCTTCGGTCACCAGAAACGTAGCCGACAGCGTGGCTCCCAGCCGCACGCGGTGCCGCTTCGGGTACGCGCGAAACGCCCACACCACCAGCGCCGCCACCAGCATCAGGTCCAGCCCGCTGGTCACCCGGTGGGTGAATTCGATGATGGTCGCCCCCGCCGGAGTCTGCGGTGTAACCGGCCCATCGCACAGCGGCCAGTGATTGCCGCAACCCGCGCCCGAGCCGGTGGCGCGCACATAAGCCCCCCACAGAACCACCGCGATGTTGTACGCCAGCACCGCCCAGGCGAAGATGGCGAACCGCCCTTCCCGTGGCGCGGAGCCGCGCACGTTCACCTCAGCAACTGCACTCGCAACGTCAGGCATGACACCGTTCACCCGTGGCGCAGGCTGGCAAGCCTGCTGAGCCGAGATTCTTCTCGACTTTTCTTCGGCGTCCCAGTATTGGACCGCCCCCCATAACGAGAGCGCCGCCAGGAGCGCCGCGGCGGTAGATGTTACAACCGCCATAGATCCGTTATACCCCAGCGACGACGGGTTAAGGGAGAAAGACCAGGCCGGTTCGCGGGGCAACCAGTCAACCAACCGCAAAGTTCAATCACCGCTGCCGCAAATTTCCCCAAGCCACTGTCCCCACATGTCTTACACTCTCTTTCCGCGCTCCGCATGCCGTCCCCGCCCGCCCTCGTGTGCGACAGTGGGATCGGGAAGCCGGCAGTTTGCGCGCCCCGCTTGGTTTTGCTGGAGTGAGACCAAAATGGGCACGATCTGTCCCATTCTTGGCACGGGTTTTTATTGTTTTCAATAACTTAAACGCTCCGCCAGTGGGCAGATCTGTCCCATTTGGTACCCATCCGCATCGCGCGCCCACGCCCACTCTTCCCACTCGCTCACATCGGGCATGGACGGAAAATCACATTCCGCGGAAGAGCCGTCTTGACACGATCTCCCTAGAAGTCTACCCTAGCAGTCTAGGGATAGACACGTGCACTGGTGGATTGACTCATGAAAAGCACTGACCGCCTTTTCGGTTCGCTCGAACTCCTCATCTTTAAAACCCTCGCCGCCGGACCCCATCACGGTTTCGGCATCACGCTCCACGTGGAAACGGTCTCCAAGGGCCTCTTGCACATGGAGGAAGGTTCGCTCTATCCGGCGCTGCACCGTCTGGAGCGCGAACGCCTGATCTCGGGCGAGTGGCGGCAGACGGATGCCGGCCGCCGGGCCCGCATTTACACGCTCACCGCAGCCGGCCGCAAACGCCTGGCGGAAAGCGAAGCAAGCTGGTCGTCGGTTTCGCTCGGCATCGAGAGAGTCCTGAGGTTCGTATGAAGCGCGCCATCGTTTGGCTGAGGCGTCTGTTCCATCGCGATTCCGCCTGGCAGGAGGAAATCGAAAGCCACCTTGCCATGCGCGCCGACTGGCATCAGGCACAGGGCGTCGCACCGGACGCGGCCCGTACCCGCGCCGCGCGCGAATTCGGCAGCCCTCTGCGCGCGCTCGAGGCCGTTCGCGCAGTGCATCGTGCGCCGTGGCTGGACGCGCTCGCGCAGGATGCGCACCACGGCCTGCGCGTCATCCGCCGCTCGCCCGCCTTCAGCCTGGCCGCGATGGCCACCCTGGCGGTGGGCATCGGCGCTTCCACCGCGGTGTTCAGCGTGGTGGATTTGCTGCTCTTTCGCAGCCTCCCTTATCCGCGCGCCGAGCGCCTGGTCTCGGTCGGCTTCAGCGGACCCATCGACAACAATGAATTCAATGTCGGCAACGCTTACCTGGATTGGCGCGAGCACCAGCGCGTGTTTGCCGCCATGACCTCGATGTATCCCGCGGGTGAGTGCGATCTCGGCGAGGCGCCGGCGCTGCGCGTCCCGTGCGTCCAGGTGGAATCGAATTTTCTCGCCACGCTCGGGCTAGCCCCCGCTGCCGGCCGCGATTTCCACCCGGAGGACGACCGGCCCGGCGCGCCCAAGGTGGCCTTGCTCTCTTACGCCATGTGGCAATCGCGCTTTGGCGGCGATCCCGGCGCCGCCGGCAAGACCATTCTCTTGGATGATGCCCCGGTGCGCGTGAGCGGTTTTCTGCCGCGCACTTTCGAGATGCCGCAACTGGGCGAAGCCGATGTGTTGCTGGCCGAGCAACTGGACGAGAGCGTGGCGCGCGCGCCAAGGTTCACCGTTTTCCTGCGCACCTTCGCCCGTTTGAAAGATGGCGCCACGGCGGAGACCGCGCGCGAGCAACTGCTGCCGCTGTTCGAGGACAGCGTGCGCCGTTACGTGCCTCCGCCGCTGCAACGGGAAGTGGGGCCGGTGGTGCGCAGCCTGCGCGACCGGCAGATTCACGATGTGAAACTGGCTTCCTGGCTACTGTTCGGCGCCGTGCTGGCGCTGGTGGCGCTGGCCTGCGCCAACGTAGCCAACCTCATGCTGGCGCGCGCCGCCGCGCGCAAGAAGGAACTGGCGATGCGCGCTGCGCTCGGCGCGAGCCGCGGCCGCCTGGCGCGCCAGATGTTCACCGAAAGCCTGCTGCTCAGCCTGGCCGGCGGCGCGGCTGGGTGCGTTTTCGCTTGGGGCTTATTGCGCGCGCTGGTGGCGATGGCGCCCGAAGCGTTGCCGCGGCTTTCCCAGGCGCGCATGGATGGACGAGTTTTGCTGTTCGCCCTGGCGGTTTCACTGGCCGCTGCGGTGGCCACAGGATTGCTGCCGGCCTGGGAGCGCCTGAGCGCGGCCGCGCTCGCCGGATGGCATTCAGCCGGAGACGGGCGCTCATGGTCGCGGCCCGTGCTGGTGGCGGCGCAGGTGGCGATTTCGCTGGTGCTGTTGACCGGCGCATCGCTGCTGGTGCGTAGTCTGTGGAAGCTGGAAAGCGAATCGCTGGGATTTCAGCCGCGGCGCGTGGTGACCGCAGCTTTCACGCTCAACCGCCATCGCTACAATTCGGCGGAAAAGCAGGACGCCTTCTACGCCGAGGTGGAGCGGCAACTCGCTCGAATTCCCGGCGTCAGCCGATTTGCCCTGAGCGATTCCATTCCGCCGTCGGGCGGCATGCGCGGCCGGCCGTTCTCCAACATGCGGATTGCCGGCCATCCGCCGCTTCCCGAGCAAGGTGGCATGGTGGCGTTCCGTTACGTCACGCCCGGCTACTTCCGCGCGCTCGGCATTCCGATTGTCGCCGGACGCGATTTCGACGAGAAGGAGCGCTCCGGCACGGATACTCCGCTGATCCTCAGCCAGTCGCTGGCGCGCCGCATGTTTCCAGCCGAGAATCCGGTGGGCCAGCGGATCGACCTCGATGTGAACGGCCATTGGCAGCCGGTCGTCGGCGTAGCCGGTGATGTGAAAAACTCGGGACTCGCCGATGCGCCGCAGCCCGAATACTACCGGCTGCGCGTGAACCGGTCGGACGAGCTGGGCCTGAGCGCCGTGGCGCTGCTCGAAACGCCGCTTGATGCGGGGGTAGTGGAGCGCTGGGTGCGCCGGCAGATGGCGGCCATCGATCCCGCGCTGCCCGTCACCATCGAAGCCATGCAGACCAAGGTGGACCGCTTGAGCGAGCGGGCGCGGTTCCTGGCCGCGCTGATCGCGCTGTTTGCCGCCTTCGGGTTGTTGCTGGCCGCCATCGGGCTGTATGGCGTCCTGTCGTTTTTGGTGGCCCAGCGCACGCGCGAAATCGGCGTGCGGATCGCTCTCGGCGCTTCGCCGGGCCAGATCGCGCGCATGGCGGTGCACCAGGCCGGCGTCTGGACCCTGGCTGGAATGGCCGCGGGCTGGGCGGCATCCGCGTCGCTCGAGCGAATCGCGCGCGGCGCTTTGTTCCAGGTTTCGCCCTTCGATCCGCTCTCGCTGGCAGTCGCGGCCCTGGTCCTGGTGATGGCTGCCGCTCTCGCCGCCTGGCTTCCCGCGCGCCGCGCCGCCCTGGTGGACCCGGCAGTTTCGTTGCGCGAAGAGTAAGCGGGCCGCGCCCTTCACCCGGTAGCGCCGGTGATCTTGTCACCGGCATTCCACGCCACGCGGGTAGACCCGGACTCTGCGCCTAATTCAGTGCCGCGTAGGTCTTAGTGAAGTTGTTGCGCGTATTCGTCACGCTGAACGATCCATCCGGTTCCGCGGACACCTTGATCCAGAATGCCGGGCCCGTGTGACCTTTGGGGCGTGCCGCTGCGCTCCCACCACCGGCAGGGTTCGCTGCGGCGCCCTGCGGCGGAGGCGCCGGCGGCCGTCCCTGTCCGAATGTCGGCGGAGGATTCAGCAGAACGTTCGCCATCGTCGTATTGTCTTCTATGTTGGCGATGAAGAGCCCCGGCGAGTTTTGTTCCAGGCCGGCCGCATATGCCCAGTGGAGCTGCCAGGTGTCTTCCAGGCCCGGCGAGGTGTGCAGGATCTGCATGGTTTGAATGGCGCCGCCTTTGAAGGCGCTGTTATGCATCACAGCCACCCGCGGGTGTAAGCCGTGCACCAGCACGGCCGAGCCCGATTGGTCGATTCCGTGGTGCGAGGTGAGATACAGATCGACTCTCCCAATCGGATTAGTCGGGCACATCAACTCATCTTCCTTGTTCCAGGTGAAGTCACCCAGATTGACCGTCCGGAACTTGCCGTATGCGATCACCACGCCCACTGACATCGGGTTCTCCGGATCTACGCGCGCCTCATCCCGCGGCGCGAAGTTGGCGCACGCCGGATTAGGTATGCCGCCGCCGGGGAGCGGCGTCTTCAGTACCCGGCCATTGGAAGTTACCACCGTCACCGTCAGACCGTCGAACGGAATCTTATCGCCGGGCGCAACCACCGTATGTTTGACCTTGCTGTTCATCTCCGCGTACATTTTCTGGAATCCCGGTACCATTTCTTTCAGCTCCACGGTTGAGCCGTGATCGATGAAATGGAGGATCGGAATCCGGGTTGCCAGTTCCTGCAGGCCGCCTACATGATCGCTGTGGTAGTGGGTCAGTATCAGGTGATCGATCTGCTTCACGCCGGCGGCTTGAATGACGGCCATGATGCGTTCGACATCGCGGCCCCCGGGGCTGCCGGTATCCATCAGGAGCGACTCGCCGGCCGGAGCGACATACAGCGTCGAGTGGCCGCCTTCGGTATCGATGAAATAGATGTCCAGCGTCTTGGATGACTTGCTTTGTGCGCTTCCCACCGCCGCGGCCAGCGCCAGGGTCAGCAGGAACGCGAGTGTTCTGCGCATTTCGGAACTCCTTCCAAACCTGTTGAGTATACACCCAGCCGCCATACGCGCTCCAATCCGGTTTGCCCATTGCCGGCAATCGAGGCTGATTAGTCTTGAATTGAGCCGTGGAACGGTGCAGAATCATCGTTGGAACCCAAAAGGTAATCCTGGATCAAGTCCCTGCCAGCAAAGGAGAGGTCTGTGACCGATAATTCGGTATCTCGTCGATTGTTCCTGTCAGCCGTAGCTGCGGCTCCGGCGGCTCCCGTCCTGATTGCTTCGGACAGAATTGCGATATTCGACCCGCCGCCCGGCCGGGTCCGGATCGTGACCGCGACGGCGTCGTCCGTAGTCCCGCCGCCCGGTTACACGCCGGCGGAAGTTCGGCAGATCGAGTCTCAAGGCAAGGACGTCGAGATCACGATACCAGCCAGCCGCGACGAATTGAACCGGTTGCTGCCGGAGGCCGACGTCGTTTTCGGCGCCCTCAACGCCGAGATGCTGGCCAAGGCGAAAAGCCTGCGGTGGATGCAGGCCACCGAAGCGGGTATGGAGAAGCTGCTGTTTCCGGAACTGGTCAGGAGCGATGTGGTGGTGACCAACATGGCTCGAATGTTCGCGCCGGCCATCTCCGAGACAGCCATCGGAATGCTCTTGAGTCTGACGCGCGGGCTCAATAAGTACTACATCCCACAGTTCGAGAAGCGGACGTTTAATTCCGAGCGGCACCTGGTGGAGGTGGATGGCATGACCATGGGGATTGTCGGAATGGGCGGCATTGGATCGGCCACGGCCATGCGCGCGCACTACGGCTTCAACATGCGGATCCTGGCCACGGACGCGAAACCGATGGCCAAGCCGATCTTCGTGGACACGCTGCGGGAACCGGCATGGCTGATGGAGATGGTCCCGCAGGTGGACATACTGGTAAGTGCGGCTCCCTGCACCAGGGAAACCGAGGGGATCTTTAATGAGAAGGTGTTCCGGGCGATGAAGAAAACGGCATACTTCATCAACCTGTCTCGGGGAGCACTGGTGGAAGAGGCTGCGCTGGCCCGGGCCTTGAAGGAAGGCTGGATCGCCGGGGCCGCGTTGGACCCCACGCGCGACGAGCCATTGCCATCCAGCCACGCGTTCTGGGATTGCCCGAACCTGATCCTCACGTGCCACAGCGCTGGATTTTCGCCGCAACGCCAGATCCGCTTGGTGGGGCTGCTGGCCGACAACGTCCGGCGCTATTCGAGCGGCTTGCCGCTGATGAATGTGGTGGACAAACAACGCGGTTACTGACCAGCAAGGAGATCGTATCGATGAAACTAACATACTTGTTACTCCCGATTCTCCTGGCCGTCACGTGTTTGGCCCAGGATGGGTGGAATGCCCACGAAGGCGGATTGCTCAAATACCGGGTCATGATCCGCTTCGGCGAGGAACCGGACACGCTGCCCGACTGCTGGCGGTTCGGCAGAGTCTCGGCCGTCGCCGTGGATTCGGCAGGAAACGTATACGTGGCCCAGCGCGGCCCTCATGCCGATCCCATCGTGGTCTTCGATGCGAAGGGCAAGTACATCCGCTCCTGGGGCAAGGGTGTGTTCAGCATCCCGCACGGGCTGCGGGTCGACGCGAGTGATCACGTCTGGGTCACCGATACCGGTTATCACTTGGTGATGGAGTTTACGAACGACGGCAAGTTAGTGCGCACTCTCGGCACTAAGGGTAAGCCGGACGCCACACAGGACACATTCAACCGTCCGACTGACGTGGCGTTTTTCAAGAACGGCGACTTTCTGGTCACCGATGGTTACGGCAACTCGCGAGTGGTGAAGTTCTCGCGCGATGGCAAATACCTGATGGAATGGGGCAAGCGCGGCAAGGGACCGGGCGAGTTCGATACGCCCCACGTGGCAGTGATCGACTCGCACCAGAATGTCTATGTCAGCGACCGCGAAAACAATCGCATCCAGATTTTCGATTCCAACGGCAAGTTCCTCCGGCAGTGGACTCACTTAGGGGCCACCCAGGGGATGGATATCTCGCCGAAAGACGAGTTATGGATCGTCAGCCACCGGAACCGCGAAGAGAACCTTGTCCCGCCTCAGCTGGAAATGGAAAGGGCGCTCAACCGTTAAGATAGCGGAGAGAGCGCGTGACGAAACCACGAAAGCATTACAGCGGAGAAGAGAAGGTCGCCATTTTGAGGCGGCATTT
>JBEKKO010000142.1:0-11755 GCA_050010695.1 Bryobacteraceae bacterium
AGTCAAGACTTTTTGCGAACGCGAAAATAGGCGGGATTCAGGAGCCTATCTGGCTGAGAGACTCAGCCTTGCTTTCTCAGCGCCCTGACGTCTTCTGTGGAAATGGCGTTACGAGACTGCTGCGCGGGGGCCGCCCCGCGGGGCATTGTCCCAAGACCTCGGCAGCGTCTCAGGCGTGCCGTTCGTGGTGCTTAGCCTGATGCGGGCGGAGGAGCAGAGCTCCGCCGATGCCCCACACCATCAGGAACGAAAATACCCCGCCGGTGATCAGTTCGCTCACCGGGTTGATCAGGGATGGCGGAGTGGGCGCCAGACCGATAGCCAGCGCGACTGCGATTGCCAGGAGGTGCCAGTACCACCGGAAGATCCCAAAACGATGCAGCAGCCAGGCGGGCACCAACACCGCCGCCGCGAAAACCAGGACAGCCCACATGCTCGACATGAGTAGCCTCCTGTCGGTATTGTAGTCCCGAACGCGCCCGGCCTGGGAATCCCTTTGGGCAACCACGCCGCGCGACGCTGCGGCGGCTCGTCTTGCGCGTGCGGCTACAGCGGACCGCTGGCCTGCCCGGCTTGCGCACGGTTCATGATCTCGTCGGCCAGTTTGTGCGGGTCGTCCACGCCGGCCAGCGTCAGCCGGCTGGCCTCGCCGGCGGTTTCGATGGAAAGATTGCCCACGCCGAACACGCGCTGCATCAGGCGTTGCTCCACGCGCACATCCTGAACCTTGGAGAGCTGAATGGTACGCGTGGATTTAGCCAAGAGCCCTGTTTCGTAACGGAGCCGCTCCCCCGTCACCGTCGTTCGCGTGGCCTGCCGGCGCAGCCAGCGCTCAGCCGGCCAAAGCAGCAGCAGGGGCGGAAGAACCATAACCCACTGGTAGGGGTGGCTCGCCCACAAGGCCAAGTAGGCAATTTCCAACCCAAGACACACGATGGCGGCAGCGATGGCGCCAGCCTTCAGGAACTTCGCTGTGGGACGAACGATGATGTCAGGCACGGATGCTGTGCTCCCCGAGGGATCATTGTAGCGCGCCGGAGTCGGCAAGGCGCGCGCCAGACGCAGAAGTGGCCGCCAGCTACGGCGGCTTCCCGAATCGGATGTTAGTTTGTCGAACGAACTGCCGGGACTGGCCGTAACAAAATGGCCAGTCCCGGCTTCGGCGCGCTATCTCTCGAGATGTTCCTCAGAAGTAGAACTTCACGGCGATCTGGACGACGCGCATGTTCTGCGCGTTGTTGTACTCCCCAAAGTAAGTTCCGAGTGGCAACGCGCTCCCGGCCGGCCGCAGATTATTCGAAGCCACCAGCCCGGTGAAGTTGCTGAATATGTTGTTTCCCGTTGCGCCCGCCGCGTTGGTCACGTTGCTGGTCAGGTTGTAGCCCGACATCTGCGGATGGTTGGGGGCGTTGAACGCCTCCAGGCGAAGCTGCAAGTACCGTTTCCCTTCCCCGCCTAACCAGATGTTCTTGAACAGCGAGAGATCCTGGTTCACGATCCATGGGTTGCGCAGGTACATGCGCGGGTAGGGGCCGATATTGCCGAGCCCCGGAACCGCCAGGGCCGACATGTCGATGGTCCCGCCGGTTTGCGGATCGCCGTTCAACAGGAAGCGCATTTGGTTCCCCGAAAGATTGCCGGCGGTAGGCGTGCCCAGAAGCCGCGCCCCGCTATCCTGGCCGGAGATGCTGAGACCAACGTCGGTCGGCTGCCCGGATGCCAGCGTGGTCACTCCGGAGAAGGTCCAGTGGTCCAGGAACAGGCCTAACACCTTGTTGCCCCCGGCCAGCTTGCTGCCCTTCGGCAGATCCCAGACAAAGTTCCCGACCAGGTAATGCGTGCGGTCGAAAGCGGCGAGCGCATAGTCCCACGATGGGTTCGCCAGTCTGGTAAATGTGCCATCGTCGGAAATGGTCGTCATGGTCTTCGACCAGGTATACGCGACGCCAAATGTGATGCCCTGCGAGAACCGTCGATTGATGCCCACCTGGAGGGAGTTGTAATTCGCGTCGGCGTCGAAGGCGTAGTTGGTAATGTCGCTGTACCCCTGGTACGGGCGCAGGAAGTCCGTGCCTAGAATCTTCGACCCGCTGAAACTCACACCAGCGTTGGAGTAGAGCGCCGGCAATCCGGGTTCCACGGACGGAATCACTCCCCCGGCGAACTTCGTCGGATCCTGCGCCGCCGCCGTGAAGGTTATCCCATAGGGCGGCGTGTTCAGGTTGTCCTTGCGCGGGAGGTCCCGCGATTTCGATCCCACGAACGAGACATCCAGCACCGTGCCCAGTCCGATGTTGCGCTGCACGCCCACGCTGTAGGAGTACACGTGCGGAAAACTGATATTCTTGGTCACGGCCGTTATGGACAACGGCGACAGAAGGCCGCCCCCGCCCGGCTGGATGTCCTGTAAATAGCCGTATTGAAGCGTGGGCTGGAACACCAACGGCGGGTTGCTGGCTCCAAACCCAGTGACGCCGCTCTCGTACCGGTCGATCGAGATTCCGAAGCCGCCGCGTATCACCGTCTTGTGGCTGCCGGTTACGTCATACGCAAAGCCGACACGGGGCTGTGGCAGAATCTTCTGCGTGGTAACGCCGCCTTTCGGGTAACCCGAACTCACCAACACCATCCCGTCGGTGATGCTGCCGGCGTTCGGCACCAGCTTGCCCACGTAGTAGCCTGGCTGGGTGTTCGCCAGCGTCGCGGCGCCCGTCGTGTCCGGGTCGATGGCCCGGTATGTGGCCGCCCCCAACGAGCAGGTCGAAGCGCCCACGCAGACCGGCCTGTACAGACGCGCCGCGTCGGCGGGGTTGTATGCCGAGGGGTCGAAGTAGGCCGCATCTCCACCGGTGTCGTAAACCGGCTGATACCAGGAGAACCGTATGCCCAGGTCTAGCGTCAGGCGTGGGTTGACCTTCCACGTGTCCTGCGCGTACCAGGACATGTCGTGGTAGAGGTAGTTCTGATACACTTTCGCGCTCCACTGCGTGTAAGAGTTGTACACGCCCAGCAGGGCGTTTGCGAAGGGGTCGCCGGTAGTGAGCGGGTTGGAGCCGCTGGTCGTAAAGTCGATGTCGCTCTGGACGTGGGCTTGACTGTTGCTGGCATTCGAGGCGCTCTGGAAATAGACGCCGAACTTGAACACGTGCGAGCCGTGAACCTTGATCAGGTTGTCCATGACCTGCCAGATCAGGAATCGCTGGTTGAAAGGCCCGAAGAGGCTGGTACTCGCGGCCGAGCTGACGCTCGCGATCCCGCCGAAAGTCAAGCTGGGGATATAGCCGGGCGTGTTAGCGTCGGCGTACAGCAACGGCGTGTCAATGCCCGATTTCGTGCGAGTAATCGCGTCGCCCTCCGGCGCGATCGTCACGCCGCCCCGCCCAATTCCGAATACGGTTTCGTTCACCATGGTGGGTCCGAAGTTCTTGGTCAGCGAAATGCTCGGCACGCTCCCCGGACCGTTCTTCCGGTCCGTGATGGTCAGCGGCCAGTTCCAGGAAGCCGTCGTCGTGCCGTAGGCGAATTGCTGATCGTCGTGGTTGTAAACCCAGCGCACGCTCAGCCGGGCACTGGCGTTGATTGTCCAGTCGCCGCGCAGAATGGTCTCCATCCGGGGGTAAGAACTGGGCACCTGGGAGGAGTAGTTGTAGCCAAATCCGCCGGCCGTCGTGTTGGGTTGCGGCAGGAAATTCAAGATCGCCGTGCCGGGCGCATAGATTCGGCTCTGCGGGATCATATTGTTCTGAAACGGCTGGCCGGTGGTGGGATCGTTGATGGTGATGTGCTTTCCCGAGCCGTCCACCGATTGCGAGAAATCGCCGGTTCTTTCCGCCGCCGTGGGCACCAGGATGTTTTGCGACGTAGTCTGGGGCACCAGTTGCCGGTAGTATTCCTGGCTGACGAAGAAGAAGAGCTTGTTTCTTCCGTTCACCACGTGCGGAATCAAGACCGGGCCTCCGAAATCCCACCCGTAGAAATTGTAGCGGTATAGGGGGCGCGAGTACGACGGTCCCTGGCCGCCGCGCTCGTCGTTGAAGTAAGTATTGGCGTTCATGCTGTCGTGGCGGCGGAAGTAGCGCGCCCCGCCGTGAAACTCGTTGGTTCCCCCGCGCGTGGTCAGCGCGATTACGCCTCCACCCGATCGGCCATACTCCGCCTGGTAGTTCGACGTCAGCACCTTGACCTCTTCCAGCGCGTCGGGGTTGATCGACACCAGCGCTCCGGTGTTGTTGCCCAGGTTCACGTTCGTGATCCCGTCGATCGTGTATTCGTGTTCCAGGCTGCGCGTGCCGTTGACTTGAAAACTGCCGGTGATGTTGGTCACCGTGGAAGCCGCGTTCGCCACCAGCGCGCTCACGTTGACACCGGGAATAAACTTCATCATATCGACGATGTTTTGGCCGTTGAGCCCGATGTTCCGAATGTCCCGGTTGGTTAGGACGTCGGAACGCTCGCCCGAATCCGCCTGAATCTGAATGGTCGCGGCATTGGCTTCGATAGTGACGGTATCGGTGGTGCTGCCTACCTCAAGAACGATGTCGCCCACACCGACCCTGGTGGCCACCGGCACGACGACGTCTTTGCTCTCGCTCTTCTTGAAGCCCTTGACTTCCGCGGTGATCGTGTATGTCCCCGGCGGAAGCTCCGGGAAAATGAAGTTCCCTTCCGTGCTGGTAGTTGTCGTCTGGCGAAGGGCGGTAGCCTGTTCTACGGCTAGCACCGGCGCTTCGGGAATCACCCCGCCTTGGGAATCCTTGACCGTACCGGTGATTGAACCATTGTTCTGGGCGAACGCCGTTCCGACCAGAATCGACAGCGCGGCGACAACGGCCACGACCAGCAACAAACTGTTTCGCATGCGACTAGGCATTCTGTTCTCCTGTGTCATCCTGACCGCCTGAGGAAGCGGGCGAATCCAAGAATTGCGGAACTGCACAAAAGTCTCTACGACCGCCGCCACGGTAACCAAGCAAACCGCGGTCGCAACTGTCACAGGCCAGATGCTAAGCCATGTCGCGCCGCTTGTCATTGCACGGCGGTTTACCCTGGCATATGCAAATGTCATAATTGGAGACTATGCGAATGGACTAGCTGCGATGCCTGGGGATTGGACGGGCGGGATTTGGAAGCGCGGCAGACGGTCGATGACGGGTGCCGGCGTCGACACGAGTGAACGAAACATCCGAAAAATGTTGACCGAAAGGCGAAGCCATGTTACGTGGAAGTTCGTCGCACTGTTCAGTTTGGCGGCTATTTCGCCGATTCCGGCGCTAAGCGCCTCGAGCGCGCCGGGCACCCCATTCCACTCAGGCTGGCAACGGGAGAACACCCGCTATGGAGTCGACTTCTGGCGGGAAGCCGAAGGGTTCGCCCAGTCCCGCGTCCGAGCCATCGTCCAAACCCGTGACGGATATATGTGGTTCGGCACCGATGGCGGGCTGGTTCGATTCAACGGAGAAAGCTTCACCACATTCAACACCCGGGACGGCGCGCTGAAGGACGACGAGGTATGGGCGCTGCAAGAAGATGACGAAGGCGGTCTGTGGATCGGCACCTATGGAGGCGGCCTCACTCTTCTTAAGAACGGACGATTCCGGACCTTCACGACCGCCGACGGGCTACCGGACGATGTCATCAGGTCTTTGGCCAAGGACGGCCAAGGCAACATCTGGATGGTTACGGCGCAAGGGCTGGTGCGCGATTCTCACGGGGTATTCGCGCGCTTCACGCCCGAAAATGGAGTGGCCGATGGGCGCATGGCGGTGTGCTGGTCATCTTCCGAAGGCCTCCTGGCGGGGACGCGCAATGGAGCTTATCGTTTCGGGAATGGAAGGTTCGAACCCTTTCTTCCGATGCCTTCCCGCAATAACGCCGTGCCGGGTCAGTTGCTGTGCGGCAGCGACGGTTCGGTGTGGATCGGCTACAGCGACGGAGTGATCGAGCAACGCAGGAACGGCGCTTCGAAGCTTTTCGGCGGTCCGCACGCCGGAGACCCGATCACCGCACTCTATCAAGACCCACAAGGGGAGGTGTGGGCGGTGCGGGGGAAGCAGATTATCAAACTGCGCAACGGGGCGTTCGAAGCGGTTTCGGTGGAAGGCGTCGCCGCCGGCTTGGGCGGTATTTACACCTTGTGCATGGATCGCGAGGGAGGCGTCTGGCTGGGTTTGCAGTCAAACGGGCTGGCGCGGCTGCGCACCAGGCAGCTTTCCACGGTATCGGTTGAAGATGGATTGCCGGACGACCGGACGCGCGCCGTCTTCGAGGACAGTCGCGGCGACCTGTGGGTTGGAACCGTCGCTGGGCTCGCCCGATACCATGACGGACGCTTCACAACCTGGACGCGCGTGAATGGCTCCCGTTTGGGCGACGTCAGATCGATTGCCGAGGACTCGAGCGGAGATCTCTGGATTTCGGCAGGCAAGGATCTGCTGTGGATGAAAGGCGGCCGCTTGACACCGGCGCCGAATTGGACGGGTACCTTCGAAATCGAAGCACTCTACAAGGACGCCGGAGACCGCATGTGGATCGGCACGGATGGCGCCGGCCTCTTCCAATACTCAGGCGGGGTGTTTCGAAACTACCGGACGCAAGATGGCTTAGCCGGCAATCAGGTTCGCGCCATAGTGCGCGACCACAGCGGGGCTCTTTGGGCCGGCACGCTCGGCAAAGGCGTGAGCAGATACGCCAACGGCACATTCACCAGCTTTACGACGAGAGATGGGTTGGCAAACGACCGCGTGGTCGCCATCCACGAGGACGAAGAGGGCGCTCTCTGGTTCGCCACCCGGCGCGGCCTCTCCAGGCTAAAGGACGGAGTTTTTTTCAACTGGACTTCCGCCTCGGGGCTCTTCGCGGATTTTGTCTACGCGATCGTCGACGATGGGTGCGGCAATTTCTGGTTCAGCTCGGCCCAGGGAATATTCAGGGTAGCCAAGCGGGACCTTCGGGACTTTGCCGCGGGTACGGTCAAGAAGGTTGTCTCGGTTGCCTACGGCGAAAGAGACGGCATGAAGACCAGAGCGGGCAACGTGGGCAACCAACCGCTCGCCATGAGAACCGCCGGCGGGCAACTCCTGTTCACTTCGATGAACGGACTGGTGGTCGTCGAGCCGGGCCGGATCTTCCCCAATACCTTTATTCCCCCGGTCTATATAGAAAAGGCCATTTTGAACAAGCGGGAGCAACCGTTGCGGCAGTACGCCGAGTTGCCGCTTGGGGCGGGGGACTTTGAGATTCACTATGCGGCTCTGGGCTACTCCGCTCCGGAAAAAATGCGGTTCCGGTACATACTGGAAGGCTTCGATCAGAACTGGATAGACGCGGGCGCCAGGAGGTTCACTTACTACGCCAACCTGAGCCCCGGGAGATACCGTTTCCGCGTGGTAGCCGGTGAAGAAGGTGGCGCCTGGAATAAGACCGGCGACGCGTTTTCGTTCTATCTCAAGCCGCCTTTCTATCGGACGCCGCTCTTTGCCGCCATTGCTATTCCTTCCGCGATGCTGTTTGCCTGGCTGCTGTATTGGTTCCACATACGAGGCGTCAGAGCCAGATACTCCGCCGTGCTTGCCGAACGCAACCGGATCTCGCAGGACATACACGACACGCTGGCGCAGAACCTGGCCGGTATTGCGCTGCAGTTGGACGCCGTGCACATGCACCTGCCGGACGTCAAGAGCGATTTGCGGGAGCGTCTGGACGAGGCCTGCAACCTGACACGATATAGTCTTGCCGAGGCCCGCCGGGCCATCACCGACCTCCGTTCGGATGAATTGGAATGCCCGAATCTGGCCGCGGCGCTGCCTGAAATCGCCAAGCGGTTGGCGGCCGCGCTCCAGACGCGCGTACAGGTTGTCGGTGCGCCGCGAAAGCTGAATCCGACTACTGAAATAAATCTGCTGCGCATTTTTCAGGAAGCGTTGGCGAATACCGTGAAACACGCTCATGCCCGTACTGTGGACGTTGAATTGAGATACACGCCGGAATCGCTGGCGCTGCGCGTGCGCGACGACGGCCGTGGGTTCGACACGGAAAAGCTCTGTCCGTCCGGAAACGGGCATTACGGATTGATTGGAATGCGCGAGCGCGCCGAGAGAATTGGCGGCCATCTGACGCTGCACAGCCGGCAGGGCGAAGGAACCGAACTGCTGGTGGAAGTGCCGATCGGCGCGCAGGCGCGCGGAGAGTATTCATGAGCCACAAAAACGATGCCGGCCGGATCCGCACCATGATCGTCGAGGATCAGTTCGTGGTGCGGGTAGGGCTAAGCGCGATTATTAACAGTCAACCCGACATGGTGAACGTGGCCGAGACTGGCAATGGGCTCCAGGCGGTGGAACTCTTCGAAGAGCACCAGCCGGATGTCACGCTGATGGATTTGCGGCTCCCCGGATTAAGTGGGATCGACGCGATTACAGCCATCCTCAGCAAGTTTCCACGGGCGCGGATCATGGTCTTGTCCTCGTTCGGCGGCACCGAGGATGTGTTTCGCGCCTTTCAGGCCGGGGCGCGTTCGTACTTTCTGAAGGATGTAAAAGGCAGAGAGTTAGTGGACGCGATCCGGGCGGTACATGCGGGCCAGCGCCCGCTTCCCAAAGAGATCGCATCGTGCCTGGCTGAAAGGATGCCTTGTCCGGAACTCAGCCCGCGGGAACTCGAGATACTCAAATTGATTGCCCACGGGGAATCCAATAAAGAGATCGCGGTGCGGCTGGCGATCAGCGAGGGGACGGTGCGCGTTCATGCGAGCAATGTATTCGCCAAGCTGGGTTGCAACGACCGGGCGCAGGCGGTAGCGGTGGCGTTTCATCGCGGAATCATCTGGCTCGAGTAAGCCGGAGGTCTCGGTTCGCCGCGGGACGTGCGCCGCGGAAGAGTGCTGTGCGACTATTGAATCCTGGCGTCGCCATCTCAGGCGATACCGTTCTATTTTGGAGGAGAATCCAAAGGCCTTCGATCATCTCAGCGAGACGAAGCCTTTCGGGATTCCACTCCGGGAATTGGGAACGCTGGTGAAGTCGGAAGCTGACTTATCCTAATGGCTCAGACGGGGTATCGAACGAACAGAACTAGAGAAGTCATGCGTGTAGCCGTCCTTTGGCACTCGGCTTGTGCTGCAACCGCGCTGCTGGTTTCTGGCATCGCTTTTGGGCAGCCGGCCAAGAAGCCGGAATTCGAGGTCGCGTCCATCAAACCGGGGATGGACCGGGACGAGTTGCAGCGGCGGGCCAGAACCGGAGAACTCAGGACCGGCGAGCGGATCAACGGAAGCAGAGCGGAATACATCTATATGACGCTGTGTCAGCTCATAGCCTCTGCGTATGAGGTGAGAACCGGGCAGGTGGCTGGGCCGCCGGAGCTGCTGGACGGCGAGCACTTTGACACAGTCGGCAAGATGCCGGTGGGATCTCACAGGGAAGAGGCCCCGCTCATGCTGCAATCCCTGCTCGCGGAGCGTTTCCGGTTGGCCGCACACCGCGAAACGAGGGAGCAGGACGTCAAAGCGTTGGTTGTAGGCAAAGACGGCATCAAGTACGGCGTCAACTTAAGAGAGTTGCCCTCTGAGGCGCCACTAAACGCCGGCGGTACAAAGGAGGATTCTCCGGAAGGATCGGGGCATGCCGTCCCAAGAATGAAGCCTGGCAGCAGATTCCAGCAGATGGGGACAGTTGGCGTGACCGCCATGCCGGGTCCCGACGCTTCATCAATCCGCCTGGAATATAGCGGGGCGACGATGGCTGATTTGGCATATTATCTCGGAATGATGGCAATCGCCGGCGGGCGGAAGGTGGTGGACATGACCGGCCTCCGTGGACACTACGATATGTTCCTTGATATCCCATTGGCGGAACTAACAGGGGCTGTCGTCATAAAGACCGATGTTCCCGATGCAATCGGCCCGGAGCCACGTCCCGGGGAAGCCGCGTCCGATCCCGGAATCGCTCCGACGCTGCAGCAGTCCCTGAAGCGCCTTGGCCTCGAACTGAGAAACCAGAGGGCGCCGGTTGAGCACGTGATCGTCGAGCACGTAGAGAAGATGCCCACGGAAAACTGACAGCGAATGAGGCGGTAACAGTATTGACTCGTCTCCCGCAATCGAAGAACGGTGTTGCATCGCGCCACTTCCGTCGTTTCCGCTGGGCGACGAATCGATGATTGCCCTTTAGACCGGTCGGCCATTCCGGTCGGCCATTCCCATCCATTCTGCGAATTCAGTCTTATAATATCGCCTGCACCTGCGCCATCACCCACTCGGTTTCGAGCGCGGTGGCGCCGCTCGATCGCGGTGAGCGGCCTTCCAATACCGCGCGGACAAAATCCTCGACGCACGGGTAGTGCAGGTTGGCAGCCGCCGGCACTTCCTCGGCGCCTCCGGGATACACGAGCCCGGCCGAGTTCAGCGGCGTGAGATCCATCTCGCCCTCGGTGCCTCGAATGCGGAACTCATCGCGCGCCACCCGCGAATGCCAGCGCACATCCACCATTCCGCGCAGGCCCGACTCGTGCTCGATCAGGACTGTGGCATTGTCTTCCACCGCAATTGGGTGCACCAGCGTGGAACGGTATCCGGTGGCCCGCACCGGCCGGCCGAACAGATAATTCATCAGGTCGATGCGGTGGCAGGCGATATCGTACAGCGGCCCGCCGCCGGCCTTCTCTGGGTCGAGCAGCCACTCCCGCGCCGCGCCCGCCGGGTAGAACCAGTCGTGAGCCGTGGCCTCGGCGAAAACCGGACGCCCGATGGCGCCGCCGGCGAGCAGTTCACGCGCCCGCTCCACCTTCGGATACATGCGCCGGTAATAGGCAATGCCCAGCGTTCGTCCAGTTTCTTCGGCGGCTTGCCGCATGGTCAGGGCTTGCCGGTAGTTCATGGCCATCGGTTTCTCGCACAGCACGTGCCGGCCGGCGCGTAGCGCGGCGATGGTCTGCGAGGCGTGGACAAAAACCGGCGTGGCAATGTAGACGGCTTCGGCCGGGCAGGCCGCCAGAGCAGCCTCCAGGCTCCCCCAACTGGGGACGCCGTAAGCTGCCGCCTTGGCCGGGTCGCGCGTCACGATTCCAGCCAGGCGGGAGTGTGGTTCCGCCAGAATCGCGGGCAGAACCCGCTTGGTCGAGATATCGCCGATTCCCGCAACCAACCACGTGAGCGCCATACGGTCCATGATACCTGCGGTTCCGCCCGCGCAGGCGTACGCGCCGCCGTGGGGCATGCCTGCCTATAGAGCTATGTGCTGTTCTTGATCCGTATCTTCGGTCGGCGCTTGCCGAGCCGTTTGGTTTGCTCGGGCGGGATTATCATTTCCCGCCAGACGACAGGAGAGAGATTAAGTGGTGTTGGGCTGAGGCATGCCCCGCCAGACAAAAAATGGTTCCAAGTGACCTGATTCCCAGCCTTGCCCACCGCCGTCATGCACGGCACTGAACACCGCGTTTGAGAGCACCGAGCGATTCGCCGTTCCGCTCCCCCAAAGCCGGTTTCTCCAGCCTCGGGATTAACGCTTCCCGGCTCGCCGCAGTCTTTTCTCTCCAACTGAACCGCTGGCTCGTAACGGCCTTTCGCTCGCCCGCAACGGCTGCCCCTTTCAGAGCCTCCATTCCGGGGTCAAAGTTCCCGGCCTGCTCCTTCGCCCGCTCGCCAGCCGCTTCCGCAACCCGTTCGGCTCTTCGGCTCCGCTACCGCCCGCGAGTTCTTACCCGCCACGGCCGCTTCCTCGCCTCGTGCCCGTTGCCGCTTCCGCGCCCGGCTCCCCGAATG
>JBEKKO010000143.1:0-11704 GCA_050010695.1 Bryobacteraceae bacterium
CCTTCCATTCCCACTTCCGCCAGTAATTCCCTGACGCGGCCGCCCTGCTCGGACCTCGACATCTCCTTCTTATGGTGTTGCAGCGGAAAAGCCACGTTTTGCTCGACGGTCAGCGAATCGTAAAGCGCCCCGTACTGAAACAGAAAACCCATTTTCATCCTGATTTCGCCGAGCTGGTCGAGGGCCAGGCCGGCGATGTCTTGACCGTGGATGCGAACCGATCCCGAGTCGGGCTTCTGCAGGCCGATGATGAGCCTCAGCAATACGCTCTTACCGCTACCGCTGCGCCCCAGCACCGCCAAGGTCTCGCTGCGACTCACTTTCAAGCTAATCCCGTTCAAAACCTTTTGATCTCCGAAGGACTTATGCAGGTCCTCGGCGGCGACAACTGGTGCATTGCCGTCTTCCCCAGCTTTTTCTCGCTCCATCGTAATTCGATCGGTTCTGTCCATACTTGTTTCGCCAGCCATTTAATCGGCGCTTACGGAAAAAATACGATAATGACTTTCACCAGGACAACATCGGCCAGGATCACGAACAGCGAGGACAAGACCACCGAGCTGGTGGCCGCACGGCCCACGCCCACGGCGCCTCCCCGTGTCCGCATTCCCTGAAAACACGCGACCAGCCCAATGATCAGGCCAAACACAGCTGTTTTAAACGTGGGTGGCAGTAAATCGTTGAAAGTGGCTCCCTTAAAACCATCATTGATAAATCGGTGAAAGGAGATCGGCTCAACCACAGTCTGCGCAACCCAGCCCATTACCAAACCGCAGAAGTCGGCGGCCAGGGTTAGTAAAGGCAACATTAGGATGCAAGCTAGGATGCGGGGCGCCGCCAGTAGCCTATAGGGGTTGACCGCGGACGCCTCGATGGCGTCGATTTGCTCGGTCACTTTCATCGACGCTAACTCCGCACCGATGCCAGCGCCCAGCCGGCCACTCGCTACCAGACCGGTGATGATCGGGCCGGTCTCGTCCAGAACGGCAAAGACGATAGCGGCGGGAAGCAGCGATTTGGCCCCAAATCGGGTCAGGCTGTGACGGGCTTCCAACGAGAGTACAACCCCGATGGCGCCGCCGGCCAAAGCGACCACCGGCAGGGACTTGGATCCGATTTCGTCGAGTTGTCGAAACAATTCGCGGAATTCAAACGGCGGCGTCACTGCAGCCCGCACAACTCGCCAGAAGAATACGCCCAGATCGCCGAACCACTCGAAAAACTCGTCGATCAGGTTCCTGACGGAACTCACAGTTGGGGACATGTGTAAGATCCTTAGCCACGCAAGTGAAGGGTCCATGCCTGCGACCGTCCTCAATTTCCCGTCGATCATGGATTTGAACCCGAATTTGGGGCTCCGTGTCTACTGTTTAAATGCATGCGAGAAAGCCAGGAGTGTGGTCCGCCATAGAGGAACTCCAGGGTGATGTTCCCGCCCATATATGCCAGCAGGTTGTAGTTCCCCATGCGGAACGCATCCTTGGCGCCGTAGCGGTCGGGGTACCAGCCATAGACGGCCGTCATCGTGCCCGCATACGGCGCGACCAGGGCTGGAAAAGAGAAGACGCGGTGGCCATCGCTGCCGCGGCGTGCGGTAAGGGTCGAAATTACGGCATGTCTCAGCCGTGGAAACACGCCTGTGCACTCACAGCGGTAGTACAACGCGTCTTGCTTGAAGGCTTCCGACAGCGCATAACGGGTCGTGGTACTTGCCGCCGCGATTCCGAAGTCGGACCCGATGCGTTTGCCGTAACCCTCAGCGCCTTGCTTCCACTCCGGGATTCCATTACTGGCTTGGCTAATGCCAGCCGTGAGCGCTGCGCCGACGACGGGATACGGACCGAACCCGTCGAAGAGATAGTTGCGGAGCTTGATTGCCTGTGTCGGACGCGTGTACGGCAGGTCCGGTTGCGCCGGGGTTGTGCTTGCAACAGCGCCGGAGGAATCTCCCGAATCGGCCGGCGATTGCGCCTTTGCCGGCACTGACAGGGCTGCGAGAATCGCGATTACCAAAAGCAAGAGCATAAGTTGGTGCTCCAGTGCTCGATGCCGGCTGCCCGCTACGTTATCAAGTTCGTGCTGCTCGGCGGCTTTGCGGTGGGCGTTGTGCATGCTGTTTCCTCCCGTGGAAGCGCAGTCACCTCTCCTCTCATTTGCACAGGGCGTACCAATCTCTTCTGGATCGGAGACGTGTCCTGTTTCCGTCTCAGTAACGCCAAACTCCGTTTGAACGAAGCCGCTGGCGTGGCGGATGCTTCCGCGTGGTAATATTTGGCAGGGCAACTGCAATGCGACCGGCCACCCACTCCGTAGCAACGTTGCCTCACTGCGTAACACGATTTCGATTGAATACCCAATAAGCAATTGCCCGGCCAAATTCAGGGCGGCTTCCTTCGAACGTCCTTATCCGAAGTGACCCGGGCACGTAGACTTTCGCCACACTCCGGCGTCGTCGCGCCGGGTCACTCCCGATAAGGTCCTAGCGTTTGATGCCGCTTTTGACGACTGGCTTCCCGGTGCAGACTTTGCACTCGCTGTGAACAGATTCTGCATGCACCTTCACCGCTTGGCGCCTCGACCAAGGGCCTAGAGCACGCCGGTCCACACTTTGCGATGATCGTGCGCACTTTGCGCCGCTTTGCATGCGCCCTGCGTGGGCGCTCCGCCTTCGTCTTCCGGTGTTTTCGCAAACCACTTCCGGTGGCTGCTACCGCTCTGCGTCATCTGCCTTCTCAACCATCTCGCAGACCGTGGCCTCGGTGGTGAGCATGAGAGAGGCGATGGACGCCGCATTCTGCAAAGCTGTGCGAGTTACTTTGGTGGGATCGATTACGCCGGCCTTCACCAGATCCTCATATTGTTCGGTGGAGGCGTTGAAGCCGAAGTTAGTATCCTGGCGGTTCTTGATCTTCTCGACCACAACGGCGCCTTCAGGCCCGCAGTTCAGCACGAGCTGCCGGACCGGTTCCTCGCAAGCGCGATGGACGATGGTCACCCCGAACTGCTCGTCGCCCTCGAGTTTGAGAGCCTGCAGCGCGACCGCCGCGCGAAGCAGTGCAACGCCTCCGCCCGGCACAATGCCTTCCTCGACTGCTGCGCGAGTGGCATGTAGAGCGTCCTCGACACGGGCCTTCTTTTCTTTCATCTCGGTTTCGGTCGCAGCGCCGACTTTGATGATCGCCACGCCGCCGGCCAGCTTCGCCAGCCGCTCCTGCAGTTTCTCGCGATCGTAGTCCGAGGTCGTCTCTTCGATCTGCGCCCGGAGCTGCTTGATCCGCCCCGCGATATCCTTCGGCAATCCGCCGCCGTCGATGATGGTTGTCGTGTCCTTGTCCACCGTGACACGCTTGGCGCGGCCGAGATCCTCTAGCTTGACGCCCTCCAGCTTGATGCCGGTCTCTTCCATGATGGCCTTGCCGCCAGTCAGGATCGAAATGTCTTCCAGCATTGCCTTGCGGCGGTCGCCAAAGCCCGGGGACTTCACGGCGCAGGCGCTGAGCGTGCCGCGCAGCTTGTTGACTACGAGCGTGGCCAGGGCTTCGCCTTCCACATCTTCGGCGATCACCAGCAGCGGCTTACCGGCGCGCGCTATTTGCTCGAGAATTGGCAGCAGGTCCTTCATGTTGCCGATCTTCTTGTCGTGAATGAGGATGTAGGGATCCTCGAAAACGCACTCCATGCGTTCGGGATCGGTCACCAAATAGGGTGAAAGGTAGCCGCGATCGAACTGCATCCCGTCCACCGTCTCCAGCTCGGTGGTCATGGTCTTGGACTCCTCGACCGTGATCACGCCATCCTTGCCCACCTTCTTCATCGCCTCGGCAATGATGTTGCCGATGGTCGGGTCGCTGTTGGCGGAAATGCTGCCCACCTGGGCTATCATGTCGCCGGAAACAGGCTTGGAGAGCTTCCTGACTTCCTCGACGGCGACTTCTACGGCCTTGTCGATGCCGCGCTTGATGGCCATCGGATTCGCCCCTGCGGTGACCGCTTTGACGCCTTCGCGGTAGATGGCCTGCGCCAGGATGGTGGCGGTGGTGGTGCCGTCTCCGGCGACGTCGGATGTTTTCGACGCCACCTCGCGCACCATTTGCGCACCCATGTTCTCGAGTGGATCCTTCAACTCGATCTCTTTGGCCACAGTCACGCCATCTTTGGTGATGGTCGGCCCGCCGTATTTCTTTTCGAGCACGACATTTCGTCCCCGGGGTCCGAGGGTCACCTTCACCGCGTCGGCAAGTTGGTTGACACCGCGCAGGATCGCTTGACGGGAGGCGTCGCTATAAGTAATCTGTTTTGCCATGGATCTCTTCCTCTGATTCGGATTTGAATTAGCTGGCGTTCAGAACTCCGAGGACATCGTCTTCGCGCATGATGATGTACTCGGTGCCATCCAGTTTGATCTCGTTGCCGGAATACTTGCCGAATAGAATGCGGTCTCCGGCTTTGACGTCCAGCGCGACCATTGTGCCGTCGTCGAGCCGCTTGCCCTTGCCGACGGCGATGACTGCACCCTCCTGGGGCTTCTCCTGGGCGGAATCGGGAATGACGATCCCGTTGCGCGTGGTTTGCTGCTCCTCGATCCGCTTCACCACGATGCGGTCATATAGGGGTCGAATGGTCATGATGCGGTTAGCCTCTCACTCGTTGAGTCAAAATCACCGTCGTCGCGCCGGCCTATTGCTCCTGATTGCCCCAGACCACCTTCGTGGAAGGGGCGAGCCACGCCACCGGGTGGCTGCGGATGCTGCCATTGCGCTCCTTGATGTCGGCCCAGTTGACGTCTTTCTTGAGTCCGACAAACACACCAAGGGTGCCCTGGTATGAGCCCTTGGCCAGCACGACTTCGTCGCCTTCACGGAATACGGTTCCAACCGGTCCGTTGCTCATCATGTTCGTATACCTCCCTGTATCGAGTCCATTCCTAGACGGCCGCTGCTCCGGTGTTCTTCGAGCCACTCACCGCCTGGGTCATGGAAGTGATCAGATCAATCGGGAGTGGAAAGACAATGGTTGTGTTGTGCTCGGCTCCGATCTCCACCAGGGTTTGCAGATAGCGCAACTGGATCGCCGCCGGCTGCTGCTGGATAACGGCGGCGGCCATCGCCAGCTTCTCCGCCGCCAGGTATTCACCTTCGGCATGGATGACTTTGGCGCGACGCTCGCGCTCGGCTTCGGCCTGCCGCGCGATGGCGCGGATCATCTGTTCGGCCAACTCCACCTGCTTCACCTCAACTAGCGTGACCTTCATGCCCCATGACGCCGTATGCTGATCCAGGAGCGACTGCAAACGGAGGTTCAGTTTGCCGCGTTGGCTCAACAATTCATCGAGCTCCGCCTCGCCCAAGACGCTGCGGAGTGTGGTTTGGGCCAGTTGTGAAGTTGCATAAAGGAAATTGGAGACTTCGAGCACAGCCAGACGCGGATCGATCACGCGGAAAAAGATCACCGCGTTCACCTTTACGGTTACATTGTCGCGGGTCACCACATCCTGGGCGGGTACTTCCAGTGCTTCGATGCGCAGTGACATACGGACCATGCGGTCGATGGGCGCAAAGATCAGCACGATGCCCGGTCCTTTGGCCTGTGGCAGGACACGGCCCAGTCGAAACACAACACCGCGTTCGTATTCCCTGAGGATTTTGATCGAAGCCATCAAGTAAAGGACGAGAACAACTACTACGATGATCCAGACGTTGATCATGTGAGTCCTCCTATCAAGGCCGCTGGAGACGGGCTACGTGGGCCTGCCAGCAGCCTACCCTCGTATCGTGTTCTCTTTTGGATTACCGGGCTGCTGCGATCGGCGTGCCGGTCTCCCATGCCAATCATTGGACGTAGTGCACGATGGGTACCATCTTTAGTTCATCCGGCCGCGGGCAGCGCGGCCGTGCAGGCTAAGGAGTTGTGCGCAGATGTGCGAAGCCACGGGGGAGCTGCAGAAGAGGGAGGGCGTCTCTAGCAGGTGCAGATCCTGTTCTCAAACGTGCAGATTCTGCTTCGATGCGATCCCGCTGCTCGCTGCCCATTTTCCGTGTTGATTGACATCTCCGCCAGAACTTACCGCGAGCCCTAATACCAGCGGCCACGGCCGTAATAGCCACCGCCGCCAAATAGCAGCACGAGAACTACGATAATCAAGAGAAGTGACATCTACTATCTCCTATGTCCCTTGGTACACGATCTGCCCACCAGCACCCCGGCGATTCGAGGGCCACATGCCAGTAGCGCCGTCTACCGGCATGTGGAGTTTGCCGTGAGAGCAGATCTAGCGCCAGCGCCCTTCCACTAGAACATACCCGCCGTGACGGTGAACCCAGTGATGCGCTTCCCAGCGGGCATGCGGCCGTGGAGGCTGTTCCCACCTTCCCGGGGTCCAGGCGTAAGCGTTGCCATCCCACCGATGGTACCCGGAAATCCATACATGGTTGGGGCTCGGGGGACGACCCCGATCCTCGACTACGATGTGCGGTGGCGCGATGCGAACCACAACCTCGGCCGCCAGCGGGCTGAGGGCCAGCGCACCTGCAAAAACCAATCCAATCAATCGTCTAGGAAACATAACACGCTCTCCCATTCTCAATTACCAAACCACGGACCAATCCAAGCGGGCAGGTGCGACCAAGCTCTTCTCCGCCTGAGGGCATGATAGAGAACCACTTGGACATATCTTCACCGCTCTTCGATTGTTAGCAGTGCACGTACGTGGCCGTGCGCAAACATCTGACACGCCGTACGGCGGCTACCCCAAGTTCAGGCAAAACCTGCACAGAAGTGCACTCTTTCACCGGGCGGTTCCATGGCAAGAATCCGGACAAAGCATTGGCTCACGCCCCGGACGATCGGGCATTTCGCTTAATGATGGAAATCAGGAGGCATTGCGCCGGCGAAGCGGGCGGTGAGTCGCAATGGCGATTTCGATACGAGAACCTTAATCAGCCGGCGGGAGAGTGAAGTAGAACTTCGATCCGGTCCCGGGTGTCGATTCCATCCAGAGCCGACCGTCCTGCCATTCGATGGCCTTCTTGCAGAACGCGAGGCCAAGTCCGTTCCCGGGGTGCTCTTTTCCGTGCAGGCGCTTGAATACCCCGAATACGCGGGCCTGGAATGCCGGATCGATACCAGGACCGTTGTCTTCGACGGAGAATACCCAGTCCAGATCCGCCCGTCTGGCTGAAAGGTGGATGCGCGGAGAAGCGGTGCCGCAGTATTCGATGGCATTTCTAATCAGATGGTGCAGGACCCTGGTGAGTATCTCGAAGTCTCCGCATACGCTCGGCAATGGGTCATGGGTAACAACTGCGCTGGTTTCTGTGATCTGCTTGTCCAGCGAGAGAAGCACCTGGCGAAGAACCGCGTCCATGTCCGTCGCGGTGGACTGCCGGTTGCCAATGCCGGTGGCCCAGTAGTCCACCACGTCGGCGAGCAGCGACTGCATGGATGCCGCACCGCCCCGGATGCGCTCGAGAAATGCGCCGCCGTCGGCATCCAGGCGGCCGTCATACTTCTCCTCCATCAGTTGACTGAAGGAGGCTACCTCGCGGAGAGACTGGCGCAGGTTGTGAGCCGCCCTCGAGACAAACTCTTCAAATTCTGCGTTGGCCCGGTCCAACTTCCGCTGGACCTCGAGGCACGCCTGGGTCTCGGCGTCCAGCGCTTTCCGCAAGCGCTCGATTTCGCCTTCCGCGCGGTTTTGTTCAGAGCTGCCCATTTCTCAGTCCGCTCGCCGGTGTCCGAGTTCCGTGCGGGGGGGAATGGTGAACTTGAACGTGGCGCCCCGCCCGGCTTCCGATTCCACCCAGATGCGTCCACCCTGGCGCTCGATAATCTTCTTACAGAGCGCAAGACCGATGCCGGTACCGGGAATCTCGCTTCCATGCAGGCGTTTGAACATGCCGAACACCCGGTCGGCGTCTTGCGAATCGATACCGATTCCGTTGTCCCGCACCGCGAACAGCCACCCTTCCCCGTCTCTCTCCGCCGAGACGTGGATCCTCGGCGTTTCCTCGCTTCGGTACTTAATCGAGTTGGAAATCAGGTTCTGGAAAAGCTGTGTCAGCATGACCTCTTCGGCTACCACAGTTGGCAACGAACCCGAGGTTACGATGGCGCCATTCTCCGCGATGGCCGCCTGGAGGTTCAACAGCGCTTTGGCGAGAACAGCGCCGCAATCGACCGGAGCGAAGCCGTCCTGCTCCCGCCCGCTGACCTCCCAATAGGCGAGCAGGGCTTTCAGCAGGGCTTCTATCCGCAGGGCCCCCTCCACGGAGTAAGAAATGAATTGGTCCGCTTCTTTGCCTAGTTTTCCGGCGTACTCCCGCCCCAACAGCTCGGTAAAGTTCACCACCATCCGTAGAGGTTCCTGCAAGTCGTGGGTGAGCGCATAGGCGAAATGCTGCAGTTCGGCATTGGTCTTCTGGAGCGCTTCCTCAGCCTGCTTGCGGTCGGTGGTGTCCTCAATCGCCAGAAGGATCGTCCGCGCTTGCGCATTCGGATTGAATATCTCGCTCGCGTTGAGCAGCATCACTTTCCGTCCGACATGTTCAAATTCGTGCGTCACCTCAAAGTCCCGGAAGGTGGCGTGCGCGGGAAGAATGTTCTCCAGCAGCTCGCGCAGTTTCGGGATATTCCATTGTCCGTTCCCGAGGTCGTAGATCAGACGGTTTTCCGTCTCCTCCCGCGCGGCCCCGAAGGTTCCGTAAAACGACTTGTTCGCTTTGATGACTTGCAGGTTCTGATTGAGGATCACCAAAGGCTCCCGCACGGTTTCTACAATCGCTTCGGCGAAATCAAGCCCGCGCTTGGCGGCATCGATATCGATCAACATCAGCACGGCGCCGTCGATCTTGCCATCCGGTCCCCGGGACGGAAGGATGCGCAGCGAATACCAGCGGCCATGCGAGTCGCGGATATCGCGCGGTTGCCGGTTGCCGCCCTCCATGGCATCCAGCAGCAACCGCCGCAGGTCGGGTAGTTCCATTTGAGGCTGCAGATCGGTGATCGACCGTCCGACATCGGAGGCGATCAGATTCAACATGGGTTCCATGGCGCGCGTAAAGCGATGGATCCGCAGATCCCGCCCCACCATCACAAGCGGTATGCTGATGCTCTCGAGAAGATTGTTCAGATCCCGGTTGACTTTGCTGAATTCCACGTTGCTGATCTTCAGCTCTTCGTTCAGCGTGTTCAGTTCTTCATTGGCCGATTCCAGCTCTTCCTGCGCGGTTTCCAGTTCCTCGTTGCCGGCCTGCGCCTCCTCGTTCGCCGCCCGCAGCTCTTCCAGGGTGGTTGCATTATCTTCGACGACCGATTGCAGATACTCTTTGGTTGCTACCAGCTCGCGCTGCAGCCGGGCGCTTCCCCCGTTGTCCTGTGTCGCGGACCTCTGCGCCGCCGCCGGGCCGCCGTTCGGCTCGGCGTCCTCGAACAGCACCAGGAAATAGCGTTCCTTGGATGAGGACGAGCTTCTGAACGGGGTTACCTTGATTGCGACGTCTCTTAGCTGGCCGCCATCTTCGATCCGGAAGCCGTCTTCTCGGGCTACGGCGTTCCTTTGCCGGGCGGTTCGGATGGCCTTACCCAGACCCGCAATCAAGCCCTCGCGCGCCAGTTTGAGAAGATTCTGGGTCGGCTCGCCAGGCGAAAGCTCGAGGTACGGAGCGGTGCGGCCCCGGACCTCGACGATGTTCATCTTGTCGTCGATGACGGCGCCGGGGGGGCCATGCTCGGCCAGCACTAACCGGTCGGCTTCTCTCAGCACGTCAGGCCCGATTCGGCCGTCGGCAGTTCTCTCCCGGAGACCCACCCGGCCTTCGGCTCGGCGGCCTTCGCTTAACGGCAGCGCCGGCGCACTGGCAGCCGGCCGCAGGCAGTAGATCTTGTGGGTCTTCTCCACTTGATGAAACGACTCGGAAAGCGTGCCGACGCTCTCCGCTGGACCGAGCACCAGAAAGCCGGTTGGCTTAAGTGCGTAATGCAGGATCGACCACACCTTGCGTTGCAATACGTCTTCCAGGTAGATCAGCACGTTACAGCAACTGATCAGATCCAGCTTGGAGAAAGGCGGGTCCTGTGCCAGGTTGTGCCGGGCAAAAACACACCCGTCACGGACGATCTTCGCAACCTGGTATCCGCGTTCGGTTCGGGTGAAAAACCGCGTCAATCGCTGCGCCGAAACATGGGCCAACGAGGCGCCCGTGTAGATGCCGGAGCGGGCCTTCCCGATCGCCGTTTCGCTGATATCGGTGGCGAAGATCTCGAACGAAAGGGTTGCTTTCGTATCGTCCAGGAATTCCATCAGGCAGATGGCGATCGAATAAGCCTCCTCGCCGGTGGCGCATCCAGGCACCCAAATGCGGATCGGATCCTTGGGCTCTCTGTTCTCGACCAGCGCGGGGAATACCTTCCTCTTCAGTTCCTCGAAGACCGCCGGTTCCCGGAAGAATGCAGTGACGGTAATCAGGCAGTTCTCGCACAGCGCGTTTACTTCCTCGCGGTTCTGTTCGAGATCGCGGCTGTAGTCTTCCAGTGTTTCGAATCCGCGGAGCATCATGCGCCGCTTGATGCGTCGCGCGAGGGTGCCGTGCTTGTAGTGCGTGAAGTCCACTCCGGTAGCGTTCCGCACGAGCCGGAGAATCCTGGCCAGTTCCGGATCCCCCGGCGGCTCAGTCGCCTCCCGAGACTCGACCGGAATCTGAAAACCGCGCGCGATGGCCACCAATTGCCGCGCGATTCCGGCCGGCGGCAGGACGAAATCCGCCACACCGGCCGCGATGGCGCTTCGCGGCATGCCGTCGAACTTCGCGGTTCCCATTTCCTGAGCGAAAGTGATACCGCCCGCGGTCTTAATCGCCTGGAGGCCCAGCGTCCCATCCGATGCGGTTCCCGACAGAACGACGCCGGCGGCCTGGCTGCCGCGGTCTGCCGCCAAGGCGCGGAAAAAAGAGTCGATCGGCATGTTGCGGCCACTGTCCGGCCGGGGCGGGGTCTGCAGTACTCCATCGGAAATGCCCAGATTGCACCGTGGCGGAATCACATAAACATGATTGGCCTTGGCGCGAGTCTCGCCTTTCACTTCGGAGACCGGCATTTTGCTGGCTTTGGCAAGCAACTCCGTCAGATGGCTCTCGTGACTGGGATCGAGGTGCTGAATCAGCACGAACGCCATGCCGGTATCGCCCGGCAGATGGCTGAGCAACTCCGTGAATGCCTCCAGTCCGCCGGCGGAGGCTCCCACGCCAACCAGGAAGGGGAGTGAACTGGCTGCGCTGTGCTCCTCGGCGGGTGGTCGCACGACAGCTCCCGCGGTAACCGGACTTGCGGCTGCTCCGGAAGTCTTCTCCGTCGGGATCGTTCGTCGCCTTGGGCGGGGCGAATCAGGCGCACGCGGCGAACGCACGACCCTTCCTGGCCGACGGCTGCTCTTCTCTACCACGCGCCACCACTACCTTTCTCTCTCCGGCCAAACGGCCGTGATCACTGCAACCTAACGCGACTCACTAGCACGCGAAGTGCCACTCTCGTGCCAGTGTGGGCGCCGGCGCCTGGTCCTCGCGTCGGGCGTCAGCCGGCTCTGGGAGCGGCCAGCAGATCCTTGAGGATTCTGCCGATATCCATGAATTGATCCAGGCCGGCAGGCTTGGTGATGAACTGGCGAATGCCGAGGTCTTTCAGCACCGCCTCGTCGCGCGGGGATCGGGAAGAA
>JBEKKO010000144.1:0-11634 GCA_050010695.1 Bryobacteraceae bacterium
ATCCGACCGCCAGCAGCCCGATCGAGAAAACGAATACCGGCAGCAGCAGCACGAACGGGCTGAGGTGACGCGCCGCCAACCCCACCACGGCGATAAGAAGTGAAAGGGCGAGCGCGTGGCCCACGACCGCCGACAGGAAAACCGAGACCGGGATCAGCTCGGACGGGAAAACGGTCTTGGTGATCAGATTGGCCTGCTCGACGACGCTCGCAGCGGAACGGAGCAGGGTCTCGCTGAAGAGCAGCCAGGGCAGCATCCCCGCAAACACGAATAGCGCGTAGTTCCTGGTGCCTTCGCCGGGTGGAACAGCGACCTTTAGGCTGACGCTGAAAACGAACCACCAGCACACCAGCAATACCAGCGGATGAATCAGCGCCCACACCCAGCCGATGATGGATCCGACAAAGCGCTGTTCAAAGTCGCGCCGCACCAACTGGAAGAGCAGGCTGCGCCGTCCCACCAAATTTCGAAGAAAAAAGCGTCCGGGAATTCGCCGCGTCACGTGGAAATTGGACGATACCAGCTTGTTCGGCAACTCGCAAGTACCGAGGCTCGGAAGAAGAGTTTCCACGCCGGCGAAGACTGTTGGCGGACGAAAGCGCCTGCCCCACCCGCGCAAGGCATTCGCCAACGCAGTGGGGCAGACGCTTTCGTCTGCCAACTCCGCTCGCATGCCGCACATCCATGGGCATTATCGCCTAGCCCAGCGCACCGCTTTCCGGGCTGATATACTGAGACATTGAGCTAAAATGCCGAAGCGTACATTTCAACCAAATAACCGCCATCGCGCCAAGACCCACGGGTTCCGCAGCCGCATGGAAACCAAGAACGGGCGCGCGGTGTTGGCCCGCCGCCGGGCGCGGGGCCGCAAGAAACTTACTGTCAGTTCGGAGAGGTAGGGGTTTCCGGGCATGCCCGGCCGCTACAATTTCCCCAAACGTGTTCGCCTGCTGCGATCCACCGATTTTCGCCGCGTGTATGACCGGGGAAGCCGGTTCTCTTGTACCCTGTTCGCGGCGTTCTGCCTGCGCGGGCCGGTCGAGGACGGGGCGCGCATCGGGTTCACGGTGCCGCGCGCGCTGGGCAAAGCGGTGGTGCGGAACCGGATCAAGCGGCGCATGCGGGAGGCCGTCCGGTTGCGGCTGGACCGGCTGAATTCATCGTGGTCGATTGTCATCAATCCCCGGTCGAAATCGCTCAGCGCCCCGGCGGCGGAGTTGGAACGCGAAGTGGAGCGCCTGTTTCAGCGCTGCAATGGATCATCCTAGGGCTGTTGCGCGTATACAAGATGGGGATCTCGTGGTGGCTGCCCTCGGCGTGCCGCTTCTATCCGACCTGTTCGGATTACATGCGGGAAGCGGTGGAGCGGTACGGCGCGCTGCGCGGAGTGTGGATGGGGCTGTGCCGGCTGGCGCGCTGCCATCCGTTTCATGCCGGGGGCTACGACCCGGTCCGGTGAGCGGGACAGGCGGAATCAAAACGAATGCCAAAGTCGGGTAGCGGCGGATCGCCGAAAGAAATGTCGATGGAAGTGCGGCTGCTGCTGGCCTTCCTGTTGTTTGGCGTGGTGATGTTCCTGACGCCCTACATTTACAAGACCCCGCCGCCGGCGAAGACCGGGCAAAAGACTACGTCGGCGCAGAGCGAGCCGAGCCAGGCGCCTGCCTCGCCGGCAACTGCGGAAACGCCAACCCCGGCGGCTGCGGCCTCTGCGCCGACGGAACCGGCTACGGTGGCGATATCTTTGCCGCCAGTGGCGATCGACACCGACCTGTTCCGGGTGACCTTCAACAACCAGGGCGCGACGGTGCGGAACTGGCAGCTCAAGAAGTTCAAGGGCAACGACAACAAGCCGCTCGACCTGGTGAATCCGGCCGTCGGATTGTCGGACGTGCCGTACCCGTTTGCCCTCTATTTCGCCGGCCAGCAGCCCACCGCGAAAGTGAATCAAGTCTATTACACCCAGACGCCCGATGCGGACGGCCTGGGCATCGCGTTCGGCTACAGCGACGGCCACACCAGCGTGCATAAGACCTTCCGCTTCCGGCGCGACAGCTACTTGTGCGAGGTGTCGAGCGAAGTGACGGTGGATCAGCGGCCGCTGACGAACGCGATCGAGTGGCGCGGCGGGTTCGGCGACCTGACGGTTTCCAACGCGGCTTCCAAAGAAAACACGCTCTACTTCAACCCGGCCGAGAACAAACTCTTCGAGCAGAGCGCCAGCGCCGCCAAGTACGGACCGGCGGCGGCCACCGCGAGCTTCTCGTTCGCCGGCATCGAAGACCAGTATTTCGCGGCCGTGTTTCTGCCGGAAGCCGGCGAGATTATCGTGGGGGAGGAGCGTCCGGCGTTCGTCGCCACCACCTTCGCCGACAAGCTGCGCACGGTGGCCGTCGAGACGCCGGGGCCGCTGGTGGGCGCCGCCGTTTCGCTCGGCGCCGACAACCATTTCCGCCTGTTCGTGGGCCCCAAGGATCTGGATCTGCTCAAGAGCGTGGACCCGAAACTGGAACAGGTGGTGAGCTTCGGCTGGCTTTCGATTCTGGCCAAGCCGCTGTTTCTGGCCGTCAACTGGTTCCACAAATCGTTCGTGCATAATTTCGGCTGGTCCATCGTCCTGGTCACCGTGGTGATCAACCTGGCGCTGTTCCCGTTGCGGCTGAACAGCATGAAATCGATGCGCAAGATGCAGGCGCTCAAGCCGCACATGGACGTCATCAGCGCCAAGTACAAGGGCATCGGCATGACCGATCCGCGCAAGGCGGACCAGACCAAGGAAATGCAGGATCTCTACAAGAAGCACGGCGTGAACCAATTTGGCGGCTGCCTGCCGATGCTGATCCAGCTTCCCTTCTTCATCGCGTTCTACAAAGTGTTCACGGTCTCGGTGGAAATGCGCGGCGCCGGCTGGTTGTGGGTCGCCGACCTTTCGCAGCCGGAGAGCCTTCCCATCCACATCCTGCCGGTGGTGATGGTCGCCAGCCAGTTCTTTATGCAGAAGATGACCCCCACCGCCACGGCGGGAGGAGACCCCGGTCAGCAGAAAATGATGATGTGGATGATGCCGCTGATCTTCGGCTGGATGTTCTATAATTTGCCCAGCGGCCTGGTGTTATACTACTTGACCAGCAATCTGGTTGGGATGGGGCTGCAGTTGTTTTTCAACCAGACGGCAGCGGCCGAAGACGCCGCCCGCAGCGTGGAACCTCCCAAGAAAAAGATCAACAGGAAGTAAGCCTTGACACAGCGAAAATACTCGGTCGAATCGATTGGAGCGCGGATAGACGGTTTCCTCGGTCCCCTGCTGGCCAGCGCCGGCTTCGAGTTGCGGTACAAGATTTCAGACGCGGATGCGGGTGAAGGCGATTTTGAAACGCCCGAAGTGCTGGTGAACTTCAGCGGTCCGGATGTGGACCTGCTGCTGGCCAACCGCGCGGAGCTGCTGCTGGCGCTGGAGCAGGTGACGATGGAGATGCTGCGGTTCGGCTCCGATGAGCACTCGCGGCTTTCCTTCGATGCCAACGACTACCGCCTGCTGCGGATCGAGGAACTGCGCCTGAGCGCGCAGACCGCGGCCGAGCGGGTGAAGCGCACCGGAACGCCATTCCGCTTCAACCCGATGAACAGCCGCGAGCGGCGCGTGATTCACCTGGCGCTGCGCGGGGAAACGGCGGTGCGCAGCGAAAGCGCGGGCGCCGGGCCGGGCCGGCAAGTGGTGGTCTATCCGGCGGGAATGGCCAGCCTGCCCGATGTGCCGTACACGCCGGCGCCGCGTCGTGACGGACCGGGCGAGCGGCGTGGCGCCCCGCGGCCGCGCGGCCGCCGGTAGGGGGCGCTGAGTCCGTAGGGCAGACCGATGTGGCGCACGCACTCGTGCGTGCCGCGTCGGCAATCCTGCCGACGCCCGCTGGACCGGAACGAAAACGCGTCGAGAAGAGTCTCGACGCTGCACGCACGAGTGCGTGCGCCACGACAGCTTCCATGCAGCTTGACGATACCATCGTCGCCATAGCCACTCCGTTGGGACGCGGAGGGTTGGGCATGGTGCGGCTCTCCGGCACCCAGGCCCGCGCCATCGCCGAATGCATTCTGCGTTTCCCGGCGGGCAGCGGCTGGCGTTCGTGGCACGCACGCCCGGCGGAACTGACTGACGCGCGCGGGAGAGTGATCGACCAGACGGTGGTCACCTTCTTCGAAGCCCCTCGTTCTTACACGGCCGACGACGTGGTGGAGATCTGCTGCCACGGATCGCCGGTGGTGCTGCGGCACGCGGTGGAACGCGCGCTCGAGGCGGGGGCGCGCCTGGCCGAACCCGGCGAATTCACCCTGCGCGCTTTTCTGCGCGGCCGCATCGATCTGCCCCAGGCCGAAGCCGTGCGCGATCTGATCGAAGCCACCACGCTTTACCAGGCGCGCGTGGCGGCGCAGCAAGCCGCCGGGTCTGTCTCGCGCCGCCTGGCGCCGATCAAAGAGAGGCTGCTGGAACTGATCGCCCTGCTCGAAGCCGGCATCGATTTCGCCGAAGACGATATCGGCGTGGCGGCAGACTCGGCGATCCTCGGCTGCCTGGCGGCAGTGGAGGCCGGCGTCAGCGAGCTTGCCCAGACCTTTCAATACGGCGCGCTGGTGCGGGACGGTTTGTCGCTGGCCATCGTGGGGGGGCCCAACGTGGGCAAGAGCAGCCTGTTCAACCGCCTGCTGGAGCAGGACCGGGCGATTGTGACCGAAATTCCCGGCACCACTCGAGATGTGGTCTCCGAAACCGCCGCCATCGGTGGCATCCCGGTGAAACTGCACGACACGGCGGGCATCCGCGAGGCCGCCGGGAAGGTGGAGGCGATGGGGATCGAGCGCAGCTTTCAGGCCATGGCGGATGCCGACCTGACGCTGGTGGTGCTGGATGCCTCGGCCGCGCCGGAGGCCGAAGACTTGACGCTGATCGAGCGAGCGCGCTCGACGGGGCGGGCGCTGGTGGCGGCCAATAAAAGCGATCTGCCGCGGGCTGCCGCGCCGCCTCCCGAGGCGATCCTGGTTTCCGCCCTCACCGGCGACGGCATCGACCGCTTGCGCCAGGCCATCCTCGATGCGGTCGCCCCGGCCGGCGCCTTCGAGCCCGAAACCGGCTTTATCACCAGCCTGCGCCATGAGCGACTCCTGCGCGAGTGCGGGCGCTGGATCGAGAAAGCGCGCGCCGCCGTCGGCGCCGCAATTCCGCACGAGATGCTGCTGCTCGATCTTTATGTCGCCTTGCAGCCGATCGATGCCATCACCGGCGGCACCACCGCCGACGATATTTTGAACCGCATTTTCTCCACCTTCTGTATTGGAAAATAGCTCCGCTCGAGTCTTGCCGGCGGGGCGCTTTCGCCCAATGCCACTTGGTAGCGCCGGCGGTCTTTGCCGCCGGTGGACCGGGGGCGGGGGCGTTCGTCCCACCGCGATTGGGACCAAAACAACAGTCCAGCCTTTTGTTTTAAGCTGCCGGATCGTCGATTTTGCCCCCCGCCTGTACATTCCGTTACCGCAAAAGTCGGCTTTTTCTGCGGCGCCAAGCGTCTATATGATAGATTTTATAGAGGAGCCGCATTGAGTTTCGAAGTTCCCGCTGCCTTCCTTCTTCAGACTGATCTTGTCCAGATGGTTCAGGAAACCGGCCCCGCCGGTTGGGTGGTCCTGGGCATCCTGATCGTTTTTTCGATCTTTTCCTGGACCGTGATTTTCTCCAAGCTGAGCGGCCTCGCCGGCGCGCGCAAAACCAACTGGCGCTTTCTGCGGGCCTTCCGCAAAGCCGCTGCGCTCGATGCGGTGATGGTGGCCAGCGAGCAGTACCGGCCATCCCCGCTGGTCTCGGTGTTCGATTTCGGCTACGAGGAAGTGGAGCGGCAGGTGAAGGCCCACGGCCGGATCACCAACCGCAACGCCCTCGAACGTTCGCTGCAGTTGGGCGTGAGCGAGGAAGTGGCCAAGCTGGAGCGCAACATGCACTGGCTCGCCATCACGGCTTCGGTCTCGCCGTTCGTCGGCCTGCTGGGCACCGTGCTGGGCATCATTCGCACCTTCAACGCGCTGGGCCAGCAGGGCGCCACCAGCCTGGCGGCGGTCGGTCCCGGCATTTCCGAAGCCCTGATCGCCACCGCGCTGGGCCTGTTCGCCGCTATCCCCGCGGCCCTGTTTTATAACCTGTTCGGCAACCGCATCCGCGAGATGGGCGCGCGTCTGGACGATTTCGCGCTCGAATTTCTCAACCTGGCGGAGCGCAGCTTCGGCGAGTAGCCATGGCATTCTCCTCTTCGAACGGCGGCAACGGTCACGGCTCGCGGCGGCGCGGCGGCACCAGCCTGGCGGAGATCAACATCACCCCGTTCGTCGACATCCTGCTGGTGCTGCTGATCATCTTCATGCTCACCGCTCACGTGATGCAGTTCGGCCTGGAAGTGGACGTCCCGCACACCAAGTACGTGAAGGATACGGCGAAGGAAATGCCTGTGGTGAGCATCACCAAGGATGGCACCTCCTATCTGAACGGCAAGCCGACCAACATCCATCTCCTGGCCTCGGCCATTCACGAGCGCTTTGGCAAGGTCAAGGGTGTCTACGTGAGCGCCGACAAGGAAGCCATCTGGGACGTGATCGCCCAGGTGACGGCGGAACTGGGCGCGGGCGGCTTCCAGGTCAACATGGTGACACAACCGGAGGACAGCTCCGCCGCGGGTAGAAGGTGATGGCGCAGCACGTCGACATCCTCGATCAACCGGAGCGCCTGGCCCGCTGGTTCGCCGGCTCGCTCGGGTTTCACCTTCTGTTGGTCCTGACCCTGCTGTTTTACGGCGTTTTCTTCAGTCACAAGGTCGCCCAGTGGGGCAGCCCCACCGGCGGCGCCATGGGCGCGGTAGCCGTCAACCCGGTGGCGCGCATCCCTCTGCCGGCGCGCCAGGCAGCGGAAAATCCCGTCGCCAACCAGACCGAATCGCAGGTGCCCACGCCGCCGCCCGAGCTGAAATCCAAAGCGCGTGTCATCGAAGAGGAGCCCGACGCCATCTCCATCCAGGGACGCAATGCGCAGAAACGCACAGTCGAATCCGCGCCCAACAAGTTTCGCCAGCAGCAGCAGGACCGGCCCAACCAGCTCTATAGCGAAGCCGGCCAGCGCATGAGTTCGCCGATGTATGGCTTGCAGGGCGGCGGCGGGGTCGGGGTGGGAGACTCATCGCCGTTTGGGACGCAGTTCGGGTGGTATGCCAAGCTGATGGTGGACAAGGTGGGCCGCGCCTGGCGCACCAGCGACTTGCGGAATGTCACGCAAACGGCGGCGGTGACTTTCACCGTGCGGCGCGACGGTTCGGTGAGCCACGTCCACATTACGCAGCCGAGCGGCAATGCGACGCTGGATTTTTCGGCGCAGCGGGCGATTTTCGACGCCTCGCCTTTCCCTGCCCTGCCGCCTCAATACCCGCGCAACGATGCGGAAGTGGAACTGTTTTTCAGCCTAAAGTGAGGAAAACCATGAAGAGGCTCGTGTGGGTCGCGGCGGCATCGGCCGCGGCGCTGATGATGGTCGAAGCCCAGCAGGGGCCGGACATGACCTTGCGCGTCACCAAGGCCGGCGAGCTGCCGGTCATCGCGGCTCCGGACCTGCGCGGCGTCGGCGCGGCGCAAAGTTTCATGGCGACTTTCAACCAGGTTTTGTGGGGCGACCTGGCCGGTTCCGGCGTGCTCAAGATGGTGCCCAAGACCCTGTACCCCACCGGTGTTCCGCAGCAGCCGGCGGACTTTCGCCAGCCCCCGCCCGCAACCGTCGCGTCCCCCGCGCGGCCAGGCGGACTGGTGGCGGCGCCCAATGGCGGCGGGTTCTGGATGCGCGACTGGTCTAATCCTCCGGTCAGCGCCAATTACCTGGCCTTCGGATACGCGGCCGAGCAGAACGGCGTGCTGATGCTGTTCGGCAACCTGTTTGATTTGAGCCGCGATACCCCCGCCAACGCGCAGATGATCGGCAAACGCTATCTGGCCTCCAGCGACGACGAGAAGGGCTCCCGCCAGATGGCCCACCAATTCGCCGCCGACATCCTGGCCATGTTCGGCGGAAAAAGCCTGGTCGGCACCCACATCTATTACGTCCATCAGGCCGCCTTCCGGGCTCCCAAGGAAATCTGGGTGATGGATCCCGACGGCCAGAATCAGCATTACGTCTCCCGTTTCAACTCGATTTCCATCGAGCCTTCGGTTTCACCGGACGGAACCAGGATTGCCTTTACTAGCTATGCCAAGGGTTCACCTGCTATATTTGTTTTTTCGGTGGATCCGGTTCGGGATTTGCGATTCTATAACCAGGTCGCTTCGATGAATGGGCAGCCGTCGTTCGCGCCCGATGGAAAACAGATTGTGTATTCTTCCTCGGCCGGACGCTGCTGCCGGATCTTCATTGCGGGTTTGGATGGCAGAGGCTTTCGGCCGATAACCTCAGGCGGCTTTCTGGATGCCGAGCCCAAGGTGAATCCGAAGACAGGCGGTACGATCGTGTTTTCCTCCGGCCGGTCGGGTCCGGAGCAGATTTACATGATGGATATGGATGGCGGGGACATCGAGCGGCTGACCGACGGCACCGGCGAGGCGTCGAACCCCTCCTGGCATCCCAACGGCCAGCTCATCGCCTACGCCTGGACCCGCGGCTACGCGCAGGGCGCTTTCAATATCTTCACCATGGATGTGGCGTCGCGCCAATACCTGCAATTGACGCACGATCAGGGCCGCAACGAAAATCCCAGTTGGGCGCCGGATGGCGCGCACCTTGCGTTCATGTCGAACCGCACCGGGCTATCGCAGATTTGGAGCATGCTGGCGGATGGTACCGCGCAGCAGCAACTGACCCGCGATGGGCTGAATTACAGCCCCGCGTGGGGAATGTAGATGAAACAATGAAATCAGGAGGGAAGTTCATGTTCAGCAAACGACAAATCACTCTCATCACTCTGGCACTTTCCCTGGCGCTGTTCGCCAGCGGGTGCAAGAAGAAAGTCCCGGCGCCGCCGCCACCGCCACCGCCCATCAAGGTCGTGGAGCCACCACCTCCGCCACCGCCCGCGCCGGCGGTTACCCAGTTTGGCGCGGACCCGGCTTCCATCGTGCGCGGCCAGTCGGCGCTGCTCAGTTGGACGGTTTCCGGCAACGTGACCGGCGTTTCGATCGATCAGGCCATCGGCGTCGTGCAGAACACCGGCAGCCGCCGCGTGTCGCCGAACGATTCCACCACCTACACTTTAACCGCCACCGGGCCGGGCGGCTCCAGCACGGCCAGCGCAACCGTGAATGTCACGGCTCCGCCTCCGCCACCGCCGCCACCGCCTCCTCCACCGCCGGCCAAGACCCTGACGGACTGGGTAGCGGAGCTGCAGGATGGCTACTTCGATTATGACAAGAGCGACATACGCGCCGATGCGCAAGCCGCGCTCACGCAGGATGCCGCCGCGCTCAAGACCGTCATTGCGGACTTTCCCGCCGCCGTCGTCACCATCGAAGGGCATTGCGACGAACGCGGCTCGGCCGAGTACAACCAACTGCTGGGCGACAAGCGCGCCAGCGCCGCCAGGGACTTCCTGGTGCAACTGGGCGTTCCCGGCGACAAGCTGAAGACCATCAGCTACGGCAAGGAGAAACCGCAGTGCACCGACCAGAATGAGTCCTGCTGGCAGAAAAACCGGCGCGTTCATTTCTCGACCGGCCAGTAGTCGCTCGCCGGGGCACGGCAACATCGGAAGGGGGCGCGCGTCCGCCCCTTTCCGTCTTCAAAGAGGAGTTCTATGTTTCGACGTCTGTGTATTTTGATTCTTGCCG
Organism: Bryobacteraceae bacterium; assembly: GCA_050010695.1. Taxonomy (GTDB): domain Bacteria; phylum Acidobacteriota; class Terriglobia; order Bryobacterales; family Bryobacteraceae; genus Bog-375. Next base: position 9,832 of record JBEKKO010000144.1, read on the forward strand.
TCGCGCCGGTGGTGGCGTTCGCCGCCGCCAGCAAGGAAATGCAGGAACTGCAACGCGATGTGGCGCTGCTGCAGGAGCAGGTCCGGCAACTCCAGCAGGCGCAGGACAAACAGCTCGCCGCCATCACCGCGCTGGTGCAGGAGGCCGTCGATGCCGCCAATCGCGCCAACACCAATGTGGAAGTCATTAAGAGCAGTTTCCAGCAGAGCATTTCCCAGCAGGAAACCAAAATAGTGGCGCCGGTGGTCGGGCTTTCCACCCGCATGGATAACATGTCGAACGATTTCCGCACCTTGCAGCAATCCGTCACCGACCTCGCCGGCCTGGTGGAAAAACTGCAGGCGCAGATGACCGATCTGAATAACGCGGTGAAGGTGATGCAGGCGCCCGCGCCTGCTCCGCCGCCCACCGCCGGCGCGCCGCCCGCCGCAGCCGCCAATCCCTGCCCCGGTTACGCCCAGGACCTGTACGACAACGCACAGCGCGACCGGAACGGCGGCAAATTCGATATTGCGCTGCAAGAATTCGGCGACTACCTGCGTTGTTTCGGCGCGGCCAATCTCGCCCCCAACGCGCAGTACTTCATCGGCACCATTCATCTCGCGCAAGGCGACTATCCCACCGCGCTCGAGGATTTCGACAACGTGCTCGAGAAATACTCGGATAATAACAAGACCCCGGGCGCCCTGTTTTACAAGGGTGACACGCTGGTGAAGTTGGGCCGGAAGACCGACGCGCAGAAGGAATACCGGGACCTCATCCAGCGTTTTCCCAAGAGCGACATGGCCGCCCAGGCTTGCTTGAGGCTGACCGACCTGGGCTACCGCTGCCCGGCGCCCGCAACCACAAAACCGGCCCCTCCTAGGAAGCGCACCACCGCTCCCAAACAGTAGGTGGCATGGCTTGCCGGCGTCACGGCTATTCCGGGAACTTCATCACCGGTTTCCGCGTATTTGCTCGGGAACGGTTAAACTATAACCATACGGAAGGAATTACTCGCGATGACCCTGATAAGCAAACGTGTGCTGTTCGCCGCCGGCTTGCTCGGCTTGACATCGATGGTCGCCACGGCCCAGCAGGCGAAGCCCGAAGAAAAACCGGCCGCCGCGCGCACGCTGAAAGCCACCATGAATTACACCGGGGCCGGCACGGTGGACGAGAAGCACAAGATCATGGTGTTTGTATTCGACAACCCGAACTTCATGCAAGGCGGAGCCATGCCGATTGGTTTCGGCTCGGCGTCCGCCAAGGACGGAACCGCGACGATTCCGGACCTGTCCGCTTCGCCGGTCTACATTGCGGTTTGCTACGACCCCACCGGCGGGTATGACGGGCAATCCGGCCCGCCGCCATCCGGCGCCTCGATGGGCGTCTATTCCAAGACTCCCGGAACACCCGAGCCCGTGAAGATCGATCCCGGGAAGACCGCCGAAATCACCGTGACGTTTGACGATTCGTTCAAGATGCCATAGTGGGGCAGATCCCCGACCGCCAGGAAGGTAGGACAGACCATCGCCTTTCGTGGTCTGTCATCGCTCGTCAAGCCCGACGCCCCAACAGACGACAAAAACCGATCGTCTGTCCTACCTCAGTCACAAGCTATCTCCCCCACTGACTCAATCACTTAGCACTAAAAACCCTTGACGCACCCGCTATCCTTGAATTGGGACTGTGGCGCTAAGCTCCGCTGCTAGTCTGTTCTTGTTGGCCAACAAGCGTTGCACTCAAGTGATACTGAACTTCCGGCGCCCGTTAACGGCATGCGGGGTCCCCTACGGGCAGGACTCTCGACGGAAGACTTTG
>JBEKKO010000145.1:0-11607 GCA_050010695.1 Bryobacteraceae bacterium
AACGGCGGCGAGCTGAACGGCAAACGCCTGCTTGGCCCGCGCACGGTGGAGCTGATGGCTTCCAATCACGTCGGCGATATGTTCAACGGCAAGCTGGGCCGGCCCGCTCATGGGCTGGGCTTCGGCTTGATCGTGCAAGTGGTGGAGGATAACGTGGCCGCGGGCCTTCGCGTTTCCAACGGCAGCTTCGGTTGGGACGGCGCATTCGGCACGCAGGTGTGGGTCAACCCGAAGGAAAAAATGGTCACTGTGATCATGATCCAGACGCAGGTGGCGCAAGTGCAGCGCGATTTCGAAAACGCCGTGATGCAGGCGATCGTCGAATAGACGAGTGAGGCGCGGCCATGCCAGGACCCTCAGGGTACACCACGGGCTTGGAGAACGGGTAGGGAAGAAATAAGTGCGTTGCGGGTGGCCGGGCTTCGCGGACTTAGCGCCGTGCGTATCGGCCACCCCATGAATTGAGCAGAAACTTCGTCGATGTGAGCCCGCTGGATGGCGGACAATGTCGGGTCGATTCGTTCCTTACTCTCTGTTATCCGAGCGGGCGGCAATGATAGCTATCCGTATTCCGCCGGCAGTTATGAAATTCCAGAATTTCAAAGTCTTCCGTCGGGAGTCCTGCCCGTAGGGGACCCCGCATGCCTTTCAGGGGCGCCGGAAGTTCAGTATCACTTAAGATCAACGCTTGCTGGCCAGCAATAAGGACTAGCAGTAGTGCCTGGTGCCACAGTCCTGACTTAAGGATAAGGGGTGTGTCAAGAGTTTTGAGAGCTAAGTGATTGAGTTAGTTGGAAAGGTTGCGTGTGACTGGGGGTACGAGAGACGTCGTTTTCCACCCCCCTCAGTGCTGGTGCTTTGGCGAACGCATGACCACGAAGGGCGATGGTCTCTACAGAATCTCCAGCCGCTTCCCGACCTTTTCGAAAACCTCCAGCGCGCGGTCCAAATCCGCTCTGCTATGCGTGGAAGCCACGATGGTCCGCACGCGCGCTTTGCCCTTGGCCACCGTGGGGAAACCGATGCCGGTGGCCAGCACGCCTTCCTCGAACAGCTCGCGAGAGAGCCGGTGCGCCAACGCCGCTTCGCCGACAATCACCGGCGTGATGGGCGTCTCGCTGATCCCGGTGTTGAAACCAGCCGACGCGAGGCCGTGCTTGAAGTAGCGGGCGTTGGCCCAGAGCGCGTCGATGCGCTCCGGTTCCCGTTCCAGCACGTCGAACGCGGCCAGGCATGCGGCGGCGACGGCCGGCGGATGCGAGGTGGAAAACAGAAACGGCCGCGCGCGATGATACAGGAATTCGATCAGGTCGCGGCTGCCGCAGACATAGCCGCCGAGCACGCCGATAGCTTTCGAGAGCGTTCCTACCTGAATATCCACCCGCCCATGGAGGCCGAAATGATCGATCGTGCCGCGGCCGTTGCGGCCCAGCACGCCGGAGGAATGGGCGTCGTCCACCATCATGATGGCGCCGTGCTTTTCCGCCGCCGCCACCAGGCCGGGCAGTGGGCCGATGTCGCCATCCATCGAAAAAACGCCGTCGGAGATCAGTAGCTTTTTCCCGCCGGCGCCGGCGAGCGACGCCAGAATGCTCTCCGCCGCGGCGACATCCTTGTGCGCGAAGACGTGAATCTTGGCCCGTGAAAGACGGCAGCCATCGACGATGCTGGCGTGATTCAGCTCATCGGAGACGATATGATCGTCCGGCCCCAGGATCGCGGACACGGTGCCCGCGTTGGCGGCGAACCCGGATTGAAAAACCACGCAGGCTTCCACGTTCTTGAAGGCGGCGATGCGCTCTTCGAGCGCCAGGTGCAGCGACATGGTGCCCGAAATCGTGCGCACCGCACCCGAGCCAGCGCCGTACCGCTTCACCGCTGCGATAGCCGCCTCTATCAACTTGGGATGAGTGGTCAGGCCGAGGTAATTGTTGGACGCCAGGTTAATGACATCTTTGCCATCGAAGCGGGATTCCGCCGCGCTGGCCGATTCGAGGACGCGCAGGCGCTGGTAGGTGCCTTCGCTCTTCCACTGTTCGATCTGGTCGTGCAAGTACGCGAGTGGGGTGCTCATCACCAGACAAGTGTATCGCCTGCAATTGCCGCGCGGTTGGTTAACGCATCCAAACCGAAAACTGATTGGATGCCCGCCTCAGTTGCCGGAGACCGCCACCGTGACGCCCGCCTGCGATTGTATGGTGCCCACTGTCACCACCACCGCGGCGTTGCCGGCCGCGAGGCCGCTCGGGATCTGCGCGTTCACCTGCATCACTCCCTGCACCAGGTAGGGGGCGCCGCCGGCGTAGTTGCTGTTAGCTGGTATGCCGCCGATGGTGACCGTGACCGGCTGCAATACCGGCAGCGGCAGCACTCCCGCGGGCGGCACCAGCGATAACGCGCCATCTTCGCCGGGAGGGTTGGTCTGGCCGAAGCCAGTGCCGTACAGCGATACCCACCCGCCCGAGCTGGCCGGATTGGCCGCGTTGTTGTAAGTCCCGTCTTGATTGACGGCAGCCGCCTGCCCGGTGCCGGAATCGTTGGCCGCAAACAGCGCCGGCGCGGCTGGCGCCACGGGAACTTCGATCGGTGCGGAAGTCTGTCCCTGGTAGGAGACATACACCTGCGCGCTCGCGCCGTTCAGCCCGAAAGGCACGATCGCACCCACCTGTGTGGACGAAGTGTAGAGCACCGGCCCCGGAGCCCCGTTGAAGTAGACGCTCGTCCCGGCAACGCTCGGCGGAACGTTTCCGTTCACCAACTGGAAGGTCGTCAGGTTGGCCGGCCCCAGGCCGGAGCCGTAGAGCACCACCACTTCACCCGGCGCGATGGCGCCAACCAGGTTGCTGGCGCCGTTCGTCACGGCGGGAGACGGGGACTGCAGCAGGCGGACCGCGTTGTTCCCGGAATCGGCGACGTACACATTGCCGTTCGAAGCCACCGCGATCCCCGTCGGCCCGTTGAGCGACGCGCTGGTCGCCGGACCTCCGTCTCCGGTGTAGCCGATCGAGCCGTTGCCGGCGACGGTGACGATCGGCCCGTTTACGTTGATCTTGCGTACGGCGGCGCCGGCGTCCGCCACAAACACGTTGCCCGCGCCGTCCACCGCAATCCCGGTCGGATAACTCAGTTGCGCCTGGCTGGCCGGGCCGCCATCGCCCGAGTAGCCCGCCACGCCGTCACCGGCGATGGTGTTGATATTGCCGGCCGGCGATACCATCCGGATGCAGTAGTTCATCGTGTCCGTGATGTAAAGATTGCCAGCGGCATCCACGGCCACTCCTTGCGGATCGTTCAACTGAGCGCTAAGCGCCGGGCCGCCATCGCCCGAGTAGCCCTGCAGCCCGTTACCGGCGACGGTCGATATCGTTCCATTTGCGACTTTGCGTATCGCGCTGTTATTAACATCGGCGATGTACAGGTCGCCGTTCGCATTTAGCGCCAGCCCCACCGGCGAATACAGTTTCGCGCCGGTCGCCGCTCCGCCATCGCCGCCGAATCCCGGCGTGCCGCTGCCGGCGACGGTGTTGATGGTGCCGCCCGACACTTCGCGCACCCGCGAATTGCCGGTATCGGCGATGTAAACGTTGCCCGCACCGTCCACCGCCACGCCCTGCGGGCCGCTCAGTTGCGCGCCGGCCGCCGCGCTGCCGTCGCCGCCGAATCCCGCCTTGCCGTTGCCCGCCAGAGTCGTGATGGCGCCGCTCGCGCTTACCTTGCGCACCACGTTGTTGCCCGAGTCGGCGATGTAATAGTTGCCGGCGCTGTCCGCGGCCACCGCGTGCGGCGCGTTCATCTGCGCGCTGGCCGCCGCTCCGCCATCGCCCGAATAGCTGTAGCCGCCGTTGCCGGCGAAGGTGCTGACGCTGCCGCCCGCTTGCGCCACCCGGATGCGGTTGTTCAGCGAATCGGCGATGTAGATATGCCCCGATGCGTCCAGCGCCACGCCTGTCGGACGGTTGAGCTCGGCGGACGTCCCGGCGGCGCCGTCTCCGCTATAGCCCAGCGTGCCGTTGCCCACAATCGTGTTGATGTCGATATTGCTCTTGATCGTGCTGACCTCGCGGATGCGGCCATCGGTCGGCTCCGCGATGTACACGTTCCCCGACGAATCCACCGCCACCGCGAACGGCTCCACCAGGCCGGCTTCGTTCGCCAGTCCCCCGTCGCCCGCATAGCCGACCGAGCAGGTCTCGCCGGTGTTGCTGACGAGGGCGGTGCTGGTAATGTTGCACGCCCCCGCGATGAAGTTGATGATGCCCGTGCTGGCGGTGATCTCGCGAATCGCACCGTTGCCGGTGTCCGCGATGAAAACGTTGCCGGAGCCATCCACGAACACGTCTTCCGGCAGCGTCAGAAGCGCTTGCGACGCCAGTTCGGTATCTCCGCCGACGCCTGGGAAACCGGCGCCCGCTATGGTGTTGATCACGCCGTTGGTGGTAACCTCGCGGATCGAGCTGTCTCCCGTATCGGCGATGTAAACATTTCCCGTATGATCCACCGCCACGCCGCCGGGCAGGTTCAGGTTCGCCGCCGTGGCCGGGCCGCCATCGCCCAGAAACCGCGGCTGGCCCAATCTGCCGTTCCCCGCGAACGTGCCGATCACGCCCTGCGCGGTCACTTTCCGCACGCGGTTATTCACCTGGTCCGCGATGTAGAGGTTGCCCTGTGAATCCACCGCCAGGCCCTGCGGCGAGTTGAGCTGGGCCGCGGTCGCCGGCCCGCCGTCGCCTGAAAAGCCGGGCCGCGAGTTCCCCGCCACCAGCGTCAGCGTCCCGCCGGGAGTGACTTTGAAAACCGCGTGGCCGCTGCTGAAATACACATTGCCGCTCGCGTCCGTCGTGACCCGCTTCACCGTTCCAATCGCGGTGCTCGTAGCCGTAGCGGGCGTCGTAGGCGGCGCTCCGCCGGCGACGGTCGAAATCGAATACTCTTGCGCGAAGACGGCGGCGCCGAAGAACCATACCAATCCTGCGCCGCGCAGCTTCCCTAGCGGTTTCAACATGTATGCCTGGCCTTCTGACAGGGTGAACGTTCGAAACCTTCAGTTTATCGCGACTCGGGCCACGGCTTCCGCCAGCGCCTCCACTGCCTGTGCGCAATCGGCACGGGTGACGTCGTAGTGCGTCACGGCGCGCATGTGGCTATGGCCGACTCCGTTGATCAGCACGCCCCGCTGTTTCAAGCGCCGGCTCAATTCTCCCGAGGTCAGGCCGGTGGCGCCGATATCGAAAACCACGATGTTGGTGGCCACCTTCCGCGGATCCAGCTCGACGCCGGGAATGCGCGCCACGCCTTCCGCGAAGAAACGCGCATTGGCGTGGTCCTCGCCCAGCCGGGTGCGTGTTTCGTCGAGCGCGATCAGGCCCGCCGCCGCCAGCACGCCCGCCTGCCGCATGCCGCCGCCCAGCCGTTTACGCAACAGCCGGCCCTTGTCGATCAGCGCGGCCGGTCCAGCCACCATCGAGCCGGCCGGCGCGCCCAGCCCTTTCGAAAGACAAAACATCACCGTGTCCACCGGCGCCACGATTTCTTCCACCGGCACGCCCAGCGCGGCCGCCGCGTTGAACACGCGCGCGCCATCCATGTGCACTCTCACCCCGAGCTCGTGCGCGCCGTTGGAGATTTCCCGGATCGCCGCCAGCGAATAAACCGTGCCGCCGGCCATGTTGTGCGTGTTTTCGATTTCGATCATGCCCGTCGGCGCATAGTGCGGGTGTACCGGCTTCACCAGCGGCCGGATCTGGCTCCATTCGAGGATGCCGTCCTCGGTTTGGATGGCGCGAATCAGGCAGCCGGAAAACCAGGCCGTCATCGACAATTCGTAATCCAGAATGTGGGCCCGCGAGTCGCAGATCACTTCCTGCCCGTGCTCGGTGAGCAGTTTCACCGCGATGGTGTTGCCCATCGTGCCGGTGGGGACGAATAGCGCCGACTCCTTGCCAGTGATTTCGGCGGCCCGCTGTTCCAGCAGGTTGACGGTGGGGTCTTCACCGTATACGTCATCGCCCACCTCGGCTTCCGCCATCGCCTGCCGCATCTCCGGCGTCGGCTTGGTCACGGTGTCGCTGCGCAGATCGATCATGTGGTAAGAAACTCCGCGAATATTTCGTTCGAAACCAGCACCCCGCGGTTCGACAGGCGCAACACGCCGTCGTCCGCCTCGAGCAGTCCGGCATTGAGGAATCTTCGGATCGCCGCATCGTGGCGCTGCCACTCCCGCGCGTCGGGCCGGATGCCCTCCATCAACCGCAGGCTGACAAAGAAACGCTCGTCCACGTGAGGCGGGTCCCCGGCCTGCCGAGTTCCGTTCATGTATTCTTCCACCGTCTCCGCATTCCGTGTCCGCATCCGCCCATCGAACGAATGAGCGTCCGCGCCGAAACCGGCGTACGGCTCCAGCTTCCAATACTTCAGATTGTGGCGCGATTCCCAACCGGGCCGGGCGAAATTGGAAATCTCGTAGCGGGTGAGCCCAAGCCCCGCCAGCCTCTCCGCGGCCATCTCGTAGAACCCCGCCACCTGGTCGTCGTCCGGCGTTTCCGCCGCTCCGTAGCGCGCTCCGCCGGCCAGCATTTCTTTGCCTAGCCGGCTGTCTTCATCCACTTCCAGCATGTAGACCGAAACGTGCTCCGGCTTGAGGCGCTCGATCCAATCGAGCGATTCACGCCAGCTCGCTTCGGTCTGCCCGGAAAGTCCGGCGATCAGGTCGATGTTGATGCTGCCGATCCCGCCCGCGCGCAGCAGCCGCATTTCCCGCGCGACTATTTCCGCCGTGTGTTTGCGCCCGGTCCGGCGAATCTCTTTCTCGACCAACGATTGCACTCCCAGGCTGACGCGGTTGATGCCGCAAGCCGCCCAGTGGCGGGCCTGTTCGCCCGAGATGGCGCCGGGCGCGGCTTCGATGGTCGCCTCGATCCACGGCCGCCCCGGAACCCGGTCCAGCACCGCGCGCAGATCGTCCGCCGCCATGTTGCCGGGCGTGCCGCCACCCAGGTACACCGTCTCCGGCCGCCATTCCCAGGCGTGCGCGCGAACTTCCTCGATCAACGCTGCCACATACCGCCGTTCCCGCTCGCGCGGAAACACTCCCGAGGCAAAGTTGCAGTAAGTGCACTTTTGCGCGCAAAACGGATAGGCAATGTAAACGCCGGCCACTCGATTGATTGTACCCGCTGGCAAGCCTAAAGCATGCCCATATTCTTCTATTAAGGCTCGTGGATCCCAGGCCGTGCCCTGATACAGAGCCTGTTCTTTCACGCTCTTAGGTCATGGAAATCCAACTTCGCCGAAGTTGACCTCGCAATTCAGGCTCATCCTCGTGCGCCGGCTTTTTGCTTCGCCCATCGCTTGCCCGCCACGAAATGCGCCGCGCCCGCCGCGAACAGGACCAGCGAAATCCATTGCGATGTGTCGAGCGGGGTGCCCCACAGGTTGCCTTGTTCGTGATAGCGGAAGAACTCCACCGCGAAACGCACCGCGCCGTAAAGCATCAGGTACAGGCCGATGATGTCGCCGCGCCCGTGCGGCCGGCCGAAGCGCCAATACAGGATGCCGAAGATGGCGAATTCCGCCGCCGATTCGTAAAGCTGCGCCGGATGCAGCGGCACCCCCAGCGGCACGCCCACCAGCCGGTTGGCGGCCGGGTTGGTGAAGGTGACGGCCCACGGCAGGTGGCACTCGGTGCCCCAGCAACAGCCGGCGGCGAAGCAGCCGAGCCGGCCGATGGCGTGGCCCAGCGCGATGGCCGGCGCGAACGCATCCGCCACCGCCAGCGCCGGCAACCGCATCTTGCGCAGGTACCACGCCGAGAGCGCCAGCGCGGCCAGCAATCCGCCATAAAAAACGCCGGCCGCCTGCAATGTTTCGAGCGAAAAGATCCGGCCGGGGTGCTCCCAATAGTAGGGCGCATCCACCGCCAGCATCATCAGCTTCGCCCCCGCCAGCGCCGCCAGCGCGCAATAGAGCCCCAGGTTGGTGATGTGCTCCGCGTTCAACCCGGCGCGCGCGCCCAGCCGTCCGGCCATCCACAACGCGGCCAGAAAACCGAGCGCCACCAGCACGCCATAGGTGTGCAGGAACGAGAGGTGAAACACTTCAGGGTACATTCGCCGCCTGTTGCTTCGCTAGAAGCATGTCCAACAGCAGCAGTCCGCTGCCGATTACTACGCCCGAATCCGCCACGTTGAAGGTGGGCCAATGGTGTGCGCCAATATAAAAATCCAGGAAGTCGGTCACCCGTCCCGACACAATGCGGTCGAAGGCGTTGCCCGCCGCGCCGCCCAGAATCAGCGCCAGCCCCCATAGCGTGGCCGTGTCGATGTGCTGCGCGCGCCACAGGTATACGCTGACAAAAATCACCGCGACCACGGCCACCAGGATCAGCATCAGGCTCCGCCACTCGAAGCCGGAATCGTTGAAAATGCCGAACGCCACCCCGCGGTTTTCCGAATGCACGATGTCGAAAAAGCCCGGAATTACGCGGTGGATGGCGCTCTCGGAAACCCGCTGCTCGATGATCGCCTTGGTCAGCCGGTCGAGCCCGAACACCGCCGCCGCCGCCGCGTACGCTTTGAATCGGCCCTCAGCCATGCAGCATCTCGCCGACCGCTTGCGCGCACCGCCCGCACACCGTCGGGTAGCGGCTGTCGGCGCCGGTGTCGATGGTGTACCGCCAGCAGCGCTCGCATTTCTGGCCCGCCGCGCACTCCACTTCCACGCTCAAATCGCCTTCCGCCATGCGCTTCACTTCTACTTGAGACACGATGAAGAGCGCCGGCAGATCGGCCGCGTGTTGCTCCAACAGCGTTGCGTTTTCCCCGCTCGCGGTAATCACGACGCGCGCCTCGAGCGGCGCCCCGATTCGTTTTTCGTTGCGCGCCGCCTCCAGGCACCTCAATACGTCGTCACGCACCCCCATCAGCCGGTCCCAGTTGGCAGCGTTGGCGCGCGCCGTTTCGCCGAGCCCCGCCGTCAGTTCGCCCGGCTCCGGGAACAGCGCCATGTGAACGCTCGCCGGCCGGCCCATGTGCGTCCACACTTCTTCCGTGGTGAAGCTCATGATCGGAGCCAGCAGCCGCACCAGCGCATCCAGCAGCCGCGCGAGCGTGGTCTGCGCGCTGCGCCGCGCCGGCCAACCGGCCGCCGAACAATACAGCCGGTCCTTCAGCACATCCAGGTACACCGAGCTCAAATCCACCGTGGCGAAAGCGTAAACCGCGTGATAGACCTTGTGAAACTCGTAGTTGTCGTACCAGGCGCGACAGTTCTTCACCAGGTCCGCGGCCCGCACTAGTATCCATTGGTCGATTTCCTGGAACTGGTCCGCCTCCGTCCGGTCCTTCTGCGGATCGAAATCGTGCAAGTTGCCCAGCAGGTAGCGGAACGTGTTGCGCAGCTTGCGGTATGCATCCACCAGGCGCGTGAGAATCGTCTGCGACAATCGCACGTCTTCGCTGAATTCCACCGACGCCGACCACAGCCGCAGAATTTCCGCCCCGTGGTGTTTGATCACTTCTTCGGGCTCAATCGCGTTGCCCAGCGATTTGTGCATCGCGCGGCCTTCTCCATCGAGCACCCATCCGCTCAGCGCCGATGCCCGAAAAGGCGCGCCGCCCTTCAGTCCGGTCCCCACCAGCAGCGAGCTCTGGAACCATCCGCGGTATTGGTCGCCGCCCTCGATGTACATATCGGCGGGCCATTCCAGGCCAAAGCGCTGGTTCAGCACCGCCAGGTGGCTCGATCCGGAATCGAACCACACATCCAGAATGTCGTTCTCCTTGCTGAACTCCGTCCAGCCGCACCTGGCGCATATGGTGCCCGCCGGTAACAACTGGGTAGCCGTGCGCTCGTACCAGATATCCGCCGTGTGCTGGTGAAACAGTTCAACGATGCCGTCCAGGATTTTGCGGTCGGTCAGCGGCTCGCCGCAGCCTTCGCAATAAAACACGATGATCGGAACGCCCCACGCCCGCTGCCGCGAGATGCACCAGTCGGGCCGCGACGCAATCATGTTCGAGATGCGTTCCTGGCCCCACTCCGGAATCCAGCGCGCGCGCCGCACCGCTTCGAGCGCGCGCTCCCGAAAGTCGTTGCGGTCCATGCCAATGAACCACTGCTCGGTGGCGCGGAAAATCACCGGCTTGTGGCATCGCCAGCAGTGCGGATACGAGTGCGCCAGCTTCTCCATCGCCAGCAGCGCGCCGTGCGCCTTCAGAATTTCGATCACCAGCGGGTTGGCGTCCCACACCGTCTTGCCGATCAGTTCCTCCGGCAGGCGTCCGGCCGCTCCCGTGGCGTGAAAGAACTTTCCCGCCGCGTCCACCGGGCAGTAGACCTCTATGGCGTACTGCCGCGCGCTCACGTAGTCTTCCTGGCCGTGTCCCGGCGCCGTGTGGACCGCGCCGGTGCCTCGCTCCAGCGTCACGTGATCGGCCAGCAGTCCCAGCGAATCGCGCTCCAGGAACGGGTGGCGGAACACCGCGCGGTCCAGCTTTGCGCCGGCGAACTTGGCCACCACGCGCGGCTCCGTCCAACCGCATTTTTCCGCTGTGACCTGCAACAAATCGGCGGCCACGATGTACACCGCGTCGCCCACTTCCGCCGCCACGTATTCGAACTTCGGGTTGAAGGCGATCGCCACGTTGGCCGGCATGGTCCACGGCGTGGTGGTCCAGATCAGCCCGTAGACCGCGCGCCCGGCCAGCGCCGCATCAATCGCCGCCGCGTCCGACATCAACCGGAAGCGCACCCAGATCGACGGGCTGGTCTCGTTCTCGTATTCCACTTCGGCTTCGGCCAGCGCGGTGCGATCCCTGATACACCAATGCACCGGCTTGAGCCCTTTGTATACGTAGCCCTTCTCCAGAAAATCCACGAACGCGCCCGCGATCACCGATTGATAGTGCGCGCTCATCGTCAGGTAGGGATCTTCCCACTGCCCCAGCACGCCCAGCCGCTTGAAATCGGTACGCTGCAAATCGACGTACTTTTCCGCGTAGCGCCGGCACGCGCGGCGAATCTCCGCCGTCGACATCTGCGCTTTCTTCGCGCCCAGCTCACTATCCACCTTGATTTCGATGGGCAGCCCGTGGCAGTCCCAGCCCGGCACGTATGGCGCGTCGAAGCCCGCCATGGTCTTCGACTTCACGATGAAATCTTTGAGGATTTTGTTGAACGCCGTGCCCAGGTGAATGCGGCCGTTGGCATACGGCGGCCCGTCGTGCAGCACGTAGCGCGGCCGGCCGGCTGCGATGCCGCGAATCTGGTGGTACAGCCGCTCCTTCTCCCACCGCGCCAGCGTCTTCGGCTCGGTCTGCGGCAGGTTGGCCTTCATCGAGAAGGCCGTCTTCGGCAAATTGACGGTTTGCTTGAGGTCTACGCTCTCGGGATCGTCCATTGTCGGGGTAAGCTCTATGGTACCAACCGCGACCCAATCGCCGGGCCGCGTCCCGCCCAGCCCACCGCTCCGCGCCAGCGGCTACACTCGGCTTAGGGCCTGTCTAGAAATAACAGTTTCATATAAAAATGTTTTGGCGTACACTTGAGTAAGTGAACGCCGAGCCGGGAATCAAACTACGCTTCGATGCCCTGAGTCCTTTGGTGGACGAG
>JBEKKO010000146.1:0-11394 GCA_050010695.1 Bryobacteraceae bacterium
CGGCGTTTCCTGCACGCACGGCGGGCACCAGGTAGCCCAGAAATTGAGCACCAGCACCTTGCCGCCGAAGTTGGGAACACCGATGGTGGCGCCGCTATCGGCGACCACGGTGAAGGCCGGCGCGGAATCGCCCTGTGCGACAACCCGTTCGTGAAGGCCGTCGTAAATCACATAGACCAGCACCGCCAGCAGGGCAGCAATGGCAATCTTCAGAAAACGGTCGGTTTTGACGCTCCGCATGGGGAGAAACTATAATTATAATTGTATCTCCAGGCCGGCTCGGACGTCGAATACTTGTCCATGCTGATTACCCGGAAAGTGGAATTTTCGGCTTCCCACGTCTGCCGCAATCCGCGGCTGACCGACGAGGAGAACCAGCGCGTTTTCGGCCTGGCCGCCAACCCCAACGGCCACGGGCACAACTACCTGCTGGAGGTCAGCGTGGAGGGCGACCCCGACCCTGTCACCGGCATGGTTTTCGACCTGAAAGAGATGAAGGACGTGTTGAACCGCGAGGTTGTCGAGCCGTTCGACCACCGCTTTCTGAACCACGAAGTGCCTCCGTTCGACCGCGTGATTCCGACCCCGGAGAACATCGCGCGCGACATCTGGCGGCGCATCGAGCCGCATTTGGCCGGCCCCGGCCGCCGTCTGCATTCGGTGCGGCTGTACGAAACGCCGGACCTGTACGTCGACTACTTCGGAGAGCAGCCGTGTTCCGCGTAACCCGCCGCTACCAGTTTGCGGCCTCCCATCGCCTGCACGCGCGCGGGCTCAGCGATGAAGAGAACCGGAGCCTCTATGGCAAATGCAATAACCCGTTCGGGCACGGCCATAATTACGTGCTGGAAGTGAGCGCGCGCGGCCCGGTGGATGCGAACACGGGTTCGGCCATCGACCCACGGCGGCTGGATGAGTTGGTGGCGCGCGAGGTGTTGCAGCCGTTCGAGCATCGAAATCTCAATTGCGACGTGGAGGCGTTCCGCGATCTGACGCCGACTTCCGAGAACCTGGCGGTGGAAATCTGCCGGCGTCTGAAACGTAGTTGGCCCGGCATGTTTCCCGGCGAATGGCCGCAGCTCGAAAAGGTCCGCATCGCCGAGACCGCGCGTAACATCTTTGAAATGGATGCCCATGAAATCCAATAAAGCGCTGGTCAAAGTGATGCAGCCGAAACGGCCGGAACCAGGCATCGGCGACGGCATCGATCCCAGTATCGCTCCGCAGATTCGCGAGATCCTGGAGAAACTCGGCGAAGACCCCGCCCGCCAGGGCCTGCGGCGCACGCCCGAGCGCGTGGATCAGGCCCTCAAGTTCCTCACCAGCGGCTATCGAACGGACGTCCAGAAGGTGCTCAACGGCGCCCTGTACGAAGTGAAATACGACGAGATGGTGGTGGTGCGCGACATCGAATTCTTCAGCATGTGCGAGCATCACCTGCTGCCGTTTTTCGGCAAAGTGCACGTGGCCTACATCCCGCGTAGCCGGGTGATCGGGTTGAGCAAGATTCCGCGCATCGTCGATGTGTTCGCGCGCCGCCTGCAGATTCAGGAGCGCCTCACCCAGGAAGTGGCGCAAACCATCAACGAGGTGATCGACCCCGTCGGCGTGGGCGTGATTTGCGAAGCGCGCCACTTCTGCATGATGATGCGCGGCGTCGAAAAGCAGCACTCCGGCGCCATGACCAGCGCCATGCTAGGCGCCTTCCGCACCCGCAAAAAAACGCGCGACGAGTTTCTGGCCCTGGTAAACCACCGCAGCAACGGGTTCTGACACCGTGGCGCCCGCACTCGTGCGTGCCGCGTCGACACTCATGTCGACGCAGGGCCGGATCTCATGCCGACGCGAGAAGTTTCACGGCTCAGCTCCACTACTACTCCGTATGATATCTGTGCGCCGCTTGCCACACATCTACCCCCGTGATCGGTGGCTGTTTCTTACCTGGAGCCTTCACGGCGTCGTCCGTCCGTACCACTTTCCGCCGCCCCACAAAGCCTCGGCCGGTCAGGCTTTTGTCTGGCTGGACCAGCAGCTGGACATGGCTCGAACGGGTCCCATGTTCCTTCGCCAGGACGCTGTCGCGAGCCTGGTGGTTGAGTCCCTGCACCGGGGTGCGGAGATCGGGCATTACGAACTGGCTTCTTTCGTGGTGATGGCGAACCATGTTCATGTGTTGCTGCTGCCGAAGATCCCGCCCAGCCGGCTGATGAAGGCGCTGAAAGGCTATACGGCGCACGAGGCGAATCGCTTGCTCGGCAGGACCGGAGAGCCATTCTGGCAGCGGGAATCGTACGACCATTGGGTGAGGGATGAGCGGGAGTGGGGCCGCATTGAGTTCTACATCGAGAACAATCCAGTGAAAGCGGGATTGGTTGGGCGCGCCGACGAGTATCGCTGGTCGTCAAGGTGGAACCGGAAGCGCGTCGGCACGAATGCCGACGCGGCACGCACGAGTGCGTGCGCCACGTCGCCCGCCACGGACACTTGAGTTAGCGGCACCTCACTCTAGCTAGGACAGGCCACCGCTTGCCTTCGGATTCAACGTCCGGTTCACATGATCGGGATCGCGGGCAATCAGAGTCAGATAGGCCCGCGTGGGTTGGTCCGGTTCCGCGCGGCCCTGCTCCCAATCCCGCAGCGTACCGAGGGGAATGTGATACCGGGCGGAGAATTCCTCCTGCGTCAGATCCAGGGCGCGCCGGATGATTTTCGCCCGCGGCGTCCGCCGCATCCGCCTGAGGTCCGCTTCGGTAAGCGGTTGTGCATCGCGATCCCGCGTCATTGCCATTCAAATTCCAACTTAAACATACTACGGGATATCAGTACTTATTTCAAGGTGCCCACGGAACGTCGCTCCCAGTCACCACCCCTACAAAGACTATTTGCCGCCCGTTTTCAACCGCTTGGCCCTCGGGGCTCCGCTGCTCGGCTTGCCTCGC
The DNA here is from genome assembly GCA_050010695.1 of Bryobacteraceae bacterium. GTDB lineage: Bacteria > Acidobacteriota > Terriglobia > Bryobacterales > Bryobacteraceae > Bog-375. The sequence continues at coordinate 2,940 of JBEKKO010000146.1, forward strand.
GCGCTATTCTGAAATCGAAAAAGAGCTGCTCGCTCGCCGAGACGCAGTCCGTTTCGGAGCGACGTCCGGTGCCTAACCGCGGTCCCTCCCTGCAGGGGGCAATTTGAAACCGGGTCACGCCGTGCAACGTTCGTAAGGCGGCCATAGAGGCTTGTACTCCTCCTTGAGAGGAGAAGGGAACCGGTTCCTCGCAGCCCCGGCGCGCAAGCGCCGGCCAACACGCAATATCGAATAACAAAACCCACGAAAACAGCTTCCGAAAACGGTCTCCGCCGACACTATCCAGTTACCCGGCCGTGCGATGTTATGCTCTTGCGGCGGCCACTCAATCGGAATCCGGGAAAAATCGATTGGCAGGCGAAATCCGCTTCGCACCCGAAAACCGGGGCGCCTGCCTCGCATGCCCGGCCTGCGGCAAGTGTGCCACAAGGGCCACCACGCCTACTTCGTGTAAATCGTCACATCCACGTTCATGCCCGGGCGCAGCACCACGCCCTCATGCTGGTCCACCAGGATCTTCACCGGGATGCGCTGCACCACTTTGACGAAGTTGCCAGTGGCGTTCTCGGGCGGCAACAGGCTCATGCTTGCGCCGGTGGCTCCGGCAATCGAATCCACGTGGCCACCGATGGTGGCGCCGTACATGTCCACGTGAATTTCCGCCCGCTGACCCGCATGCACATTGGCGAGTTGGGTCTCTTTGAAGTTGGCGGTGACCCAGGTGTCGCTCAGCGGAATCAGGGTCATGATGCCTTGGCCGGGTTGCAGCATCTGGCCGATTTCCACGCTCTTGCGCGTCACCACGCCATCGATGGCGGCGGTGATGGTAGTGTAACTCAGTTGCAGTTCGGCGGCTTCGAGGGTTGCCCGCGCAGCCGCGCTGGTCGCCTGCGCGGTGCCGACGTCGGCCGTGCGAATGGCCACCTGTTTGCGGTTCGCCACCGAGGCGGAGAGCTGCGCGTTCGCCTGCGCTACGCGGGTATCCGCAGCCGCCAGCGACGCTTTCTTGATGCCCGCTTCCTTCCCGGCTGAGGCCAGCTTTTCCTGCGCGGCTTTCAGTTCGCTATCCGCCACCTTGGCGGCCGCCACGTAAGCGTCATACTGCTGCTGCGAGATTTCGGCTTTGTCTACCAGCGGTTTCATGCGCGCCAGGTCGGCTTGCGCGCGATCGTTGCTGGCCTGGCGGGCGCGCACGTTGGCCTCGGCGTAAGCCAACTCGGAACTGGACGCCTCTTCGTAGGCCAGGCGCGCGCGCTCGAGTTCCGCTTGCGCGTCCCCCACCCCGGCCGAAGCCGACGTCTGGCCGGATTCGGTGGTGAGATCGGTCCACGGCACGCCCACCTGCGCCGCGCGCAACTTGCTCTCCTGCTCCGCCAGGGCGGCCTTGGCCTGGTCCACCCGCGCCTGGTAGTCGCGCGGATCGATGCGCACCAGCACGTCTCCCGCCTTCACCGGTTGATTGTCCTTCACCAGCACGTCGACCACGATGCCGCTGATCTTGGGTGCGATGGCGCTGACGTGCCCGTCCACTTCCGCGTCGTCGGTCGAGACGCGGTCGCGGTAATGATAGTACGCCCACAGCCCCACCCCGACCGCGACCATCAGCAGGAGCACCACCACAAACGCCACCGGCGATTTCTTTTGCGGCTCCGCCACGGCGGGCCGTTCTTCCGTTTCCGGCATTGCGACTCTTGATTCGGCCATATGTTACTCCAGCACTAACGGGCCGTGCATGGGCCCGGTCCGCTTCATCAAAAACATCAAAGGAATAATCAAAACAAACAACACCGCCATCACCCAGAATGCATCCGCGAAGGCCAGCATGGCGGACTGGCGCAGCAGGCCGCCATACAGGAGTCCACCTGCCTGCCTGGCTGCGTCCGGCATGGTGGCGCCATGCGCGTGCAGCAGTTGGGTGGTGTGAGAGAGCGCGTCCCGATACGCCGCGTCATAAGGAGTCAGATGCGCGGTCAACACCTGTTGGTGCATCTGCGACCGCCGCGCCAGCAGCGTGGTTACGGTGGCGATGCCGCAACTGCCGCCGATGTTGCGCGCCAGGTTGAATAGGCCGGTGGCGTAGTTCATGCGGTCCCTGGGCACCATCGCCACGGCCGCTACGCTGATCGGCACGAACAGAAAAGCCATCCCCGCGCTCTGCACCATGCGGCTCCAGACCGCCGTCCAGTAATCGATATAGAGGTTGAACCCGGACATGATCACCAGGCCGCTGGCGGACACCAGCACGCCGAAGATCACCAGCCAGCGGGCCTGGAAGTGGCGCAGCAGAATGCCCACCATCGGCATGCAGACGATCACCACCAGGCCACCTGGCGAGAGCACCAGCCCGCTCAGCATGGCGGTGTAACCCAGCAGCGTTTGCAACATCACCGGCAGCAGCATGGTGCTGGCATACAGCACGAAGCCCAGCACCAGCATGGACAGCGTGCCCAACATGAAATTGCGGATTTTGAGCACGCGGAAATCGATCACTGGGTGCTTGTGCCGCAATTCCCAGAACACCACCGCCACCAGACATACCGCGGCCACGATGGCGAACCCGACGATGAATTGCGATCCGAACCAGTCTTCCTTCTGCCCTTCATCGAGCACCACTTCGAGCGAACCCAGGCCGAGCGCCAGCAGGCCAAAACCCATGTAGTCGATTTTGAGACCGTCGCGGAAACCCTTGCGCACCAGGTACGCCGGATCGAACACCAGCATTTTGGTCAGCAGCAGCGAGAGCGCGCCCACTGGAATGTTGATGAAGAAGATCCAGCGCCAGGAGAAGTCGTCGGTGAGCCAGCCGCCGAGCGTGGGGCCGATCACCGGCGCCAGCACCACACCCATGCCGAACACCGCCATCGCCATGCCTTGCTTCTCGCGCGGGAAAGTTTCCACCAGGATGGCCTGCGACATGGGCTGCAGTGCGCCGCCGCCGATGCCCTGCAGCACGCGAAAGAAAATCAGCGAGCCCAGCGTCGGCGCCAGGCCGCACAGAAACGAGCTGATGGTGAACAGCGCCACGCAGATCATGTAGAACCGCTTGCGCCCCATCAGCATGCTGAACCAGCCGCCCATCGGCAGAATGATGGCATTGGCCACCAGGTACGAGGTCAGCACCCAGGTGGCTTCGTCGGTGGAGGCCGAAAGGTTGCCCGCGATGTGCGGCAGCGCTACGTTGGCCACGCTGGTGTCCAGCACCTCCATGAAGGTGGCCAGCATCACCGTGAAGGCGACGATCCACGGACTGATGTGCCTACTTGGCGTAGAGCGCCTCCATCTGCCCGGCGGCGTGCGCCAGGTCGGCCCGCGCCTGGTTGAAGCGGTAGAGCGCCGCGATCTGGTTATCGCTGGCGCGCGCCAGCTCGTTCTGCGCGGTCACCACTTCGACGTTGTTGGCGACGCCGGCCTGAAAGCGGTCGCGGGCCTGGTCCACTTCCTGCCGCGCCAGATCCACTCCCAGGTTGGCCACGGTGACTTCGTTGCGCGCGGCTCCGAGTTGCGCGATGGAGGTCTTCACTTCGAGCGCGATCAAATCGCGCGCGGCCTGCTCCTGCTGCTTGAGCTGGCGCAGGGCGATTTCCACTTTTGAGCGCTCGGCTTCGATCCGCCCGCCGGTGAAAAGCGGGACCTCCAGGCTGGCCTGGTATTGGTACACCGGAATGACGGTAGTGGGCGTGAGTCCCTGCTCCGACCAATTGCCGCTCACCGTGAGTTTCGGCAGCCGCTCTTCCTTGGCGGCCTTCAGACCCAGTTCCGCCTGCGCCATCTGGGCTGAAATCCGGCGCAGCTCGGGACGCGTGGCATAGGCGTGCTCCAGGGTTCGATCGGCGGAAACGTCGGGCGTCTCGAAGAATTGCACCTGGTCGGCCAATTCGATTTTTCGCTGCGGATCGACGCTCAATAATCGGCCCAGCGCGAACAATCCGGTCTCCAGTTGGGTGCGGGCCACGATCACCCGCTGCTTCTCGTTTTGCAGTTGCACGTTGGCGCGAAGCGTGTCGATGCCGGTCCCCACGCCGTTCTTTCGCAAATCGGCGGCCAGGTCGTAGAGCGCCTGCGCCAGCACCTCGCGCGCCTGCGCGGCTTCCACCTCGGCGGCCGCCCGCTGGCAGCCCAAGTATTGCGAAACCACCAGCATCACGCTTTCCTCGCGGGCCGTCATCTCCTGCGCGTGCGCCGCCGTGATTCCGGTCTGCGCCGCCCGATAGCGCCGCCACAGCGTCAGATCCAAAGGCGCACTGAACCGGATTCCGCCTTGCGCCACCCAGAATGGCCCGATGTGTTGCGGAATACCCGGGAACGGCTCTCCAAACAGGGCGTCGACATTCAACCGCTCGACCGACTCCGAGATCCCCGCACCCACCTGCGGAAACAGTCCCGATCGGGCGATACGGCTGTCCTCGGTGCTCTGCGCCACGTTCAGATTGGCCAGGATCACCTGCGGGTTCTGCTTGAGGGCCAGAACCACCGCATCGTGCAGCGTGAGGTGCAGCGGCGCCGAATCCTGCGCCAGGGCAAATGGCGCAACGGCAAGCCAAACGAGAACCCTCGATTTCATAGTCATCCAACGCGTCCTGTAGACAATTCTAAAATGCAGCGGGTGGGCCATTGTATCCAATTGGATTCATTGGACTAGTGAACTTTCGCACTGCCCGTATTTCGGCACCGGCCCAAATGGCGGCGCAGGTAGGACAGGGTCATCGTGACCTGTCATGGCCTCGCTAGAGCGCGACATATTGACAAACGACAAAAAGCGATGTCTTACTTCACCATACCCAGCTTGCGCATCTTGGCCTGCAGCGTGGTACGCTTCATGCCGAGCCTGGCGGCGGCTCCATCGGCGCCGCCCACTTTGCCGCCCGATTCGCGCAGGGAGCGCTCGATGGCTTCCCGCTCCGCCGCGGCCAGAGTCACCACGCCGCCGCCGCCTGATGCGCGTTTCAACTCACGCACCGGCGCGTGCAGCGCCGCTCCGGAAGAGAGAATCACCGCGCGTTCGATGAAATTGGCCAACTCGCGAATGTTGCCCGGCCAGTGATACCGCGCCAGCGCCTCCATGGTTTCGGCGGGGATCGAGGTGATGCGCCGGTTCATCCGCCGGGCGTTCTGTTGCACGAAGTAGCGCACCAGCAGCGGAATGTCCTCGCGCCGGTCGCGCAGCGGCGGAACGGTGATGGGAAACACGTTGAGCCGGTAGTAGAGGTCGGCGCGGAACGTCCGCTCTTCCACCATGGCGGCCAGGTCGCGATTGGTGGCGGCCACCAGGCGCGCATCGGTGCGGATGGTGCGGGAACTGCCCAGCCGCTCGAATTCGCGCTCCTGCAGCACGCGTAGCAGCTTGGTCTGCAATTCGAGCGGAATCTCGCCCACTTCGTCCAGAAACATGGTGCCGCTGTGGGCCAGCTCAAAACGGCCGATGCGCTGCGCGATGGCGCCGGTGAACGCGCCTCTTTCGTGGCCGAACATCTCGCTTTCGAGCAGCCCTGTGGGGATGGCGGCGCAGTTCAGCTTGACGAAGGTGCCCTGGCGGCGCGAGCTCAGGTTATGAATGGCGCGCGCCAGCAGTTCCTTGCCGGTGCCGGTCTCGCCGTAAATCAGCACGGTGGAATCGGTCGGCGCCACAGTCTCCACCTGCTTCAGATTGGCCTTGAGCGCGCGACTCTGGCCGATGATTTCCTCAAAACGGCTGTCAGTGCGGATTTCGTCTTCGAGGTATACCTTTTCCTCCGCCAGCCGCGCGTTCAGCTCCTCGATCCGCCGGTAGGAAAGGGCGTTGTCGAGCGCGATCGCCACCTGCCCCGCCACTTGCGTATAGAAATCCATGTCGCCCGGGGAGAAGAACCGGTCGCGCCGCGATCCCACCGTGAGCACGCCCAGAGTCTCGCCATGCGCCACCAGCGGCATCGCGCAGAAGGATCGCAGTCCCTCCGCCGCCATCAACCTGCCGGTAGCCGGCGCCACGGCATCCAATTCGTCGAAAGTGAAAATGCGGCCTTGGCGGGTGCGGAACACGTAGCCGGCCACGGAGTCGTCAATCGGCGCTAGCACGTCCTCGCGGAGCGCCCCCGCGCCATCCGGGAAATCGAGCGCCGCCACGCGCAGGTCGCCGCTTTCCGCATCGAGCAGCAGCAGGCTGGTGTAATCCAATCCGAAGACGCGCCGCAGCGAAGCCGATGCCGATTGATACAACTCCCTGCTGGCCACCGAGCTCACCACCGCATTGTTGATTTCGAGCAGCGCCCGCAGCCGGTCGCGCTCGCGCGCCAGCGCCGCCTCATAAGTCCTTGCCGCTTCGAAGTTTAGAGCGTTATCCACGGCAACCGACACCTGCTGCGCCACCTGCTGCATGAATTCGATTGTTTCGGCCGAGTAGGCGTCCGGCTTGGTTGACCCGAAGGTCAGACCGCCGATCTGCCGTTGCGCGGTGCGCAGCGGCAGCACGCAGAACGATTGGACGCGGTTGGCCGCCAGTATCTCGCGCAGCTTCTCAAACGGCATCTCGGGGCCCATGCGCGGCACGTAATAGGGGCGCCCGGTTTCGAGAGCCACCACGGTCGGCGTCTCGGAAAAAGACAGTGGGCCGGGCAGTTCGCCGGTCACCGGCTGGTCGCTTTCCAGGATGTGCACGCGCACCACCCGCTCCGCGAAGTCCACCAGCGTGAGTGTGATGTAGTCGAACTCCACCAGGCGTTTCAGCGAGCGGCTCAGCTCGCTGAACAAAGTGGCAAGCTGGCGCTCGGTGGAAATCGATTCGGCAACTTCCAGCAGCGCTTCGTAACGCGCCTTAACGGTCGCCGGATCTGATGTGGAAGGGGGAAACATGGGGGCTGCCAGCCGGTTGTTCTTCAACCGTAACACAGCCCGCCCGGCCGATGCCTTCTTCCACCAGCGCTTGAATGAGCGGCGTCGCCGCGTTCAGCCGCACGCCCTGGCGGTGCATTTCCGAGAGCAGCGATTGGCCCTCGGCATCGACGAAATCCACCTCGCTCAAGTCGAGCGACGTGATCCGGCCGGCAGTCGTCGACGAAGCCGTCCGCCAGCACTGGCGCAACTCCTCCACCCACGGTCCGGAAAGCTTGCCTTCGAGCTTGATCCGCAGTTCGCGGGCGCTGTCGTGAATCGTAATCCGTAGCATGGCCCGCGATGATGAAATGCACGGGATCGGCCAGTTGGGCAGTGTGCGCCGTTTCAGTGGGTTAGCTGACGGCTGGCGAACCGGGCTCGGGGCAATTGCCGAAATGCGGGCAGTTGGGCTGGCATTACGACGCCGCCCGCTTCACAGCATGTCGCATTACACTTGTATGTGGACACTGCGGCCGCAGTGCCAGGCGAATGCGATGAACACCGAACCGAACGACTCTCAACCAAAATGGAAAACCCGGCTTGTTGAAGGCGGTTTCCCCGACCGCACCTTCGACATCGAGTTCTGGCAAAAGCAAGGCGACGAAGCAATCTTCCGCGCAGCCTGGGAAATGGTGGAGACGACCGAGGAAATCAAACATGGCCGAAAACCCACACTACAGAGAACTGTTACGCATCTTGAATGAGTGCGGGGTCGAGTACCTGATCGTGGGTGGGTACGCGGTGATGAATACACCGAACCGCGTTACACAAAAGACCTCGATGTGTGGGTCCGCAATTCGTGACGGTCCACGTCATCTCGCTTGACGATCTCATCGCAAACAAGCAAGCAGCGGGCCGGGACACCGATTTGGTGGATTTGAAGCGGATACAACAAGAAGCGGCGAAAAAGGCGCGAGACTGAGTCTGCGCCTACCCCGCCTCTCCCCGCCCGGTTAACTTCGCTTTCAGGAAATCGCGGTTCATTCTCGCGATCACTTCCAGCTTGATTTCCTTCGGGCAGACGGCTTCGCATTCGCCGATGTTGGTGCAGGCTCCGAACAGCTCGCTCGTGGCTTGCGCCACCATGGCCACGGCGCGTTGGTAGCGCTCGGGCTGTCCCTGCGGCAACAGGCCGAGGTGCGAAATCTTGGCGGCCAGGAACAGCGAAGCTGAGGCGTTGGGGCACATGGCGACGCACGCGCCGCAGCCGATGCAGGCCGCGGCGTCCATGGAGCGGTCGGCGCTTTCCTTAGACACCAGGATGGCGTTGCCGTCGGGAGCGCTGCCGGTCGCCACCGAAATGAAACCGCCGGCGGCCATCACCCGGTCGAACGCGCTGCGGTCCACCACCAGGTCCTTCACGATGGGGAACGCGCGCGCGCGCCACGGCTCGAGGTACAGCTCGTCGCCGTCCTTGAAGAACCGCATGTGAAGCTGGCAGAGCGTGGTGCCGGGCTTCGGCCCGTGCGCCACGCCGTTCACCATGCAGCCGCACATGCCGCAGATGCCCTCGCGGCAATCGTGGTCGAACGCCACCGGCTCTTCGTCCCTGGCGATGAGGTCCTCGTTGAGCACGTCCAGCATTTCCAGGAACGACATGTGCTCGTTG
>JBEKKO010000147.1:0-11196 GCA_050010695.1 Bryobacteraceae bacterium
CCAAGAAAACCGGCGACATCAACGTGCAATCGCCGCTCGACCTGAAGCCCATGATGGTGCTGGTCGAGGACAAACAGAACGACATCAAACAGAAGTTTTTCTACGACGACGTACCCGTCGGCGGCAAGATTCGCGTATTCGGTTCGGTTCCCAAGTTTGACGAGAATCCTAACAAGCTTCCGAGAGAACGAAGAGCGGAAGCCATCGCGTTCCTTTCGACACTCGAACCGGAGCAACTGGTCCCGCATAAGGCTGACAACTACCACCGGTGGTTCGGCACCAACTGGGCCTTCTTGGAAAAGGGCGGCGAGACGGGCGCCGGCGATTGGACCCCGGAGGCGGAAGCGCGATTGAAGAAGTTCGTGACCTACGGCCATCGTCTGGGCTACTTCGTCGGGTTCTATTGCCTGGATGGGTACACAGCAGCCGAAAACCAGGGCTGGGACAAAGATTACAACTTCGGAAGCAAAGAGAAAGTGATGCCGCGCTGGAAGGCTGCCGTCAGCGCACACGCTGATTTCATCTCGACCGATCAGATGGAAGATCTTGCAGCGGCAATCAAAGGATTGGACTAACTCCGCTTGACCTTTGTGCCGGGTGGGCAGCCCGTCCACCCGGCATTTTTCGTTCCCACGAAAAAAGAGGTCGACGCCGCCGCTCCAAGTCCGGCCACTGGGCGCGGCAGCTCATTTATCCGGAATGGAACGCTGTGAGACATCTTTTTTTGCGCCTCCTCTTAATTCTTCCCCTCCTGCACGCGATTGACGTGGTCCATGCGCAGACCGCTTCCCTTCACGGCCGCGTGATCGACGAGAGCGGCGCCGTGGTTCCGGGCGCGACGGTGACAGTGGCTTCGGAACAGACCGCGGCGAAGAGCACAATCGCCGACGGATTTGGCGCATACTCGTTTTCGGGGCTGCCCGCTGGAAATTGCCGAGTGCAGGCGTCCGCGCCCGAGCTCTCGCAACCAGAGCCCTCGGCCATCGTTCTAAAGCCCGGTGACCAGGCGCTCGATCTGGTGCTTCACGTGGCCGTCAAGACGCAGCGGATCGTAGTCCAAGCAGACACCGGCCCCATGCTCGGCATCGACCAGGCTTCGAACGCCAGCGCGGTGGTGCTCGAAGGCGCCGCTCTTGATGCGCTTTCCGACGATCCTGACGACTTGCAGGCCGACTTACAGGCATTGGCCGGGCCTTCGGCCGGTCCCAACGGCGGGTCGATCTATGTGGATGGATTCAGCGGCGGGGATCTGCCGGCCAAGAATGCCATTCGTGAAGTCCGCATCAATCAGAACCCGTTCTCGCCCGAATACGACAAGCTGGGCTATGGACGGATCGAGATCTTCACCAAACCGGGCAGCGACAAGTACCACGCCACCGCCGACTATAATCTCGGGACCGAGGTTTGGAATTCGCGTAATCCATATGCCGCGGATAAGGCTCCGTTCCTATTGAACGAATTCGAAGGCGGGGGCGGAGGGCCACTCGGCAAACGGGCCTCCTTCATTGTGGATGCGCAGCGCAACATGGTGGACAACGGTTCGATTTCGAACGGCGTTGCGCTGGATCCAGTTTCACTATCGCCTAGCCCGTTCAACACCGTTGTGACCTCGCCGCAGCGGTTCACCAAGGTCAGCCCGCGCGTGGACTACGCGCTGAGCGACAATCACACCTTGACGGCGCGATACGGAGTTACGCACGCGGATATTCGCGATGCCGGCATCGGCGGCTTCGACCTGGCGTCGCGCGGCTGCCACTCCTGGTACGACATCGAGACTGCACAGGTGGCTGAAACCGCGGTCGCCGGCACTATTGTGAACGACATCCGTTTTCAATACTACCGGAATTCGTACCATACGGAGGCGGACAGCCCGGGCCCGCAAATCCAGGTGCTCGGTGCATTCAACGGGGGCGGCGCGCCAGCCAGCAAGTCATTCGATACGCAGAACAACTTCGAGTTTCAGAACTACACATCAGCGTTGCGCGGGGCCCACTCATTAAGGTTCGGAGTGCGTGTGCGGGAGCAAGGCGACGATAACTTGTCCACGCAGAACTTTCTCGGGACATTTACTTTCGGGGGCGGCGATCTGGAGCCGGTGCTGAACGCGGCGAACCAAGCGGTGCTCGATGGGTCAGGACAGACGCTTTTGGCGCCGATCAGCTCCATCGAGCGATACCGGCGCACACTGCTGGGACTGAGCAGCGCGTTGGGCGGCGGCCCCACTCAGTTCGGCATTGCAGCGGGCACGCCGGAGCTGTCGCTACACCAGGTGGATTTTGGCGTCTTCGCGGGCGATGAGTGGCGCGCCCGCCCGAACCTCACGGTGAGTTTCGGAGTTCGGTACGAGGCGCAGACGAATCTGCACGACTGGCGCGACTTGGCTCCGCGTCTTGGCTTGGCGTGGGCGCCCAAGGGCGTCAGGAGTGGGGGGCGCCCCAAAACCGTGGTGCGGGCCGGATTCGGCATGTTCTACGACCGTTTCGCTCTGGCCAACACACTGGCTGCGACGCGGTTCAACGGTGTGAACCAGCAGCAGTACGTGATCGCGAATCCCGATTTCTTCCCCAACGTGCCGTCGCTCCTGTCGATGGGCGTGGCAGCGGCTCCGCAGTCCATCGAACAGATCAGCTCCACCTTGCGCGCACCGTACCTGATGCAGTCGGCCATCACCGTGGAGCGCCAACTGCCCGCGAACACCACCATTGCGGCCACCTACACGAACGCGCATGGCCTACACCTGTTCCGCTCGGACGACATCAACGCTCCACTGCCAGGCACTTACGACGCGGCGGTTCCCGGCAGCGGAGTTTTCCCGCTCGGCGGCAAAGGCCCGGTCCTGTTGATGGAGTCCTCCGGCCTATACAATCAGAACCAGTTCATTGCCAATGTGAATACGAAAGTGAAGCCCGCAGTGTCCTTGTTCGGCTTCTACGTGTTGAATCACGCGCTGAGTAACACGGACGGCATCGGGACGTCGCCCGCGAACCCGTACAACTTTTCGGGCGAGTATGGACCCGCTTCGACCGATGTGCGACACCGCGTTACCGCCGGCGGATCGGTGGCGCTGCGCTGGAGCGTGCGGGTGAGTCCGTACCTGGTGGCTCAGTCCGGAGCGCCCTTCGATATCACTGCCGGCGATGATCTCTATGGCACCACGCTTTTCAATAGCCGGCCTGGGTTCGCTAACAACCCGCTGAAGCCTGGACTCATCGAGACCAGTTATGGGCTATTGGACCCGCAACCCGACGCGACGGAAACGCTTGTACCCCGCAACTATGGCCGCGCGCCAGCGCTGATTTCGGTGAATCTGCGCATCGGGAAGGCTTTCGGTTTTGGACCGAGCAAGGAGAACGCTGCCAAGCCCGTCCAGGGCGGCTCCGTCCCGGCGCCACTGGGCCCTGTGACGAATCAAGGGTTGCGCGGCCTGCTGGGTTCTCCAAGCGCCGGACGGCGCTATAACTTGAGCGTCTCAATGTCGATTCGCAACTTATTCAACCACACGAACCCCGGTCCCATCGTCGGCGACATCACGTCTCCGCTATTCGGCCGCTCCAACCAGATCGCGGGTGCGCCGAACGGGGAAGGCTTCTTTGAGACCGCCAACAACCGGCGTCTCGAAATGCAGATTCGGCTGACGTTCTAAATGAAATGGGCCGGCTGACCTGCCGGCCCATTGGAATCCCCGTGCGCAGTTGTGAGACGGGACGCTAGAACTCGGCCCGGAACATGAACTCGAGACGGCGAGGTGCGCCCGTTCCGACAGCGCCGGTATTGATGATGCTGGTGATGTCGCCGAAGCTGCCGCTGACCGACGGTGGATTGCCGGTGAGGGTGCCGATCTTGCCATTTGGCGAGCTATAGACCGGGTGGTTGAGCAGGTTGTATACGCCGGCACGGAAATTCAGCGCCAGGCGCTCGGTCACTCGGAATCTCTTCTGCAGCGAGCTGTCGATTTCCGACATGCCCGGCCCGTTGGCGATGTACCGGCCGAGATTGCCCCAGGTGCCGCTGGCTGGCAGCGAAAAGGCAGCCGGGTTGAACCAACCGTTGATGCTGGGGTTGGCGGCGTAGATGGATACGCCGGGCACCAGGTCGGGGCGCTGGCCGGAAGTGTTGCCGTCCGGCAGAGCACCCGCCTTCCGCGTCATCGTGATGTTGACCGGCAGGCCGGTCTGGGCGCTGGCGATGGTGGCGAACTTCCACCCGCCGAAAATCTTGGACGCCGTGCCGTCTTGGAAAAATTGCTTGCCGTGCCCAAAAGGCAGGTCATAAACGGCGTTGGCGGTCATCGTGTGCCGGACGTCGATGTTGGTGCTGCTGCGGTCGCAGGCGCGGCAAGCCATGTCCTGGAAACTGACGGATTCGCCGGAGCCGATCGAGGCATCGGTAATGCCGTGCGAATACATGTAGTTCATCTGGAACAGCAGCCCGCGCGTGAACCGGCGGTGCAGAGATGCCTGCAGCGCGTTGAAGTTGTCGTTGCCGTCGTTAGCCTTCAAACCGAACGAACCGAAGCCGGCCAGTGGACGCGTGCCGGTGAGCGGATTGATCAGATTGACTGTGTATTTGTCGAACAAGTGGTGGCCTTCAGAACCGGTGTAGCCCACCTGCGCCATCCAGTCTTGAGGTAATTGCTGCTGCACCACCAGGTCCCATTCATTGTAGGAGAGGTCTTTGCGATCGCGGGCAATCGCTTTCGGGCTGTAAAGCTGGTTGGCGGGATCGAGAAACGCGGTCAACGGGAAGGCCAAGGCCGGAAACTCCGCTGACGTGAGCGAGTACCGGGGCACGGCACTTTCCGCCGGATCGCTGAAGTCGTCGTTCTGGTTGCCGCCGTAGTAGGTGCCGAACCCCGAGCGAATCGAAGTTTTGCCGTGCATCGCCGCCGGCGCCCACGCCAGACCCAGACGAGGGCCGAGATCCTTGGTGTTCGGGGCGTAGTAGGGCGTACCCTTTGGGCAGAACCCGCCGCAGCCAAGAATGTCCACCACCGCGGAGCGATTCAGGATTTCGTGCGCCACCGAATAGTATTCATAGCGCAGGCCCAGGTTCAGCGTCAGCGTCGGCGTCACGCGGAACTCGTCCTGCGCGTAGCCCTGGTAGAAGGTCCGCCGGTTCCCAACCACGCCCTCGCCTTGCAGGTAAGTGGCAGTATCGGCGGAGTTGTTGATGAAGTCGGTAACGGTCGGGTAGTCGATAGTCGACGTGGTCAGCGTGTTGCCGGAATTGTTCAGGCGGATGCGGCGGAAGTCGACCCCGAACTTGAGCGTGTGGCGCCCGTGGTTCCAGGTCAAGTTGTCGATGTAGGAGAACGTGGTTCCAACCTCGGTATCGAGCGAGGTGTCGCTTATCCCGTCATAGTTCGCCGCTGTCACGGCGACCGGCGCAGTACCGTAGGTCCAGTCGTGGTAATTGGCGCGGTTCAAGCCGAACTTCAATTCGTTAACGACGGTTGGAGAGAAGATGCGCAGGTATTCGAGAACGAGGTTGGTGGGAATCAGCGGGATGACTTCGTGATCTCCTAGGGCGTCGCTTGGGCTGTCGCTATAGGCGTTGTCGACGTTATAACGCACATACGTTGTGTTCGTGTCGTTGAAGCGGTAGTCGAACCGGAACATGCCGGCGTCTTCGCGGACCGTATCGGTAGCCACCTTGGACACCATGTCGGTGTAGGCGTCAACCGGCGTCTGCCCTATCGGGTAGGCGTCAATGATCGGCTTCAATAGCGGCGATGTCGCCAGTACCTGTGCTCGAACGGCGGCGTTCGGCACAAAGTTTTCGAACGTCTCGCCCAGGTTCTGGCGGAGGCCTTCGTAGTTGGCATAGAAGAACGCCTTGTTCTTGAGGATGGGGCCGCCAAAACTGGCGCCGAATTGATTCAGGGTGAACGGAGGCAGCGTCGCGCCGTCGAACGGCGACCGCGCGTCAAGCGCATCATTGCGCACGGCGTAGAACGTGCTGCCGTGATACTCGTTGGTGCCGGTCTTCGAAACTACGTTGATCTGCGCACCGCCGGCCGCTCCGCTTTCGGCGGTGTAATTGGCGGTGCTGACGCGGAATTCGGCGATCGAGTCAAGCGCGATGTTGAGCCGCGCATTGGCCTTCTGCGTCTGCTCCTGCACGCCGCTGGTGTCGACGCCATCGAAGGTGAAGTTGCTGTCGTCCAGCGAATGCCCGGAGAAGCGGATCTCGCGCTGGCTGCCATCGGCGTAGTTGATGGCGCCGGGCGCCAGCAGCATCAGGCTAGCCCAGTCCCGGCCGCTGACCGGGATTTCCTTGATCTGCTCAGACTCGATCACGCCACCCACTTCGGCGTTGGTGCGATTCAGCGCCTCGGCGGTAGCCGTGACCTCGACTGCGTCTGAGGTTGCGCCCACCTCTAACTTGGCATCGACGGTCCTGGTTTCTCCGTACCGAAGGTCCACGCCGGTGATGGTCACAGGCTTGAACCCGGCTTTGCTGATCCGGAGCGAATACACGCCCACGCCGAGCGGCGTCACTTCGTAGAGCCCGGCGTCACCGGTCACCGCGCCGCGATGGAACCCCGTAGCCGCCGATTGAACCTCGACCGCGGCTCCGACGACCAGCGCTCCCGAGGGATCCGTTACGGTACCGGTAATGCCGGCACGATCCTGCGCGCACAACGGAAGCGCAAGTAGAGATAGGCACAAGAACAGTCGATTCATTGGAACCTCCAAACTGAAACAAGGAATATGGGACCACTTTATCTGGTAGCTGTGTTAAATGAATGACTAACGAATGACGGTGAGGTGAATATCGTAACGTTTCAAGTGCTCGTTAAGAATGGAGAACCGGCGGGTTCACGCTGAAAATCGCGAGACTTCGCCGGCGTCCATCGGCGTGCGCTTACGGCCTCATTTCCAGGCTGGTGAGCTATGCCCCTACAGCTGTCCGCGCGACGATACTCCGTCCTTCCGACCTGATCGAAGAGTGGTCGACGTAGGTGGAGGATGTTCCGTTCTTGCGCAACTCGAAACCGTCGACCACGGCGCCATCAACCGAGTACGCTGTTAGCGCCAGCCGATCCGGCGATACATCGACGATCTGATAGAACTGTTCGTTCTCGATCATCTTCGCCATGTATTGGCTGTTTACCTTTTGGGTTTTGTACATCTTCGGGCCACTGACTGAGATGGCGTAAATGACGCCGGGCGCCGAAGGTTCCACGATGCGGTCGCGGGCTATCTTGTGGGTGCGGGCATAGACGTGGTCGTGCCCTTGTAGGACCAGGTCCACATGGTACTTCTCATAGAGCGGCGCGAGGGCGGCGCGCATCGCCGCATACTCGCGGTCTTGCGCGATAGCGTAGATGGCCTGGTGCTGGACGACGATCGTCCAACGGTTGGGGTTGTCGCTCAGAACCTTGGTGACCCACTCCACTTCTTTGTCGGTGACGCGTTTCCTTGCCGCGGCCTCAAAGTTATCCTCGGTGAACGCGTTCACATCGAGAGCGATGAAACGGACACCCTGATAGTCCAGATAATACGACTGGCCCGGCATGTCGTCCAACTCCGGCCCGTTCGCGGGCAGAGCGAAGTGGCTGCGCCACGGCCACGGGGCGGCCAGCGTCGAATTAGCACCCGGGGAGCCGGCGGGCCGATGCAGATCGTGGTTGCCCGGAACCGGAATGCTGGGGACGGTGGCGGAGATAAAAGCCAGAGCTTCGCTCCATTCGCCCCACAAACGGTCGTCATATCCCTCGGCGACCAGGTCGCCCGCATGCACCAGGAATCGCGCATCGGGAGCGGCGGCGTACGCGCGCCGGATGGATCGCGACCACAACGACTTGATGGCGTTCTGTTCGTCACCCACATAGAGGAACCGGAAAGGCTCGGGCTTGGTGGACGCCGTGCGAAACACGTTCCATTCGCTCCAGACTTGGCCATCGCCCACCCGGTAGCAGTAAGTCGTGTCCGGCGACAACCCTTCGAACCGCGCGGCGTAATGCGCGGCGGAGCGGCCGTCACCCAAATCGTCTTTTTCGCAGGTGGCGCCGACCGTGCTGGCCGACGGTTCGAACTTGGGATCGGGTGTGAACTTCACGACCTGTGCCTGCGGTGAAGCGGCAGCAATCTCGGTTCGCCAGGTCACTGCCTGGGTCCGGGCGGGGTCGCCCGCCCACGTGAGAACGATCCGCGACGGAATCGCTCCCGGAGCGGCTGGTTTGGACGGCGCCGCCGAGCCGCGAGAGGCGAGCGAAAGCAGAAACGGTCCGGGCGCCAGTTGCGCGAATTGCCGGCGGGTGAAACTGGGCATGATGTTCAGTTATCCTTTCGTGGAGGTTGAGTAAGAGCGTTCCTCATTGAAATAGGGAATCATGGTCGGGGATTTGTTGCGCCAGTTCGTGGCGAATTTCTTCAGCCTTGCGGACAGCCTGCGTTTCATCCGAGGCGGATGTGAATGGCAGCTCCATCACCAGGATCCCGATGTTACGTCCGGAGGCATCGAGGAGCGGCAATTTCAAATTGAAGAACGCTCCGTCGTCTTTCTTGGCGCAGTAAGTCTTGCCGTCCTTCACCGCCTCTAAGTCGCCCGCTGATGACTTCACGCCGATGCGCGTCGTATTGGCATTGGCGATGATCACGCTCTCCTTGCCTCCCGGTGGAACCGCGTGCAGCCCCATCTTTCGCAGATCGGGATGGGCCGATAGCGTCGCCAATTCCAGTTGGAGCGCGCGCGGCGCGTGGACTGGCTGCGCTGCCACGGTCTCCACGGCCTTGGCGACCGGGACGTTCAGCGCCTGGAAAACCTGAACCAAGGCAACACCATCTCCGGACTGCGGGACAGCCACGAAATAGCGGTTGATCTGCGGCACCAGCCGCGCGGTCTTCGATTTCGCGCCGGCCGTCACACTACCCAGCGACCGAAAATGATCGGCGTCGATCTCTTGAAACACATCGATTGTGCCATCCCCGATCGTGTAAAGACGCTTACTGCCGGCGTCATATTCTAGGTCATCGATGCCTTTCGCGATCGGCAGGGCTTGCAATTCCTTCCCGGTGTTCGTATCGAAGACCACTACCTGACCGCTGCGGCATCCCACAAACAACCTCTGGTGTGCTTCGTCGAGACCCATGGCTACGTTGCTCTTGCCGAGCGTCACGGGCCATGACGCGACCACAACGTTTTTCCAGCGGTCCACCACGGTCACCTGGTTTCGCGCAGGGTTGTTGACATACAGCCGCGGGCGAAAGACATCCAGCGCCATGGCCTCGAGGGTATCGCCTTCTATGCGAATGTCGGCCACCTTCTTGGCCGCCGTGGTATCGACCACGCTGAGCAGCGAGTATGACTGTCCCGCGTCCTTGCCCCCGTTATCGATGTACAGATACTGCCGCGCCGCTTCGTAGCCGATGGAGTCCGCATCTTTCTCCAGGGCGACGCTGCCGAAAGGCTGGTAGGTCTTGCCGTCGAAGATTTTGAGCGCGCCGTCTACACCATCGGTCACGTAGACGAGATCGATGTCCTCGCGATAGAGGATGGCGTGCGGTCTGGCGATGCCGCGGATTTCCGCGACCGGCTCGGCGTTCGGCAAGCCGAGAACCAGCACGGCGTGGTAGTCCTCGGGCGTCGCGAAGAGCCGGTTATGCTTGAGATCTACGCCGAAGTGGTCGAATCGCCCCTTCACCGCGCTGGGCATGCGCATCACATCGAGCGCCTTCAGGGGTCCGGCCGCCTCCTCCGAAGGTTGGGCCTGGCTGGCGGCCGGAGTAGCACGGTCCATCTGAGCTGCCAAAGGCAAAACGAGAAGCGGCAACGCTGCAATGATCGAACGCATGGCCATCTCCTGAATCTGAGAGTTTCAACTCCGATTAGAACATTCGAACCTTAACACAATCTAAGGATTTGCGGTGTCATCGAAGATTCATGGAACGGCGGCTTTGCCGCTCCGTCCCCAGACTCCGCTCAGAACATCAGCCTGAGAGCGAACTGCACCTGCCGGGCAGGGAACGTAGCCGTGATCTTGCCGAACGAAGAACTGGACGCGTCGCCATTGGCCGGGGAGAAGTTAGTCTTGTTAAGCGCATTGAAGACCTCGCCGCGGAATTCGAGGCTCTTGCCTTCCCACGGCAGGCGGAACTGCTTGTGGATGCCGAGATCGAGATTGTAGAGCGAATTGCTACTGGCGATGTTGCGGCCTGCGTCGCCGTAAGGATGCGTGACATCGGTGGGTACTGAGACCATAGCCGCGTTGAAATAGGCCGCGGGTGTCTGCTGACTCACTGGCAACATCGGATTGCCGAGTACGTTGGGACGGTAGATTGCTGAGTTCTTCGTGCCATCGGTGGCGAGGAACGCGGCGCTTGGATCGTAGGTCAGGTTGATCGGCTGGCCGCTGAGCATCGAATTGATGCCCGAAAGCGTCCACCCCCCGAACAGCGCGTCGGCGAGATACGGCATCTTCGAGGCATACGGGCGGCCATGGCCGAAGGGCAGGTCGTAGACCGCGGAAAGCGTGTCGTTGAAGGGCTGATTATAGCCCGAGGGCCCTTTGCCCGCCGCCGAGTCGAACAGGTTGACGGCCTGCTGATCCCCGTTTGCGGCTTCCAGCGCGCCACAGGCGTCGTCGATCGCCTTGGACCAAGTGAACGAGTTGAGAAACGTCAAGCCGTGCGAGTAGCGTTTCTCTATTTTGACCTGCAGGGCTTCATAGGAAGAGAAGCCGGCACCGTAGTTGGCGTCGATGTTCTGGAAGGCTTGATCGGGCCGGCGCGCGTTCACTCCCAGGCTCTGACCGGCTTGGTTTGGTAACGCCTGATTCAGATCTTCGTTCACCCACAACCCCACGCTGTGGTTGCCGGAGTATCCGACGTCCAGGATCACGTCTTTGACCAACTCGCGCTGGATCGTGAAGTGCCAGTTCTGAACATAGGGCGTGCGAATCGTCGGGTCAATGAAGACCGTCTTAGTAGTCGCGGTCGAGAAGCTGGCCGGCGAGGCGAAACCGGCCGGATAACCCATTTGTGTCGGCAGGTAACAGGTGGAAAGACTGGAAATACTCGAATTCGCCGTGCAGAGTGGGGTCAGTGTGATCGTGCTTCCCTTAACCGAATAGGGCGCCTCTGTCATTTGCGCGTTCACCACGAATGGACCGTTATAGTACAAATAGCTGTCGCTGCCCTGGCGGAAGAACTCGACATAGCTAATGGCGTACCCTGTGCGAATCACGGTCTT
>JBEKKO010000148.1:0-10996 GCA_050010695.1 Bryobacteraceae bacterium
AAGCCCCGGAAAACGGGCATTGGACGAAATCCGCGCACCGGCGCGGAGGTTTCCATTCCGCCGGGCAAGGCGGTGCGATTCAAGCCCGGCAAGGAGTTGCAGACGCTGCAGTAGGCCGCTGCTGCGCGTCTCATTGTGTCTTCCCAGGATTTCCCGCCCGCGTCATACCCGCTCTACGTCCAGGGTGGATTGGCGGAGGCGCCCGGTTTACCGCAGGCCCGCTTCCGCGACCGTTACTGGGTGAACGCTCTGCTGTTCGCCATCACGCTCGCTTCGACCACCACCGTCGGAGCCTCCATGCAGATGTTCTTCGATGGCAATCTTCCTTTCGACGTGGACCGAAGTCTGACCATGTACCCGGAGCTGTGGCGTCACCCTTCGGCGCTACTGGCGGGGCTGCCGTTTTCGCTCACCTTGCTCGCCATCCTGATGGCGCATGAGCTGGGCCATTACCTGGCGGCGCTGCGATATGGGGTGAATGCCAGCCTGCCTTACTTTCTGCCGTCGCCGTTCCTGGGAACCTTCGGCGCTTTCATTCACCTGCGGTCGCCCATCTGCTCGAAGCGGGCGCTGTTCGATATTGGCGTGGCCGGGCCGCTGGCCGGCTTCGTCTTTCTGCTGCCGGCGCTTTCCATCGGCTTCGCGTTTTCCAAGGTGATTCCGGGCATCGCCAATCAGGGCAGCCTGCAATTCGGCGTTCCGGGCCTCGAGTGGCTGCTCGGCAAAATCATTTTTCCGGGCGTCGCATCGAGCGACATCTATCTGCATCCGGCGGCGCGCGCGGCTTGGGTCGGCATGTTTTGCACGGCCATGAACCTGCTGCCCATCGGACAACTGGATGGCGGCCACATCGTGTACGCGTGTTTTCCGCGCCGCCACGGCACCATCTCGCTGGTCGTCAGCCTGCTCATGCTGCCGCTCGGCGCAGCCTTTCTGATCAATCAGCGCGTGTTCTGGGCCGGCTGGCTGCTTTGGGGCCTGGTGCTGCTGCTTTTCGGACGGCGCCACCCCATGGTGTACGATAGCGGCGAGCTTGATCGCGGCCGGCGCAAGCTGGCACTGCTGGCGCTGGTGGTCTTCCTGCTCTGTTTCAGTCTGGTGCCCGTGGGCACCGGCGGTCTGTGAGCGGCGATGAAGATCACCGCCACCATCATCACGTTCAACGAGGAGCGCAATATCGCGCGCTCGATCGAGAGCCTGCGCTGCTGCGACGAAATCCTGATCGTCGATAGCGGCTCGACGGACCGCACCACGGAACTGGCCGAAAACCTGGGCGCGCGCGTGATCGAAGCCAACTGGCGCGGCTTCGCCGGGCAGAAGAACTGGGCTGCCGATCAAGCCAGCCACGACTGGGTTCTTTCGCTCGACGCCGACGAAGCCTTGAGCGAAGGGCTGGAAGCCGAGATCTGGAGCCTCAAGAAATCCGGGCCGCGTCATGACGGTTACACCATGCCGCGGCTGGCCCGCTACATGGGCCGCTGGATTCTGCATTCCGGCTGGTACCCCGACCGCAAACTGCGCCTCTACGACCGCCGCCAAGCCAAATGGGTGGGCGACTTCGTGCACGAAAGCGTGGAGGTCTCGGGGCGCGTCGGACACTTGCAAAGCAACCTGCTGCACTTCACCTGCGAGTCGCTTTCCGAGCACATCAAAACGATGGAGCGCTACACCACGCTGGCGGCGCAGGAACTGGCCGGCCGGCGGATCAAGGTGCCGCTCTCCCGCGTTTTGTTCGCGCCCGCGTGGGCGTTCCTGCAAAGCTATTTTGTGAACCGCGGTTTTCTGGACGGCCCGGAGGGCCTGACGATTTCCTATATGGCGGCCTTCTACACGTTTCTCAAATACACGAAAACGAGAAACATGAGCTGATGCGCATCCTGCACATGGAT
Source organism: Bryobacteraceae bacterium (assembly GCA_050010695.1). Lineage (GTDB taxonomy): Bacteria > Acidobacteriota > Terriglobia > Bryobacterales > Bryobacteraceae > Bog-375. The sequence continues at coordinate 1,890 of JBEKKO010000148.1, forward strand.
GCCGGGCGCGAGATGCGCGGCGGCCAATGGCAGGTGCTCCGGCTGATCGCCGGGCTCGCCGGCGCGGGGGCGGAATCGACGCTGCTGGCGCGCGCGGGCGCGCCGCTTGAGGTTGCGGCGCGGGAACGTGGCTGGCGCGTCGAGCCGCTCGGTTTGGCGCGGGCCGCGCTGCTGGCGCGGCGGCACGACCTGGTGCACGCCCACGATGCCCACTCTCACACGCTCGGCGCCATCGTGCGCGGCGCGCCGCTGGTGGTGGCGCGGCGGGTCGCCTTCCCGGTGGGCTCGCGCTGGAAGTACGGGCGCGCCCGGCACTACCTGGCGGTCTCCGAATTCGTCAAGCGAGTGCTGATCGACGGCGGCGTTCCCGACGAAAAGATCAGCGTGGTCTACGATGGCGTGCCCGTGCTGGAGGCGGCCGCCGGAAACCGGGTGGTTGCGCTGGCCAACTTCGACGATCCGCAAAAAGGCGCGCCGGTGGCGATGGAAGCCGGGCGGCTGGCGGGCGTCGACTTGCTGCTTACCCGTGACCTGGTGGGCGACTTGCCGCAAGCCTCGTCGTTCGTCTACATCACTCACGCCGAAGGCCTGGGATCGGCGGCCCTGCTGGCGATGTCGGCGGCGGTGCCCGTGATCGCCAGCCGTGTCGGTGGATTGCCCGAAGTGGTGCGCGATCGCGAAACCGGACTGCTGGTGGATAACCACCCGCGCGCGGTGGCCGACGCGATCATCCAACTCGCCGGCGACCCCGCGCTCGCCCGGCGCCTGGGCCAGGCCGGCCGCCGCGCCGTGATCGAGAACTTTACCGTCGACCACATGGTGCGCCGTACCATGGAGGTTTACCACAAGGTGCTCTCATGATTGAAGCCTGTCTCGCCCTGCTGTTCGGATTGTTGATCGGCAGTTTCCTGAATGTCTGCATTTACCGCTGGCCGCGGGATCTTTCGGTGGTGCGGCCGCCGCGCTCCTATTGCCCCGCGTGCGAGGCGACCATCGCCTGGTACGACAACATTCCGCTCGTGAGCTACGCCATTCTCGGCGGGCGCTGCCGCCACTGCCGGGCGCGCATTTCGCTGCGCTACCCGCTGGTGGAACTGCTCAGCGGCGTCATCTTTTTTGTCCTGGTCTACCGCTATGGGCTGACACTCAACGCATGCAGGATGTGCCTCTTCAGCGCCATCATGGTGGCGCTGTTTTTCAGCGATCTGGAGGAGCGCATCCTGCCCGACGAATTCACCGTCTGGGGCACGGTTGTGGGTCTGGTGTTCGCCGCCTTCTCGCCGACCCGCGGCGCCACCGCGTATTTCCTGTTGTCGATCGTCGGCCTGGACAACCACGGCTGGATCAGCCGGTTCCTGGCGGCGGCGATATCGGCCGGGCTGCCGGCGGGCCTGCTCTGGGCCGTGGCGTGGATGTATTTGAAGGTCAGGAATCGCGAAGGGCTGGGCCTGGGCGATATCAAGATGGTGGCCCTGCTGGGCTGCTACCTCGGCCTGGAAGCCGCGCTGTTCACGCTGGTCTTAGGCTCCATCGCAGGCACCGTGCTGGGCCTCGCGTACATCAAGGCGACCGGCAAGGACGCATCCACCTATGAATTGCCATTCGGCACGTTCCTGAGCGGAGCCGCCCTGATCGCAGTACTTTTCAGCCCGCAACTTTTCGGCTGGTAAGCGAGCATTGGGAAGCGCGGATTCGCTCGACCCTCCTCCGCATTCGCCCGTGCAACGTGGTAGTAATAGACATTCAGGTCTGAATTCCAGGGAAAAATCAACCTTATCAGGACGGCTATGAGTATACGTTTATCCGACGGCACTGAAATTCCAATCGAAATGCACAAAGTGCGTATTGTGCAGAAAACGCGGCTGGCGCCCGCCCGCGAACGGCTGAAAGCGATCGAAGCGGGGGGGTACAACACGTTCCTTCTGCGCTCCCGCGACATCTTTCTCGACATGCTGACCGACAGCGGCACCAATGCCATGAGCGACAATCAGCAGGCTGCCATGATGCAGTCCGACGACGCCTACGCCGGTTCGGAGAGTTTCTACCGGCTGTTCGATTCGGTCCGCGAGATCTTCGGCTTCGAATACCTCCTGCCTGTCCATCAGGGCCGCGCCGCCGAGCACCTGCTGGCCAAGACCTTCGTCAAGCCCGGCCACATCGTGCCGATGAATTATCACTTCACCACCACCAAGGCGCATTTCAACCTGGCGGGCGGCAAGGTGCTGGAACTATATGGACCCGAGGCGCTGAACACGGAGAGTGCGCACCCCTTCAAGGGAAACATGGACCTGGACCGGCTGCGCGAGGCCATCAATCAGGCCGGCCCGAGCAATGTCTCCTTCGTGCGCATGGAGGCCACCACCAACCTGATCGGCGGCCAGCCGTTTTCCATGGAGAACCTGCGCCAGGTCAAGGCGCTGATCGAGCCGCTGGGTATTTTCCTGGTGGTGGACGGCAGTCTCATCTCCGAGAACGCCTACTTCATTCGCCAGCGCGAAGCCGGATATGAGAACACGTCCATCGGCGACATCGTCCGGGAAATGATGAGCATCGCGGACCTCCTCTACCTTTCCGGCCGCAAGAGTTGCAGCGTGCGCGGCGGCCTGATCGCCACCAACCGCAAGGATCTCCACGACGCCATCCGGCCCTGGCTTCCGGTGTACGAAGGCTTCTTCACCTACGGCGGCATGTCGTCGAAGGAGATCGAGGCGATGGCCGTCGGCATCCGGGAAATGACCGACATCGATGTGGCCGGATCCTCGGCGGACGCCGTCAAGTACTTCGTCGGCCTGTTGCTACAGAAGGGTGTCCCGGTGGTCACGCCCGCCGGAGGGCTGGCCTGCCATGTCGATGCCATGCGATTTATCGATCACGTGCCGCAGTCGGAATACCCCGCCGGCGCGCTGGCGGCCGCGTGCTTCATCGCCTCCGGCGTTCGCGGCATGGAGCGCGGATCCGTGTCGATGGATCGCGACGAACAAGGGCGCGACGTTCCCGCGGATCTCGAACTGCTCCGGCTCGCCGTGCCGCGGCGCGTCTACACCATGTCTCACTACCAGTACACCGCGGACCGTTTGCAATGGCTCTACAATCACCGCCGACTGATTGGCGGCCTGGAGTTCTACGAAGAGCCGCCGGTCCTCCGTTTCTTCGCCGGCCGGATGAAGACCAAGGGCGATTGGGGCACCGCGCTCACCGAGGCGTTTGAGAAAGACTTCGGCAAGGCCTGCTGATACATGGCATCGGTAGGACAGGCGATCGGTTTGTGTCGGCGAGTCTTCCGCCGGCAGCGGCGGGCCCCAAAGACCTTGTCCTACCTTGTATCTGTCGATTGCTCCGTCTACTGGCCGAGGATGTTGAACGTGGTGGTGCCTTCCACGCGGACCTTCGAATAGGCTTCCACCCAAGTCTTGTGATACGGATCCTGCGCGTACGCCTTCAACGCGTCGGGTCCGGCCATCTCGATACACATGCCATACTCGCGAGCCGCGGGTCCTTCCATCCCCATCTGGTGAAGAGGCGACTGCAGCTTGCCGTACCAGACTTTCGTGACGCCCTTGATCTTGGCGGGCAGTGCGTCGCTCGCCTGGAAGAAGGCTTGCCAATCGGCTGGCGTGGCATCTTTGACCGGCGTCCACGCGAAGCAATGCATGAGTGTCTTCTCGCCGGCGCGCGCTCCCGGTGAGACCAACAATGCAACGGCCGCGCACACTATGAGGTGCGCCATTCTAGGAAACTTCATCGGCTGATTCTCCTTGAGGCGGCTTGCCGCCCACCCTTGGATCTTAGCACCGCCGGCAACGAAAGAATGCGCCCCCAAGCGGGCGTTGGCAAGCTGAAGCATGCCCCACTTTACACGCCCCAGCAGTAGTCCTCGACCGCGCGTTCGATGGAAGCGTCGTGCTCGGTCAGGCGCATCAACTCCAGGCGGATCGCGTCCACCAGCGCCCTCCAGCTCGCCTCAATCACGTTGTCGGAGACGCCCACCGTGGTCCAGCTCCTGCGGTGATCCGACCATTCGATCAGCACGCGCACGTTGGCCGCCGTGCCCTTGTTGGAATCGAGCACCCGCACCTTGTAGTCCGTCAGCCGCACTTCGGTGACTTGCGGGTAGAGCTTGCCCAGGCACTTGCGCAGGCACAGATGCAGCGCGTGGAATGGGCCGTGCCCGGTGGCGGTGGCGGAATGCGCGCCGTCTTTGGTGCGCAGCGTCACCGATGCCGTGCTATGCGATCCGCCGGTCGCCCCCGCGCGCGTCGCCACTTCGTAGCTGTCGATGTCGAAGTAGTGTACGCCCGGATTCAGCGCCTCGCGCACCAGCAGCTCGAAGGTGCCCTCCGCCGCCTCCAGTTCGTAGCCTTCGTATTCCATCTGCTTGATCCGCTCCAGCAGTTCGCGGCGCGCATCCTCGCTCAGCCGGTCGGCCAGCCCATGCTGCTTCAGCTTGTATAGAATGTTGCCGCGGCCGGAAAGGTCGCTCACCAGCACGCGCTGCCGGTTGCCCACCGATGCCGGCGGGACGTGTTCGTAAGTGGCGGCATCCTTCAGCACCGCGCTCACGTGTATGCCGCCTTTGTGCGCAAACGCGCTCTTGCCCACGAACGGCTGGTCGCCCGGCAGCGGCAGGTTGGCCAGCTCGGCGATGAATTTGCACGTTGCGGCCAGACCGGCAAGCCGTTCCGGCCCGATCGTGGTATGCCCCAGCTTCAACTCCAGGTTGGCGATGATGGAGGACAGGTTGGCGTTGCCGCAGCGTTCGCCGTAGCCGTTCAGGCAGCCCTGCACGTGCGTCGCTCCGGCTTCCACCGCCGCCACGCTGTTGGCCACCGCGCAATCCGAATCGTTGTGGGTGTGGATGCCGATCACGCCGTCGAACCTCCTGCGCACCTCCGCCACGATCTCCACCAGCCGCCCGGTGAGCGTGCCGCCATTGGTGTCGCACAGGCAAAGCACGTCCGCGCCCGCCTTCTGCGCCGCTTCGAGCGTGCGCAACGCATAGTCCGCTTTGGCCTGGTAGCCGTCGAAGAAGTGTTCGGCGTCGTAGACCACTTCCTTGCCGTGCTCGTGGAGGTGCTTGACCGTCTCGGCAATCAGCTTCAAGTTTTCCTCGAGCGTGATCCCCAGCGCGCGTTCCACGTGCAGGTCCCACGTCTTGCCGAAAATCGTCGTCACCGGAGTGCCGGCTTCCACCAGCGCCCGCACGTTGCGATCCTCCGCCACGCTGTTCTTGGCGAACCGGGTCGAGCCAAACGCGGCCAGCCGGGCGTGTTTCAACTTCAGCTCGCGCGCCCGCTCGAAGAACTCCTTATCCTTCGGATTCGATCCCGGCCAGCCGCCCTCGATGTAATCGATGCCCAGCTCGTCCAGTTTCTGGGTGACCACCAGCTTGTCGTCCACCGAAAAGGAAACCGATTCTCCCTGCGTCCCATCGCGCAGCGTGGTATCGAACGTAAAGATCTTCATATTCCACCCGCTAAGAGCCTGTCATGAAACCCGCCATGCCAAGGTTGACAGGCGAAAGCGCCTGTCCCACTTTGGTCGCGCAGCGTGTGGGACAGGCGCTTTCGCCTGTCAACCGATTCCTCCCAACTCCCGACGGTCGCGACTCGCATCCGAGCCGCGACCGTCAGGGAGCGGTTGTTACCCAACTCATCACTCTCTATGCGTCCTGCGGGACTCCAGCTTCCTTCTTCTTCTTGAGGAAAGGCATCATCTCGCGCAGCTCGCGGCCCACTACTTCCACCGGCTGATGGCGCGCGGCTTCCCGCATCGCCAGGAAATTCTTGCGGCCGGTCTTGTTCTCCTCGATCCAGGCCTTGGCGAATTCACCGGATTGAATCTCGCCCAGAATCTTCTTCATTTCCGCTCGCGTCTGGGCATTGACGATGCGCGGGCCGCGCGTGTAATCGCCATATTCGGCGGTATCGGAAACCGAATAACGCATGTACGCCAGGCCGCCTTCCTGGATCAGGTCGACAATCAGTTTCAGCTCGTGCAGGCACTCGAAGTAAGCGATCTCGGGCGCGTAGCCGGCTTCCACCAGGGTTTCGAAACCGGCGCGGATCAGTTCGCTGACGCCGCCGCACAGCACGGCCTGCTCGCCAAACAGATCGCTCTCGGTCTCTTCCTTGAAGGTGGTTTCGATGACGCCGGCCTTGAGACAGCCGAGCGCCAGGGCGTATGCCAGCGCCCGCTCGAGCGCCTGCCCCGTCGCGTTCTGGTGAATGGCCACCAGCGCCGGCACGCCCACGCCCTCGGTGAACAGCTCGCGCACCCGGTGCCCCGGCGCCTTGGGCGCGATCATCGAAACGTCGATATCGGCCGGCGGCGTGATCTGCTTGAAATGGATGTTGAAACCGTGCGCGAACATGAGCGTCTTGCCCGCCGTCAGGTGCGGCGCAATCTCCTTGGTGTACACCTCGGCCTGAATGTGGTCGGACACCAGGATCATGATCACGTTGCCGGCCTCGGCGGCTTTCGAGGTGCCCATCACTTTCAGGCCGGCGGCTTCGGCTTTGGCCCAATTCGGCGTGCCGGGAGCGTCGCTCACCACCACGTCCACGCCGGAATCACGCAGATTCAGTGCGTGCGCGTGGCCCTGGCTTCCGTACCCGATAATGGCAACCGTGCGTCCCTTCAAGTAATCGAGATTTCCGTCTTTTTCGTAATAACGTTTCGGCATTTTTGCTCCAACTCCTAAACCACTTTCTCTTCCAGTTTGTTCCCGCCCTTGGTGGGAACCGGCGGCTGCAGCCGCAATTTCTTGGCGTCCAGCGCAATCGCCAGCGCGCCGGAGCGCGTGACGTCGATCTCGCCGTAGCTACCCATCACGCTGATGAACTCGTTCAACTTCTCCGGGTCGCCCGTCACCTCGATCGCGAATCCCTCGGTGGAGGAATCCACCACGCGCCCGCCGAATATCTCGGCCTCCTTCAACACCGCCGTGCGGGTCTCCTGCGCGGTCCGTATCCGCACCAGCACCAGTTCCCGCACCACCGCGGGCGATTCGGTGAGGTCGGTGGCCTGCAACACGTTGATGAGCCGGTTCATCTGCTTGATCACCTGCTGGCGCAGCGTGGCGTCCACGTCAACCACGATGGTCATGCGGGAAAGCTCCGGATCGAGCGTGCGCGCAACCGTCAGACTTTCGATGTTATAGCCGCGCTGGGTCAGCAGCCCGGTCACGCGCATCAGCGCGCCGGGTTTGTTTTCGACAAGCAGCGAGATCACTTGCAGCATGGCATCTCCTATTTGGCCGGCACCAGGACCGGCAGCGGCGGGCCGAGCACCATCTCGTGGATACCCGCCCCCGCCGCCACAATCGGGTACACCGATTCGGTGGGCGCCACCTTCACGTTCAGCAGGTAGGGGCCCGGCTCGCGGACCGCCGCATCGAGCGCCGATGCCAGTTGCGACGGCTGGTCGACGATCCTGCCCTTGAAGCCGTAAGCCGCCGCCAGTTTCTCCACGTCCGGGAAGCAATCCAGTTCCACGCCGCAAAGCCGGTTGTTGTAGAACATGGTCTGCCACTGGCGCACCATGCCCAGGTAGCCGTTGTTCATCACCACGATCTTGACCGGCAGGCCGTGGCTCGAAATCGTCGCCAGCTCCGGAATCGACATCTGGAAACCGCCGTCTCCCACGATGGCGAAAACCAGTTTGTCCGGATTCGCGAACTGCGCGCCCATCGCGGCGGGAAGCCCGAATCCCATCGATCCCAGGCCGCCCGAGTTGAGCCACAGCCGCGGGTGGTTGAAGCGGATCAATTGCGCCGCCCACATCTGGTGCTGCCCCACGTCGCTGGCTACGATCGCCTCGCCGCCGGAGATGCGGTCGATCTCCGCCATCAGGTGCTGCGGCTTGATCTCGCTGTCCGAGAAGATGGGCTCGAGCGGGTGCTGCCCCTTCCATTCGCGGATCTGCTTCCACCACGCGCGCCGCGCCGCGGCGATCTTTTCGCCGGGTTGGCTCGGAGCTTCGCGCAGCATCTTGAGCAACCGCGTCAGCACCCGGTTCACGTCGCCCACGATGGGAACGTCGGGCACCCGGTTCTTGCCGATCTCCGCCGGGTCGATGTCCACGTGGATCACCTTGGCGTGTGGCGCGAATGCCGCCAGCCGGCCCGTCACGCGGTCGTCGAAACGCACGCCCAGCGCGATAATCAGATCGCAGTTCTGAAACGCCATGTTGGCCGCGTAGCTGCCGTGCATTCCCGGCATGCTGATGAAGTTGGGATGCGAGGAGGGCAGCGCGCCCAGTCCCATCAGCGTAACCACCGCCGGCGTGTCGGTCAGCTCGACGAATTCGCGCAACAGATCGCTCGCCTCCGCCGCGATGATGCCGCCGCCCGCGTATACCAGGGGCCGCTCGGCCTCCTCCAGCATCTGCGCCGCGCGCCGGATCTGCCCGGTGTGCCCTTCGGTGAACACTTTGTAACCGGGCAGGTGTATCGAGGTCACCGGCTGATAGTGCCCCTGCGCCTGAAATACGTCCTTCGGAACGTCCACCAGCACCGGCCCGGGGCGTCCGCTGGATGCCACGTAGAACGCCTCGTGCACCGTCTGCGTCAGGTCTTCCAGTCGCTTCACCAGGTAGTTGTGCTTGGTGGCCGAGCGCGTGATGCCGAACGTGTCGGCTTCCTGAAACGCATCGCTGCCAATCAGCTTGGTGTGCACCTGGCCGGTGATGGCCACCACCGGAATCGAGTCCATCATGGCGTTCACCAGGCCGGTGACCAGGTTGGTCGCGCCCGGCCCGGAGGTCGCGCAGCACACGCCCACTCTCCCGGTCGACCGCGCCCAGCCTTCCGCCGCGAACGCCGCGTTCTGCTCGTGCCGCACCAGCACGTGGCGGATCTGGTGCTCGTAGAGCACATCGTAAAACGGAAGCGTCACGCCGCCCGGATATCCGAACATGCAATCCACGCCTTCTTTCACCAGACACTCCACCAGCATCTGCGCGCCAGACATCAAAGTCGCCATACTGTTCCCCTCAACCATTGGTAATTCAAGTTTCTGCATAACAAAAAAGGCCACCAGCCGGTTTTGAACCCCGCTGATGGCCTCGGTTACTGCTTCCGGCTGGCCTTCAAGCGGGGCCGGCTACGA
>JBEKKO010000149.1:0-10878 GCA_050010695.1 Bryobacteraceae bacterium
GTGCCCGCCCACGAGGATATCGCGGTGGAGATTCCCGAGGGTGAAACGATGGACGTGCGGCTGCACGACGGCTCCCACCTGCGCATCCGCAAGCTGGGCCGCGATTTCGATCCCACCAACCGGCTCGCCGCGCTGGCCGCCATCGAAGATGCCGAGACCAAGGGCGAAGTGCTCACCGGCGTGCTCTACGTCAACACCGGCAAGCCCACCTTCCTCGATCTGCTGAACCTCCCAGTCGAGCCCATCGCTACGCTGCCGGAATCGCGGGTGCGCCCCTCGCGCGCCGCGCTCGAAGAAGTGATGGAAGAATTGCGGTAGGGGGCGTGGCTGCATTCGCGCCGGCGCTTCTTGGGTAGGACAGACCATCGCCTTTAGTGGTCTGTCATCGCTCGCTATGACAGACGACACAAACCGATCGTCTGTCCCACCTCTGATTTCGCCAGCGTGCGGAAACCAAAGGGGGCCACACATGCAAAAGGCCGATGCACCTTTCGGATGCACCGGCCTTTTTGAAAAGTATGGCTGGTCGGAGGATTACGTGCGGCGGCGCTTACGCGCCAGAGCGGCGAGCCCTACGAACAAACCGCCTACCATCGCCATGGTTGCCGGCTCGGGGATGGAACTGTCGTTGACAGTTCCCTGAATGGTCGTATCGCCGGCAGGCGTGCCGGAGTTGGGAGCCACGATGATCGTTTTGCCGGAGTTGGGCCAAGTGTAATAAGTGAAGTTGAAGCTGCCCGTACCCGGCGTGCTCGCGCCCGGCCCGATTTGGGCCGGCAACCAGGTGAGCTGCACGGCGCTGGAGCCAACGCCGCCCACGCCAAGGAGGCCGTTCCAGGTGACCAATCCGCCGGTGGATGTGCCGTCAAAGTACCCAGTGGCATTGTCGGTGATGTCGTCGATTTCCAGGTCAAACGTGAAGGCCGGGATCGTTATACCGCCCGCGCAATTCGTGCACTGGAGCTCGAAGTCTCCGTAATCGACGCCGGTCGGCGTCATGTTTACGCTGTCCAGGTTCGGTGTGAAGACTAGCGTCGCAGTGGCGCTCCCCGAGGTGACCGAGATTCCCAGGCCACCGTCGATCAACGTGTAGCCCAATCCAGCATTGAACACCGTCCCGCTTAAGTTCGTATTCCACTCTATGGTGCTGGCGCTGGCGCTCACAGCCAGTATCGTGACCGCAGCCACGATTAAAGCAAATTGAAAAAGACGTCCGAGTTTCATGTTTTTGAGATCCTCCGTTTTCCCGGAATTCCGCTATGCCGTCCCGGCCGGCAGCTTGGCCAATATAATTTTTCGGTCCTTTATGATCGTACTGACAAGCGGGGAAGAATTCAACTGGGTTTTTTGAGTTTCTTGAGGGTTGGTACCAAAAAACCATACTCGGTACTAGTACTATGGCGTCGGCCGGAGCTGCTGAAAGTGTCCAAATGTACAAATGATTGAGTAACTTAACACGTGCGTCGAGGCGCTCGGCGGCTGCCCGTTCACGCCCCTCCGAACAATGGGGTACGCCACCTTCAGTGGGACGCAACGCTATCCTTTTCGGCCCTCCGGCGCCGGAAATCCGCAGAAAGTACGGGAGAGCTAAACGGCATGCCCCACCCGACAGCACGCAAGGTATTGGTGGGGCATGCTTTAGCTTGCCATTTGCTTTCGCGGGCCACGCTCAGGATACGGACATCTGGAACTGATGAGCTATTGCGGCGTATAGTGATGGCAGCATCATGTCGATCAACAGGCGAGATTGGCTCCGAACGGCGCTGGCCCTGGCAGGCGCGCCAATCGAGTGGAGTTCCTTCCCGGTGGCCCACGCGGCGCCGGCCGATTCCGATCAGTTCGATGCCATCGTGATTGGCTCCGGCCTGGGCGGGCTGAGTTGCGCGGCGGCCTTCGCGCGGCAAGGATACAAGGCCCTGGTGCTGGAACAGCACGATAAGCCCGGCGGTTATGCCACGGTCTTCGAGCGCCCCGGCGGATTCGTCTTCGATGTCTCGCTCCACTCGACGACCGTGGGCGAGCGCTCGGGCATCCGCAACCTGATTGCCGGCTTCCCCGAAATCGAGGACGTCGAGTTCGTCCCCCACCCCAGCCTGTATCGCGCCATTTTTCCCGACCACGATATCCGCGCCGGCGAGCGCGACCTGCCGGGGTATGTCCGCACCTTGGGCGACAGCTTCCCCGAGGAACGGGAGGGCATTCAGGCGCTGATGGACGACATGACCGCGCTCGGCCGCGAGGTTGGTCGGCTCCCCACCGCGAACGGCAAGCTCGACATCACCCGGATGGGGACCGATTTTCCGCACGTGATGGCATGTTACGGCCGGACCTGGGGCGCCATGATGGACAAGCGCATCAAGGATCCCAAGCTGAAGGCCATCGTGTCCTGCCTGTGGACCTATTACGGCTTGCCGCCGTCCAAGCTGTCCAGCTTCTACTACGCGCTGCCGACCATCGAATACCTGACCGAGGGCGGCTACTACCCGAGAGGGCGCTCGCAGGCCATCAGCAACGCTTTTGTGAAGTTCATCGAGCGGCGCGGCGGCAAGGTTCTGCTGAATGCGCGGGTGGAGAAGGTGCTCGCCAAGGACGGCGCGGCATATGGGGTGAGGACGGCCGCCGGCCAGGAATACCGGGCGCGCGCGGTGGTTTCGAATGCGAACGCCTACGACACTTTTCACAAATTGCTGGAGCCCGACGACCGGCTCACGGCGTACCTGGCGCGGATGGATGGCTTCTCCGCCAGCCTCTCGAGCTTCATCGTCTTCCTGGGTCTGAAGCAGGACCTGGTCCGCAAGCTCGGGCTGCGGGACACGGAGATATTCTACGCGGCCGGCTACGATCCGGAGGCCGGGTACCAGGCCGCGCTCAACGCCGACATGAGCGACGCGAGTTTCGGCGCCATGCTTTACGACAATCTTTTCCAGGGCTACTCGCCGGCCGGAAAAAACACCCTGACGCTGATCAAGCTCCAGGGCTACGACCATTGGAAACCGTACGAAGCGGCGTATCGGAAGGGCGACAAGGCCGCCTACCGGAAAGAGAAGGAACGGATGGCGGAGATGCTGATCCGCCAGGCGGAGCAGGTGCTGCTGCCGGGCCTGTCCCAGGCGATCGAGGTCAAGGAAGCCGCCACTCCGTTGACCAACGTCCGGTACACCGGCAACTATCGAGGGGCGATCTACGGCTGGGACCAGACGGTGGACAACTCCGAGCCGCGGCGGCTGGGGCATTCGACGCCGGTCCGCAACCTGTATCTATCCGGCGCCTGGACCTCGCCGGGCGGCGGCTATGGCGGCGTCCTCATCAGTGGCCTGCGATGCTTCGCGGAAGTGATGGCCCACTGGAGCGCCTGACCCGGCGCGGCCCGTCACTATCCTGAAGACGGCGCGCTTTCGGGTCCGAGCCAGGCCCACAGAATCTCGAACGTGCCATGCCAGTGATTCGGCGATCGCGTAATCCTTATATCACCCTCCGCTGTCTTCCACCGAGCGAAAGCGCGGCCCTATCGTGGGCGCGCTTGCACGCCGGACACGCCGGTAGATCCTTGGTTAGCAGGTGGTACTCGTCGCGCGCTGTCGCAATGATCTGACCGCAGAAGGTGAACACGTTCAGAGGGCGAATCCTATGGCGAATGTTAGTTCGTTTGTGTAAGGCCATTCGGTGCCACTGCTCCTTGTCTGGTCGTAAGAGTTGCGCTGCAACCTGACAATCAGCCTATCCTTCTGGCGGGTTGTTTGATGTTCAAAAGGGCACACCGGTGGCGAATTGCCGATACGCGGCTGATTGTCCCCAAAACGGCGCTCGGGGGATCTCATCGCTACCCAACTTACTCTGTTTCCTCGCTTCTCTCCGCCTTCGCTTTGCGTATCTCTTCCAGCCTCTCGGTAATCCGCTTTTCGACGCCGCGGTTGGTGGGGAAGTAGTAGCGGTGGCCGGCCAGCGAAGCCGGCAGGCACTCCATATCGGTGATGGCGTCCTCGAATTTGTGGGCGTGCTCGTAGCCTTCGCCGTAGCCCCAGGCCTTCATGTGTTTGGTGACGGCGTTGCGCAGGTTCATCGGAACCGGCTCGGCAATCGTGTTCTCCACGTCCGCCCCCACCGCGCCCAGCGCTCTGTACGAAGCGTCGCTCTTGGGCGCGGCGCAAAGATAGATGGCGACCTGGGCCAGCGCCAGATCGCCTTCCGGAATCCCCAGAAAGTGCACCGCCTGCATGGCCGCGATGGCCTGTTCGAGCGCGCGCGGATCGGCCAGGCCGATGTCTTCGATCGACATGCGGATCAGCCGCCGGGCCAGATACAGCCGGTCCTCGCCGGACTCCAACATCCGCGCCAGCCAATACAGCGCCGCATCCACATCGCTCGACCGCACCGATTTGTGCAGCGCCGAAATCAGGTTGAAGTGCTCCTCGCCCCCCTTGTCGTATAGCAGCACTTTGCGCTCGATCGAGTTTTCGAGCGCCTTTTCGGTGAGCGTCCCCTGCGAAGCGGCAGCCGCGGCTTCGAGCGTGTTGTACGCCTGCCGCGCGTCGCCATTCGAGTAGATTGCGATCTGCTCCAGCAGATCGTCGGTCGCTTCTAGATGGACCACCGGCAGCGCGCGCCGCAGCAGCGTCGTCAACTCCGGCACGCTGAGCAGTCGCAGCGCGTACACGCGCGACCGCGACAGCAGCGCCGAGATCACTTCGAAGGACGGATTCTCCGTGGTGGCGCCGATCAGAATGATGTCGCCGCGCTCCACGTAGGGCAGGAACGCATCCTGCTGGGCTTTGTTGAAGCGGTGGATTTCGTCGATGAACAGGATCGTGCGCCGGCCCATGCGCCGCAACCGCTCGGCGTCGACCATCACCGCCTTGATTTCCTTGATCCCGCTCATCACCGCGCTGAACGGGATGAACTCGCAGCGCGTGATGCGGGCGATCAGCTTGGCCAGCGTGGTCTTGCCGACGCCGGGAGGGCCCCACAGAATCACCGAGCTCAGCTCATCGCGCTCGATCTGGCGGCGCAGCGGTTTCTCCGGCCCCAGAATGTGCTCCTGGCCGACGAAGTCTTCCAGGCGATCCGGCCGCATGCGCTCGGCCAGCGGGCGCTTTTCGTCCTTTGCCGAAGGCGTATCGGGCGCGGGCGGAGTGGAATCGAACAGGCTCACCCGCGTGCGGTCCTCTGCCGCCGGGCTTCGTAGAGCAGGATGCCGGCCGCCACAGCCGCATTGAGCGACTCGACGCCCACTGTCGGAATCGACACATCGTGCGCCGCCGCGCGCAGCACGCTTCCCACTCCCCGCGCCTCGTTGCCGATCGCGAAGCCGCAGGGCCGCGCGAAATCCACACGGTCGAGCGCCCCCGCCCCAGCGCGCGCCGGAACGCTCGCATACAGCTCCACTTGGTTCTGTTGCAGCGTGGCGCGCGCCAGCTCCGCATCCATCCCCGCCAGGCAGGGAACGCGAAACACCGATCCCGCCGAAGCGCGGATGGTCTTCGGGTTGTGCTGGCTCACCGTCCCCTTGACGAACAGCGCTCCGGTCGCTCCGAACGCCTCCGCTGCGCGTAGAATGGCGCCGGCGTTACCGGGATCTTGCACGCCATCCAGCACCACCACCAGCGGGCAGCCGCGAAACAGTTGTTCGATCTTCCATTCCGGCGGCCTCACCAGCGCCATCACTCCCTGCGCGGTTTCGGTCCCGGAAATGCTCTGGAAAAGCTGGTCGGGGAGCACCGCCACCTTGACCCCGGCCAGGCCGCGCGCGTGCCCCGTGACCTCCGCGCGCACCGATTCCGCCGCCAGCACGATCTTCACTTCGCACCCGCTCTTGAGCGCCTCTTCCAGCAGGTGGAATGTCTCGGCCACCGACCAGCCATCGGCCGTCAACCCACCCCGCGCGATGGCTCGCCGCACGTCCTTCACCAGCGGATTGGCCGCGCTCGATATGGTCTCCGGACGGGACATGTGTCTACAATAGGTTCGAACGATCAAATTATCGCAGATGAAGCGCGTGGCATGGGCCGCAGGGCTGGCGGCGCTGGTGGCGCTGGCCATCCTGGCGATCGGCATCGTTCGCCTGGCCAACCGCATCGAACGCCAGTCCACCGTGGACGAGGCGCGGGCGGCCGATATCATCCTCGTCCTCGGCGCCGCGGAATATCATGGCCGGCCCTCGCCGGTGCTGCGAGCCCGCCTGGACCATGCCCTCGACTTGTACGCGCGCAACCTGGCTTCCCGCATCATGACCACCGGCGGCTCCGGCGGCGAACCGGTGTTCACCGAAGCCGGAGTCGGCCGCGCTTACCTGATGAGCCACGGCGTGTCCTCGGACGCCATCGTGGTCGAAACCGAAGGCGAGACCACCGTCCAATCCATCGCCCTGGCAGCCGAGATCATCCACCGCATGGGCCTCAACTCGGTGATCGTGGTCAGCGACGGATATCACATCTATCGCGTGAAACGGATGCTGCAAAACCGCGGACTCAAAGTGTACGGCTCGCCCCGCAAGGACCACAACTCCCCGCCACGCGAGCACTGGAACTACATTCGCCAAGCCATCGGCTACATCCTGTGGCGCGCCGGCGCCGGCGTCTAGCCCGCGCCACGTCTGCTACTCCCGGGGCGCCCGGTTTTCCACGTACCAGCGCCACGTTTCGGCAATCCCGTCCGCCAGCGCCACCTTGGGCTTCCACCCAAGAGCGGTCAACCGGCTGACATCCAGCAGCTTGCGCGGCGTGCCGTCCGGCTTCGACGCGTCGAACGCAAGTCTTCCCGTGTACCCCGCGGCGCGGCCGATCGTTTCCGCCAACTCGCGGATCGTCACGTCGGTGCCGGTTCCCACGTTGATGATCTCGCCCGAGTCGTACTCGAGCATGAGGAACACCGCTGCGTCGGCCAGGTCGTCGACGTGCAGGAACTCCCGGCGCGGCGTGCCGGAGCCCCAAACCGTGATTTCGGGCGCCCCCGCGCGCAGCGCCTCGTGCGTCTTGCGGATCAGCGCCGGCAACACGTGCGAGGACTGCAAGTCGAAGTTGTCGCCCGGTCCATACAGGTTGGTCGGCATCAGGCTGATCGCGTTCAGCCCGTATTGCGCGCGGTACGCTTGTGCCAGCTTGATGCCGGCGATCTTGGCGATCGCGTACCACTCGTTGGTCGGTTCGAGCGGCCCCGTCAGCAGAGCCTCTTCCCGCATCGGCTGCGGCGCCAGCTTCGGGTAGATGCACGAAGATCCGAGAAAAAGCAGCTTGCGGACGCCCGCCCGCGCGGCGCTGTCGATCACGTTGGTTTCGATCGCCAGGTTGTCGTAAATGAAATCGGCCGGGTACGTGGTATTGGCCAGAATCCCGCCCACCTTGGCGGCCGCCAGAACCACGTACTCCGGCTTTCCCTCGGCGAAGAATCGCCGCGTCGCGGCCTGATCGCGCAGATCCAGCTCCTCCAGTTCGCGCAACACCAGGTTGTCGAACCCTGCCTGGCGCAGGCGCCGGCAAATGGCCGACCCCACCAGCCCTCGGTGCCCGGCGACGAAAATGCGGCTGTTCTTTTCCATGGTCTATGAGTGGGCGGAACCCCGCAGCACCACGCGGTGGCCGGCCTCCGCCAGCGTGCGCTCCTGTTGCGCCAGATCCAGGTCGTGTTCCACCATCAGCCGCACCAGCTCCCGGAAATTCATTTTGGGGAGCCACCCGAGCTCGCTCCGCGCCTTCGAGGAATCGCCCTGCAGGTGATCCACTTCCGACGGCCGGAAGTAGCGTGGGTCGGTTTCCACGTACTGCGTCCAGTCCAGCCCGCTATATTCGCCCGCCAGGTCGAGGAATTCGCGCACCGAGTGCGACTCGCCGGTCGCGATCACGTAATCGCCGGGCTGCGGCGCCTGCAGCATCATCCACATCGCCTCCACGTAATCGCCCGCGTAGCCCCAGTCGCGTTTCGCCTCCAGGTTGCCCAGGTACAGCTTTTGCTGCATCCCCAGCTTGATGCGGCCCAGCGCGCGCGTGATCTTCCGCGTCACGAACGTCTCGCCGCGCCGGTCGGATTCGTGGTTGAACAAGATCCCGTTGGCGACGAACAGGCCGTACGCTTCCCGGTAATTCACCGAGTACCAGTGTGCCGCCACCTTGCTCACCGCGTATGGGCTGCGCGGGTAAAACGGCGTCGCCTCATTCTGCGGCGGCGGCGCCGCTCCGAACATTTCCGACGACCCGGCCTGGTAAAACCGCACCGACTTCCCACCCGCCTTCATGTGGTCGCGCACCGCTTCGAGCGCGCGCAGCGTTCCGGTCGCCACCACGTCCGCCGTGTACTCGGCCTGTTCGAAACTCACCCGCACGTGAGATTGCGCCGCCAGGTTGTAGATCTCGTCCGGCTTCACCTGCGCGATCACCCGCCGCAGCCCGGTGCCGTCCGACAAGTCTCCGTAGTGCAGGCGCAGCGCCGCCCGCTTCTCGTGCGGGTCACGGTAGACGGAGTCGATGCGGTCGGTGTTGAACGTGGACGCGCGCCGGATCACGCCGTGAACGTCGTACCCTTTCCCCAACAGAAACTCCGCCAGGAACGATCCATCCTGCCCCGTAATCCCGAAAATCAAAGCTGTTTTCATCTGCATGCTTCTTCTTATTATTTCAGCCTAACCGGTGCGAAAAGAAAAGTCGAATGGCAGGCAGGCGCGGCGGCTGGAGCCGCGTTTGAGCGAATGGAGCTGGCGGAGGGATTTGAACCCCCGACCCTCTGATTACAAATCAGATGCTCTACCAACTGAGCTACGCCAGCCTTTAAATCAATAACTTACGGCGAACGAAGCGAATTTGAGCGTCTGACTCCACAATTTCTGCAGGAGCGGAAATACCTACAAAATGTCTCCTGCAAAACCATCATCTCGTATCAGTGCGCCTTCAACGCCTTTGGTGCCGCGTTCAACCGACAGTCCATTATGGAACGGATTACGGAGCTTCGGCAACGGGGCATCTCGGCCATCTCAGTCAACTGCTATTTGCGCCATATGCGGGCATTCTGGAAATGGGCCGAAGTGCAAGTTAAAATTCCCCAGCTAAAAACACATCGGTCGCAAGTACAGACACCACTTTGATTAAAGCCCATATAGACCTTTCTGTACCTCCTCCACACTCCGCGCCACAAACGCCAATCCCCCCGCCTGGTTAATGCTGTCAAGAAACATCTGCTGGTGCGGCGATACTCTGCCCTTTCCGCCTTAACCTCTATAGCCAAAAACCTGCCGCCTTTCAGAACTCCTAGAATGTCGCTAACGCCTGGCGCGTGGCTTGGGATGTAGGTGTTGCGCGCCTTGACGTAGATGCCGGCGGTATTGTTCTTCCAACAGAAGATGCCGCGAAAGCGGAGATAGTCGAGGATTTGCTTTTGGATGTGCTGTTCGAGCGGATACGCGGGCGCTTAGTTGTTGTAAAATCAAAACGCTATGCAAAAATGGGAATATAAATTGCTCTCTTCACACTGGAGCGAAGCCGAACTAAAGAAACTCGGCGAAGATGGTTGGGAATTAGCTGGAATAACAGTCGGAGGCGATGCTACCGGAATAAGCTCCGGCCTAATCTTCAAGCGCCCTAAACAGTAACCTCCCCCGGCAGCGGAATGTTCAGCCCCAAGAACTCGCTACCCCACACCCTGCCGATCGCGCCAGCCACGGAACCGCTCCCCCACCGCTAATGTCTCGCCGCGAACTTCGAGCTGCGTTCGTATTCGGCGTTGAATTCGCAGCCGATCAATGCAATCAGGGACATCAGGTACATCCAAACCAGCAGCGCGATGCCGGCGCCGATCGAGCCGTACATCAGGTTGTACTGGCCCATGTGGCGGACGTACCAGGCGAATCCCGAGGTGGCCAGCATCCACAAAACGGTGGCCAGCACCGCGCCCGGCCACACCAGGCCCCAGCGCTGCTCGCGGTTCGGGCCGAAGTAGTAAAGCAGCGTGGTCACCAGAATCGTGGTCAGGAATGCCACCGCCCAGCGCGCCAGCCGGCTCGCCAGCCTCCACCCCCAGGTCAGCGGGTTGAGCAGCGGATCGACCTTCATCCCGTTCAGCACCGCTTGCTCCACCTGGTTGCCGAAGACGATCAGCAGGGTGGCTGCCACCAGTGGCGCCGCCGCCAGCAGCACCAGCGCGATCGCCACCAGGTTGCCGCGCAGGAAGCTACGGTCTCGCGGCACCCTGTAGGCCGCCTGGAAACCTTCGATCAGGCTCTTGATGACGCCGGAAGCGGCCCACAGCGAGATCAGCCCGGCTATAATCAGCAGCGCAATCGGCCGCGCGCCGCTGACCCGGAACTGCTGCACCACCAGGCTTTCCGAGCCCGGCGGAACGATCTGCGAGAGCCCGCGTTCCATCGTGTTGGACATGAACGGAGCGCCGGTCTGCACCAGGATCGTGGCAGCCGATGTGAGCACCGGGAAAAAGGAAAGCAGCGCGGAATAGGCCGCTCCCTTCGCGATGCCCAGGCAGTTGTCGTCGAACGCCGTCATCACGCTGCGGCGCAGCAGCCTCGAGAAAGTAAGCGGAGAGAGCGCCACAGCGCCAGTATAGCGAGCCACCGGCGTCGTTGGGCAGATCGGCAATCTGCGCGCCGATTGTCTATCGGCGCAGCCGGGCGCAAGCCCGGCCGTTCTTTGTGTTCGCCCCGGTAGGGGCCGGGCACTGCCCGGTCCGGCTCGTTCCCGCTGTGGCTCCTACCGCAGTCACAAGCTATCTCCCCCACTGACTCAATCACTTAGCCCTCAAAACCCTTGACGCACCCCTTATCCTTAAGTCAGGACTGTGGCGCCAGGCTCCGCTGCTAGTCTGCTCTTGTTGGCCAACAAGCGTTGCACTCAAGTGATACTGAACTTCCGGCGCCCGTTAACGGCATGCGGGGTCCCCTACGGG
>JBEKKO010000150.1:0-10860 GCA_050010695.1 Bryobacteraceae bacterium
CGGCTGCGAGGCAAGGTGCGATACGCTGGGCAAGCTACACCAGTAAGATCATCGGTAAGCCGTGTGCGGGAAAACCGCACGCACGGTTTGAAAGGGGATTTGATGGAAACAGGTCGGTCCTGCGGCCGATACTGCGCCATAATCTACCAATGCTTCGCTTGCTGTGTCTGGCGGTAATGGTGTGCGCCTCGCTGCGCGCCGAAACGGTGGTGGTGTTGCGGTTTGCCAACCACGCCAATTCGGCCGGCCTGGATTGGATCGGCGAGAGTATCGCCGAAACCGTGCAGGATGCGCTTTCCTCCGAGGGGCTGCTGGTGCTGGGGCGGGAAGCCAGGGCGGAAGCCTACCGCCGGCTTTCGCTGCGGCCGGGCGCCGAGCTGACGCACGCTTCGATCGTCAAAGTGGGCGACGCGCTGGATGCGGCCCGCGTGGTGTACGGATACTACGAACTGCTGCCGGCCGATGGCGCCGGCGCGGCATCCAAGGGGTCGCTGCGCATCACCGCGCGCGTTCTCTACCTGAAAGAGACCCGCCAGGGCCCGCCGTTCAGCGAATTGGGCGCGCTGGAGGAATTGGCGGAGCTCGAAGCGCGCCTGGGGTGGCAGACGCTGCGGCAACTGGACCCGCGCACCGCATCCACCGAGGAGGACTTTCTCAGGGTGCGGCCGCCGGTGCGCCTTGACGCGGTCGAGAATTACATCCGCGGCCTGCTGGCCTCCGACCCCGAGCAGCGCCAGCACCTGTTCATGCAGGCGGCCCGGCTGGACGAACATTATTCCCCGCCGTGCTTCCAATTAGGCAAGAGTTACTGGGAGAAGCGGGAATATAAGGTGGCTGCCGGATGGCTCGCACGCGTCGGCCCCTTCGACCGGCGCTATCTGGAAGCACAATTCTTCTTAGGGCTGTGCCGCTATCGCTTCGAAGACTACGCCGGCGCCAGACAGTCTTTCCAAGTGGTGGCGGGCACCATGCCGCTCAACGAGGTATTCAATAATCTGGGCGCCGCCGAGGTGAGGCTCAACCATTACGAGGAGGCCATTTCGAGCTTCCAGAAGGCGCTGGAGGGCGACAGCGCCGATCCCGATTATCACTTCAACCTCGCCTATACCGAGTGGCGGGCCGGGCAATTCCAGGCCGCCGCGGACAGCTTCCGCGCGGTTCTGGATCGCGCTCCCGACGATGAGGAAGCGACCCTGATGCTCGACCGTTCGCTCAAGAGCGAAGGCGCGCGTCCCGGCGAGCCGCGCCTCGAAGACCGGGTGCGCGTCAAGACCAACTACGACGAAGAGGCCTATCGCCAACTGCAGGCCGAGCTGAAGAAGTGACCGGCCGGGGTGGCTCCGTCGTTGCGCACGACGTGCCCGAGGTCATTACCGGTTCGCTAGCTTAGATTCGGCCGGCTCCTCTTGGGAAAGATTTTCCGGATCGGCGGTCCGAAGGCAAGGCGCAGCAGCAGGTCGACAGTCTCGGCGGTGACGCGCCAATCGCGGAGATCGAAATCGAAGAAGGCGACCGGCCGCCGGTAGGATCGAATAAGCTCGCGCCATGGGAGCAGGCCGGCGCGCCGGTAACTGCGAAACGCAGTGAACTCCCGGAGGAGAACTACGTGGCGAAAATCGCGTCCGTGGTGAGTCACGAAGGCGACCGGCTGGCCGATGATATCGAGATAATGCAGCCAGCCGAGGTCGACGCCGGCATAAGGAGCGGCGTCCGCGGTGACGCTATAGCGCGGATTGGCTTCAATCATCTTGATGCGGCCGTCCCGGGTGTCGCGCTTGAGCTCGATTTCGCAGATGCCGGCGTAACCGACGCCGCGGAGAAAGCCATCGCAGAGTCGGTCGGCTTCCGGATCCGAGACCGGCTCAACGACGCTGGCCGATCCGAAATAGATGGGACACGTGCGCAGTTCCCGGACCATGCATGCGCCTATGCGGCGGCCGTCGCGCCCGTAGCAGGACAGGTACACGAGCTTGGCGTTATCGGGTCCTTCAATCACCTCCTGAACCACCAATTCCGGATTCAGGCCAGCCACCATTTGATACTTTTCGATGAGTTCCTCCGGGGAAGCGGCGAGGACCAGTTTGCTGCCCAGAAAAGGGTGGCCGGCCGGGAGTTGGGTCCATTCGCGGGCGTGCAGCGGTTTGAACAGACAAGGGAACCGGGCGGTGGAAGCGAAGTCGGCCAGATCCGCCGCGCAACTGACGAAGCGGGTACGCGGCACTGGCAATCCGTGGTCGTTGGCGAGATCGTATTGCCTTTCTTTCGTCGCCAGGAGCCCTTGTACGGCGGCCGCGCCCTGGCAGAATTGAAAATGTGGCTCGAGCTCGGCGGCGTAGCGTGCAATCGCCGTCACAAACTGGTCCGCCGACGGAATCAACACCGGCTTTCCGCCGATCCTCCCGCTGAGACCGATCATGAAC
Source organism: Bryobacteraceae bacterium (assembly GCA_050010695.1). GTDB lineage: Bacteria > Acidobacteriota > Terriglobia > Bryobacterales > Bryobacteraceae > Bog-375. Next base: position 2,421 of record JBEKKO010000150.1, read on the forward strand.
TCCAGCCATTCGGCGGGTTTTTCGTCGGGATTCGGGCACTCGAAGGTGGTCCCGTACACCGATCGAAAACAAGGCTGCTCACGAAACCATTCGACGCAGAAGACCCTGAGCCCGCGCCGCACCAGGTTGCGCATCAACACTACGCCAGTCTGAAAGCCGCCCGCCACGACAACCGGCGGCCAGCCAGGGCTGGCACGCTTCGGATTGGGCTGCGTTCCCTCGCTCACGTGACTAAGCATAGCTCCTGTCATGCGAGCCTGCATTCGCGATGCGCAGAAAGAATCCGCTGGTTCCGCTTCTGACTTAAGATGAGAGAAGATGAGTCCGCATCGTTGGCCGAAGTTCAGGGTGGAACGAGATGGGCGGCCCTGATGATCGCGGCGCCGCTCCCGATTGCGCTTAAGCGCATCGCCCGGTTCGGGCTGCACCGGCTGGGCGGCTTGCACCCTTTGATATGGAATAGCCGCAAGCAATTCCGGATCTTGACCTATCACCGCTTTCCCCCCCTCGATCATCCGGAGGCGCTGAGGACGCTCGACGGTCAATGCGCATTTCTGAAGCGCCAGTTTCGCCCGCTGTCCCTATCCGAGATCGCGCGGAGCCTGGACACGGGCGCCCCTCTGCCTCCCGGAGCGTTGGCAGTCACCGTCGACGACGGATACCGGGACTTTCTCGCGGATGGGTTTCCCATCTTTCAGAAATGGCAGATTCCGGTGACGGTATTCCTGATGACGGATTTTCTCGACCGCAAGCTGTGGCCCTGGTGGAACCAGGTGGAATATGCGCTGCTGCACGGGCGCGCAAACCGGGTGCGTCTGGCCCTCCTGCGGGATCGAGCCGGGCGGGAGTTGCCACTCCAGACCGAGGAGCAGCGGCGGCGCGCGGAGTTCGCGATCCACCAGCAGGTGGTGGAGATCCCAAGCCGGAGGCGGATCGAGTTCGTGGACAGCCTGGCGGATTTGTTCGACGTGGAGATCCCGAAGCAGCCGCCACCAGAGCATGCGGCGCTCACCTGGGACGAGGTCCGGCGCCTGGCGGATGCGGCAGTGGAGTTTGGCTCCCACACCAGGACGCATCCCATTCTTCCGCTGGAGGATGAGGAGTTGGTCGAGGAAGAGATCGCGGGTTCCAAGGCGCGGATCGAACAGGAACTGGGCCGGCCCGCGATTCACTTTTGCTACCCGAACGGAGACTACAACGACGCGGTCGTGGCCGCGGTGGCGCGTTGCGGTTTCCGGACCGCGGTTACCGTCGATCCGGGACTCAACACGCGGCATGCCAACCGCTACTTGTTGAAGCGCCTGAGCGTCCATCCCGCTCTTCCCGACGAGTACTTCCGGGAGCACATTGCCGGCATGCACGCCTGAACGGCGCGCAGCATCCTCTGGCAGTGCTATACCGGATCGGTGGCTTGCATCACTGGCGGGATTCCCGCAATGTTCGTAATGTTATGATCAGGCAGTCATGTTCGGCGGAAAGCGCGAATTGCTGGCACGCGGTCTGTTGTGGAGCGGCGCGACATTCCTGCTTGGCCGGCTGCCGGCGCGGGATCTGTTACTGGTCTTGAACTACCATCGGATCGGCAACCCCGATGACGATCCCTTCGACTCCGGCGTCTTCTCGGTGACCGGCGACCAGTTGAGCCAACAGATCTCCTACCTGAAGCGCCACCTCTCGCCGGTGACTCTCGACGAGGCCATGGCTTTTGCCGACGGCACAACCCAGGAGAAGACCCGCCGCTGCCGGGTGCTGATAACTTTCGACGATGGCTACCTTGACAACTATGAGGTGGCCTTCCCCATCCTGCGTTCGCATGGGGTGCAAGGCGTCTTCTTTCTCGCTACCGGCATGGTTGGGTCCTGCTATGTTCCCTGGTGGGATCACATTGCCTATCTGATGAAGACAGCACGGCAGCACCGGTTCTCTCTCCGCTACCCAGCCGATCTGGCGGTCGACGTCAGTGAGAACGGCATGACGAAAAGCCTGCGAGACGTCCTCAGCCTCTATAAGAGGCCCGAGAACACCGATCCCGCACGGTTCATTGGGGAGCTGACGGAAGAGGCCAAGGGGAAGGATCTGCCAGGAACGCTGCGGCGCTTTCTCAACTGGGACGAAGCCCGTGAGATGATCGCCGGAGGTATGGCGATCGGGTCGCACACCCACTCCCATACCATACTGAGTCAGTTGGGACCGGAGCAGCAGCGCCACGACCTGGCCCAATCCCGCGCGCTGCTGCGGGAACAACTCGGCATTGAGGCCGATGCGCTTGCATATCCGGTCGGAGGCGCCAGCAGTTTTACGGATCGAACCCAGCAGTTGGCCCAAGAGGTGGGTTACCGCGCCGCATTCTCCTCTCATGGCGGAACGAATCGGCCGGGGATGACGCGACGTTACGACGTCAAGCGAGTCGGCGTCGACGAGCAAAGCTGGCCCCGGTTCCGGGTTCAGACGGCGATCTGCAGACTCACTGGAAAACACTGGCCCTAATCTCGTCGAGCCAGCACGGCTGGCTGGAGGACCCGCGCGAATCGGGTTAGAATGCTGTCTTGGTTCGATTGGGAGAGGCTGGACAGCCTGTCCATTGCGGCTTTTGTGGAGGCACTTCATGTCGAGAATACTGTTATCGCTGATCGTGACGGGCGTTGCAGCGTTGGCGCAAGCGCCCCAGACGCCGCCGGCGAATCCTGCCGCGGCGGCGCGGCCGGACGGGCTGTACGCCCACTTCAAGACCTCGATGGGCGACATCACCGTCCAGCTTTACGAGAAAGACACGCCGCTTGCGGTGCACAACTTCGTCGGGCTGGCCAAAGGCACCAAGCCATGGAAAGATCCGAAAACCGGAGCCATGGTGAAGCGGCCTTTGTACAACAACACGATCTTTCATCGCCTCATGCCCGACGGGATGATCCAGGGCGGCGACCCGACCGGCACCGGCACGCACGAGTGTGGCATCACCATCCACGATGAGTTTCTGCCCGGTCTCAAGTTCGACCGGCCGGGCCGGCTGGCCATGGCCAACACCGGATCGCCCAACTCGGGCGGCTGCCAGTGGTTCATCACGGCGGCGGCGCCGATCCGCGATTGGGACGGCAGCTACACCATCTTCGGCCAGGTGGTGGAAGGGCAGGATGTGGTGAAGGCCATTTCCCGCGCGCCGGGCAAGCGGCTGCCGGAAGGCGGCGTGCGTCCCCTCACGGACGTCAAGCTGATCAGCGTCACCATCGAGCGCGTGGGCGCCGAACCGGCGCCTCCGCCAGTGAAGAAAGCGCCACCGGCGAAGAAGTAGCCGGTGGGACGGATGATCGGTTTTTGTCGCCTGTCAACGTGTCCTGCTTTAGCGAGGCGTGACAGACCACCAAAGGCGATGGTCTGTCCCACCTACCACTATCGCGCCAGGGCGGTGATCGAGCGGTAGGGCTTGCCGACTTCCTGGGCGTCCACCACGGCGACGGCGGCCACGTGGACGATGTCGTTGACCTCCGAGCCGCGCTGCAAGACATGGACCGGCTTGGAGAGGCCGGTGAGCAGCGGGCCGATGGCTTCGGCCCCGCCGATGCGCTGCAGCAGTTTGTAGGCGATATTGCCGGCTTCGAGGTTGGGAAATATCAGCACGTTAGCGCCGCCTTTGAGCGCGCTGAACGGGTAAGTCTCGTCGATGATCTGCGGCGTCACCGCGGTGTCGGCCTGCATTTCGCCATCGATCATGAGACCCGGCGCGCGCTGGCGCACCAACTCGACGGCGCGGCGGACTTTTTCCGCCAGCGGATGGCGCGTGCTGCCGAAGTTGGAGAACGAGAGCATGGCGATGCGCGGCTCGACGTTGAAGCGGCGCGCCTTTTCGGCGGCCATGATGGCAATTTCGGCAAGCTGCTCGGCCGTAGGCTCGATGTTGACGGTGGCGTCGGCCAGGAAGTACAGCTCGCCCTTGGCGGTGATCAGCAGGTACACACCCGCCACCCCGCTCACCTCGGGGCGCACGTCGATCACCTGCAAGGCGGGACGGATAGTGTCGGGATAGTGGGTGGTCAAGCCGCCGATCAAGCCATCGGCGTCGCCCAACCGCACCATCATGCTGCCGAAGGTGACCGGGTTGAGGATGGTCTGGGCGGCTTCGGTGCGGGTGATGCCCTTGCGCTGCCGCAACTGGTAAAACTCCTCCAGGTACTCATCCAGGCGGGGGAAGCTGGCCGGTTCGACCACCTGCGCGCCGGTCAAATTGAGGTGCAGCTCAGCCGCCAGCGCCTGGACCTTCTGCGGATTGCCGAGCAGGATCGGGTGGGCGATTTTTTCGTCGAGCAGGATCTGGCAGGCGCGCAGGATCTTGGGCTGCTCGCCTTCGGCGAACACAATCCGTTTGGGCTGCTTGCGCGCCTTGTGGATCATGGCGCGCATCACTTCGTTGGCGCGGCCCAGGCGGCGCTCGAGTTCCTCGGGATACTGGTCGAGATCCACCGGCCGCCGCGCCACGCCGGTTTCCATAGCCGCCTGCGCCACTGCGGAAGCCTCCCAGATGAGGACGCGCGGATCGAAGGGCTTGGGAATAATGTACTCGCGGCCGAATTCCATCCGCTCCACGCCATAGGCGCGCAGCACCGAATCGGGCACATCCTGTTTCGCCAGCCAGGCCAGGGCGAGAGTGGCGGCGCGCTTCATCTCATCGTTGATGGTGGTGGCACGCACGTCCAGGGCGCCGCGGAAAATGAAGGGGAAGCCCAGCACGTTGTTGATCTGGTTGGGAAAGTCGGAGCGGCCGGTGGCCACGATGGCGTCCGGACGCGCGGCCAGCGCCACGTCGTAGGCGATCTCCGGATCCGGGTTGGCGAGGGCGAAGATGATCGGGTTGGGCGCCATCGTCATCACCATGTCCGGCGTCACCGCGCCGCCGCTCGAAAGCCCGAAGAACACGTCCGCGCCTACCAGCGCCTCGGCCAGCGTGCGGGCTGCGGTCGGGTTGGCGTAGCGGGCCTTGTAGACATTCATGTGCTCGGTGCGGCCTTCGAAGATCACACCCTTGGTGTCGCACATCAAAATGTTCTCGCGGCGCAGGCCCAGGTTGCAGTAGTGGGCGGCGCAGGAGATGGCGCTGGCGCCGGCGCCGTTGAACACCACCTTGATTTCGCCGATCTTCTTGCCCACCAGCTCGAGCGCATTCAGCAAACCGGCGGCGGAGATGATGGCGGTGCCGTGCTGATCGTCGTGGAAGACCGGGATGTTCATGGTCTTCCGCAGCTCTTCCTCGATCATGAAGCACTCCGGCGCCTTGATGTCCTCGAGGTTGATGCCGCCGAAAGTCGGCTCCAGCACCTGGCAGGTGCGGATGATCTCGCGCGGATCTTCGGTCGCCAGTTCGATGTCGAACACGTCGATATCAGCGAAGCGCTTGAACAGCACCCCTTTGCCTTCCATCACCGGCTTGCCGGCGAGGGCGCCGATATTGCCCAGACCCAGCACCGCGGTGCCATTGCTGACCACCCCCACCAGGTTGCCCTTGCCGGTGTAGGTGTAGGCCAGGGCCGGGTCGCGCTCGATTTCGAGACACGGGACGGCCACCCCGGGCGAATAGGCCAGGCTCAGATCCCGCTGCGTGCGGCAGGGTTTGGTGGGAGTCACCGCCAGTTTGCCAGCCGGAGGTCTTGCATGGTATTCGAGAGCGTCTTCAGGACGGATCGTCATAAACTATGGCCTTTCCCGAATAGTAGGACAGACCATCGCCCTTCGTGGTCTGTCGTGCCTCGCTCAAGCACGACGCCTTGACAGAGGACAAAAGACAGACGACATAAACCGATCGTCCTACCGCGTCCTCCGCCACATCTCTTCCAACTGCGGCAGGCTGAGTTGTTCGGCGCGCAGGGCAGCTTCCGGCCAGCTTTCGACTACACCCTTACCATACACCACGGCGAGGTTGTTGCGTATGGTCTTGCGCTTGTGGCGGAAGCACTGCGCGGCGAATTCGAGGAAGGCTTCCGGGTCGGGCATAGCAGGGGCGCAAGGGGAAAACCGGACCACGGCGGAATCCACTTTTGGCGACGGGCGAAAGGCCGAGGGCGGGACTTCGCAGAGCAGCGTGGGGGTAGCGAACAAGGCGGTGGCGACGGTCAGGTAACCATAGTCGCGCGACCCCGGCTGGGCCACCAGGCGGTGTGCGACTTCTTTTTGCAGCAGAAACACGGCCCGCGGCGGGCGCAATCGGAGCGCGCGTTCGAGGATGGGCGAGGTGATGTAGTAAGGCAGGTTGCCGGCGATTGGGGCCGGCCCCCACTGCGCCAGGTCGACGGAGAGGACATCGGCTTCGACGACTTCCAGACGAGCGTCCCCGGCGAATCGGTGGCGCAGATAAGCGGCTAGATCATAATCGATCTCGATGGCGACCACGCGCGCGGCGCGCTCGAGCAACTTCGTGGTGAGCGCACCGCGGCCGGGGCCGATTTCAATCACGATAGGCTCGGGCTCGGGACACGCGGCTCTGGCGATGCGCTCCAGGACGGAGCCCTTAATCAGGAAATGTTGTCCCAGCCGTTGCCGCGCCACGCGGAGCGGTCAGCTCCGGGCCGCGACGGGAACCGAATGCAACGCAACCAGTATCTTGCTGTCGGTCGGAATGCCGAAATAGGTGCCGGGATTAAAGTTGGACAATAGGATGACGCTCTTGACATCGGGCGTCAATTCGCCGCGCAAGATTTTCCAATCGCTCACGTGCCCGTAACGATCCACGGTCAATTCCACCAGCGTGCTGTCGGTGGAAGAAGGAATCGAGCTAACCATCTCCATGCCGTAGACTTCGCCGGCTGCACCCACCACTCTGCCCTCAGGCAGGGTGACCAGCGAAATCACCGAAGGATCGGAATCCAGACTACGCGTGAAGATCAGGCCGGGCGCCAGAATGCCGAACAGAAGCACGGCGGAAAGCAGGCCGCCGCCGAAGGGCAGCGCCACCGGCCGCATCATATTGTCCATGAACAGTCGCACGTCGTCCGCTATGTGGCGCAGCCGGGCCGAAATGCTGGCCCGCGCCATCTGCCGCAAGCGCTCGTGGGCGGCGAGCACGCGCAGCCGGTGCGTCACGACCGGCGGCACGGCTGGCTCTTCCATCGACCGCATCGCCAGACGCTGTTTTTCGAACACCTGGTACTCATCGTGACAGCGGGCGCAGGATTCCAGGTGCGCCAGCGTCTCGCGGCGCTCCCGATCTTCCAGCCCATGGTCGAGGAGTGGAAAAATCTTTGCTCGGGCAAATTCGCAGATCATACATTCACTCAGCCGTTTTCGGCACCAATCGCAGGACCGGCCTCTCATCGAGGCTGCCCGCGAGTTCCACCCGCAGGGCTTCCCTGCCCCGCAGGATTCGAGACTTCACGGTTCCGAGGGAAACATCCAGCACCTCGGCGATTTCCTCGTAACTGAGGTCCGCGATGTCTCTCAACACGACGGCCTCCTTAAAAATCGGATTCAAGCGCAGCAGGGCGGCTTGGATGATGCGATGCCGCTCCTGGCTGCTGGCCTCCTCGAATGGGGAGCGGCCGTGGTCCGCCACCGTCTCCCGCCAATGGTGGTTCGTTTCCTCGACCGGGCCATCCAACTCCGTCTCGCGGCGGCGATGGCGGAAAAACCAACGGCGCGCGTTGTGCGCCTCGTTCACCGTGATGCGGTAGATCCAGGTCTTGAGGCTGCTTTGGCCGCGGAAATGGCCGATCGAGCGGAAAACCTTCAGAAACACTTCCTGAACTACGTCGGCGGCTTCGGCCGGATCGTTCAGCAAACGGCTGGCGAGCGAGTAGACCGGCTGCTGGAAGCGCGCGATCAGTTCTTCGTAGGCCCGCTCATCGCCCAGGCGTAGACTCTCGGCCAGGCACAGATCCTCGTTCACCGACGCTTGCGCGCCGGAGCGTTCGCTGAAATCCAGGATCGCCGTGGCCACCGGGTAGCCTCTCATTTCTCGGGCTCACTCCCTGATTTCACGCTATCAGGAAAGTCCGGGCACTGTAAAGATATAGACACCGCCTTGAAAAAGAAAGTTCCAGCGGCTGGGCGGGCTGCCCTGGGTACTACGGGGGTGGGCAGGGTACCAGGGTGGTCGTCCATGAATGATGGGCGCGGGCCGGGCATGCCCGGCCCTTACGGGCGGCGATACGACATTGGCAGGCGGAAGCGCCCGCCCCACTGACTACGCGAGCACTAGCGGCGTCTTCAGCGAGCGCAGCTCGATCGGCACTAGGTCCCGCTTGGCCTCTCCGGTGTACACCTGGCGCGGGCGGGCGATCTTGCGCTCCGGGTCCTCCATCATTTCCTGCCATTGGGCCAGCCAGCCCACCGTGCGCGGAATGCCGAACAGCACCGTGAACTGGTCGGGAGTGAAGCCCATGGCCTCGTAGATGATGCCGGAGTAGAAGTCGACGTTGGGATACAGCTTGCGGCCGATGAAGTAGTCGTCGGAGAGCGCGAT
>JBEKKO010000151.1:0-10775 GCA_050010695.1 Bryobacteraceae bacterium
GTGAGTGGCGGGGAATTGCCGCCAAGACTGGGGTTAGTGCTGGTGACCTGCACTGTGAAGTTGAATGTTCCCGCGGCCGAGGGCGTGCCCGACAGAGCTCCGCCGGCGGACAACGTAAGGCCTGACGGCAGAGCGCCGGTGGTCACTGAGAACGTGTAAGTGCCGGCTCCATATGCACCCGTCGCGCCGAGCGTCGCCGAATAGGGACTACCCACCACACCGCCGCTCAAGTTGCCGGTAATAGCGAGAGATACCCCGGCGATCACAATGCTGAACGCCTGGCTGGTCGTCTGAGCCCCGACAGTGGGAGCTTGGCTCGTAACCTGGACCGTGAGAGAAAAGCTTCCCGAGGCCGTCGGTGTCCCGAAGAGCACACCCTGAGCGGAAAGCGTGAGCCCCGGCGGCAGCGTACCGTTTGCCACTGACCAGGTGTAACTGGAAGGGCCCGCTCCTCCGGTTGCCGTGAACGTTTGCGAGTAAGGCGCACCTACAGTCCCCGAACTGGCGGTTTGCGTAGCGATCGCGAGAACCGGATAGATCACCACCGTGTACGCCTGAGTCGCGGTGACTGGCGGGGAATTGCCGCCAAGACTGGGGTTGGTGCTGGTGACCTGCACTGTGAAGTTGAATGTTCCCGCGGCCGTTGGCGCGCCCGACACAGCTCCGCTGGCAGAAAACGTAAGGCCAGGAGGCGGAACGCCGGAGGCCACCGAGAATGTGTAAGTGCCGGCTCCGTATCCGCCCGTCGCGCCGAGCGTCGCCGTATAGGGACTACCTACCACACCGCCGCCCAAATTGCCGGTAATGGTGAGAGATACCCCGGCGATCACAATGTTGAACGCCTGGCTGGTCGTCTGAGCCCCGACAGTGGGGGCTTGACTCGTAACCTGGACCGTGAGAGAAAAGCTTCCCGAGGCCGTCGGTGTCCCGAAAAGCACACCCTGAGCGGAAAGCGTGAGCCCCGCAGGCAGCGTACCGTTTGCCACTGACCATGTGTAGGTTGAAGGGCCCGCTCCTCCGGTTGCCGTGAACGTTTGCGAGTAAGGCGTACCCACAGTCCCCGAACTGGCGGTTTGCGTAGCGATCGTGAGAACCGGATAGATCACTACCGTGAAAGACTGGGTTGCTCTAAGTGGAGGCGGGGGAAGGTTCAAGAATATTCCGGTCGGAGTGCTGGTGACCTGCACTGTGAAGTTGAATGTTCCCGCGGCCGTTGGCGCGCCCGACACAGCTCCGCCGGCAGAGAACGTAAGGCCAGGAGGCGGAACGCCGGAGCCCACCGAGAATGTGTAAGTGCCAGCTCCATATCCACCCGTCGCGCCGAGTGTCGCCGAATAGGGACTACCCACTACACCGCCGCCCAAGTTGCCGTTGATGGTGAGAGAAGAAAGCGTGATCACAACGCTGAACGCCTGGCTGGCCGTCTGCGTCCCGAGAGTGGGGACTTGGCTAGAGACCTGGACAGAAAAAGAGTAGGTTCCCGAGGCGGTTGGGGTGCCGCTAAGCACGCCGGCGGCGGAGAATGTCAGCCCCGGAGGCGGCGTACCGCCGATCACAGACCATGTGTAGGTTGAAGGACCCCCTCCTCCGGTTGCCGTGAAGGTTTGGGAGTAAGGAGTACCCACAGTCCCCGAACTGGCGGTTTGCGTAGTGATCGCAAGAGCCGGATAGATCACTACCGTGAAAGATTGAGTTGCAGTGACTGGCGGCAGGTTATCCTCAACGTTGGGGTCGGTGCTGGTGGCCTGCACCGTGAAGGTGCTTGTCCCCGCCACAGTTGGCGTGTTCGACAGAGCTCCGCTGGCAGAAAGCTTAATCCCCGCCGGCAGAGTCCCGGACGTTACCGAGAATGTGTAAGTGCCGGCGCCATATCCGCCGGAACCGCCAAGCGTCGCCGAATAGGGAACACCGACCGTACCGTTGCCCAAGGTGCCGGTAATGGTGAGGGGACCCGCGGCGATCTCAGGAGTAAGCAGCAGGCTCGCCGTCTGCGCGCCGACAGTGGGGATCTGGCTCGAGACCTGGATGGTAAAAGGGTAGGTTCCCACAGCGGTCGGGGTCCCGCTGAGCACGCCCGCGGCAGAGAGTGTCAGACCTGGAGGCGGCGTACTTAACACAGACCATGTGTAGGTTGAAGGGCCCGCTCCTCCGGTTGCCTTAAACGTTTGGGAGTAAGGCACACCCACAGTCCCCGTATTCGCGGCTTGCGGAGTGATCGCAAGAGCCGGATAAATCACTATCGTGAAAGACGGTGTTATGGTCAGTGGCGGCAAGTTGCTGCCGGCCACGCTGCTGGTGATGAACATTGCGAAGGGGTATGTCCCCGTTGCAGTTGGCGTGCCCGACAGGGTTCCGCCGGAAGACAGCGTAAGGCCAGGCGGTGGAGGCACAGTGGTTGGCGAGAATGAATAAGTGCCGGCTTCATATCCGCCGGAAGCGACGAGCGTCGACGAATAAGGAGCACCCACGACACCGCCGCTCAAGCTGCCCGTAAAAGCGAGAGGAGGAGCCGCGGCGATCACAACGCTGAACGTTCTGCCTGTCGTCTGCGTCCCGAGAGTGGGGATCTGGCAGGAGACTATGACGGGGACGGCGTAGCTCGCCGACGCCGTCGGGATCCCGCTGAGCACACCCGCGGTAGAGATCGTCAGACCTGGAGGCGCCACCGCACCGGCCTCTAAAGACCACGTGTAGGCGCCCGCGCCCCCGGTGGCCGCAAACGTTTGGGAGTAAGAAGCACCCACTGTCCCCGCATTCGCGGTTTGCGTGGTGATCGCAAGCGCCGGATAGATCACTATCGTGAAAGCCTGGGTTCCGGTCAATGTCGGCTGTTGGACACCATTGATGAACAGGTTGCTGGCGACCTGCACCGTGAAGTTGAATGTCCCCGTTGCCGTTGGCGGGCCCGCCAGAGTTCCGTCGGCACCTAACGTAAGGCCGGATGGCGGAGTCCCGGAGGCTAGCGAGAATGTGTAACTGGCGCCAACGATTGTTCCATATCCGAGGGTGGCTGTGAGCGTCTGCGAATACGCAGTGCCGACAAGCCCGTTGGGGAGGCTGGTCTGCGTGATTACCGGGTTGGGTTGTGCTCCCCAAAGCGCGAACCCGCACAGCGCTAGGCAAACGGCAAGAAGAATCAGGCGTCTCATTTCCGGCCTCCCGGAAGTGCAGCCGCCTGGGCGGGCGGCGGCACAGTCACCATGCGCGGTGCGTTACTCGCGTCGAGCACCCGCATCGGCCCGCCAGAAAGTTCCGTCAGGCGGAAGGCGGCGGAGCCCGCCAGCCGGAACAGTCCGGTCGGAGTGCAGGCGCAATCGATTGTCGTCGGAGGGCCGCCGCTTAGATCGAAGATGAATATAGTTCCACTGCCGACGGCGGCGAACACGCGCTGGCCGGCCGCATCGGTATCGGCGGCGACCAGCCCCTCAATTCCATCATTCTCCGAAGCGACCACCTGGGTCACTGCCGCGCCGGCCGGGTCGGCAACCTGGTACACAGTCGAGGCGAGAGTATCGGTAACCAGCGCTTGCCGGCCTGCGTTAAAAAGCCGCACGGAAGAAACGCTGCGGAACGAGGCCACCAGGCTCGGCGCCGAATTCATTGCAATACGATAAAGGGACACCGATCCCGCCTGGCCCGCGGCCACCAGCGCGAAGCTGCCGGTATCGTTAATGGCCATGGCTGTAACCGGTGACGGCAGGGTGGACACGTCGAGGTCCCCGGCGATGGCCGGGGCGGCCGCCAGGCCGGTGAGAATCAGGACACGGCTCCCGGCGTAGTAAAGGGCCGCCGCGCTGCCGCCAGGGCTGAAGGCCATGCTGTCCGGCCCAGGCTGCACTCCGTCGAGCGAGGCCGTTACCCAATCGCCGCCAGATGCGCGGACCAGCGCCACGGCAGAGCCCCTTGCTTTCACGACCAGGGCCGCATCTTGCGCGGGTGAGATTTCCGCCCGCGAAATCAGGAAGCCCACGCTCAGAGGATCACCCGTAACCGCCGCACCCGGAATGCCGCTGATCGGACGCAAGTCCTCAGCCGCACGGTCGAAAACCAAACCCAAGCGTGGGCCGCTCAGGCCGGTTGCCGTGCTATTCCCGGCAAACGCCAAACCTACCGCTAAAACTGCCGTCAACGTCCGCCCTACCAAGCTTGAAGTCATGTCGATTGCCTTTTCCGGCTAGTGCGGGGCGCCCACCGTAGGCGTCCCGGCGGTGATTGTCACGGGAGTGGAGCCGCCGCCGCGAGTGGCAGCCACCACGCCGGCTGCCACGCCTGCCGCCGCGATCAGGACGATCGCCAGTACTTTCCCGGAGATCGCGCCACCGGTTGCCGCCGTGGCCGCCGAGGCGTTCTGCTGGTGGATGACGGTGTTGGCGTCCAGGTTCTTGTATCTTGCGACAACGCGGATCTGCACGTCGCCGGCCACCTTGTTTGGAACGATTCCCCGGGCCACCGCGCGCCCGGCGTCGTCGGTCATTACGGTGAGGCTATGGCTGCCATTCGAAAAAACACCGCCGGCGCCGTGTTCGGGCAGGAAGAACGTAACCGCCACGCCGGCAATCGGCTTGTGGTTCTCGTCATTCACCTGCACCATGGCCTCTCGCGCCACACGCTGGCGGATATTGTTGATCGATCCCTCTCCCTCGAGAATCGAAATATCCAATTTCGTGGGTTCCTGTTCCTGAGCCCTGACCGGGACAGGCCATGTCTGAATTAGTACAACCTCCGCGAGCAGTACGCATAGGACGCGGGCCACTCCTCCGATTCCCACGTGTACACTCATAGCCAGAGTCCCCCCCTCGCAATGATAGTACGGTTTGTGACAGAATTGAAAGCATAATATCGGCGCAAATGCCGGGAGGTGAAATATGCCGGTCGAAAAGACGCTTGTTTGTTCGATCTTTGGAGTGGCAGCACTAATTGCCCAAACTGGCGCGCCGGAGTCTACTAAGCAGCTATCCGCCCGCGATCTGTTCTACGCTCCAACGCCATCCGCCGCCCCGAAAACACCGGCGAAGCAGACGGCGCCGAAAAAGGCCGTGACGGCCGGTGAGGCGCGACCTTCAACGACTGTGGAACCGCCCGCCGCGGTTACGCCGGCAGAGCGTGCCGCGCCTCCGACTGTCTCCTCGGGCGGCGCGCAGATCATCCGCGCCGCGTATTCGGGGAAACCTCTGGGGCTGCGTTACAGCATTTTGCGCAACAACGGCGAGGGCGATTATCGCGAGACTGCGCCGGACACGGTCTTCCACTCCGGCGATCGGATTCGCGTCGCCGTCGAGGTGAACGATGCCGGTTATCTTTACATTGCGATGAAGGGCGCCAGCGGCACCTGGAAGATTCTCTTCCCGACCACGGACGTCGCTGGCGGAAACAATCGCGTCGAAAGCGGCCGGCAGTATACCATCCCTTCCGCGCCGGGCCGCTTCGCGTTTGACCAGCAACCCGGCGAGGAGCAGCTTTTCATCGTGCTTTCGCGGCAACCCGAGCCCAACCTGGAGCATTTGATCTACTCGCTCGGCAGCGGAGACGTCTCGCCCACCAGCGCCCCGGCTGCGCCCGCCGCGCGGCCCAAGGTTATGTCGGCCGCTGCCGGCCCGCTGGGCGATCCGCTGGTCGGCCGCCTGCGCAACGAGGTTTACGCGCGGGACCTGGTTTTCGAGAAGGTGGACGACAGCACACCCGGCGAGAAGAAAGAGAATGCCGTTTACATTCTCAACCGCACCGGCAGCCCCGACTCGCGCCTGGTGGCGGACTTTGTGTTGAAGCATCAGTAAGTCAAGTGTGGAGGGAGGCGAAGGTCGCCATGAATCTGAGAACCTCACTGCTTCCGGTGTTGGCGGCGGTATTCGCCATGGCGCCTTGCAGTCCCGCGGCCGGCCAGAGCAAGACCCTGGAGCAGGGGCCGCGCCGGATGGAACTTACTCTGGAGCGCCAGCAGGGCGGCGCCTGGAAAGCGGTAGACCCCGGCCTGGTTTTTGCGCACGATGACCGTGTCCGTTTTCGCTTCCACACTAATTTCGACGGGTATCTCTACGTCATGAACCAGGCGACCTCGGGTAATTACCAAATCCTTTTCCCTCGTGAGGACACCGGGCAACAGAACCGCATCGAGGCCGGCAAAGAATACGTGGTGCCTGCCGTCCAGGGCTGGTTCCGTGTAAGTGGGCCACCGGGCCAGGACATCCTGTACTGGATGGTTACGCCGTTGTCGCTCGGGGCGCAACCGAAATATCAGCCGCTGCCCCCGCCGCCGCAGCCCGGCAGTGTATCGCCGACCCTGATACCCCGCTGCGATGACACCGTCTTCAAGGCACGCGGCGAATGCGTGGACGGCTCGGCCGGAGCGAAAGAAGTGCGCCCGGAGGAGAAGCTGCCGGACAACCTGAGCGGAGTGCCCGGCGCAAGCTCGCACGACCTGATGTTCATCCGCGAGAAGGATACTTCGGTGGTCGCATCGCCGGTGCCACTCACCGCACCGGTTATCTACGAGTTTCGGCTGGCACACAAGTGAATATCATGAAGGCCGCTCGCACTCTCGCCATTCTGGCGGCCGTGGCAGCGGCGCTGGCCGCCCAGGCGCCGCCGCCCGACAAGCAGCAGCGCGACCTGAAATACGAAAGCGGCGCGCCACCCGTCAAGCCGCCGGCCCCAACCGCCGTCACCATTCCACGCTCGTACGCGCTGGTGCTCGGTATCGCCAATTACAAGAACCTGTCGGCCAAAGACCAGTTGCAGTTCTCCGAGCGCGATGCGGAGTCGATTTACTCCATTCTCATCAGTCCGGAAGGCGGTAATTTCCACGCCGAGAATGTGCACAAGCTGACGGGCGCGCGTGCCACCCTGGCCAACATGCGGCACGAACTGGAAGAATGGCTGCCGGCGACCGCGCGCGACGACGACCGCGTGCTGATTTACTTCGCCGGCCACGGGTTCGTGTTCAACGGCCGTGGCTATCTCGCGCCGTACGATCTCGATCCCGGTAACATCGCCGCGACCGGTTACCCCATGGACACGCTGGGCTCGGTGATCGGCTCGCGCATCAAGGCCAAGTGGAAGGTCTTAATTACCGACGCCTGCCACAGCGGCGCCATCACACCGGAGGCCGACCGCGCCGCCGTCAGCCGCGGCCTGCTCGATCTCAGCTCCTCGCTGTTTTCGCTCACCGCCAGCCGCGACCGCGAACGTTCCTTCGAAAGCGCCGATTGGGGCGGCGGGCATGGCATCTTCACCTACTACGTGGTCAAGGGCCTGGAGGGCGCAGCCGATGAGTCGCACGACGGCATCGTGACCGCCGACGAGCTCGCCGAGTACGTCCGGCGCAACGTGCGCCAGGTCACCAATGGGCAACAGAATCCCACTTCGGAGCGCGGCAGCTTCGACCCCAACATGCTGCTCGCCTATCTCCCCTCGGGCGCGGCGCCCGGCGCTCCTCCGCCGCCCAAAGACGGCGCGCTGGTCTTCGAGACTAACATGGACGGCGTCGAAGTCTTCGTGGACGGCAAGTCCGCCGGCGTGGTCAACAAGGGGACGCCCCTGCGTCTGCCCGGCCTGCAGCCCGGCGTCCACACGGTGAGAGGCGTGCACCTGGGCTACGAACCCGATGGCCCGCGGGAGGAAACCGTATACCCGGGGCAGGAGTCCACCGTCACGCTGAAGATCCTGATCCCGCGCCGCCGTCCGCGCGCCGCCGTCGAGCAGTTCGACAAGGGCCTCGAGTTCTACAACAAAGGAACTCCCGAGAACTATCGCAAGGCCGTCGGGTGTTTCCAGGCGGCGCTCGCAGCCGATGCCAACTACAGCCAGGCGGCGCTCTACCTGGGCCGCGTCTACCGCGATCTCTTTCAGGAGGACGATGCCGAGAAGGCCCTGCGGCGGGCTATCGAAATCGATCCGGATTACCTGGAAGCGCGCGCCACCTTGGGCGGCATGCTGCTCGATAAGGGCGCGCTCGACGATTCCATACGCCAGTTGAATACGGTCGTGCAACGCGACCAGAAGGACGCGCTGGCCTGGTATCTGCTCGCCCAGGCCTTGCGCATGAAGGAGCTTTATCCGGATTCCATCGAGGCCGCGCGCAACGCCATTCGGCTCACGCCCAACAACGCCGAGGCGCACTTCTGGCTCGCGGAAAGCCTGCGCCTCAGCGGCAAGTATCAGGGGGCCACCGACTCCTATCAGCAGTATCTGAAGCTCAGCGATTTCGACAGCCGGCTGGCGGGCAAGATGAACTATTACGTGCTGGGGTACCTGATTGGGTTCGGCAAGAAGAAGCGGGCGGCGCAGCGCGACGTGTGGCAGGACCTGCGCAGCCTCGCGTACTTCGGGCTCTGCGACAGCCAGCGTTTGCTGAACCAGTTCGACAGCGCCATCGCCTACTGCCAGAAATCGCTCACCTACGATCCCTCGGATCCGTTCGCCCACTTTGGTCTTGCTCTTTCGTACACCAGCAAGGCGCAAGCTTCCGGCTCCGTCGAGAGCTTGATCCCGGCGCGCAAGCATTTCTCCGAGACCATCGCCCTCAACCCCGAGATGCCGGAATCCGAGCGGGCCAAGAAATACATCGCGAAGATAGACACGCTGTTAGCCAGCGAGAGTAAATAGGCTGGTGCGCACCTCCTTGGTGTTGTCCGGGCAAGCTAAAGCGCCCGCCCGTCAAGCGCGGGGGCTGTGGGATTCGGTGCGGCCGGACAAGGGTTCGACGGCGCCGGATCCGCAGACGGCAACACCGGTTTGCGTGAGGGCGTTCAGGAAACCGACCAGCAGGTTATAGAACACCTGCTCGGTGAGCGGCTGATTGCCCGGCAGGCGGAAGGTCAGCGGCAATTCCTTGGCGATGCCGAGGCGGACCGCGTTGGTGTAAAGTCGGCCGCTGCGGTCGCGCTTGTTGGCGACGCTGAGCGGCGTCTGCATGACGGCTCCGGTGCGCCCATCGACGTAGAACTGGCAACGCGAAAACCAACCGAGGTTGGCCGGATGGCTGGCGTCGAACAGCAGCAGCGGCGACTGGCGGCCGGGGGCGGCGAGTTCGAGACTGATGGTTCTGGCGCCCTCGCGAGCACGGACTTCGAACCCCGCCTGCCGTGCGATGGTGGAGACCATCTCCGGCTGGAGTTCCATGTAAATCAGCTTGTGCTGTCCGGCTTGCAATACCTGCATGACGAAGGGACATTGTACCGCAGCCGAAGGAGCCGCTTCCGGCTTTTTTCGGACATCTCACAAAACGGCCTGTGTTCAAGGCACCGGCGACAAGATTGCCGGCGCTGCCGGGCCTTTCAAGAAAATGTAGAAACTCCGTTGGCAGGTCGGAGGCTTCGGAGATCTGCCCACCATGCTTGGCCCCTATGCGGGACTTGGCAGCAGTTCCCGCAGATCGTGGATCCGGAAATCGGGCTGGTGGCGCTCCAGTTCCTCGCGCTTGCCGTACCCGTACAACACGGCACAGGTTTTGATGCCGGCGGCGCGGCCGGCTTCCATATCGGCCGCCGAATCGCCCACCATCAGGCATTCCTCGGGCCTTGCGCCCAGCGCTTCCATGGATTTCAGAATCACGTCGGGGGCCGGCTTGGAGGGAAAACCGTCGGTGCCCTGCACGTGGTCGAAGTAGCGCAGCAGGCCGAATTGCTCCAGCACCAGCCGCGTGGTGGGTGTGCCCTTGGTAGTGGCGGTGCCTTTGCGCCCGCCGAGCGCCGCCAGCGCCTCCGCCGCGCCAGGATACACGCTGGTCTGGGTGTGACCGCGCCCCAGGTAGATGGCGCGGTATTGGCGGATCCACTCCTCCATCTGCTCGGGTGTGTGGTTGGGGAACACGTCGCCGAACACCGCTACCAGGTGAAGGCCGACGTAGCCTTTCAAAAAGTCGAACGAAACCGGCGGCGCACCGGCCGAGGCCAGCACCTGCTCGACGGCGCCACAGATATCCGGCGCCGAATCGAGCAGCGTGCCATCGATATCGAACAGGTAAACCGGGAAGCGCGGGATTTGTCCGTGCATCTCCCGGATCACGCCGGCTGCGGGCGCTCGCCTTCGTTGAGGCCCGGAACGCGGCGGCCGCTCTCCGGCCGCAGCACCTGCTGGGTATGGTCCTCGGCGTCCATGCCGCCCGGCTTGATCGGCTCGATGGACTGGCCCTTGATGATCTGCATCACCTCGTTGCCGTCCAGGATTTCCCGCTCGAGCAGCGTTTCGGCGATCTTCACCAGCGCGTCGGAGCGTTCCTTAATGATCGCCTCCGCGGTGTCGTAAGCGCCCTGCACGATTTTCTTGACCTGGGCATCGATGCGGATGGCGGTCTCTTCGCTGTAGTCGCGATGCTGGGCGATCTCGCGGCCCAGGAAGATCTGCTCTTCCTTCTTGCCGAAGCTGAGCGGCCCCAGGTCGCTCATGCCCCACTCGCACACCATCTTGCGGGCCAGATCGGTGGCGCGCTCGATATCGTTGCCGGCGCCAGTGGTCATGTGATGCATGTAATTCTCTTCGGCGATGCGCCCGGCCATCAGGATGGCAAGCTGCGCCAACAGGTAATCTTTGCTGTAGGAATGCTTGTCGTCGATCGGCAACTGCATGGTGACGCCCAGCGCCATGCCGCGCGGGATGATGGTCACCTTGTGCAGCGGATCGGCTTCGGGGATCACGGCCGCCACCAGGGCGTGCCCGGCTTCGTGATAAGCCGTATTGCGCTTTTCCGCGTCGGAGAGGATCAGCGATTTTCGCTCCGCGCCCATCAGGATCTTGTCCTTGGCCAGCTCGAAATCGATCATCATCACGACCTTGCGGTT
>JBEKKO010000152.1:0-10616 GCA_050010695.1 Bryobacteraceae bacterium
GAGATCCAGGAAGTTTACCGCCTGCAGGGCGTCAACATCAACGACAAGCACCTGGAGGTCATCTCGCGCCAGATGATGCGCTGGGTGAAGGTGGAAGATATCGGCGACACGGAGTTTCTGCCGGAAGAAGTGGTCGATAAGTTCAAGTTCCGCGCCGAAAACGCGAAAGTGATGGAAGCGGGCAGCCGCCCGGCGCAGGGCAAGGCCGTGCTGCTGGGCATCACCAAGGCGTCGCTTTCCACCGATTCGTTCATCTCCGCCGCCTCCTTCCAGGAGACCACGCGCGTGCTCACCGAGGCCGCCATCAACGGCAAAGTGGATTACCTGCGCGGCCTGAAGGAGAACGTTATCATGGGACGCCTGGTTCCGGCCGGAACCGGCATGGAGTATTACCGCCGGGTCAAAATCGCCGGCGAGGACGTGGTGGAGGAGCCGGTGCAGGAACAGCCGCTCGATTCCATCCCCGGCTACGAAGAGGAGACCCGCTCGCTCTACGCCGGCGGCCTCACCGAAGGAACCGGCGAAGAAACGCTGGCCGAGTAAGTCGCAGAGCAGCGGCGCCCATTGGGCGCCAGGAAATGCAGGAACCGCCGGCCGCATATGAGCGTGCGCCGGCGGTTTTTGCTTTGGGAAGGCAGCGCATCGGGTTTACACTCATCACAGAAGGAGCCCCCGGTTTACGATGACCGCGAAAACGGAAGCCACCGGAAATGCGGATGCCGCGCGTGCGGTCGCGGTTGCTACGGCGCATTATTCTTCTCGATCTTCGGTGGCGCCTGGTTGCTGCTGGCAACCTATGCTTTCGGGCGCCTGAACAAATATGGGGCATGCCTGATCGGCGGCGCGATCGGTCTGTTCGTCATCCCAGCCATGCGGCTTCGGAGGCGTGGCAAAGCCGCTGGGAAGGACGCTTTCCCGGAGGCGGAACGGCGGCGGAACGACCGTATCTTCGGCATCGTCAACGCGGTCACGTGGATTATGGTTTTTCTGGTGTTCCAGATCTTCCCACGACTGGGCTTTGAGGACCTCACCATTCCGGCCGTGGTGTTGATTGTGGGAGTGCACTTCTTTCCGATGCCGGTCTTGTATCGGCATCGTGCGAATCTGGTTGCCGGCGCCTGCATGGCGGTCTGGGCCATCCTGTGCCCGCTGCTCTTCCATGGCGACAACATGATCGGCTTTGCGGCGGCTGGTGCGGGATTGGCGCTCTGGATTGCCGCGGGATGGGCTATTAAGACGGCCCGCCAACTGCTCAGATCCGCCGGGCTCTGAATCCTGCCGGTTGTACTGGACGCGACTCTTCATCTCCCAGGCAAGGGAGCGTTCCCTCTCCTTCGGTCTTCCTGGATCGCACCGAACGTTTAAGAGTAGATTACCTTAAACCAATTTGATGCAAGGAGTTATCGGCATTTCCCGAACCGAGCCGGGTGCTGAGCCGGGCCCGCGCGAAGCGAAGGATCGAACCCTCCGTCTGCCACCAGGGCTCTGGCCGGATCCGCCGGCTGGTTAACTTTAACAGCACTTCGGATGGCAAATCGCAAATCAGAACTTGATCTGGGAAGCCAAATGCCGGATAATTTGTTCGAGGTTATAACAAAATCGATTGGACGAGGTGACGCGGTGTGCCGCATGAGCCATTCGCGTCAAGTTCGGGCGGCGAACTAGTGTTTGGTAGCGGGCTTCGATCATTCGGGTATAGAGCACTCGCCAAGACTGAAAGAGGCCAGGCGACCGGTTAAACGGGGAGTCTAGAAAATGTTTGGGGGTCGAATGAAAACATCCATGCTAGAAGGTCAGGCAAAGGGGCAGCCGGCGCGGCAGAGCCAGCGGTGTATTTCGCTGGGATTGGCATTGGCGCTGGTGTTCCTTCTGCTTCCCTGCGCGGCGCACGCGCAGGTTCTTTACGGATCGCTCGCCGGAAACGTGACCGACCCTACCGGCGCCACGATACCGGGCGCCACAATCGAGGCGCTTAACACGGGAACTGGCGTGCGAAGCCATGCCACCACGGACGAACACGGCTTTTACAGGTTCAACAATATCCAAGCCGGACTCTACAACGTTTCGATTGCCGCCAAGTCGTTCGGCACCGTAGTCGAGACCGCCGTATTGGTGAGTAACGACGAAGTTCGGCGCGTGGACGTCCAACTCCAGATTGCGAAGACCACCGAGACGATGGAAGTTCGGGCCGATGCCGTGGTGCTGCAGTCGGACAAAGCCGATATCGAGGCGGAAGTCACGCCTCAGGAAATAGAAGAACTGCCGGTTACCGGCGGTGAAGGCAAGAATTTCCAGCGCCTGCTATTCCTGGTTCCCGGCGCGGGAATTATCGCCAACCCCGAAGCCAATTCGGAAGCCGGCAATCCGATGCGCGCCATCACGCTGTTCATGAACGGCGTTTCCTCCACCGGCAACAGCACCAAGCTGGACGGGACCGCCATCTCCTATCCGTGGCTGCCGGTCAACGTCGCTTACGTGCCGCCGCCGGAAGCGATTCAAGCCGTCGATGTGAGCACCAACGACTTCGACGCCGAGCAGGGCGCGGCGGGAGGCGTGGCGACTAACGTCACCATCAAGTCCGGCACCAACCAATTGCACGGGGTGGCGTATGAGAACAACCAGAACCAGGACCTGGCCGCAGTCAATAACGTTTTCTCCCATCCCGGCCGGCTGGGCAAGAACGTCTTCAACAACTATGGGTTCGCGCTGGGCGGCCCGATCTGGATCCCCAAAGTGGTGCATGGAAAGAACAAGCTGTTCTTCTTCCTGGACTACATGGCAACCAAGCGCCGGCTGTATGCAGCCACCACGAACTTGACGCTGCCCACAGCGGCGATGCGCACCGGGGACTTCAGCGCCACTCCCGCCAAAATCTACGATCCGCTCAGCGGCAACCCGGATGGCACCGGCCGCACGCAGTTCGCCAACAACATGATTCCCTCGAGCCGTATCGCTTCGGCATCCGAGACATTGACGGCTCTCTTGCCCACGCTTACCAGGCCGACCGCGTTCACAAGCAACTACGACGCTTACGGCGGTACCCAATACAACCGCGGCAACTGGGATTATAAGGTCACCTACAACCCCACCGACAAGGCGATGGTATGGGGCCGGTACAGCTTTTCGCCCGTCAATATCGTCGCCCCATTTGTGCTGGGACCGGCCGAAGGCGACGCGTTTGGCGGAGGCAACCCGGTTAACGCCGGCGGCCTCGTCCAGACCACCGCAACCGGTTTCACCGATACCATTTCGCCGACGCTGCTGATTGACGGCAACGTTGGCTACACGCGCCAGAGTATTGGCGCCAATGGCGACGAGCCGGTTGGGGACTACGGACTCGACACGCTGAAAATTCCAGGCACCAACGGGACCGGCGTGAATTATCAGGGCATCCCGGGATTCCAGATCACCGGCGTGGCGAACATCGGCAACACCAATACCGGCAGCCCGTTCAAGTTCCGCGACAACCAATACACAACCGCCATCAACCTGACCAAGGTCAAGGGAACTCACAACCTGCGTTTCGGTTTCGAATACGATAAGTTCGCGCTCAATCAGTTCCAGCCGCAGGGCGGAACGTTCGGCACGGCGCGCGGCACTTTCGGGTTCGACGGCACCCTGACGGCGCTTAACGGCGGCGCAGCAGTCGCCAACCCATTCAACTCCTGGGCGCAGTTCCTGCTCGGCTTTCCGTCCCACACCGGCAAGATCACGCAGGTTCAGAATCCGAACTCGCTGCGTTTTTCCGTCTGGTCGATGTACGCGCGCGATCAGTGGCAGGCGACGAAGAATCTCACCATCAGCTATGGGATACGGTGGGAATACTATCCGATCTTCTCCCATGGTAACTACGGTGCGACCCGATTCGATCCAGCGACCGACGAAATCCTGATTGGCGGAGAGAACGGCGTTCCGTGGGATGCCGGCGCCACCGCTTCCAAGAAGGGCTTCGCCCCGCGTTTCGGCCTGGCCTATCGCTTAGGATCCAAGACCGTACTGCGCGGCGGATTCGGCATTACCGACGATCCCGATAACATGCGCAACCAGCGGAATGCCTTCCCCTCGATCATCAACGAGGACTACGCTCCGCCCAAGTCGTACCAATTCATCAGCTATGCCGGCGTTCCGAATTCCGATGGAGCCACGCAGGTGTCGCTGACGGACGGCCTTCCGCTGCCTACCGCCCCGAATCTCGCGACGGGCATCTTTAAGCCATCGACCAGTGCCTCTCCAACCACTTACCTGCCGAGCACGGGCACGGTCACTTTTCCCGCGAACATGGACCGGGGATACTACGAGAGCTGGAACATCACCATCCAGCACGAATTCTCTCCGACCCTGGTTGCACAAGCCGGATATGTGGGGACACATGGCGTCCACGACATGGAGGGTGTCAACATCAACGGGTCGGCGCCCGGAACCGGTACCCCCGGCCGCCAGCTCTATCCGTATGTCACCAGCGACATGAATATGTACGAGCCGTTCGGCGATATGACGTATAACGGTTTGCAGACCCAGGTGCGGAAGAGCATCGGCTCGTCGATCATCGGCGTCAACTACGTGTTCTCCAAGGCCATCGATGAAGCCAATGGCGACAACGGCGACGCCACGTTATTCCGCGCCTTCCCGGTGTCGTACAGCCTGAACAAGCAACTAGCCGGTTTCGACCGCGCGCAGACGTTCCAGTTTTTCTACGTCTACCAGTTGCCGTTCGGTAAAGGGCACACCATGTTCAATCATGGTGCCGCGTCCTGGATCATCGGCGGTTGGGAACTCAGCGGCAATCTGGGTTGGTATACCGGCCTGCCGTTCACCATCGGCACCAGCGCGCAAATCAACGCCGGCGGCCAGGGCGCTACGGCGAACCAGGTCGATCCTACGGTGGCGATTCTGAAAGGAATCGGCTCCACGAGCCCCTGGTTCAACGGCGCTGCGTTCGCCAACCCGGCGAACAACGTGCTGGGCACGACCGGCAGAGACATTGTGTTCGGCCCACGCTACTTCAACCTGGACCAGAGCCTCTCCCGCATCTTCACCTTCAAGGAAGGGAAACTTACGTTCCAGTTGCGCGGCGACGCGTTCAACCTCACCAACACACCGACGTTTAGCAATCCCAACGCCACGTGCTGCTGGCTGACGAATGCGACGACTGGCGCCGTCAACTATAACAACTACGCGGTGATCACCGGCACCGCTTCCAGCCCACGCCAGTTACAGGTGGGCGGATACCTGCGGTTCTAAGCTAGACCTGGCACGGGCAAGCCTCCGGAGTGGGGCTTGCCCGATTTTTTCCTCGCGGCCGAATTTCTCACCGGCCCAAACCAAGTCAGACGGGGTGCTTTCTATTCTCTTGCAGTCGG
The DNA here is from genome assembly GCA_050010695.1 of Bryobacteraceae bacterium. Taxonomy (GTDB): domain Bacteria; phylum Acidobacteriota; class Terriglobia; order Bryobacterales; family Bryobacteraceae; genus Bog-375. The sequence goes on from JBEKKO010000152.1 coordinate 5,361, forward strand.
ACGCTCCTCCAACGCCAGGGCGACCACTTCTTCCATCGAATTGACGTAGTGGATGGTCATGTCGGCGATGTGCTCGGTTTTGAGGTCTTCGCGGACATTGACTTCGTTCTCCGCCGGCATGATGACTACGCGGACGCCGCTGCGCCTGGCGGCGAGGACCTTTTCTTTAATGCCACCCACCGGGAGGACCTGACCGGTGAGGGTGATTTCGCCGGTCATGGCAAGGTGGGGGCGGATGCGCCGTTCGGTCAGCATGGACAGCAGCGCGGAGGCCATCGTGATGCCGGCGGAGGGGCCGTCCTTGGGGATGGCGCCGGCGGGCACGTGGATGTGGATGTCGATGGATTTGAAAAGCTCGGGATCGATGCCGTATTGGGTTGCCGCGCTGCGCACCCAGGTGAGTGCGGCCTGCACGGATTCCTGCATCACCGGTCCCAGTTGGCCGGTCATGATGAGGCCCTTGCTGCCGCCGGGCATGCGGCCGGCTTCGACGAAAAGGACGTCGCCGCCGACGGGCGTCCAGGCCAGGCCGACCGCAACACCGGGCCGGCGTGTGCGCTCGGCTACCTCGGTATCGGTGCGGAAGCGCGGGGCGCCCAGGTCCTGCTCGACAGTCTGCGGCGTGACATCGATCTTTTCGTTCTTTTCATTGCGGCCTCCGGCGATCCGGCGCGCCTGCTTGCGGCAGATCGAGCCGAGCTCGCGCTCCAGGTTGCGCACTCCCGCCTCGCGCGTGTAGCGGCGGATCAGGAAGCGCACGGCTTCGTCGGAGAACTGGACGCCGCCATCGGCATCCAGACCGTTCTCCGTGATTTGCCGCGGAATCAGATACCGGAAAGCGATGATGACCTTTTCCTGCTCGGTGTAGCCCTCGAGAGAAATGATCTCCATGCGGTCGCGCAGCGCGTCGGGAACCGGGTCGAGCACGTTGGCGGTGGTGATGAACAGAACCTTGGAAAGGTCGAAGGGGACATCCAGGTAATTGTCGCGAAAGGTGTAATTCTGCTCGGGGTCGAGCACTTCGAGCAACGCCGAGGCGGGATCGCCGCGGAAATCGCGTCCCAACTTATCCACCTCGTCGAGCATAAAGACGGGGTCGTTGGCGCCGGCGCGGCGCAGCGCCTGAATCACCTGGCCGGGGAGCGCGCCGATGTAGGTGCGGCGGTGGCCGCGGATCTCGGCCTCATCGTGCATCCCGCCCATCGAGATGCGCGCGAACTTGCGGCCCAAGGCGCGGGCGATCGACTTGCCGAGCGAGGTCTTGCCCACCCCGGGCGGTCCGACGAAACACAGGATGGGGCCCTTCAAGACGGGGCGGAGCTGGAGCACGGCCAGGTAGTCGAGGATGCGATCCTTGACCTTTTCGAGGTCGTAGTGATCCTCATCGAGGATTTCGGCGGCGCGCCTGACGTCGACCGGCGAGCCGGAGGAAACGCTCCAGGGCAGCGCGGCCATCCATTCCAGATAGGTGCGGGCGACGCCGTGTTCGGGCGAAGCAGTGGAAAGGCGCGCCAGGCGGTCGAGCTCGCGCAGGGCTTCGGTCTTCACTTCCTGGGGCATGCCGGCGGCTTCCAGCTTGGCTCGCAGCTCTTCGATATCCCGCGTTCCGTCTTCGCTTTCGCCGAGCTCTTTCTGGATGGCCTTGAGCTGCTCGCGGAGATAGAACTCGCGCTGGCTTTGCGAAAGCTGGCCCTGCACCTGGGATTGGATGCGGCCGCGCAGTTCCACCAGCTCGAGCTCGCGCGTCAGGTGGAGCAGAACCTGGTTGAGCCGCGCCAGGCCGTCGGTCTGTTCCAGCAGTCTCTGCCGCTCCAGATGCACGAGCGCGGGCAGGTTGCCGGCCACGAAATCGGCCAGCCGGGCGGGTTCGACGATCTGCGCGGCGGTGGTCGAGAGGTCGTCGGAGAGGTTGGGCGAGGCGGCCACGATTTGCTGAAAGAGGCCGACCACGTTTTGCCGCAGCGCTTCCACTTCGGGCGTGAGGGCGGGATCGATCTCTTCCAGCTTTTCGATCCGCGCCCGCAGGAAAGGCTCGGTGGCCGTGAACTCGCGTATGCGGATGCGCGCGGTGCCCTCGCAGAACAGGAGCAGGTTGTCGCGCGGCACGCGGATGGCCTTATGCATGACGCAAAGGGTGCCGACCTCATACAGGTCTTTCGGCTGCGGCGCATCCACGCGCGGGTCGAGTTGGGAGACGATTGCCAGGCCGCGGTTTTCGCCCATGCTTTGCACCAGCGCCACCGAACTGGGGCGGCCGATGGTGATGGGCAACATCGCGCCGGGATAGAGGATGACATCGCGCACCGCCAGAATGGGAACGTCTTCGAGCAATGCCTCAGTCGGGTCGGCCATTCGCTCAGTGTAACGCGGCGAGTCTTGCCGCGCGCGTCAGGCGCCCTTGGGATAGCAGCCGAGCACGCGCAGGAAGTCGGCGACTTCTTCCAGGTTGTGGAGCGCGTTGCGGGAGTTGGGGTGGTCGACGTGGCCGATGAAGTCCAGATAAAAAAGATACTCGTAGGGCTTGCCGCGCAACGGGCGCGATTCGATCTTGGTGCAATTGAGGTCGCGCAAAGCGAAGGCGCTCAGCGCGCGAAACAGCGCTCCGGGAATATTGCGCGTGCTGAACACGAGCGAGGTCTTCCACACCGTTCCGGACGGCACGCGGAGGGGATGGCGCCGGGCATACCCGGGCGTCCGCAGCAGGAAAAACCGGGTGAAATTCTGCCGGTCGCTTTCGATCGATTTGCGCAGAATGCGGGCCCCATAGATTTCCGCGGCGACGGCGGAGGCGATGGCGCCGGCGTCGGTGAGCCCTTCTTCCACGATCATCTTCGCGCTACCGGCGGTGTCGTAATAGGGAATCCGTTCGATCTGCGGGTTGGCGAGAAAGAAATCCAGACACTGGTTGAGCGCCACCGGGTGCGAGAATACGCGCTTGAGCTGGCGGAAGGTGACGCCTTTGGGGGCGATCAGGTTGTGCACGATGCGCACGCTGGTCTCGGCCACGATCGGCAGCTCGAAGTGCAGCAGGTGATCGTAATTCTCATGGACCGATCCGGCCAGCGTGTTCTCGATCGGCACCATCGCGCCGGCCACGCTGCCTTGCTTGAGGTGGCGGAAGATGTCCTCGAAGCGCACGCAGGGGAGCACCGTGGCGGAAGGCCCACACAGTTGGCGCACGGCTTGTTCGCTGAAGGCGCCGCGTTCGCCCTGGAAGGCCACCGCGCGCGAGCGGGGCTGGGCCTTCATTGCCCGGCTCCCTGCCAGCGGCGAATGGCGGCATCGGGCAGACCGAGCAGATCGAGCACCCGGTCCAGGCTGTGATCCACCAGTTCCATCACGGTCTGCGGACGATGATAGAAGCCGGGGATGGGCGGCGCGATGATGGCGCCCATTTCCGCCAAAGCCGTCATACTGCGGAGATGGCCGAGATGGAATGGCGTCTCGCGCACCATCAGAATCAGTTTGCGCCGTTCCTTCAAGGTCACGTCCGCGGCGCGGGTCAACAGGTTGGCAGTGATGCCGTGAGCGATGGCGGACATGGTGTGGATGGAGCAGGGGGCGACCACCATGGCATCGACCGGGTAAGAACCGCTGGCGAGCCTGGCCGATATATCTTCCGGCGAGTAGGAGTGGTCCGCCAGCGTTCGGATCTCGGCGATGTGTTTTCCGGTTTCGAGAAACAGGGTTTTTTCGCCCGATCGCGTCCAGACCAGGTGCAGTTCCACACTTTCGGTGGCGCGCAGCCGTTCGAGCAGCCGCACTCCATAGAGCGAGCCGCTGGCGCCGGAAATGCCGACGATGATTTTCACCTTTGCCCAGCCTGGATCATAGCATGGAGCGTGGCGCGGCCCAGAGGTTGACAGACGGAAGCGTCTGTCCCACTTTGCCGCTGCGGAACTCGCGAGCTGTGGGACAGGCGCTTTCGCCTGTCAACCGTCCTACAACCTCTTGAGCATCTCCTTGGCTTCCTTAAGCCGCGGGAATTCCTTTTCGGCCTCGCGGAACTCGCGGGTGTGTACGCGGCGGCGGGCGCCGGAATGATTGACGGGAAACCGCAGGTGCAGCATCTCGTGGAACACCACATATTCGAGGGCCAGCAGCGGAGCGCCCGGCTGGTCGAAAATGCGGCTGATCACGATGGCGTTGTGCGATGGATCGAAGTGCCCGAGCATGCCGCGCGCCGGCTGGCGGCTCCAGCCCAATTGCGGGCGGCCCATCAAGCCATCGAAGAACTGCGCGTTGAGGCGCTCGAAAACCTCCTCCAGATTGTGGTGCTGTCCGGCCGGCCCGGAAATAAACTTGCGCCCGCGGATCTGGCGCACCAGTTGCGCCTGGCGCCGGATGTCGCGCCGGTTCAGATATAGCCGGTAGCGGTGCGCGTACATAGGCGGCACCGGTTTGCGGTAGAGTTTGCCAAGCAGGATAAACGCCAGGGCTTCGGTGACCGGGGCCGGTGCGCCGGCCAGCAGGTCGCTGATCCTCACCCGCAGGCAGCCGTCCCGCAGCGAAATCGAGCTGTCCGCGTTGGCGAACCGGCAAAACTCGACGCGCAGGCTGGGCAGAGGCGTGCGCGGCCGGAGTGCGTGGAACACGCGGGCGTAGATTTGCTCCGGCGTTTCGAAAAAAAGAAGAGCGGGCAGGCTGTCGCTCTCGATCATGCTGTCTTCGCCCGGCATCCCGGTTCAGTGCGCCGAGTACTGCTGTTGCGGCTGATTGAGCACCACGTCAATCGTCTTCTCTTCCTCGTCCACGTCGAAGACATGGCCGAATGTCTGGTACCCTTTGGCATTGACCTGGATCAGGATGCTGCCCTGCGGGATGGCCGGCACCTTGGCTACGCCATCCTGGTTGGTGCGCATTTCGAAGGTCGTGTTGACGGCCTTGTTGAAACGCTCGGCGGGATGCTTGGCGTTGGCTTTCCAGCGCACGATGACTTCGGCGCGGTCGATGGCGTGGCCGCCCTGCGTCTTCACGTTGATCTGGAGTTCGGTCATGGGAGTTTCGGCCCAGGCCATGGTGAGCGCCAGGCCGGCCAACGCGGCCACCAGCACCGATAAGCGAACGTTGCGATTCCCCATCCCTCGATTATCGCCGATGCTAGAATAGAGTTGTAGTACCCACCGTGCTTCTCAAGAGAAATGGGGGCGCAACGGATTCGACGGGATTGAATCGGGGTGGGGAGGCGTGCCGGGTTCCGAGCTCCCGTAAAACGATCGGAAAAACAGAACTGCCAATACGCAGTTTGCATACGCT
>JBEKKO010000153.1:0-10608 GCA_050010695.1 Bryobacteraceae bacterium
CTAATTGAGGTCTCTCGCATAGTCCGGCACAACCGTCTATCCTGCCCGCGATTCGCTGCTCTGCAAATTTCAGAAAGAAGATCTTAATTGAAGAATATTTTCGTTGGAAACCTCAGCTTCGGAGCTACCGAAGATGCGGTTCGATCCATGTTTGAGGAATATGGCACGGTTGACCGTGTCAACGTCGTAACCGACCGGGACACCGGACGTGCCAGAGGCTTTGGATTCGTGGAAATGAGTGTGGCGGCCGAAGCCGATGCTGCCATTGCCGGTCTGAATGGCAGGGAACTCGATGGCAGGGCGCTGAATGTCAATGAGGCTCGGCCGAAAGAAGACCGCGGAGGCGGCGGCGGTGGATATCGCGGCGGCGGCGGCGGTGGCGGCCGGCAAAACAAACGCTGGTAAGGTAAAATACGATTTGGGGGCGGCGTTCGCAATTTGCCGCCCCTGGTCCTCTTCTCGCGCGAACTCGGGTCCGGTCTGTGCTGCTTCCGGGTCGCGCCGGAGTTCGTGCGCATTCGATGACGGCGGTTCGAGCCGGATAGAAGAGCAGAAAAAGGAGACAGCCTATGGCCACTCGATCGCGTACTACATTCCAGAAACGACAGAAAGAAATGGCTCGCGCTGAGAAGCAGCGCGATAAGGCTGCTAAGAGGGCACAAAAGAAAGATCAGGAGCGCAGCGGTCCGGAAGAGATTACCCTGGAAGAGGCTGCGCTGCTTCGTTCGTAAACAGCGCGCTCCAACTGCGGGCTCGCTCTGCAGCCATATGGTTTCGACGGCTGCGGCGCTGGCTCCTTCGTTGCGTGAGGCCTGCCTGAAGGGCGCTTCCGCTTCCGCCCACCCGTCGCGCAATCTCTCTCTGAAGCCAATCTGCCCGCATATCTCCGGAACGCCATCCGCGCTACGGTGCCGCCTATTCGCAGGCCTCCAAGTGAATATTCATCAGAATCGCCCCGTGCTATATTGATTCGCTTATGCGGGCGCTGCCACTCAACTCAACGCTGATCGTCTTTGCGATCCTGCTGGTTTGGTCTCTTGCCAGGGCTGCCAGATTCGGCGCGGGCGGCGCGCAAACCACCTGGGAGCTGCTTGGGCGAATTCTGTCCCAGCGCGCCGTGCTGGCCTTCCTTCTGCTGGGGGCCTGTGTCAACGTCGCTTTTTCGGCCTTGGCGGGCTATATCAACCCCAGGGACTACGTGCAGGATGTCGTCGCCGCGCACCAGTTTCTGAAGCACCAGACCATGTATCCCCGCGATTTGCCCGAGATGGGAATCGTCGAATTGTCGGCGCCCATCACAGGGCGGGAAGAACTGCAGCGGCTGCCCGTCATTCGGCACGATCTGAGCACCTTGACGGAACCGCCTGCCACCGCGAATGCGCACCCGCCATTCCTCGGAATCGCGCTGGCCGGTCCGGTATTTCTGTTTGGCTTTCGAGGCAGCTTCGCGTTTGTGCTTTTGCTGTCCGCTGCGCTCCTGTATGTGTCGGTGGTGGCCATCCTTCGCGAGTTGTTCCCGGTTCTGCCCTTGGTGGCGTTGTGCGCTGTGATGGCATTAGTCTTCGGCTGGTATCCAGTTGGCACAACCTTCCGGTCGGGCCAACCCAGCATTGTTCTGTTCGCTCTGATCGCGGCAGGCTGGCTGATGCTGCACCGGAACAAACCTTGGATAGCGGGCGGCGCGATTGGGCTGGCCGCGTGTCTGCAGGCGTTTCCGGCGCTGCTCATACTCTACTTTGCCATCCGGTCCCGGCGTGCGTTCGTCTCGGCGGTTGGCACCATAACGCTGCTCACCCTGGCAGCCGCCGCGGTGACTGTCCAATCGACCTTTCGACAATGGCTGGACACCGCGGACAGGATCGCCCAGGGCTTCGTTCCGAGAGCCGGCAATCTCTCGGCGGCCGGGCTGATCACAAGTCTTTCCGGCGGAATTGGTTGGGGCCGGAATGTGCATGTCGTCGCGCCTGCAATGGTCTTGATCGTCGCAGCGGCTCTGGCGATTTTTCTGTGGCCCTGGAATCGCAGCAACCTGCGGCCGGAGCGGCTGGATGTCGAGTACTCGGTATTCGTGGCTGCCATGCTCCTGGCTTCGCCTATTTCGTGGGGGCGTTACTTTCCCATCATGCTGCTTCCGCTGGGGGTGTTAATCCGGAATTGGAGACAGAAGCGCCCGAGGCTGGCGGTCCCGGGGTTGTTCGCGGCACTTGTTTTCATGTCGCTTTCGGAGGCGACGTTTGTCGGGCTGTACAGCTGGCTTACACGGAACCTGGGCTTTTTCGCCGCCTGGCTGATGGCCGCGATGCCGTCACTCTCGATCCTGGCGATCTTGCTCTGGCTCGGCTTTTCGGCGCATTTGGCAGCCGACGTCGAACTGGCAGACGCCGAGACCGCCCAGCAACTACCGTAACTGGGTGGGGACGACTACAATATCTGTTGGATGTCGGCTCCCTCGGTATTAGTGTCAGGCTCCTGCGGGTTGATTGGTTCGGAGGTTTCCGTATTCTTCGCCCGCCAGGGTTTTCGCGTCGCCGGAATTGACAGCAACCATCGCGCGGTCTTCTTCGGGCCGGAGGGCGACACTAGCTGGGTGCTGGAGCGGTTGCGCCGCGAGATCCCCGGGTATCGTCACGAAGCGCTCGACATTCGCGATCGGGACGCTCTGTTTGCGTTGATGGACGAACTGCGCCCCAACCTGATCGTGCATACCGCCGCCCAGCCTTCGCACGACCGCGCCGCGGCCATCCCGCTGCTCGATTTTGAAGTCAACGCGCTCGGCACACTCCACATGCTGGAGGCGGCCAGGCGATCCTGCCCGGAGACCCCGTTCATCCACATGTCCACCAACAAGGTCTACGGCGACCGGCCCAACACGATTCGGCTCCAGGAACTCGAAACTCGCTGGGACTATGCCGACCCGGCCTACGCGAACGGCATTCCCGAGGATTATTCCATCGATCAGAGCAAGCACTCTCTTTTTGGCGCCTCCAAGGTCGCCGGCGATGTGATGGTGCAGGAGTACGGCCGCTATTTCAACATGCCCACCTGCTGCCTGCGCGGAGGTTGCCTCACCGGCCCCAACCATTCCGGTGTCGAGCTTCACGGTTTCCTGAGCTACCTGGTCAAGTGCAATGTGCAGGGCCGCGATTACAAGGTGTTCGGTTACAAAGGCAAGCAGGTGCGCGACAACATCCATTCGGAAGATGTGGCGCGCTTCATGTTCGAATTCTGGAAGAAGCCGCGGGTGGCGGAAGTGTACAACCTGGGCGGCGGTAAGGGCAACGCCTGTTCGATTCTGGAAGCTTTTGGGAAAACGGAAAATGCGACCGGACGCCCGATGAACTGGCGCTACATCGATGAGAATCGCATCGGCGACCACATCTGCTATTACAGCGATTTGCGGAAAATGAAATCGCACTACCCGGCCTGGGGCATCACCAAAAGCCTGGACGATATCTTCCGCGAGGTTGCGCAAAGCTGGATGGCGCGGCAGGAGCGGGCAAAGGTGAGTGGATGAGGATTCTCATCACCGGCGCCTGCGGATTCGTCGGCAGTTCGGTGGCGGAGTCGTTGCTTGAACGGCGGCAGGGCCTGGCGATCGTCGGCCTGGACAACCTGATGCGGCCAGGTTCGGAAACTAACCGCGCGCGGCTCCGCCAACTGGGCATCCAGTTCATCCACGCCGACATTCGCGCGGCGAGCGACCTGGAGAACCTGCCCGCTGCGGATTGGGTAATCGACGCGGCGGCCGCGCCGAGCGTGCTGGCGGGGGTGCAAGGTCCGTTGAGCAGCCGCCAGTTGTTCGAGCACAATCTGGCCAGCCTGGTCAACCTGCTCGAATACGCGAAGAGGCACCGGGCGGGTTTCATCCTGCTGAGCAGCAGCCGCGCATATTCCATCCCCGCGCTCTGCTCATTGCCTCTCAAGATCGACGGGTGCGCGTTTCGGTTGGATTGCTCGGGCCCGCTCCCCGCCGGCGTTTCCTCGCGCGGGATCGGCGCCGCATTCTCCACCGCGCCGCCGGTTTCCTTGTACGGCGCCACCAAGTTGGCGGCGGAGGCAATCGCTCTCGAATACGGCGAGGCCTTCGGGTTTCCGGTGTGGGTGAACCGGTGCGGCGTCCTGGCCGGCGCGGGGCAATTCGGCACGCCGGAACAGGGAATCTTCGCCTATTGGGTCAACGCGCACCTGCGCCGGCGCCCGCTGCGGTACATCGGCTTCGAGGGCGCTGGCCGCCAGGTGAGAGACGCCTTCCACCCGCGAGACCTCTCCGCGCTGGTGGACGCCCAGACCGGTGCGCTACGGGCCGGCGGGCAGCGAATCTACGTCGCCGGCGGCGGTGCGCGAAATGCCATGTCGCTGGCACAAGCGACTGCCTGGTGCAACGCCCGGTTTGGCCCGCACGTTCCCCTGCCCGATCCCCAGCCCAGACCTTACGATATCCCGTGGATGATCATGGACAGCTCGGATGCCGAGCGTGATTTCGGCTGGCGGCCGGGAACCTCCATCGAGGCTCTGCTCGATGAAATCGCGGGCCACGCCGAGAGGCATCCCGAGTGGCTGGAGTCGAGCGGCGTATGAACCATCCAGCCGCACCCGAGCCGCTCAGTCTGCTCTCGGTCGTGATCCCCATGCGCGACGAAGAAGGCGCGGCGCCCTCCACCGTCGAACATCTGTACGTCGAGCTGCGGCTGCACAATATCGAACACGAGATTGTGGCCGTGGATGACGGCAGCACCGACTCCACCTGGGCCGTGCTGCGTGACCTCTCTTCCCGCGTGCCCACCCTGCGGCCGCTACAAAATGGCGGCCAACACGGTTTCGGCCGAGCCATCATCCGGGGCATCGATCATAGCCGTGGAGACGGCGTCGTGATCATGATGGCGGATGAATCCGACGATTGCCGCGATGTGGCCCGCTACTGGGAACTGCTCGGGCAGGGATGGGACGCGGTCTTCGGATCGCGTTTCGTCCGGGGAGGCGGGGTGATCGATTATCCCGCGCACAAGCTGGCCGTCAACCGGCTGGCCAATCTGTTTCTCAGGCTTCTGTTCCGCGTCCCTTTGAACGATTTCACCAACGCCTTTAAAGCATACCGGCGCTCTGCGCTGGACGGTTGCCGCCCGTTTCTTTCGCCGCACTTCAATCTCACCGTCGAGCTTCCGCTGAAGATCATCGTGCGCGGATACTCGTGGACCGTGATGCCCATCACCTGGCGAAACCGCCGGCACGGCATATCCAAGCTGAAGATCAGAGAGATGGGGAGCCGCTATCTCTTTGTCGCTCTCTACTGCTGGCTGGAGAAGTACTTCAGCCGCGGCGATTACGCCAAGCAACGCCAGCAGGACGCCGCAGGCGAGCCGGCGGATGGCGCCAGCCCGGATTCCCTCGAGCCGCCGGCGCCCTAGTGCGCGGAGCGGTCCATTAGCGGTGTAGCGCTCTCTGCGGAGAGGGCTCGAGCGGTCTGGAAGGAGCCTGATCGCCAGTCGATCTCATGCTTCGCGCCGCCGCGAAACTCACCGTCACCGCAAGCCCTACCATGGCCGCCAGCTTGTATGTGTAGGCCTGCGACAAAAAGCACAGGGCCACCAGGTGACCTACCATCGCCAGCAGGTAACAGAAACATCCGTTTGCGATGTCCAGGTAACCCTCCCGCTTGGCCTTGCGATAGGTCCGCAACACAAGCAGAGTTGCCGATCCGAGACCGCAAGTAAAGAAAATGAATGCCGGCACGCCGCACTCCGACGACACTTCAGTGAAGGCACAGTGGGTCTCGTGCCAATTGCCGGCCATACCTTCCGCCCGGCTTGTCTTTCCCTCAAAATTGGAGAATTGACCGGAACCGACCCCAAAAAGCGGGTGCTGAACTGTGTACTTCAGGCTGGTCTTGAAGAGATACTGGCGAGAGACCCGCGAGGAATCGGCTTCCACTTGCTTCTCTCCAAATAACGAGCCCAGGCGGTTGAGCGTCATAGTGGGCAATGCGACCAGCGCCACCAGTGTGATCACGACGGCGAAGACCGCCAACAAAAGCCTCTGCGGCAGGGAAGCATGAATCAGGATGCAAAGAAACACGACCGCCATACCAATCAGGGCGCCGCGGGACGCCGTCCCCAGTATGATCCAGATCCCGTACAGCAGCGAAACCAGTACGGCGCCCCGGACAACTATTGATCGGTCTCGACCCAGCATGAAGAAGAACAAAAAAGGCAGCACCAATAACAATTGCGCCGCCAGATCGTTCGAATTGCCGATAGTTCCGCTTGCCTGAAGGGAAAGCCGGCCATTGACGGCGCCTTCGAAAATCTTGGTTGAGACCAGGTTCACCAGGGCGGCAGCGGCTATGGTGCGGAATGTGACGCGGACGTCATGCCAGTTGAAGGCCAGGCCGCCCACCAAAAACAGAAAAATGCCATCGACCCGGGCATACGACATTACTCGCCCTGCCGAACCTCCCGGCCAGGAACTGAACGGCGTGGCCACGACCATCCAGGCAAAGAAGCCCAGCCAATACCAGGCGGCGCGCGCTCGGAATGTCCGCTGCACGCCTCCCATCAACAGCGTCGACACTATCGCCAGCGGACCGACCAGGTACAAGAGGTGGGTGTTTACCCGTGTGACATAAGCGATTAACTCGGGCAGGACACTGAGGCGCAAGAAGAGCGCTGCCAGGCAAAAGTAGAAGGAAATCTTGCGGATTGGCTGCGTTTCCCAATCGTCGCTAAGCGAGAAGGCGGCTTGCCCGGCAGCCGGCGGGGCCAATGTCCCCGTCGCCACGCCGCCGGGGCCCCGCGCGGTTACTCCAGGACCGGCCACGAAACTTTGTCGTCTATCGGATAGCATCCGTCCAATCCAATCATAGTACCGGCCCACCCGCCCGCCGGGCATCATGAGCGGGCGCGGCAGACGCGGCTTGCGCGGTCACGCGGTGCGCATGTATTTCCAGTAAATTCTCACAATGTCGCGGAAGGACACAAGGAAGTCGCTTGGCTTGACCTTGGAACCGGCGACGTCGCGCCAAACCATCAGCGGGAATTCGTAGATTCGTGCCGCTGCCGCGCCCGAAGAGCCGAGGTTGCGGATGTAGCGGGCGAACAACTCCACATCGAACACCCACCGGCTGCAGAAGGGTTCGTCGAAAAGACCGGTCGTCGCCGGCACGGCTCTGAATATCTTGGCGCCACACTGGGTGTCGTAAACCGCCATCCGCAGCACCACGGAGGCCGCGGTGGCAAAGACTCTGCCCAGATAATGGCGTATCGCATGGCGCTCCACTTTGCGGCCCAGGAGCTTTACCCGCGAGCCGAACACCATATCGATTTCGGGCCGCGCTTCGAGGACACGCAGAAACTCGGCAATGTCACTGAGAGGAGTCGCCAGATCCGCATCCCAGAAACCGGCATACGCGGCGCCGCTCTCCAGCGCGGCACGCATGCCGCGGCGTACGGCCTCCGCTTTCCCTCCATTCTTGCCGCACTCGAGCAATCTGGCGCGGCCTTCGCGGCCGGCGCAAATGCGGCGCAGGACCTCCACCGTGTTGTCCGTGCTGCCATCGTCGACAAACAGCAGTTCGGCGCCCGGCCGGTCGAGAAACTGCTGAAAATCGGCGACCGGCAGGCGGCGGCCTTCGTTGTAGCACGGGACGACGATCACTGCCCGGCGGGATGCCGCTGTAGGATTAGCCTGGGTCATGGGTTAGTCACATGCCAACTGAACTATAGGAGGTCAAAACGGAGACTCACAAGGGCACAGGAGTAGGTACCGTTTTATTTTCACTAGTTAACGGTTGCGAGTGCGGCATGGTCATTCACATCTTCGCATAAGATCGAGGCCCCATGGCTCCCTTTTCACCGCCCTCCCTTGCTCGGAAGAAGCCGCCGCCAAGTTGCCGTAATTTGCGAATCAAGGCGCGATTTGCCCCACGGGTTGCGCGATGTAACCCAATCATCACACGGGTTCTGGATGCTCGGTTGCGGAAGTTCTCCACGAATATGGGCCTGGTGCCCCATTATTCGATCAAGAGGCCTGTTGGTGATGATATTGCCTGTGTGACATAAGATCATCCCTGCGTAGAGGTGTGGTTTGCGCGGAAAGAGGGAGTAGTGCGTCGTTTGGTGCGGGACGCTGGTCATCTGATTCGCCCGGCCCTGATTCTGCTGGCCGGTGTGGCAGTATTTCTGGTGGTGCGCAGCGCGATTGTCCCCAAAGCTTTTGGACAATACGGCCATTATCGCCCCGGTGCGCTGGGGCTGGTCCGGCAACGGCCCATCGCGTACGCCGGGCAGGACACCTGCGTGCTCTGCCATGATGACGAGGCGAAAGCGCGCGCCGCCGGTAAGCACGCTCACGTGGCGTGCGAAGCCTGTCATGGGGCCCTGGCGCAGCACGCCGACGATCCCGCCGCGCACGTTCCGCAACTGCCCGACGTCGCCAACCTCTGCCGGCGCTGCCACGAAAAAGACGCCGCCAAGCCACCAGCCTTTCCCCAGGTGGCTACTGCCGAGCATTCCGGCGGCGTGGCCTGCAATCAGTGCCATCAACCCCACAACCCGCATCTTTGAGGCAAGGAGACGAGCATGGATATCAGCCGGCGCGATTTGTTCAAGGTGGGCGGGAAGTTGCTGGTGCTCGCGTCGGTGGGCGCGACGCTGGAGCAGATCACCGGCGCCGAGCCCGCCAGCGATGCCTACAAAATGGCCGATCACTGGTGGGGGATGGTCATCGACATCGATACGTGCATCGGCTGCGGTAACTGCGTGCGCGCCTGCTCCACGGAAAACAGCGTGCCGCATGGTTATTTCCGTACCTGGGTAGAACGGTACCAGATCGAGGAGGGTCGTCAGCCGCGGGTAGATTCGCCCGATGGCGCCATGGAGGGCTTCCCGATTTCCACGCGCGAGGGCCTCAAGAGCTTCTTCGTCCCCAAACTGTGCAACCAATGCGCCGCTTCGCCTTGCGTGCAGGTTTGCCCGGTGGGCGCCACGTTCGTCAGCCCCGACGGGGTGGTGCTGGTGGATGACTCCTATTGCCTGGGCTGCCGCTATTGCGTGCAAGCTTGCCCGTACGGCTGCCGCTACCTGCATCCGCAGAAACAGACCGTGGACAAGTGCACGCTTTGCTATCACCGCATCACCAGGGGTCTCACCACGGCCTGCTGCGAAAACTGCCCCACCGGCGCCCGCCTGCTCGTGGATTTCAAGAACCCCAAGGATCCGGTGCACGAGATCCTGCGCAACAACAAGGTCGAAGTGCTGAAGCCGTACATGGCCACCCAGGCCAAGGTCTATTACAAGAACCTGGACGGAGCGGTGCGTTAGAGGGAGCGACGCGATGATAGCTGGCGTAGACGGTTTCATGTACCCGAACGAGGTGGAGCTGCAATGGAGCGTTCTCATTGTCCTCTACCCCTACATCACCGGGCTGGTGGCAGGAGCCTTCATTCTGGCTTCGCTCGAACGGGTTTTCAAAGTCGAGGCGGTGCGGCCCACCTACCGGCTGGCCCTGCTGACGGCGCTGGCCTTCCTGCTGGTCGCCCCGCTGCCCCTGCAGCTTCACCTGGGACACCCCGAGCGGTCGTTTGAAATGTATCTGACGCCGCACACCTCCTCCGCCATGGCCATGTTCGGCTTCGTTTACCTGTGGTACCTCACGGTGGTGCTGCTGGTCGAGATCTGGCTCGAATACCGCGCCGAAATCGTCGGGCTGGCGCAGACCAGCAGCGGCATCCGCCGCCTGATTTACCGGGCCTTGACGCTGGGTTCCTACAACGTCAGCCCGGAAGCCCGCCGTATCGACGACAAAGTCGGTTATGCCGTCACCGTCATCGGCATTCCCTCGGCGTTTCTGCTGCACGGGTACGTCGGCTTCATCTTCGGCTCGGTGAAAGCCAATCCATGGTGGTCCACGCCGCTGATGCCGATCGTGTTTCTGTTCTCGGCCATGGTCTCCGGGATTGCCGCGGTAATGGTGCTCTACGTGGTGTCTTCGAAGCTGCGGAAAGTCGCCATCGATATGCGATGCCTGGACACCATCGCGCGCTATCTCTTCTACACCTTCGTCATCGACTTCACTTTGGAAATGCTGGACCTGGTGCACCGCACTTATGAATCGGACGAGAGCTTCCGCAGCCTGGATTTCATGGTGCACACGCGTCTGTGGTTCTCGCAGGTGATTCTGCAAATCATGCTGGGCACGCTCGTGCCATTGACGATTCTCGCCGCCAACCAATTGTGGCGATTCTCAGCGGGCGCTCGCAAGGCGATGTACATGACCGCCGGCGGTTTGACGCTGATCGGCATTTTCGCCATGCGCTGGAACGTGGTGATCGGCGGGCAACTGTTTTCCAAGAGCTTCCTCGGCTACACCAGTTACAAGGTGGAGTTGGTGACGAGAGAAGGTCTGCTGCCGGCCATCGCGCTGATGATTCTGCCGTTCGTGATCTTCCTGGTGCTGATCAAGCTGCTGCCGCCCTGGCAGGAAGAAAAGGCCGGCTAAGGGCCTGTCTAGAAATAACAGTTTCATATAAAAATGTTTTGGCGTACACTTGAGTAAGTGAACGCCGAGCCGGGAATCAAACTACGCTTCGATGCCCTGAGTCCTTTGGTGGACGAG
>JBEKKO010000154.1:0-10543 GCA_050010695.1 Bryobacteraceae bacterium
GCAGCGGCCTACTGCAGCGTCTGCAACTCCTTGCCGGGCTTGAATCGCACCGCCTTGCCCGGCGGAATGGAAACCTCCGCGCCGGTGCGCGGATTTCGTCCAATGCCCGTTTTCCGGGGCTTCACGTTGAACACACCGAAACCGCGCAGTTCGATGCGGTCGCCCTGTTCGAGCGCTTTCTTCATGGTTTCAAACACGGTCTCGACAGCCATTTCGGCTTTGGTCTTGGTGATGCCGGTGCGGTTGACGACTTCGTTTATAATATCCAGCTTGATCAAAAGATCCTCCTCTTGGCCGCGCGCCAGCTTTGCTGCCCCGTATCGGTCAACCTTATGATAGGATTGAATTTATCCACATGTCAAGCGAGGGGGTACAAGACCGTGCGCAGCGCGTCTCGGAGGAAGATTTCCGGCGCGCCTGCAGCCGCTTCACAACCGGCGTCACCATCGCCGGCGTAGTGGACCGGCAAGGCACGCCGCACGGCCTCACGGTGAATTCGTTCACCTCCGTTTCGCTCGATCCGCCCCTGGTGCTGGTCGCGCTGGCGCACTCCGCCAGCGTGATGGATGCGTTTCGCGACGCGCGTTTTTTCGCCGTCAACGTGTTGGCCGCCGGTCAGCGCGCTCTCTCCGAACGCTTCGCGCGCAAGGGACACGATCGCTTCGACGGTCTCGCGTGGCACGCTGGCGAAACCGGCGCGCCCCTGCTGCCGGACACCCTGGCGGAAATCGAATGCGCCATCCGGTACCGCTTCACGGCCGGCGACCACGATCTGATCGTGGGCGAAATGGTGCGAGCGCTCATCCGCGAAGGCGAACCGCTGCTCTACTTCGGCGGCCGTTACCGCAAGCTGGCCGGCATCGGGCATTAGGCTTGACAGCCCGCGACGATGGCAGGCTGGCGGCTTGAAGCGGCTATAATCACGATTGAATGCTGCTGCTGCTGGTGGTGGAGAACTACGCCGTGGTGGAGCGTCTGCGGGTCCGTTTTCACCCGGGGCTGAACTTGCTGACCGGGGAAACGGGCAGCGGAAAATCGATCGTCGTGGACGCTTTGGGGCTGCTGTTGGGCGGCCGCGCATCCGCCGACATGATCCGCACGGGCGAGCCGCAGGCGCGGGTAGCCGGCATTTTCGACGTGCGGGACAACGGCGCGGTGCGCAAAATTATCGAGCCGGCCGGGCTGGAGACGGAAGACGGCGAATTGCTCATCGAGCGCGAGATTCTGGCCAGCGGAAAGTCGCGCGCCTTCGTCGGCAGCCGGCCGGTTACCGCTGCACTGCTGCGCGAACTGGCTCCGTGCCTGGCCGATATCCACGGACAACACGAACAGCAGCTTTTGTTTTCGGCCGATGCGCAGCGCGACCTGCTGGACGCTTTCGCCGGGATTGCGGAGCTCGCCGGACAGGCGGCCGAGCGATACCGCGGATGGCGCGCGGCGGCGGCCGGGATCGAGGAACTGGAAAGCTCGGAGCAGGAGAAGCTGCGGGCGCTCGATCTGTGGACCTTTCAGCGGCGGGAGATCGAAAGTGCGGCTGTCGGGCCGGAAGAAGACGCGGCGCTCGAGCGCGAGCGGCGGGTATTGCAGAACGTGCAGCGCCTGGAAGAAGCCGCGGCCACCGCGTACGCCTCGCTGTACGACAGCCCCGAATCGGCGCTGGCGCTGGCGCGGCAGGCTGCCCGGCGCCTCGACGAGCTGTGCCGCATCGATCCTTCGCTCGAGGGCTTGCGCGAGCACTTGAAGACCGCCGATCTGAGCTTGCAGGAAGCCGCCTACGGGCTGCGCGACTACCTGTCGAAGCTGGAAGCGAATCCGCAGCGGCTCGAAGAGGTGGAATCGCGGCTGGCCGCGCTGGACCGGTTGAAGCGCAAGTACGGCGCTTCGCTGGCGGCGGTGATCGAGTTTCTGGAAGAGGTGCGCCGGCAGATCGCCGGGGTTGAAAATGCGGGCGAACGGATGGAAGAGCTGCGCCGGGAACAGGCGCGGCTGGCCGGGGAATTCGCTAAGCTGGCGGCTGAGCTGACCGAGCGGCGCAACGTGGCGGCGCGCAAGCTCGAGAAACGGGTAGCGGCGGAGCTGGCGCCGCTGGGCATGGAGCGCGCCGTGTTTCGGGTGGAACTTGCCGCCGCGCCGTGGAGCGAGCAAGGCGCCGACGCGATCGAGTTTCTGGTCTCGGCCAATCCGGGCGAGGAGCCGCGGCCGCTCGAAAAGGTGGCTTCCGGCGGCGAGATTTCCCGCATCGCCCTGGCGCTGAAAACCTGCCTGACGCCGGCGCGCCGCGCGAGCGAAGCCGGAGCCCAACGCACGCTGGTGTTCGACGAAGTGGATGCGGGCGTGGGCGGCGGCGCGGCGGAAGGCATCGGGCGCCGTCTGAAGCGGCTGGCGGGTTCGGCCCAGGTGCTGTGCGTGACCCACCTGCCGCAAATCGCTTCGTTCGCCGATCATCATTACCGCGTCGACAAACAGGAAGTTCGCGGCCGCACCGTGGCCACCGTCGAGGAGCTCGACGCAGCCGGCCGCACCCGCGAAATCGGCCGCATGCTCTCCGGCCAGACGCTCACCCCCGAAGCCCTCAAGCACGCCGCGCAACTCATCAAGCTGAGCGCCGAGTAAGCGTGCGGCTGTCGATTGCCGGGATACAGGGCAAGAACCGGCAAGCTAAAAGCATGCCCCACCAGTACCGGGCCAGTGGTGGGGCATATCACAAAGGTGCCGACTAATCGGGAACCGGGAGGCCGGGAAATTCGTACTGGGTGGTAATGTCGAGCCTTTTCGCTGACGTGCGCTATGCCGGCCGGACGCTCGCGAAGTCTCCGGTGTTCTGTTCCATCGCGATCCTCTCTTTGGCACTGGGCATCGGCGCCAATGCCGGGATCTTCACCCTGCTCGACCAGGTGCTGCTCCATCTGCTTCCGGTAGACCAGCCGCAACGGCTGGCGCAACTGGTGGAGCACGGCGACTGGTACGGCTCCAACAACGGCATGAACGCAATCTCCTATCCGATGTATGCGGATCTGCGCAAGCAGAACGAGGTTTTCAGCGGGATGTTCTGCGTTTACTCGACCGACTTCAGCGCCAGCTTCGAGGGACGCAACGAGCGGGTGGCGGGCGAGCTGGTTTCGGGGACGTATTTTCCGGTACTGGGCGTGCGGCCGGCGCTGGGTCGGCTGTTCACCCCCGAAGACGATCGGACTCCCAGCGGCGCGCCGCTGGCGGTGCTGGCGTACAGCTATTGGCAGAGCCGGTTCGGCGGCGATCCTTCGGTGGTCGGCAAACAGATCCTGGTGCGCGACCATCGGCTGACCATCGTGGGCGTGGCGGAGCGCAAGTTCGAAGGCGTGCAGGCGCTGTTCCAGGTGCAGATGTTCGTGCCGGTGGCGATGGCGGGCGAGATGACAGATAAGGAGAAGCCGCTCGAAGACCGGCGGCACCGCTGGGTGCAGGTCTTCGGCCGGATGAAGCCGGGCGTCGATCTGAAGCAAGTACAAGCGTCGCTCGCCCCGCTTTTCCATCGCACTCTGGAGATGGAGGTTCAGCAAAAGGAATTCGCCCACGCGACGCCGTACACGCGGCAGCAGTTCCTCAAAGTGACGCTCAATGCGATACCGGGGGGGCGCGGGCAGGACGTGGTGCGGCAGTTTCTGGAGGCGCCGCTGTGGGTGATGATGGCGATGGTCGCGCTGGTGCTGCTGATCGCCTGCGCCAATGTGGCGAACCTGATGATTGCGCGGGCGTCGTCGCGGCAGAAGGAGATCGCGGTGCGGCTGGCGCTCGGCGCGGGACGCGCGCGCATCGTCCGCCAGCTTCTGGTAGAGGGCCTGATGCTGGCGTTGGCCGGCGGCCTGGTGGGGCTGATCATTTCGCCCTGGGCCATGCGGCTGCTCATCGGCATCATGCCGGAGACCGACCCGCCGCTGCGGTTCTCCATGGATCCGAACCTGCGCCTGGTGTTTTTCACGATGGCGGTTTCGGTGTTGACGGCGGTGATCTTCGGGCTCGCGCCGGCGCTCCAGGCGGCCCGGCCGAACATCGCGCCGGTGCTGAGGGACCAGGCGGGAGCGGTGGTGGGAGGCGGGCAGGCGCTCTGGCGCAAGATGCTGGTGGTGGCGCAGGTGAGTCTGTCGCTGCTGCTGCTGATCGCAGCCGGCCTCTTTGGGCGCAGCCTGCAAAATCTGAAAAGCGTCAATCCCGGATTCGAAGTGAGCAACCTGCTCAGTTTTCAAGTGGACCCCACGCTCAACGGTTACAATCCGGAGCGCGCCAAGCTCTTCTACCGGCAACTGCAGGACTCGCTGGCGGCGCTTCCCAGCGCCAGTTCGGCGGCCCTGTGCGTGGTTCCGCCACTCACTTTCGACGAATGGGACAGCACGGTGACGGTGGGAGGTTATCTCGCCAAGCAGGGCGAGGACATGAATCCGCGTGTGAATCACATCTCGCCCGGATATTTCGGCGCGCTGAAGATTCCGCTGTACCAGGGACGGGATTTTACGGAGCGTGACGCGCTGGGCGCGCCGAAAGTGGCCATCGTCAACGAAAAATTCGCGCAGCGCTATTTCGGCGGGCGCGGCGCCTTGGGGCGGCATATCGGGATGGGCGGCGACCCCGGCAGCAAGACCGATATCGAGATCGTCGGCGTGGTGCGCGACACCAGGTATAGCCGCATGAACGAGGAGATGCAACGCCAGGTTTACTTCCCGTATCTCGAGCACGAGTGGGCCTCGCAGATGACGGGCTACGTGCGCACGCCGCTCGCGGCCGCGCAGATGTTCCCGATGATCCGCGCGGCAGTGCGCAAGCTGGATGCGAACCTGCCGGTATCGCAGATGAAGACGGTGAAGAAGCAACGGGACGATTCGCTGAGCGTGGAGCGCCTGTCGGCTGCGCTTTCGAGCGCATTCGGCGTGCTGGCCACTATCCTGGCCTCCATCGGGATCTACGGCGTGATGGCGTTCCTGGTGGGGCGGCGGACGCGCGAGATCGGCATTCGCATGGCCCTGGGCGCGTCGGCGGGTGACGTGTTGTGGTTGGTGATGCGGGAGGTGCTGCTGCTGGCCGGCACAGGCGTGCTGATCGGGCTACCGGTCGCGCTGGCGGTGACCCTGCTGCTCCGGAGCCAGCTCTACGGGATTGCACCGTACGACCCCGCGATCGCCATTGCTGCCACCGTCGGCCTGGTGGCCGTGGCCGCGCTGTCGGGTTACCTGCCGGCCCGCCGTGCCACGCGGGTCGATCCGGCTACCGCACTGCGCTACGAGTGAGCCGTCAGCCAAACGTGGCGCACGCATTCCTGCGTGCAGCGCCGGTCTTGACAGGCACTCGTGCCGACGCCCGGTTGCCCACGCGCTCGCAGGTATCGAGAAGAGTCTGTCTCGACACGGCACGCACGAGTGCGTGCGCCACGTCGTTCGCCAGAATCTGGCATGGTTGTTTCGTGACAGGCCTTAGTGATTGACGGCGGGCGGGACCATGTCGATGCGGCCGCCGCCGTCGACGCGCACACCCATGCTCCAGACCGGGGCGGACCCGGTGACATAGAGCGTCCCCTTCTGGCCCGCAAAGGCCGCCACGCTCTTCGACATTGTGACGGAGCCCTGCTGCTCAAATGGAACCACGATCACGCCGGTGGCGAGCGCGGTTCCCGAACTGCTGTACACCGTGAGCCCCAGCGTCACCGAGCCATTCGTCGCCGGATTGTAAATATAGAGAGTGGTGGTTGCCGTGGAGGTGGCGTCGAAAGGCACCACAAACGGCGGCGTCACAGCGACCGACGCCGAGACCAGATCCAATCCCACCTGGGCCATCACCGGCACGCGCTTGGTTGCATCGCCGGTCGCGACGATGGCGAAGCCTTGTCTTGGCGGGCTCGAACTTCCGGTAGTGGCGATGGTGACGGTCCCGTATGCGGGAATCGTCAGGTTCTGCCCTGAAACGGCCGCCGCCCCGGTCGCAATCGGGACGGACGTTCCCGCCGCGGTGAAGAACGATAGCGAAGCCACGGTCGGCGACGGGTAAGGGTTCAGCACAGTAAAGCTGGTGGCGACGCCGGCGCCATCCTCGAGGAGAGGGATCAGCGTCGCTTGGCCGCCGGTCACCGCTATGAACGCAGCGGCTACACTCACTGTCACCGGGATGGAGACGGACACGCCCATGCCAGTCAGAGCGATGCTGCCCGAGTACGTCCCGGCCGCGCTGAAGGATGCTGTGCTCAAGGTTACCGATAAGCTGGCCGGTTTGGATTGGCTCACGCTCAAACTGCTCGCCGAAAGCCCGATCCACGATTGGTTCGCCGCGGCGTTGAGCGCAACCGCCGCTGCCGACGCGGTGCTCAACTGAATAATTTGCGCCGCCGGAGCCGGATTCCCGATGGTCCAACTGACGTTGAGGAACTGGGGCGCCGGCGTCAAGGCCACCGAGGCGGCGGCAACATACACTGTTACCGGGATGGAGACGGACACGCCCGTGCCAGTCAGAGCGATGCTGCCGGAGTACGTCCCGGCCGCGCTGAAAGATGCCACGGTCAAGGATACCGATAGGCTGGCCGGCTTCGATTGGTTCGCCGTCAAGCTGCTCGCCGAAAGCCCGATCCACGATTGGTTCGCCCTCGCGGTGAAAGAAACCGCCGCCGCCGAGGGGGTGCTCAATTGAATGGTTTGCGCCGCCGGAGCCGGACTTCCGATCGTCCAACTGATGTTGAGCGACGCCGGAGCCGGTGTCACGGCCGCGACGGGCGGCGAGAGATACTGGCTCAAGCTCGGGTACGCCACCGAGAACCGGGCATAGCCCGCGGTAAATGGGCTGATCGAACACGCGTTGCCGGTCGGGCCATAGGTCAAGGTTCCGACGATGGATTCGTCCGGCGTGAACAGCGGAGAGCCCGAAGATCCCGGTTCGATGCGGCCCGCGGTTGCCTGGATCTGATAGAACATGCCGGCGGGCGCGACGTCAGTCCCGACCTGAGCGGCGGCATCGGGATTGCGCGATCCGAACATGATCCGCGTGTAGTCGGCCTGGGGATGGTGGATGCCGACCACCTCGCCCCCCATCGGCAGCGCGGTCGCACTCGCATTCCACCCGTAAAACGTCAGGTTGACGTTCGGCAACTGGGGAAGCAGAATCAGGCTGAAGTCTCCGTTCGGCATGCTGGCACTAGCCAGGTAAGTCGCCCCCAAAGTGGTCGGCGAACTGGACAGGCTGGGCGGCGTTCCGTTGCAGGTGGAAGTCTGGTGTTTCCAGAACACCTCCACCGTCTGCGCCATGCCTTCGGTCGAGATGCAGTGATTGGCGGTGAGGAAGTAAGGCTTCGAATCGTTGTTGCTGTTGTTCACCAAGGCCCCGGAACAGGAATAGGCGGCGCCACCGGTCTCGAAAATGTACATCCCCACGCCGCTCGCGATCCCACCCCAGGGCGAGTAGCACATCACATCCAGCTCGCAGGTGCCGGCCGACATGGGCTGCTCGACGGCCATCAGGTGAGCGATCCGCGTGATCGAGAACGGAACCGTCTGCGCCGGCTGATCCGCCAGGTATTCGACCACCACCGTGTCGGCAAAGACGGTGTGGCTCCAGAAGTCTCCGGTCTTATCGATCCCGGTTCCGGTGTAAGGTCCGAAGACCTGGCTATGATCCTCGCTGTACACCCAGACGCCGCCGCCCGCCACCGCGAAATCGTGGAAATGAACCCGCACGCCGGCGGCGCCATCGGACTGAATCGCCATTCTCCACACTGCCTTGCCATCATCCAGCGCCAGCCACTCCCCGCTCGCCTGTGGCGCGGCGCCGAGCACCCGCTCGATCCCTATCAGCGGGAGTTGCGGCTGGCGCACCACCGCCTCCAGTTCCCTCTGCCGGATGGCGCCCAGCCGGTAGGGGGCCGGCGTGGAAACCCCTAGTTTGAAACTGGCCGGCATCGCCGGAGCTGCCCGCATTTCGGCCCCCGCCTGACGCTCCAGCGGTCCCAAACGGGTGAGCCCCTGGCCGGCCGTGGATCCGCTGAGCAGGGCGGATATCAGAGCGGACTGCAGGAAGATGTGCTGTGCTCTCATCTCGATCTCTATACCCGTCTTATCGGATGAGGGCGGCAAAAGGAAGAGTGTGAACTCGCCCCAGCACAACCGGGCAATCGCCGGATTTCACGCCGGAAACTACCTGCCTGAAGCGTGGTACTCCGCGAGCAGGTTCAAGGAGAAATACTGAGGGAGTGGAGCCGTTGGCCTTACGCATTTCGCGCGAAGTAGGACAGACCACCGTCTTTCGTGGTCTGTCATCGCGCGCCAAAGCACGACGATCGACAGACGACAAAAACCGATCGTCCGTCCCACTTTCCCTTACTGCGACGGTGGATCGCGGGCGATGGTGCCCAGACCGGCGTACTCTTCTTTCACTTTGACCACCTTGTCGCCTTGGAAAGTGACGAAAGTGATTTTTCCGGGGGGGAGACCGTACACCCAATCTTCCAGTTCCACGCCGTCGGTGGTTTCCCGCGACTTGTGGCCGGGGCGGCCGAGCGCCATCACCACCTGGTCCCGCGTCATACCCTCCAGAGCGCGTTTGTCCTGAATGGCCGCCTTCACCACGGGGGTGAGGGTTTCGGCGTAGATTTCAGTAGCGCTGTGCTTTTCGAAATCCAGCACCGGCGCCAGCATCTTCTTCACCTCGGACGCCTTCATCGGCTCCAGCGGCTTGTGAAACAGCAGCACCAGGTAAGTGCCGGCCTTGGCGTTGGAATCGCCCGCGGCGACGGGGTCCATGGTGGGATTGCTGGAAGGGCCGGCGCCGACCTGCGCGTTGCTGTACCAGTGGCGGCCGCCCGCGAAGCCGCCATTGATGTCGAGCACCAGACGGTCGGTTTCGATCGTCACCTTGGTGATCTGCACCGCGTCGCCCTGGCGCGCGGCGGGGCCTTCGTGCTTGGCGACGGCCGCCCAGGAGGCCTTGTCCCAGGTGCCATCGGCGTTCACTTCGAGCGGCTTACGGGAACGCGGCAGCAGCACTTTGACTTTGGCATATTCGAAGTCGAGCCCACGGTCGAGTTCGACGCGATCCTGCCAGGTGAGCTTGTCGGCGGCGCCCAGCACGGGAGCCAGCGTCAGGATGCCGAGGGCTGCGATGGTTCGCATACAATATCTTCCGCCGGTGGGCTGGCCAGCGGCGAGGTTTGCCGGCGCACCGGCGCTTTCCACAGGTACACGAACAGCGCCACCAGAGCGGCGGAGGTAAGCACGCTGGCTTCCGGACCGTAATCGCCACCGCTCCACAGTCTGCCGGCAGACCACGCTACCGCGTAGCCCGTCACCTTCATTGTAAGCCCGCTCAGATTCACGCCGAACAGCGGCAGCGCGAGGTTCCATCCGAAATGGAGGCCGATGGGCAGCCACAGGTCCAGGCTGCGCCAGTACGCATAGCCGAACAGGATGCCAAACCCGGCCGTATTGACGATGGCGAACCAGGTGGCGTGCGGGTTGCCGCCATGGAGCAGGGCGAACACCACGCCGACCGGCAGAATGGTGGCGAAAGGCCCGATCGAGTTGACCAGCACCTGAAAGCCGTAGCCGCGAAAGAAAAGCTCTTCTCCCGCCGCGCCCATGGCCAGCACGATGGCCAGGAATAGTGCGCTGCTCCAGGAACCCGGTTCGGCCGGCGTCGCCTCAATCCGCGCCGCCCCCACCAGAAGCGGCGGAACCAGCACTAGGCACGCGGCCGCGATGCCGCCCGCCAGGCCCAGTCCCAGATTGACGGCCGAAGCGCGCCGCCACCATAGCCCGGCATCCCAGAGGCGCTGACCGTGGTGGATGCGCAACGAAATCCAGTTGGCCAGCGCCGCCGCGAGCAGGATGGGTGCCGTCAATCCCACCAGGTACACACCCAGCCATTGGAACGCCGTCGCCAGCGTGAGCAACGCCAGGTAATACAGGACCACGTAGAGCAGCACTTGCGAGGCGATGCGAAGGGGATCGGAGCGGGCGATCATCGGAGCATTCTAAAGTCTACCGCGATCCGGCGGGACAAGGGGGGCGCGGGGGGCGCGGGGGGGGCGCGACATAAATGGAGGGATCGGGCTGGGCGCTTTTTTGGTACCATATATCCTAACGTAATGATACGTTAGGATAAGGAGACGCCCTTTGCCTGAATCTCTTGCCAGTCTGGGTCTTTTCGTTGACTTCCAGTAGTTGTTGACTCAGTTGCCGGAAGCGATGAAAGGCCTCCACCTCACGCTGCGCCTTGTGCATTTCGGCGGGCGACGAGAAGGTCTCGCTAACCAACTACCGGCTCACCTTCAAAGTGGGCAGCGAGGCTGGGCACGCGCGCAAATCAAAGTGGTGATCGGCGACGGCGCTGACTGGATCTGGAATATCGCCGCACAGCATTTCCCTGAGGCGATCCCAATCGTCGACCTCTTTCATGCCCGCCAGCACCTCTGGGAGTTAGGGCCTGTCTAGAAATAACATGACCGCTATTGCGGGGGTTTGCTGGGCTGGATCTCGTAGTTCCAGTCGCCGTGGAACTTATCGCGGCGGAGGTGGATTCCGGCGAACTGTTCATCCGA
>JBEKKO010000155.1:0-10534 GCA_050010695.1 Bryobacteraceae bacterium
CCCGTAGGGGACCCCGCATGCCGTTAACGGGCGCCGGAAGTTCAGTATCACTTGAGTGCAACGCTTGTTGGCCAACAAGAGCAGACTAGCAGCGGAGCCTGGCGCCACAGTCCTGACTTAAGTATGGAGGGTACGTCAAGGGTTTTGGGGGCTAAGTGATTGGATTAGTGGGGAAGATAGGGTGTGACTGGCGGTGGCCGGGGCGACGAAAACGGCCGGGCTGCGCCCGCTGCGCCGAATGACATTCGGCGCGCAGGTTGTCAACTGTTGTCAACCTGCCCCACAACGGACTTATCCGCCGATTGCCTCGCAGAACAGGCGGGCTACGCGCGGCGCATCGAACTGTTCCACTCTCGCGGCGCCGGCTTGCGCCTGGGCGGCACAAGCCTCGGGTGATCGATAGAGCGATTCGATGCCGGCGGCCAGGGCTTCGGGGCTGTCCGGTTCGACGAGGGTGGCGTGGGGCGCAACTTCCGGGATGGCCGCCGCGTGCGACGCCACAATCGGCTTGGCCGCGGCCATGGCCTCGAGCAGCACGATGCCGAAACCCTCCTGCACGCTTGGCAGGCAGAACGCCGACGCGGCGCGATACTCTTCCACCAGTTGGGAGCGTGAAACGTCGCCGAGAAAGGTGACCGTGCCACCCAGCTTCAACTCTGCGGCAAGCCGGTGGAGCGGCGCGGCGCACGGTCCATCGCCCACGATGCGCACCTCCAATTCCGGGATGCGGCCGCGCAGCGCGGCGGCGGCGCGCAACAAAACATCCACCCGCTTGCGCCGGTAGAGCCGGCCCACGAACAACACCAGGAACCGGCCGGTGGGGCTCGACGCGTTTCCGGCAGCCAGCGCGGCCCGCCACTCGGCCAGATCGATCGATTCCGGCACCACCGCCGGCTCGCGAATTGCGCCATAGAGAGCGCGCACCTGCGCGGCACAATAGCGGCTGGTCACCACCACACGCGGAGCGCGGAGCACGTGCAGACGCTCGCACCGCGCCTGGATCCCCATGGTGAGCCGCGTCAGCCCGCGCTCAAAACGCACTTCATCGGCAATCACACCCTTGAGCGCCGCGACGTGGCCGGCTTCGGTTGCGAGTGTGTAGCCGTCCATATCGAAGCCGACCGTGCGATCGAAACCGGCGGAGGGTTGCAAACCGCGGTTGAACAGCAGCCGTTCGGCGGTGTAGACCGGCAGGTGAGTGCGCGGCGTTTCGATGGCGACCTGATGCCCCAACTCGCGGAGCGCGCGGGCGAGCACCGCGATCCCCACGTAAGTGCCGCTGCCGCGGCGGATATCAAGCGGCGTGCTGGTGAGGAAACGGATACGCATTTAGCCGTCTGGGGCGGTGCGAAGAACTGTACGGGCAAGCTAAAGCATGCCCCACCAGCGCAATCGGTGGGGCATGCTTTAGCTTGCCCGTAAACCGAAACATTATAATTATACGGGACCACACAGTTGCCGATTCGCGGAAAGGCGGTTTGTCTATTGTCGGGCGGCCTGGACTCTTCCACCTGCCTGGCGCTGGCGCGGCGCGATGGGTTTGCCTGCTGCGCGCTCACCTTCGATTACGGGCAGCGGCACAAATTCGAGCTGGAGGCGGCGGCGCGGGTGGCGGCGGCGCTGGGCGTGGAACGGCGCCTGGTGGTGAAGGTGGGGCTCGACGTGTTCGGCGGATCGGCGCTGACGGCGGATGTGGCCGTCCCCAAGGCGCGGTCGCTCGAGGAGATGAGCCATGGCATTCCGGTGACCTACGTGCCGGCGCGCAACACCATTTTCCTTTCGCTGGCGCTGGCCTGGGCGGAGGTGCTCGAAAGCGCCGACATTTTTATCGGCGTCAACGCGCTCGATTACTCCGGCTATCCGGATTGCCGGCCGGAATATATCGAGGCATACCGCCGAATGGCCGACCTGGCGACGCGGGCGGGCGTGGAAGGGCGCACCCGACTGACGATTCACACGCCGCTCATCGGCCTCGGCAAGGCACAGATCGTCACTCTGGCGCGCGAACTGGGCGTGCCGTTCGGCCTGACCCACAGTTGTTACGATCCGGGCCCCGGCGGGCGGCCTTGCGGCGCCTGCGACGCCTGCCTGCTGCGGCGCAAGGGATTCGAAGAGGCCGGCATTGAAGATCGCTGAGCTGTTCTACTCGCTGCAGGGCGAAGGCTCGCTGGTGGGCGTGCCGTCGGTGTTCATCCGTTCGAGCGGCTGCAACCTGCGGTGCGCCTGGTGCGATACGCCGTATACCTCGTGGCAGCCGGAAGGCGTGGAGCTCGGGCTCGACCAGATCGTGGACGAAGTGGGTGCACACCCGGCGCGCCACGTGGTGATCACCGGCGGCGAGCCGATGATCCAGCCGGAGATCGTTCCGCTCACTGCGCGGCTGCGCGCGCTGGGGATGCACATCACCATCGAGACGGCGGGCACGGTGTTCCAGCCGGTCGAATGCGACCTGATGAGCATCAGCCCCAAGCTCTCCAACTCGACGCCCGGCGGCAGCTTGGCGGAGCCGCACGACCGCCTGCGGATTCAGCCGGGGGTGCTTCTGGAATTGATGGCGCGCTATGAATATCAACTGAAATTCGTGGTCGAGGAGCCGGGGGACCTGGAGGAAATTCGCGCCCTGATGGAGGCGCTCGATGCGCCGCGGGAGCGAGTGATTCTGATGCCGGAAGGCACCGAGCCGGCGCGGTTGGCCGAGCGCGGGCAATGGCTGGCCGAGATCTGCAAGGAGGAAGGGCTCCGCTTCAGCCCGCGTCTGCACATCGACCTGTGGGGCCACCGGCGCGGGGTGTGAGGCGGGCTGGGGTTGGCAGACGAAAGGGTTGGCAGACGAAAGCGTCTGCCCCACTTGGCCGCCGAACGGTAGGATAGACGATCGGTTCTTGTCGTCTGTCGAGGCGCCGCGCCTTGGCGAGCGATGACAGACCACGAAAGGCGATGGTCTATCCCACGAGCTGCATGGCGAGCGCGAAATGCATTTCGGAGCGGGCGGAGCCGCGGATGGTGCCGGTGATGGGGGCGGCCAGGCGCGGGTCGGCGGCGGCGGCCATGGCGACGTGACGGTTGGAGGCGGCCAGGCCGGCGGAAGGATCGTAGCCGCGCCAGCCGCCGCCTTGCAGATAGACTTCGGCCCAGGCGTGCAGGTTGGGCTTCTCCTGGTCGGCGGCGCCGGCTTCGTAGCCGCTGACGAAGCGGGTGGGGATGCCGACGGCGCGCGCGGCGGCGGCGAACAGCACCACCAGATCGCGGCAGGTTCCCGTCTTGAGGCCGAGGGTGACTTCGGGTGGATGGGGCGGGCCGGCATCGCGCACCTGGTGGCCGAATCCTTCGAAGAGCCGGCGGTTGAGGACAGTCAGGAATTCGAGCGTGTGGCCGCCGGCAGCCGCCGCGGCCGATGCGGCGAACTGGCGGATGGCGGCCGAGGGTTGGGCCGATTCCAGGTACGGCGCCAGCGACGCCGCCACCGATTCCGGATACACCGGCGCCAGCGCCAGCATGCCCGCCGAGGCGATGAAATCGAACGGGTTCTCGCGCAAGGTTTCGATTTCGAATTCGCTCTCGATGCGCCATTCGGTCAGCTTGCGATCGAACCACGCCTCCACCGCCACGTTGCCGTCCTGATCCAGGCAGTCGATGCGGCCGGCGGGCGCGGGCGCGATCTCGAGCCGGTAGGAGAGCAGGCGTTGCGCGCCGTCATCCCGCGGGCGCAGACGGAAAGTGTGCGGTTCGAGAAAAACCGGGCTGTCGTAAACGTATTGGGTCGAGTGATGGACTTGAATTCGCATGGTGCACGCTTGCCGCCGACCGCGGGATCAGAACGCCACGGACGAGCCGGTCAGCCGCGAGAAAGCCGCCTCCACCCACTCCGAGGGCAGATCCTGCACGCTGCGCCGCATCCGGTCCTGCCACCAGTTGGAGATTTCGCGCAAGTCGTCCATTTCGTAACGATGCTCGACCAGCTCGAAGCTGCCGCGCGAATAGAGCAGCACGTCCACCGGGAAACCCACGTCGGCGGCGCAGAGGCGGGTGGCGTCGAAAGCCAGCAAGCCGACTTTGAAGGCGTAGAGCATGGAATCGGCCGCCCTCACCGAACGTTCCAGGATGGGCTTGCCGAAACCGCTGGCGCCGATGATCTGGTAGGGCGTATCGGGACCGATCTCGACCCAGTTTCCTTCCGGGTAAACATGGAACAGGCGCTGCGTGGAATCGCCCGCCATCTGGCCTCCGATCAGGGCGTGCGAGTTGAAGGACAACTCGGCGCGCTCGAGCGCGGCGCGGTCCTCTTCGGCCACCCGGCGCACCTGACTGGAATAGAGGTTCACCACTTTATAAAGGCGGTCGCGCGTCACCGAATCTTTGGCGAAGGCTTCTTCGAAAAGCAGAAGAATTTTATCGCGTAGCGAGCGCAGGCCGGAATTCATCGCAAAGAACGCGAAGCCGGGCCCCTGGTAGCTGGCGACCTTCTTGGCCATCAGGCACTCGTTGCCGCTGAGCACGCGCGTATCGGCGATACCCACCAGTCCCTGTTCCACGTTGATCCCCAGACAGAATGTCATCGCTCTCCCCTCGGCAGCCATAAGTAAAACGGTTGGCAGGCGGAAGCGCCTGCCCCACTCGCATGCAGCCCTTCGACGGCAAAGTGGGACAGACGCTTTCGTCCGTCAAACGCGCCCTCACGCCCAACTCCTGGCGCCTTCGGGGCGCTGGGCGAAGAAGTCGTTCCGGATACACTCATCGATTGTATTCATTTTCGTTTGCAGCGCGTCGAAGAACTCGTGCAAGCCGCCTTCGAGGATGCCTTCCACGCGGGCAAAGTCCAGCTCCGAGCGTAACAGGCCGACGCGTTGTTCCGAGGCGCAGGAGAAGCCGCCGCGAGGCGTGCCGGTGATGGCGTGCAGGGCCTCGTCCGCCTGGCCGATGGAGTGGCGCACGGCGCGCGGGAATTCGCCGTCCAGCAGCAGAAACTCGACGATGCGGTCGGGTGCGATGCGGCCATACTTCTTGCGGTACATTTCAAAGCCGCTGACGCTCTTGAGCAGCGCCGACCACTGCACGTCGTCGAACGGCGTGCCCACGTCGCTGACCGAAGGCAGCAGGATGAAATACTTCACGTCCAGGACGCGGGTGGTCTTGTCGGCGCGTTCCAGGCGGCGGCCGGCGGAAATGAAATGCCAGGCCTCGTTGTAGCTGACGGTCGAATGGGTGATGCCTTCAAACAGGTGGCAGCCCATGCGCACGGCGTGGCAAAACTCGGGCAGCGATTCGGGAGCGGTCTTGCGCGCCTCGGCGGTGATCATCAGGTAGAGCGTGTTGATCTGCTGCCACATTTCCGAGGAGATGGTCTCGCGCACCGAGCGGGCGTTTTCGCGCGCCGCCAGGATGCAGGAGTAAATCGAATTCGGGTATTCGGCATCGAACGCCAGAAACTGCACCGCGTTCTGCTGGGTGGCCTCTCCATAGCGCTCGGCGAACAGCGCGCGGTCGCCGGTGGTATTGATGATGGGCTGCCACTGGCTGGAGAAAACACCGGGCAGGTCGAGCATGAGGTTGTGGTTGACGTCGAGGAAGCGGGCCACGTTCTCGGCGCGCTCGATGTAGCGCGCCATCCAGTAGACCGACTCGGCCACGCGGCTCAACAGGGGCTGGGCGGGCGCAATCATGACGGGCCTCCGG
This sequence comes from Bryobacteraceae bacterium, assembly GCA_050010695.1. Taxonomy (GTDB): domain Bacteria; phylum Acidobacteriota; class Terriglobia; order Bryobacterales; family Bryobacteraceae; genus Bog-375. The sequence continues at coordinate 5,674 of JBEKKO010000155.1, forward strand.
GAGCGAGCACCCAGGTATCCTTGCTGCCGCCGCCCTGCGACGAGTTGACCACCAGCGAGCCTTTCTTCATGGCCACGCGGGTGAGCCCGCCGGGCAGCACGGAAATCTCCTTGCCGCAGAGCACGTAGGGCCGCAGGTCCACGTGGCGGCCTTCAAAATGATCGTCGACGATGGTGGGCGCGCGGGAAAGCGCCAGCGTGGGCTGCGCGATGTAGTTGCGCGGATTGGCTTGAATCCGGACGGCGAATTCCTCCTGCTCGGCCCGCGTCGAGTGTGGGCCCACCAGCATCCCATAGCCTCCCGATTCGTTAGCGCTCTTCACGACCAACTCCGCCAGGTGTTCGAGCACGTACTGGCGGTCGGTGTCGCGCCAGCAAAGATAAGTCGGCACGTTGGGCAGGATGGCGTCTTCCGCTTCGTAGTAGCGGATCATGGCGGGGACGTACGCATAAATCACCTTGTCGTCGGCCACGCCGTTGCCGGGAGCGTTGGCCAGGGCGACGCGGCCGGCGCGGTAAGCGGCCATCAGGCCGGGCACGCCCAGCATCGAATCGGCGCGGAAGACTTCCGGATCCATGAAATCGTCGTCCACCCGGCGGTAGATCACGTGCACGCGCTCCAGGCCCTTGGTGGTGCGCATGAAGACATCGCCGCCGGAGACCACCATGTCGCGCCCTTCCACCAGTTGGATTCCCATCTGCTGCGCCAGGAAGCTGTGCTCGAAGTAGGCCGAGTTGTAAATGCCCGGCGAGAGCAGCACCACGCGCGGATTCTGTTCGCCGGGAGCCAGCGATTCCAGCATCTCGAGCAGGCGGCTGGGGTACTCGTTAACCGGCCGCACCGACAGGCCTTCGAATACGCCGGGGAAAATGCGCTTCAGCACCTCGCGGTTCTCCAGCACGTAGCTGACGCCGGAGGGCACGCGCAGATTGTCCTCGAGCACGTAGAAGCGGCCGTCGCGGTCGCGCACCAGGTCGGTTCCGGTGATGTGGCACCAGACGCGCCAGGGCGGATTGAGGCCGTGGCACTGCTTGCGGTAGCTGGCGGCGGAGAGGATCACGTCGGCGGGAATGATGCCGTCCTTGAGAATCTTCTGGTCGTGGTAGATATCGTCGATGAAGGCGTTGAGGGCGTGAATGCGCTGCACCAGGCCGCGTTCGATGATCTCCCACTCGGCGGCGGCGATGATGCGGGGGATCAGGTCGAAGGGAAAAATGCGTTCCGCGCCAGCCGTATCGCCGTACACATTGAAGGTGATGCCCATTTGCAACAGCAGGTGCTCGGCGGCGCGCTGATAGCGCAGCAGGTGGCCATCCGACAGGCTCTCGATGGTATCCACCAGCAGGCGGACGTGCGGCCGCGGCGTGCCGTCGTCGTGAAACATTTCGTCGTAGAAGTTTTCGGTCCGATACGCGGAGAACCGCAAGGTACGCTCCAATACAAGTATCCAGTATCCATGCTCGCGGAATCCGAACGCAAAGGGAAACCGAAAAAATTTATAGCGCGGATTCGGGTTTTCGATGGACGCGGGCGTGGCAGGGCACCGGAAAAACACCGGCGCTACAGCTACGGCCCTGCTTTCCTGGTAACGCCGGCGGTCTTTGCCGCCGGTTCCTTGGGAACAACGCTCAAGCGCGGAAACCCGGAACCGAGCCGCCGGCAGCCGGCCCCTGCGGCCGATGCGATGATGGGTTGCAACGAGCTAGAATTGACGCTTGCCGCAGCCAAGCAGTTCGCGCGGGCTTTCGCCGATGGTGCGATTCCTGGTGTGGTACGGGTGCCACTTCCCGGAGCACAGGGGCAAATGGCGCCTGCACGAAACCATTCGGCGCCGGTTGGGAATTGCGGTCGACACCGAGCAGACCGTCGAACGGCGGGGCCTGCGGTGGTCGCTGAACCCCGCGGATTTCGCGCAGTCGCACCTTTTTTGGTTCGGCGCCAGGGATCCATGGGAAATGTACCATCTCTTACGGATCTTGCCGCCGGACTCCGTGATCCTGCAGGCGGGAGCGAACTTCGGCTACTACGCACTGACGATCGCAACCGCCCTGGGCGGCAAATGCCGGATCGTCGCCGTGGAGCCCTGCCCGGAAAACCACGCCCGGCTGGTCGAGCACGTTCGCTCGAACGGTCTGGATCGGCAGATCGAATGTTGCGACTGCGCGGTCTCCGATACGGAGGGCAGTGAAACGATGGTGCGGCCGAAGGAGAACTCGGGCCACGCGCACATGGTTTCTGGCGGGCCGGGCGCCCCAGTCCGCGTGAAGACGATCGATCAGTTGGTCCAGGAGTCCGGCTGCCAAAGGCTGGACGCCCTGCTCATCGATGTGGAGGGCTATGAGGACCGAGCGCTCCGCGGGGCGGCCGAAACGCTGGCGCGGTTTCGCCCATTCGTCCTGATCGAGCTGTGGCCTCCGGTGATGAGGCAACAGGGCACCACCGTCGGGGCCGCCGCCGAACTGCTTTACAAGCACGACTACCGCGTGTATTACGCCCAGAAACGGCAACTGCTGCCGGTCACCGGTTTGCCATCCGGCGATGACCGCCTGTATGCGTTCTGTTTCCATCGAGACCGTATTCCACGGTCACTCGGAAAGGCTGAGTCCGGCGGCTGAGAGGTGACACACTTGAGTCCCGATTCGCCGATCTTCAAAGCGCTGCTGTTTTACGGCTGCCGCCTGCCGAACCACCCGCGAAAATGGTGGGTCCACGAGAAACTGCGCAGGCTCGTATCGAAGGGTGTCGACGTGGATATCGACGTCGTCCGGCAAGGCCTCAAGTGGTCCTTGAACCCAGCCGACTTTCAACACGAGTCGCTGTTCTGGACCGGCGTGATGGACACGTGGGAGATCGAGGAGCTTCGGCGCAGGCTGGCGCCCGGATCGGTTTTTCTGGACATCGGAGCCAACTTCGGCTACTACTCGGTCCGCCTCGCATCCCTGCAGAAAGAAATCCAGGTGCACGCATTTGAGCCGCACCCCGTCACCTTCCGGCGGCTCAGCCGGCACATCGAATGGAACGGGCTGAGCGATGTCGTGCACGCGCACCAGTTCGCTCTTTCCGACGTCAGCGGACAGGCGCACATGGCCGAGCGCCCGGATAACTCCGGCGCGTCCAGGCTCACCGATGGCGATGACGGAATCGCGGTGCAGACCATGACTCTCGACGAGTTTGCTCGAAGCGCCGGCTTGACCAGGGTCGATGGCATCAAGATCGACGTGGAAGGCGTGGAGCCGCGCGTGCTGCGCGGAGGCCGCGAAACCATCGGGAAATACCGGCCGGCGATGGTGATCGAATTCTGGACTCCCGGGCTCGAGAAGGCGGGGTCGACCCCGGCGGAACTCGCGGCGGTGCTGGCCGAACTCGGGTATCGGATGTTCCGTCCGCGCGTCAACCCGCCGGTGCAGCTCGAGGAAGCTCCGGACAGCCTGGATCCGGTGAACGTGCTTTGCCTCCACCGCGATCGATGAATGGTGGATCAGGCGACGGTGGCGAGGGACTGCTCGAAATCGGCCAGCAGGTCGCGCCAGTCTTCGATGCCGGCGGAGAGGCGCACCAGACCGTCGGTGACGCAGGATTCCGCGAGTTCCTGCTGGCTCATCCCCGAATGAGTGGTGGATTTCGGATGGCAGGTGAGCGTTTCGACGCCGCCCAGCGACACCGCGCTTCGGGCGATACGCAGGTGGCGCAGGAATTCGAACGCGGCCGGTTTGCCGCCGGCAAATTCGAGCGAGAAGACGCCGCCGGGATAGTCGCACTGCTTGGCGTAAATGCGTTTCTGTTCGGGGTCGGTGAACAGGGTGGGGTACATGACGCGGGTGAGCTTGGGATGTCCGTGGAGGGCTTCGGCCAGGCGTTGCGCGTTCTTGCTCTGACGGTTCATGCGGAGAGCCACGGTGGGGAGGCGGCCATCCAGCATCCAGCACTCGTCGGGCTGCAGGATGTTGCCGAACATGCTGCGCCGGCTGCGGAGTTTCTGAATCATCTCGGCGCTTTTCGTGAGCGCCACGCCGGCCAGCATGTCGCTGAAGCCGGAAAGATACTTGGTGGCGGAATAGAGCACGATATCGGCGCCCCACAGCATGGGGTGCTGGAAGGTGGGTCCGAGGAAAGTGTTGTCGACCATCACGATGGGGTGATCGGGATGGGCGGCCGCGGCGGCGGAAGCGCGCTCCAGATCGGTCATCGTCATGGTGGGGTTGGCCGGCGTTTCCAGGTAAACGATGCAGCAGTTGCGGGCGGCGCGAATGGCGGCGTCGATGCCATCGGTATCGCCCGCCCGCACGGGAATGCCGCGCACGCCGAACGGTTCGAGGAAGGTGTGGATCAGGCCGGTGGTGCCGCCGTAGAGCGGCGTGGTGTAGACGATGGTGGCGTCGGGGCGGGCGTAGGCGAAGAATGCGGTCATGATGGCCGCCATGCCGGAGTTGAAGACCGCCGCATGGCGGGCGCCGGCCTCGAGCGGCACGATCTGGTCCTCCAGAATCTCGGCATTGGGATGCGAGAAGCGGGAATAGATGAGGTCGGCGCGCTCGCCATCGGCCGGCTTGATTTTTCCGGTGGTGATGGCGAAGGCGCCCTCGGCGGCCTCCGGGCTTTCGAAGACGTACGTCGAGCTGCGAAACACCGCGGGCCGCGCCGATCCTAACGACAGGCTGGGGTTGAAGCCCCTGGTCAACACCGCGGTGCGTGGGCGCACGTGGCCCTGCTCTGGCTCTTGATCCGCCATAAACACTCCTTAAGGGCCTGTCTAGAAATAACATGACCGCTATTGCGGGGGTTTGCTGGGCTGGATCTCGTAGTTCCAGTCGCCGTGGAACTTATCGCGGCGGAGGTGGATTCCGGCGAACTGTTCATCCGA
>JBEKKO010000156.1:0-10496 GCA_050010695.1 Bryobacteraceae bacterium
ACTAGCGACGTCGCCGGCAAGAAAAGGGGCAGCGGAACGAACGACATTTTCGAAAAATGCCGGAACTTCACTCGTCCGGGTGATCTCCAGTCCGCTGGGCTCTACATGTACTTCGAGGTCTTCGGGGATCGCGAAGGATGCGGGCCTGGGGAGGTCCGCATAGGCAAGCGGAAAGTGCTGATGTTCGGGTCCAACGATTACCTGGCCCTGATCACGCACCCCAAGGTCAAGGAAGCCGCGCTGCAGGCGGTGAAGAAGTACGGCAGCGGGTGCAGCGGTTCGCGCCTGTTAAACGGCACGCTGGATCTGCACGTGAAGCTGGAATCGGAGCTTGCCGCGTTAATGCACAAACAGGCGGCCATCACGTTCGGCACAGGGTTCCAGGCCAACTACGCGACGCTGAGCGCGCTGACGGAAAAGGGCGACGTGATGGTGTGCGACCACAATCTGCACGCCAGCCTGGTGGAAGGCGCGTTGCGTTCGCCGGCGCGGACGGTGCGATTCCGGCATAACGACATGGAACACTTCGAGCGGTGCCTGGAAAACTGCCCGCCGGAGGAGAAGATTCTGATCGTTTCCGAAGGGGTGTTCAGCATGGAAGGCGACATCGCCGACATGCGGGGCATCACGCGGCTGGCCAAGCCATACGGGGCGCGGGTGTACGTGGATGAAGCGCACGGGCTCGGCCTGCTGGGCGCCACGGGCGCGGGCGCAGCCGAGCATTTGGGCGTGCTGGACGACGTGGACATCGTGATGGGCACGTTCAGCAAATCGCTGGCATCGGTGGGCGGCTTCATCGCCGCGGACCGCACCGTGATCGACTATCTGAAGCACACCGCGCGGCCGTTCGTGTTTTCGGCCAGCCTGCCGCCGGCGGCGGTGGCGGCGGCGGGAGCGGCGCTGGACATCATGCGGCAGGAGCCAGAGCGGCGGCGGAACGTGCTGAAGGTAGCACAGATGCTGCGCGACGAACTGCGGGCGCGCGGGTTTTCGGTGCTGCCGGGCGAGACGGCGATCGTCCCGGTGGTGGTGCGCGAGGAATTGGACCTGTGCCGGCTGTGCAAGACGCTGCTCGAAGAGGGTATCTACATCAACCCGGTGCTGCGTCCGGCGGCGGCGCAGAACCTGCTGCGGATTTCCTGCACGGCGGCACACACCGAACAGCACGTGGACCGGCTGGTGCGCACGCTCGAACGGGTGATTTCCGAACTGGGCATCGAGATTTAAGGACCGGCGCGTCAAAGAGCTTACAATAGCTGGCAATGGCTGCTTCCGCTTCCGATCTGCTGCTTCTGGGGCAGTACGACACCGCGACGATTTCCAACGTAATCGAGCTGTTCGAGGTGCGTCCGCGAAGCGAGGGTTTCATGGACGCGCGCATCCGCGCCTGTTTCCCGGAGATGGGACCAATCGTGGGGTACGCCTCGACGGCCACCATGCGGACCGCACACGCGCGCGCCGAGGGCGATGTCTACAACGGGTTGGAGGAACAGGTGGCTCGCTTCGCGGAACTGCCCGGGCCGGCGATCGTGGTTTTTGAAGACTTGGACGACCCGCCGGTGGGCGCCACTTTCGGCGAAGTGATGTGCGCCAGCTACCAGTGCTTCGGCGCGCTGGGCGTCATTACCGACGGTCCGGCGCGCGATTTGGAACAGGTGCGGGGGCTGGGCTTCCAGGCGTTCTCCGACGGCGTGGTTTCGTCCCACGCCTGCAGCCACATCACTTCGCTCCACCAGCCGGTGCGCGTGGGCGGGCTGGTGGTGCGGCCGGGGGATCTGCTGCACGCCGACGCCAACGGGGTTTGCGGTATTCCGGAAGCCATCGCAACGGACGTGGCGCACGCCGCGCAGGAGTTCGTGGCCGCCGAAGCGGTTTGCATCGATTGCGCCCGCAGTTGGAATCACGACGTGGTTGCCTACGCGGCGGCGCGGCGCGAAATGGTGGAGCGCATCGCCGCGCTGGGCAAACGGGTGAGGACCAAGGGGCAGGCGGCGGGCTGAGGCGCGGTGGGACGGACGATCGGTTTTTGTCCTTCTGTCAAAGCGTCGTGTCTTGGCGAAGCACGACAGACCACGCAAGGCGATGGTCTGTCCTACCCACGCCAGTCGCGTGGCGGGCCCCTACGAGCGTGTGGGGGATAATGGAACCGGAGGCAACAAGCCTGTGGCAACCATGACGTCGCCCATTTCCATTTCGCTCGAAAACGAGAAGAATCCCTGGATCGCCGCCGCGGCGCGGTTCGACGAAGCCGCCCTGCGGCTGAAGTTGGACGAAGGCATCTGCAAGGTGCTGCGCGCGCCGAACAAAGAGATCACCGTCAACATTCCGGTGCAACTGGACGATGGACGGATCGAGGTGTTCACGGGCTACCGGGTGCAGCACTCGCTGGCGCGCGGGCCGGGCAAAGGCGGGATTCGCTTCGCGCCGGACGTGACGCTGGACGAGGTGCGGGCGCTGGCATCGTGGATGACCTGGAAATGCGCGGTGGTGAACATTCCGTTCGGCGGCGCCAAGGGCGGCGTGATCTGCGACCCGCACCTGCTGTCGGACACGGAACTGGAGAAGCTGACGCGGCGCTACACGGCGGAGATTATCGATTTTCTGGGGCCCGAGCGCGACGTGCCGGCGCCGGACGTCAACACCAACGAGCAGGTGATGGCGTGGATCATGGACACTTACTCGATGCACATGCGGCACACCACAACCGCCGTCGTGACAGGCAAGCCGGCGTCCATGGGCGGATCGCGCGGCCGGCCGGAGGCCACCGGACGGGGCTGCATGATCGTCACCCTGCAGGCCCTCAAGCGGATGGGCATGGCGCCGGCGGACTGCCGGGTGGTGATCCAGGGATTCGGCAATGTGGGAGGCATGGCCGCGCGGCTGATGGCGGCGATGGGCTTCAAGATCGTCTCCATCATCGAGTACGATGGCGCGGTTTACAATCCGAACGGACTGGACATTGCGGCGCTGCAGAAACACCGCAAGGAGACCGGATCCGTCGTCGGGTTCAGCGGCGGCGAAGCGATGGACAGGACCGAGGCGATGTTCCTGGACTGCGACGTACTGCTGCCGGGGGCCACCGAGAACGTGATTACGTCGGCGAACGCGGACCGCATCCGCTGCAAGATTCTGTGCGAAGGGGCGAACGGCCCGACCACGCCTCTGGCGGATGAAGTGCTTTTCGACAAGAAGGTCTTCGTGATTCCCGACATTCTGGCCAATGCCGGCGGGGTGACGGTCTCTTATTTCGAATGGGTGCAGGACCGGCAGGGGTTTTTCTGGAACGAGCAACTGGTGAATACGCGCCTCGAAGAGATCATGGTGGAGAGCTTCGACGCGGTAGTGGAGTACGCGGAAAAGCACCAGGTGAACAACCGGATCGCCGCGTACATGCTGGCGCTCGACCGGGTGGCGACCGCCATCAAGCTGAGAGGGATTTACGCGTGAGGGGGGAGAAACAGTTGGCAGGCGAAAGCGCCTGCCCCACCGGTCTGCAGAGCCTTCGACAGCTAAGTGGGACAGACGCTTTCGTCTGTCAACCCGGCCTTTCCGATTCTTGCGCGCTTTTCCGCGAGTTGGCAGGCGGAAGCACCTACCCTACTATCTCCGGCAGGTCCGATGTCGGCTGACGCTTCGACGCCGCTGATGCGGCAGTACAACAGCATCAAACAGCAGGTGCCGCACGCCCTGCTGATGTTCCGGCTGGGCGATTTCTACGAGCTGTTCTTCGAGGACGCGGTTGTTGCGGCGCGCGACCTGGAGATCACGCTCACTTCGCGCAACAAGGAAAAAGGCGCGGCGATTCCCATGTGCGGCGTGCCCTACCACGCCGCGGAAGTCTACATCGCGCGGCTGATCCAGAAGGGGCACCGGGTAGCCATCTGCGACCAGATGGAAGACCCGAGGCTGGCCAAGAAACTGGTGAAGCGCGAGCTGACGCGGGTGGTGACACCGGGCACGGCGATGGACGCGAGCCTGTTGCGATCGCACGAAAACAACTACCTGGCGGCGGTGGCGCCGGCGGGGGCGCGGGCGGGCGTGGCGCATGTGGACGTCTCGACCGGCGAGTTTCGGGTGACCGAAATGGACGCGGGCGAGGTGCCGGGCGCGCTCGAGCAACTGGCCGTGAAAGAGGTGCTGTTTCCCGGCGATCTGGCGCCGGCGGCCGGTGAGCGCGCGCCGCGCTTCGTGCGGACCGAGATCGAAGAATGGGTTTTCAGCGCGGATTACGCGGGCCGCACGCTGCGGGATCACTTCAAGCTGCTGACGCTCGATGGCTGCGGGCTGGCTGGGAGGCCGGCGGCGGTGGGAGCGGCGGGCGCCATTCTGCATTACCTGCGCGAAACGCAGCGGGCCGCGCTCGATCACCTGGACCGGCCCACCTGGTACAACCGGTCCGATTCGATGGTGCTGGACGCGGTGACGGTGCGCAACCTGGAATTGACCGAACCGGTGTTCGCGGCGGATGCGGTCGCCGCGGTCGGCGCGGCGCAGGCGACCGTGCTGGCGGTGCTGGACCAGACGCGGACCGGAATGGGCGGGCGGTTGCTGCGGCAGCGGCTGCTGCGGCCGTCGATGGACACAGGCGAAATCGAAGCGCGGCTGGGCGCGGTGGGCGAGCTGCTGGAACAGACGATTGCGCGCGCCGAGCTGCGCGAGCAACTGGGCGGCGTGCTCGACATCGAACGGCTGCTAGCCAAAGTGACGCTGGGGACGGCCGGGCCGCGGGAGATGCTGGCGCTGGGCCGCTCGATCGAAAGAATCCCCGTGCTGCGGCGGCTGATCGCGACGCGGCAGAGCGCACGCCTGCGCGCGATTCACGCGCAGGCTGACGAGCTCGAGGATGTGGCCAAGCTGGTGCTGGAAGCGATTGCCGACGAGCCGCCGCTCAACGTGGCCGACGGCGGGGCGATCCGCGCCGGCTTCCACGCGGAGCTCGACGAGCTGCGCGACCTGAAGCAGAACGGCCAGCGGTACATCGCGCAGATCGAGACTCGTGAGCGGCAGCGCACCGGCATCGGGTCGCTCAAGGTGCGCTTCAACAACGTGTTCGGATACTACATCGAAATCACGCGCGCCAACCAGCACCTGGCGCCGGCCGATTACGAGCGCAAGCAGACGCTGGCCAACGCCGAACGATTCACCACCCCGGAGCTGAAGGAATACGAACGTAAAGTGCTGGACGCGGAGGAGAAGATCCTGAGCCTGGAGAAGGATCTCTTTGCCGACGTGCGGCGGCGCGCCGGCGCGGAGGCGCAGCGCATCCGGGCGACCGCGGCGGCGGTAGCGGAGCTGGATGTGACGGCGGCGCTGGCGCAGGTGGCGGCCGAGAACCGGTACCATCGCCCGAAGTTTTCGGACACGGGCGAGATGCGCATCCTGGCGGGCCGGCATCCGGTGATCGAACGGCTGACGGGCGAGGAAGCGGGCCGCTTCATTCCCAACGATCTGTATCTGAACAACGGGTCGAACCTGATCGCCATCATTACCGGCCCCAACATGGGCGGCAAATCGACCTACCTGCGGCAGGCGGCGCTGATCGCGATTCTGGCGCAGATGGGCGGCTACGTGCCGGCCGAGGAGGCGGAACTGCCGCTGATCGACCGCATCTTCACGCGCATCGGCGCGTCGGACAATTTGGCGCGCGGACGCTCGACGTTCATGGTCGAGATGACGGAGACGGCGGCGATTCTCAATACGGCGACGGCGCGCAGCTTGATCGTGCTGGACGAAATCGGGCGCGGGACAGCGACCTATGACGGTCTGGCGCTGGCCTGGGCGGTGGTGGAGCACATCCACGCGCGGACGCGGGCCAAGACGCTGTTCGCCACGCATTATCACGAACTGACCGAACTGGCCGAGCTACTGGAGGGAGTGGGCAACCTGCGAGTCACCGTGAAGGAGGCCGGCGACCACATCATCTTTTTGCGCAAAGTGGAGCCGGGCAAGGCGGACCGCAGCTATGGAATTGAAGTGGCGCGGCTGGCCGGGCTGCCGCTGGCGGTGATCGAGCGCGCCCGCGAAGTGCTGAAGCTGCACGAGCGCACCGAGCATGCCGTGAGCGAGGAACTGGTAAAAGCGGAAGAGACGGGACCGGTGCAGATCCGCCTCTTCGAGCCGGTGGGATACGGCATCGCCGAGCGCGTCCGCGGGTTGGATTTGGACCGGTTGCGGCCGATCGAGGCGCTCGAATTGTTGGCCGAATTGCAGAGAGAATTGATGTAGGGGAAGGGTCCCTGTGGGGCAGGATGGCATCCTGCGCGGCGGTTGCCAACCGCCGCGCGGTCCGATTGGCAATCGGACCGCAGCTTGCCAAGCTGCCCCACAAAGGCTTCACGCGGTCGTGGCACTAGGTGCGAGGGCGAATGCGAATTGCGGGCATCATGAGCGGAACGTCGCTCGACGGGATCGACGTGGCGATTGTGGAAGTGCGCGGGCGCGCGCGGGTGCGGGTGATCGGCTTCCAATCGACGGCGTATCCGGCGGCGATGCGGAGAGAACTGCTGGCGGTGTCGAACGCGGCGACGCAGACCGGCGCGATGTCGCGGCTTCACTTCGAGCTCGGCGAATTGTATGCGCGCGCGGCGAACCGCGCCATGCACCGGTTCGGGCGGGTGGAGCTGATCGGATGTCACGGGCAGACGATTTTTCACCAGGGCCGGCGCAGCACGCTGCAGGCCGGCGAGCCGGCGGTGATCGCGGAGCGCACCGGCACGCCGGTGGTAGCGAATTTCCGGGCGCGCGATATAGCGGCCGGAGGCGAGGGCGCGCCGTTGGTTCCCTACGTCGACTACCTGCTTTTCCGGCATCCGAAACGGACGCGTGTGGCGCTCAACATCGGCGGCATCGCCAATATCACGGTGATTCCGGCCGGCGCGCGGGCGGAAGACGTGGCGGCTTTCGATACGGGGCCCGGCAACATGGTGATCGACGCCCTGGTGCGCGAGCACACGCGCGGCAAGCTGAATTTCGACCGCGGCGGCAGGCTGGCGGTTTCCGGCCGCATCCAGCGGGGGCTGCTCGACGAGCTGTTGAGCGATGCGTACTATCGCCGCCATCCACCCAAGAGCACCGGGCGGGAGCAGTACGGCGCGGAGTTCGTCGAACGGATGAAGCGATCAAAGCTGCCGATGCGCGACCTGATTGCCACCGCGACGGCGCTGACGGCGGCCACTATTGCCATCGGCGTGCGAAGGAGCGGCGCGGCGGAGGCGGAGTTGATCGTCTCCGGCGGGGGAGCGCACAACCCGCGCATCATGGCGCAGTTGGCCGGCTTCCTGCCGGAGGCGGCGCTGACCACGACGGCGGATTACGGAATCGATATCGACGCCAAAGAAGCGGTGGCCTTCGCCATGCTGGCGCACGAGACGTGGCACGGCAGGCCCGGCAACCTGCCCTCGGCCACCGGCGCGCGGCGAGCGGTGGTGCTGGGAAGCATCACGAGCGGCGTAGCAGGATAGCCGGCGGTTGGCAGGCGAAAGCGCCTGCCCCACCAGCCTCGGCAGCAAGGTGGGACAGACGCTCTCGTCTGTCAACTTCCGCTACTGGAAACCCAGCCGGCGGTGCTCTTTGAGGATGCAGCGATCCATGACGACGGACAGGCCGGCGGATTCGGCGCGGCGCGCGGCGTCTTCATGCACCACGCCTTCCTGCATCCAGATCGTCTTGGCGCCCTTGCGAATGGCGGCTTCCACGATTGCCGGAACGTGCTCCGGGCGGCGGAAGATATCGACGATGTCGACCGGCTCGGCAACCGCATCGAGCGACGGATACGATTTTTCGCCCAGCACCTCGGCGACATTCGGGTTGACCGGAATGATGCGGTAGCCCGCCCGCTGCAGGTACTCCGCCACGCCGTGGCTGGGGCGGGAGAGCCGGGCCGAAAGGCCCACCACCGCGATGGTTCGGGCCGAGCCGAGGATGTCCGCGACGCGGTTCATGCGCCCTCGGGTCTGGCCGCCGCCGGCTTCGTGCGCAGCGCGCTCCGCAGCCGGCCCACCTCGTCTTCCGTCAGGTGACGGAAGTGGCCGGGCTTGAGCGGCCCCAGTTCGATGGGGCCGACGCGCACCCGCCGCAGTTTTTCCACCAGAAAATCGAAGTGCTTGAACATCAGCCGGATTTGATGATTTCTGCCTTCGAAAAGACGCACCTCGTACCAGGGGTTCTGCGCGGCGTGGATGAGCTGCAGCCCTGCGGGCAGCGTGCGCCGGCCGGAAAGCGGAACACCGCGGCGGAACTGCTCCTCCTGCTCGGCGGTCAGCGTGCCATTCACTTTCACCACGTAGGTCTTGGGCAGATGCGTGGTGGCGGACATGATGGCGTTAGCCAGGTCGCCATCGTTGGTGAGCAGCAGCAGCCCCTCGCTGTGATAATCCAGGCGCCCCACCGGGTAGACGCGCTCCTTCACCCCGTGCAGCAGGTCCATCACGGTGGCGCGCTGCTGCGGGTCGCTGACGGTGGTGACGGTGTTGTCCGGCTTGTAGAGGGCCAGGTAGACCATCCGCTTGGGCGCGCGCAGGAGCTTGCCATCCACCTTGATGTGGTCGCGTTCCAGGTCGGCTTTGGAGCCAAGCTCGGTGACTGCGGCGCCGTTGACCCAGACGCGGCCCTCCGCAATCAGTTGCTCGGCATGGCGCCGCGAGGCCACGCCGGCGTGCGAGAGAATCTTCTGCAGCCGCTCTTCAGCCATCAATTATCTCCGGAAGGCGGTTCGTCGCCGGCGGCTGGAACTTCGGGTTCCGTGGGCGCGGGTTCGGGTTCGGGCGTTGCGGGCTCGGGCTGGGCTTGCCCAGCCCCTACGGGCTCCGCTGCCGCAGGTTCGGCCACCGCGGACTCGGCTGCCGGTTCGCTGTCGGCGAATGCCATGCGGCGAATCTCTTCGAATTCCTTGAGCGAGGGCAGTTCGCTCAGATCCTTCAATCCGAACTGAATCAGGAATTCCTTGGTGGTTTTATAGAGGATCGGCTTGCCGATCACGTTCTTGCGCCCGGCCGCGGCGATCAACTTTCGGTCGAGCAGCGTCTTCAGCACGCCGGCGCCCTGCACGCCGCGAATCTCCATGATTTCCGGCGCCGTGGCGGGCTGTTTGTAGGCGATCACGGCCAGCGTTTCCAGAGCCGGCAGTGAGAGTTTGAGCGGCTGCTTGAGGCTCTTCACGAATGTGCGCACCGCGTCATGGTGCTCGGCCTTGGTGGCCATCTTGTAGCCGCCTGCCACTTCGCGAATCGCGACGCCGTGCTCGGGCTTGTCGAATTCCTCGATCAGCCAGGCCAGCGCTTGCTGGACACGATCGGCGGGCTGCAGCAGCGCGGCGGAGATCTGCGCCGCCGTCAAGGGTTCCTCGGCGACATAGACGATGGCCTCCACGACGGCGCGCACCTGCGCGTCGGCGAGCGAAACCGGAGTCAAGTCCGCCGCCGGCCCGGCCAGCAGATCGTCCATCGAAACCGGCTGCTGCGGGGTTTCGGTGTCTTCGGGCTGCGGCTGCTCCACTTCGGGCGAGGCCGCCCCGGTGTGTGTTTCCAGTTCTTCCATTCCCGTCAAAGGTAGTCTTTTTCAATTGTGGCGATGGGCTGCTCGGTAGCGAACACCTCATCGAAATTCCGGTGCCGCCGCAGCGCGATTTCGCCGAACAAATCCTTCTGCGTCACTTCCACCGCCTGCATCCGAACCATTTCGAGCACGGCCAGAAACAGCGCGATCATTCTGCGCCGCGAGCGCTGCTCCTCGAAGATGCGCAGGATGAAGATGGGCTGGTCCGGCGCCACCGCCAGAAAGCGGTCGCGCAGGTCGCGAATCATATCCGGCACCGTCACGTCGGCCGATTCCACCTCGTAGACGGGGCGGAGTTTGGCGCGGTCCAGCACTTCGCCGAACGCCTTCACCAGGTCGAACAGCGTGATCGCCAGGCCGGGATCGTCATCCTCGTTGATAAATGCTCTGATCTGCGGGTTCGACCAGACGTTCTCTTCGATCATCCGTTTCTGCTGGAGCATCTCGGCGGCGTTCTTGAAACGCTCGTGCTCCATCAGGCGCTCCACCAGTTCCTGGCGCGGGTCGTCCGCCTGCTCGGCATCCTCGCCCAGCGCCGGATCGCGCGGCAACAACATTTTCGACTTGATGTGGATGAGCGTGGCCGCCATATAGACGAACTCCGCCCCCAGGTCGATATCCATCTCGCGGGCCTTTTCCATGTACTCCAGGTATTGCGAAGTGATGGTGGCGATGGGGATATCCTTGATATCGATCTGCTGCTTGCGAATCAAGTCCAGCAGCAAATCGAGGGGCCCTTCGTAATGCTCCAGGTGGATATCCAGCGGCGATGACACTGCTATCACGATAGCACGGGACAAAGCGGGCACCGCTCTTGGTGGGGTCCGTAATCCGTCCGTAGGCCGGCGGCGAAGAAGAACTCAAGCACCCTGGCGGGGGAAATCGAGGTGGCTCATGGTGCGAGCCGCTGCCATCAGCGATAACAGGCCGATGGATAGCCGACT
>JBEKKO010000157.1:0-10299 GCA_050010695.1 Bryobacteraceae bacterium
CTGGCGCCCAAGGAGTTCGGCATCCTCGAATACATGATGCGCAACCGCGGCCGGCCGCTCAGCCGCACCATGATCGTCGAGCACGTCTGGGACATGGATTACGACGGGCTGACCAACATCGTCGACGTCTACATCCGCCACCTGCGCAGCAAGATCGACGACCGTTTTCCGCAGAAGCTCATTCAGACCGTGCGCGGCATCGGCTACATGATTGAGGCTCCCGATAAGCCCGCGGACCGGGTGCCCGAAGCCGTCCCCGAACGGCAGGGGTAACATGCGATTCCTCCGCCGCCGCGACCTGCTCCGCATTGGCCGCGACTTGCGCCGCGCCTCGCGCGGCCTGCGCTTCCGCCTCACCGCTACCTATGCTTCGCTGTTTGTCGTCCTGGTGGTAGGCACCGTGTGGCTGGCTCGCGCTCAATTGTCAGCCAGCCTGCAGACGCTGGCCACCGATTCGCTCGACGAGGACTGGACTGCGCTCAAGGGCAGCATTCTGCGCATCGAACACGCCCCGGACTCGGGCGCCAACGAGGCCTATTGGTATTACGACAAAGACGATCCAGACGAAACCACCGTGGTGCTGGATATCAAGAAGGTTCTGCTGATCACCGACAGCAGCGGCCAGGTGATTCAGGACCACGAGACTCAGGCGCCCGCCGAATCCACCATCTACCAGGATCTGCCGCAGGACCGCCCCACCGACATTCAGGCGCGCGTGCGGCAGTGGGTGAGCTCTTCCAAGCCCGGGCAAGCCGGCAAACCGTTCTGGATGGAGAAACGCGACTCGAAGGGAGAGCTGTTTCTGATTCGCGCCGCGGTGATGTGGGATGAAAAGCGGCACGACCCGTTTTACGTGGCGCTGGGAACTTCGCTCGCCAAGAACGAGGAGATCCTCCGCCGGTATTCTTTTATGATTTTTGTCGGCGTCATCCCCGGCGCAACCCTCCTCGGCTGGCTGGTCGGCTGGCTGGTGGCCGGCCGCGCGCTCACTCCCGTGCGCGACGTGGCGCAGGCCGCGCAGCGCATCACCGGCTCCAATCTCGGCCTGCGCATTCCCTCGCGCAATGCCGGCGATGAGCTCGATTATCTGATCCTCACTTTCAATCGCATGATCGAGCGCCTGGAGTCCTCCTTCCGGCAGATGAAGCAATTCTCGGCCGACGTTTCGCACGAGCTGCGCACGCCCATCACCGCCATCCGCGGCCAACTGGAAGTCGCTTTGATGACCGCCGCCGGCACCGACCAATATCGCGAAGCCATGTTTAACGCCCTCCAGGATATCGACCGCCTGTCGCAAATCGTGCGCGCGCTGCTGCTGCTCTCGCAAGCCGAATCCGGCCAACTGGCGCTGCAGAGAACGCGCATCGACCTCGGCCCGGTGCTCGAGGACCTGGCCGAGCAGTTCCAGATTCCCGCCGAGGGCGCCGGCCTGCGCCTCGCCGCCCATTGCGAGACGGGCTGTTTCGTCGATGCCGACCGCGTGCAAGTCGAACGCATGGTCACCAACCTGCTCTCCAACGCCCTTAAGTTCACTCCCGAAGGCGGCGAGGTGCGGCTCAGCGCGCGGCCGCTCGAAGGCAGCGTCGAGGTGGTGGTCGAAGACACCGGCCGCGGCATTCCCGCCGAGCACCTGCCGCACATCTTCGACCGCTTCTACCGCGTTCCCGGTTCGGGCACCGCACCGGCTCCCGATCAAGGATTGGGACTGGGCTTGAGTTTTGTCGCCTGGATCGCCAAGGCGCATCACGGCGTCATCGATGTCCAGAGCACTCCCGGCAAAGGGACGCGATTCACCATCGCCTTCCCCGCCGCCGGCGCCGCCGCGCTCCCGGAAATCACCCAACCGGCCGGCCTGGCGTAGTGATAAGATCAACTCTCCATGTTGATACTCGCTGCGATTCTCGGGATTCTGATCTACGGCATCGTCGCCGCCACCTGGGGAACGTTCAACCCCACACTCGGATTCACCAACGCGCAGATCGGCACCATCGCCACCGCGCAGGGCATCGGGCTGGTCGTCGCATCCATCTCGGTCGGGCCCCTGATTGACCTCAAAGGCAAAAAGATCGCGCTCGTCGGCGGCCTCGCCCTGATCTCGATTTCATTCTGGCTGCTGCCCTTCGCCGGCGGCAATTTCACCCTGGTGCTGCTCGCGCTGACGCTGCTCGGCCTGGGCGGAGGCGTGGTGGTCACCGGCGCCAACGCGCTGGTCTCCGATGTCAGCGAATCGCGCCGCGGCAGCATGTTGAACATTCTCAATCTCTTCTTCGGACTCGGCGGGCTCATCACTCCGTTCGTCACCGCCAACATCCTCGGCGGCAGCGCCGTGCGCATGTGTTATGTCGCCGCAGTGCTGGCTACCGCCGCGCTGATCGTCAACATCGTCACGCCGATGCCGAAACCCACCGGCGAGCGCGGTTTCAAGGCTTCCGAGATCGGCGCCGTGGTCGGCCGCCCGGCCCTATATATGCTGGCGCTGTTCCTGTTCCTCTACATTGCCTGCGAGGTGGGAGTCTGGAACTGGCTGGCCAAATACCTGATCGATGTGCGCAGGCTGGACAAATCCACCGCGCTCAATGTGCTTGCCCTGGGCTTCGCGCTGGGGCTGCTGGTGGGACGTCTGGCGATCTCGCGCATACTCATCAGGGTATCCTCCTTGTCGGTCACCCTCGGCGCTTCGGTCGCCATGGCCATCACCACTTTCGCCATGTTGCAGGTCACCAGCCCGTCGGCCGCATGGGTGGTGGTGTTTTGCGCCGGCCTCGCCATGGCGCCCATCTTTCCCACCACGCTCGCCCTGGTGGGCGACGCCTTCCCCCGCATGACCGCCACCGCCATGGGCACCGTCATCACCTGCGGCTGGCTCGGCCTCGTCGTCAGCAGCCCGATCATCGGCGACGTGGCCAACTCGCACGGCCTGGGGACCGCTCTGCTCCTGCTGCCCGCCTTCTCCGTGCTTATGATTCTGGTGAACCTGGCCCTGCGCCCCCTGCTGCGGAAGCCCGCGTAGGGGCCGGGCATGCCCGCCAGGTGGGGCATGCTTTAGCTGGCCAACGCCCGCACGCGGGCGCGTCTTTTCGCAGTAAGCCGTTCTTAGCATCCTGTTACTCTGTCGACCTAAGTCAGACCTAAGTCAAGTCTCAACCACCAAATTGTCGATCAGCCGCGCCCGGCCGATGCGGACGGCTACGGCCAGCAGCGCGGCGCCGTCAATCCGGCCGAGCGGCGCGAGCGATGTCGCATCCACCACCTCGGCGTAATCGACGCTCGCCAGCGGCTCCGTTTCGATCGCCTCCCGCAGTTGCAGGGCAATCGCGGCGCCATTGCGCTCCCCCTGCTCGATCCGCTTCCCGGCCGCCACCAGCGACCGCCGCAGAATCGTGGCGGCGCGCCGTTCGTCCGCGGAAAGGTAGCTGTTGCGGGAGCTCATCGCCACGCCATCCGGCTCGCGCACGATCGGGCATCGCACCAGCTCGACCGGGAAGTTCAGATCGCGAATCATGGTTTCGATCACGCGCACTTGCTGATAGTCCTTCAACCCGAAGTACGCCCGCTGCGGCCGGCAGGCATTGAACAGTTTGGCCACCACCGTCGCCACGCCCCGGAAATGTCCCGGCCGGGAAGCGCCGCACAGATTCCCGGTGAGGCGCTCCACGTTGACGAAGGTGGCGTGATCGCCCGCGTACATTTCGCCGGCCTCCGGCGCGAACATCAGATCCACGCCCTCCGCCCGAGCCAGCGCGCAGTCCCGCGCGAAGTCTCTCGGGTAGGCCGCGAGATCCTCGCCGGGGCCGAACTGGGTCGGGTTCACGAACAGAGACACCACCACCATCCCGCCCTCCGCCCGCGCCCGGCGCATTAGCGACAGGTGGCCTTCATGAAAGAAACCCATCGTCGGCACCAGTCCTACCATCTTGCCCGCGCACCGCCGGGCCTCCGCTTCCACCCGCATCTCTCCGACTGTCTTTACGATTCGCATCTTATCTGCGTCTATCTGTGTTTATCCGTGGCTCTGGTTCTTGGATGGCTCTCTCGCCTGACTTACCGCTGCCCGCAATCGCTTAACGCCGTCTCCGCACAGTACAGCCGCGTGTTTGGATTCCGGCTGCAAGCCGCCCAACGCGCTTTCGATCGCCGCCGCCTCGAATCCCGCCAGTTCGTCGCGCCGCTTTCCCAGCAGCCACTCCGTCAGGGCCGACCCGGCGGCAATGGATGCCGTGCAGCCACGCACTTTGTAACGCACTTCCACCACCCGCTCTTCCGCGAAGCGCGCCGACAACCGCAGGATGTCGCCGCATGCCGGATTGGAAACCTCCACCGCGATCGCCGGCGCCTCCAGTTCTCCCACATTGCGCGGATTCTGAAAGTGATCGAGCAACAGCGCCGAGTACATAGATGCCGATGATCTTATTATGCCCGCTATCGTGCGCCATGGAACCTGGGCGCGCCGCGCGCCGTTACAATGTCTATCGATGCCTGAATTCGACGTGGTGGGCGTGGGTCTCAATGCCACCGACACGCTGCTGATGGTGCCGCACTTTCCGGCCTATGCCGGCAAGGTGCCGTTTGACGCGGAAGTGATGAGCCCTGGCGGGCAGGTGGCCAGCGCCATGGTGACGTGCGCGCGGCTGGGACTGCGGGCCAAGTACATCGGCACGGTGGGCGACGATGAGCGCGGCCGCATCCAACTGGAAAGCCTGCGCTCCACCGGCGTCAACCTGGACCACGTCCAACTCCGGAAAGGCTGCGCCAATCAATCCGCTTACATCATCGTCGATCGCTCCACCGGCGAGCGCACCGTATTGTGGCGGCGCGACGACTGTCTGCGCATCGACCCCGGCGAGATCGCCGACGATCAGATCACCGGCGCGCGCCTGTTGCACATCGACGGCCATGACACCCCCGCCGTGGCCCACGCCGCCGCCATCGCCCGCCGCCACGGCATTCCGGTCACGGTGGACGTGGACACCATCTACCATGGCTTTGACCGCGTGCTGCCAAACGTCGATTACCTGGTGGCCAGCTCCGAATTCCCCGGTAACTGGACCGGCAACCGCGACCCGTTCGAGGCGTTGGCGAGCCTGCAAACCGAATATGGCATGAAAGTGGCGGCGATGACGCTGGGCGCCCACGGAGCCCTGGCGCGCTCGGGCGGCCGGTTCATTTACGCGCCGGCCTATGTGGTGAATTGTATCGATACCACCGGCGCGGGAGACGTGTTTCACGGGGCGTCCTGCTATGCTGTTTTGCAAGGGATGACGATGCCTGCCGCTTTGGATTTCTCGAACGCCATGGCCGCCCTCAACTGTACCGCGCTGGGCGCCCGCGGCGGAATTGGCGGCCTCGAGGAAATCCGCCGCTTGATGGCGCGCGGCGAACGGCGCTCCAACCCCGACTTTGCCGCGCGCGCCCAGGCTTCCGGCACCCACACGACGGACTAAATGTTCCCGCTACGCGATACACAGCCGAGCTATTCCAAGCCCGTGATCACGGTCCTGCTGATCGTGGTCAACATTCTGATTTTTCTATTCGAATATTCGCTCGACCCTTACACCCGCAATGCGTTCATGTCCGCCTACGGCCTGGTCCCGGACCACTTCGCAATCACCAGTGTTTTCACTTCCATGTTTCTGCACGCCGGCTGGCTGCACGTGCTCGGCAACATGTGGTTCCTGTGGATTTTCGGCGACAACATCGAGGATATTCTCGGGCACGGCAAGTTTCTGCTGTTTTATCTGCTGTGCGGCGTGGCGGCGGCGCTGACGCAGTTCTTCGCCGACCCGTTCTCGCGCGTCCCCATGGTGGGCGCTTCCGGCGCCATCGCCGGCGTGATGGGCGCCTACATGGTCAAGTTTCCGCGCGCCCGCATCGAGACCTTCGTTTTCGTCTTATTCTTCTTCTTCACCTTCGATGTTCCCGCCTGGGCGATGCTGATCTACTGGTTCGTGCTGCAATTGTTCGGCGGTTTCGGCAGCATCGCGGCTTCGCAGTATTCGCGCGCCGGCGGCACCGCGTTTCTGGCTCACGTGGGCGGGTTCGTCGCAGGCATGGTTCTCGTCTTTCTGCTTGGCACGCGGCAACCCTATCACCGCCGCCGCGACCTGTCCTGGTAAATGAAATTGCTTACTAAAGCACCGCGCAGAAATAGCTTCACATTGGGCGACGGGCAAATGTGGCGCACGCACTCCTGCGTGCCGCGTCGGCACTCCTGCCGACGCCCCCTTCCCCAGGGCGAAGAGGCGTCGAGAATAAACTCTGACATGGAGGTGTTGCCATTCCCGAAGAAACCAGCGGCGCGCGCGTGAGCTTGGACGTGCTGGCCATCGCGGCCCATCCCGACGATGTGGAACAAACCTGCGGCGGCACGCTCATCCGCATGGCCGAGATGGGCTATCGCGCCGGTGTGCTCGATCTCACCGCCGGCGACATGGGCTCGCGCGGCACGCCCGAGGATCGCATCGCCGAATCGCAGGCGGCGGCCCGGCACCTGATGCTGGCATGGCGCGGCAACCAGCACATGCCCGACGCGCGCCTGGAGAACACGCTCACCGCGCGCATGACGCTGGCGTTGCGAATCCGCGAGCTGAAGCCGCGCGTGGTGATTCTGCCGTACTGGGAAGCGCGCCACCCCGACCACTACCGCTCGAGCGAAATCGGCTTCGAAGCCTGCTTCCTGGCCGGCTTGAAGAAGCTCGAAGAGTATTCCGAGCCGCACCGCCCGCACAAGATTCTCTATTCCAGCCTGTACGCCGACGTGAAGCCGTCGTTCATCGTGGATATCAGCGGCCAGTTCGAGCGCCGCATGGAGGCGCTGCTGAGTTACCGCTCGCAATATGGCCCTACCGACAATGCCGGCGGCCTGTTTCCCGATGAACCGGAGATCCGCGAGCGCCTGGGCGCCATCGCGCGCTTCTACGGCAACCTGATCGGCGTCCGCTACGGTGAGCCCTTCGTGGTCAAGGAAGCCATGCGGATCGACGATATCGTGGCCATGCCCGTGCGGTCGATCTGAGCGGAACCCAGGGGAATAACTGTGCACTCGCGCCATATATTCAAGTTATGTTATAGAAGATGCCTGACCGATAGCGTTCAGCCGGGAGCGTTTCGCCATGAGTCGGTTTGTCGGATGTGGATTGCTTTGCGTACTCGCGTGCGCGGCGGCGCAAGTGTCAACTACGCCGACTGAAGGAAGACTCGGTACGTTTTCTATCGATGGGCGCGTAATGGACGCCGCCACGTCTATTCCTTTGGGCCAAGCGGTGGTTTTGCTGGTGTCGGGAGACAACAAGACAATCGTGGCGAACACGACAAGTTCAGCCGATGGGCGCTTCACCTTCTCATCGATTTCGGGAGGGTCATATCGCATTGCCGCCGCACTGCCGGGATATACGAGAGCGGAATATGGCGCATCGGATGTGGGTCGGCCAGGCAGGACGATCACCGTCGATAAGGGCTTCGTCTCCGCCGAGTTCTTGATCGCATTGCATCGCAACGTGAGAATAGGTGGAAAAGTAGTTGATGAGGGCGGCGCCGGCATAAGTGGAGTCCCTGTGACGCTATTGACTCGTCGACGTCACTGAGGAGCCTGGCGCCTGTTAACCTGGTCCGAGCAAGTTACGGATTCGGCCGGCCTTTATCCCTTTGACGGCCTGGACCCGATCAACTTCTATTTGTTCGTCCACAGCGCGCCTGAAATTGTGCCATCGCACGGCCATGTGGATTGCAAGTGTGAGGAGCATGACACTGACTCGCGCATTTCGAATTCATACTATTCAGGGTCCCCCGACGTCGAGACCGCGCAGCCGCTCAGCGCGTCGTCCGGCACGGACCTGGTAGTGCCGCCATTCAAGCTCGGCCGCAGTCACTTGGGGTGCGTGCGGGTTTCCCGGCGATCCGATATTCCCGCAAAAGTAGTACTGAATGTCTTGCCCGTGGGTCACATAACGACTCAGCCGGACGCAGTACCAATCGAATTCGGCGGCGCGAGTGATTCTGAAGTTGACCTCCGGCTTACGAACGGCGACTATATCGTCGCTGCGCGTTCCGCGGATGGGAATACGGTCTATGATGCAGCGGCGGTTACGGTGGGCAGTTCCTCGGCGTCCCGGCTGACTATCGAGGACAGACGTTCGATGGTGTCAGGCAGGATAGTCGTCGACGGCGAGGACGACCCTGGCAAAGCGATTGTCTATTCGGGCCTGCGAGTTCGCTTCTCACCCGTCAACATCCGAGGTTCCTACCGCGAAGCGCAGCCGGATGATAGTGGCGTCTTTCGAATCGACCAGCTTCCACCCGACTCGTACTTCGTCCAGGTTCTGGCCTCGCTGCAAACTCGTATGTAGCGGCTTTGTCTATCGTTGGTTTGGGAGATCTGGCGATACCCCTCTATCCGGCTACTTCCATCGGAAGTGGGAACGTCACAATCCATGTCGGAACCGACGCCGGCACGATTACTGGCACAGCCTCATCACCGACCCAAGGGATGGCCAGTCCGATGGCAGTGCTGGTTTCCGAAGATCCTTCGCTGGCATGGAGCTATAGATTGACTTCCGTGACCGGAGAGGGTGCTTTTGCCTTCACTGGCGTACCCCCCGGAAAATACAGAATAGCCTCACTCGATAACCTTGTTCGTCGGTCCGACACCGACGAGGAGGCGGTCGAGTTGGCCAGATCGTATGGTGAGCGACTTTCTGTTACGCCTCATGCCCAGATGTTCGTATCCTTGAAGACAGTGTGGGCCAAGGCGGATCCGAACAAGTGAGCCTTGCTCTCTTGCCGATGGTTGGCAGTAGACAGAAGTCAGTTATGGCTCTTTGATATGCACCACGCGGTCGGCTTTGACGTTCTTTAACTCCTGAAGCGCACCGGACGGCCAGCGAATCTCGATCGAATCCACCGAGGCATCGGGGCCCAGCCCGAAATGCATCGGGCCGGCGCTCGAGGACGCGTAGCCGCAAGTGGTGGTGACGTGGTTGAACTGCGTAATGGACTTGCTCACCAGCTTGACCCTGGCGCCGATGGCGTCGCGATTGCTCTTCGTGCCCTCCAGTCGCAGCTCGATCCAATGATTCGCGCCGGGGCTCCGGTTCATCCAGATCTCGGCGGGCGCGCCGATGGCGCTCACCACCACGTCCAGCCGCCCGTCGCCATTGAGGTCGCCCACCGCGGAGCCGCGGTGCCGCCGCGGCGGCTGCGCGGTCAGTCCCGCGTCGCCGGTAAGCGCCGCGAACTTCATGCCGCCGAGGTTTCGGAACACGGTGTTGGGTTGCGCCACCGTGACGCGCGGAGCCGAATCCACCGACTCGACGTGCCCCCGGGAGACGAATATGTCCTTCCAGCCATCGTTGTCGAAATCGAAAATCGTGGGCGAGTATCCGGCCATGCTCATGCTCAGGCCGGCCACCCGGCTGGACTGCGTGACGTCGGCGAAGTCTCCTTTGCCGGTGTTGCGAAAAATCGGAAACGTCTCGTCGTCGAGCGCCACCATGGCGATATCCGGATAGCCGTCGTTGTCCAGATCGCGAAAGTCCACGCCCATCCCGGAGATCAGCTCGGCGTTTTCGCGCAGCGCCACGTTGGCCTCAAAGGCAACCTCCTCGAACTTCCCGCCGCCCAGGTTGTGGAATAGCGAGTTGTACATCTTGTCATTGGCGATGAAGAAATCCATGCGCCCGTCGAGATCGTAATCCGCCACGCCGATGCCCATCCCTTTTCCCGGATGCGCGCGCACGCCGGACTCGGCCGACACGTCGCGAAAGGTCCCGTCCCCGTTGTTCAGGAACACCTGGTTGGGCGTCGGCTTGTACATCTTGGGATGGCAATAATCGCGGTGCCCGCCTTCCATGCAGGCAGGTTCGGTGCCGATGTCCCAGTTCAAATAGTTGACCACGATCAGGTCCAGCAGGCCGTCGTTGTTGATGTCCACCCAGGCGCCACCGACGCTCCATAGCGGGCCGTACTCGGGGTCGGGCTGGTTGAGCGCAGCGCTCAGCCCCGCTTTGGCGGTGACGTCGGTGAAGGTTCCATCGCCGTTGTTGTGGTAGAGCGTGCTGTGGTGCACGCCGCCGACGAAGATGTCCTCATAGCCGTCGTTATCGTAATCCCCGATGGCGACGCCAGTATCGTAACCAACGCCCGCCAGCCCGGCTGCCGCGGTCACATCCGTGAAATGGCCGTTGCCATCGTTCCGGAAGAGGCGGTTGAAATACTTGCGCGCGGTCTTCTTCAGGCTGCGAATGTCTGCGCCGTTGGTGAAGAAAATGTCCAGCTTGCCATCGTTGTTGTAATCGAACACCGCGA
>JBEKKO010000158.1:0-10206 GCA_050010695.1 Bryobacteraceae bacterium
GGACCCCACTTTCTTTGAGCACCGCACCGGTGTCCGCCAGGTCACCACTCCTGGGATCGAAGCTTGGGAGATAGGTTGGGCCCGACCTTGGCTTCGGCGTTTCCCAGACCCTGTGATCTCGGCGCTGATGTCAAAAGCTCCCTGGCTGAACTTCACCACGTGGGGCGGGCTACCGCCATAGCTCGCTGAAAAACGAGAGCCGGATCGGCGCCTTACCTCGCCGCCGTGCGGAAACGCGGGGTACCTTGCTGCCTTTGAACCCTTGGGCAAGGCGACAGTGGCGGCAGAAACCTCCCGATAACCCGAAATAACGCCGTCGGCCTGGCGTGCCGGAATTGGGCACTCCTACGGCTCGGACCGTCCTCTCTCGCATCCCCGGCCATCACATTACCCGACTCGCCGAGTTGCTGCCGCACAACTGGGCGCCTGCTCAGACCTGATTTCTAAACTTCAATTCGCACGGGATGGGCTCTAGCTGTTGGCTCACCCTGGTGATTAGCGGACGCTTACCCTTGTCCCTGCTCCTCACGCTCATCCGCCGGGGCGCTTCCGATAGAGATCTAACGTCATCCAGGCACAATCCGCTTCTTTGATCGGCTAATCGCTCATCTCAAAATTGACGAGTCGAAGAAGGCTGGGCCCTCAACTGGTATGACACCGACGAGCTTTACATCGGTTATGACGACGGGTACTACCTTTACGACCGCATGCATCCAGGTGAGGCAGTTGCGAATCGCGGTGATGATAAAGGTGCGGGAAATGCGTCGCTGTCCCGTTTTCCCCCGACTTGGCTGTCAATGTGCTCATTAAAAGAAGCAAAGGAGTGTCTCACCGTGAAATTCCTAAAAGTCGCCGCCAAGGCTGGCGTGTGCATATTCTTCGGAGCGATGGCTACCGCGTATGCGGTGCCGCAACAGCGAGAAAAGCAGGCTGAACCTGCCAAGCAGGAGGCGAAGCCGCAGCAACCGCAGCAGCGCGCCCAGCAGCCGAAGCAGGCTCAGCCTCAGCAGCAGCAACGGGCTCAACAGCCGAAGCAGGAAGCGAAGCCTCAGCAACAGCGCGCCCAACAGCCGAAGCAGGAAGCGAACCCTGCGCAATTTGCAGCGGAAGGAGGGTCTTTCGCCGACGCCAGACGAAATCCTTGCCGAGGTTTGCCTTGCCTGCACCGGTGTTCGCCCCGGCTTCCGGGACCTGCCCTATCGCTCCGATTTCAAGGAATCGATTCGTAAAGCCTTGGAGGAAGCTCCCCTTTCAGCTGATGCTGCAACGCGCGAAAACGTGGATTCTGCCGCGGTGCTTACACTGGAAGCACAAAAACGAATCGCGGCCGCTCGCTGGAACGCGAAGGGCGACTTGGAGACACTGCTTTTCGGTTATGAGCGTGAGCCCAGGGTTGAGAAACGCCTGTTCCAGATTTACGCCAGCTACGCGGTAACCTTGCGCGATCTGCAGAGGAAGGAGGGTCTTTCGCCTACCCCAGGCGATCTTCTTAGGGATGTGCACCAGGCATGTAAGAACGTTCGCCCCTGCTTTCCTGGACTGGTTGATCGTACCGACTTTCGTAGCTTCATCCTCGCCGCTTTGGCGGAAGACTCACCGACGACCGCTCAACAGGAGCGCCGAATAATCGTAGTCCCCGAGATCGGTAGCAGCAAAGCCGACAAAGAAAGCCGTGACATGCATCAGCCGAACGCCGCAGCGCCGGGGCTCGCGAGCCAGGAACCATTGATACCTGGTGGGGATGGCCCACCAATGGACCGCTCTACGGAACAGCGGATTGAAGCTGAGGTGACTCCAAGTCGAGATGCCGGAGATCCCGCTGCGGAAGAGCCGAAAACGCCGGAGCGTTCCCGCCCGCCAAAGCCAACCTTGCCTCTGGACGTGCTTGAAGCCATCGCGGAAACTGACCGGAAGATAAGACGGCTTCTCGAAGACTGCCATGACAGCTCAGTACCCCTCATGCTCGAAAGCGATGTGGTGAAAGCGACTAACGTCATGCGACGCCATGTGTCTGAAGCATTCAAACCGCGAGCGGAATACTACGCATCGCAGTCAGGCTACTGCCGGGCGTGGCTAGATGAAGCTGCCGATGAGACCATATCAGCAATTCTTGGCTTGGTCCCCCTTATTTTCATGGGGGGGTCGCGCTACCTGGACAGCGTACCTTCAATAAGAAAGGGCCTGCGGGAGATCTTGCAGGCGCGCATCGAGGAGTGGCTGGACCGCATCAGTGACGTCGATAAGCAGAAAGCCGGGGACCCTGCCCGGTTGGCGGCAGTTTCTCTTCAGGGGATCGCTGAGGGAGCGATGGCAGATATCCGAGAACGGAAGCCTAATAGCCTCACCGTGGACGAGATGGCTGCGCGCATCGAAGAAGATCTGGCAACTCTGTACTCGGCTTTCATGGACAAACTTCTGAAAGCGGAGCCCGGAAAGGCATCGACCGTCATCGAGGAGTACATTGGCGACAGGTTTGACGTGCGTGCACGATGGTACCTGTCTGCCATCGACAAGGAAGGCCATATCGAACCCTATCTGGCCACTTTGGGCTGGGTCAGAGACAAGGATGTGGAGGCACTGATAGAGCACTTCGCCTCTTCCCTGCATCACAGAGAGCTGGTTGACGCTCGAATCGTTGGCAGAATCTCATATTGGAAGGCTGAGGCGATGCAGCGAATTCGCGAAAAAGCGCCGAACGGAGAAACGACAATCGGTCAGAAACTACCACCGCAGAGGGCCAACGGAGCAGCCATGGCAGACTCAGACTTCTGGAGAAAGCGTCATGTGGAGTTCCTCACTGACGCCATTCGATTCGCCGAACTAAGGGCCACATGGAAGGCATACTTCGGTACCTGGAGACTGTGGTGGGGCTCGACACCTGAGGGAATCCAGATTCCCCCGGAGGTTTTGAATTGCCTAAACGCGGCGGCGAGTAAAGCTCTTGCCGGGTTGCCCAGCTCGAACGACAGCGTCAGCCAAGAGCCGTGGTGGTTGTGGCTGGCGTTCATGCAGAAGCGCAAATGGGGTGGCTTCAGCGTTACTGGCACTGTTCCGGTCAGCAAGCGTGTTTGGGAAGCCGGCGTGGGAATCGGGCGACCGCCAGTCGTTGTTCGGCGTGAACTCGGACTCGACGGCATCGATGAACCAGAGGCCGACCACAGGCTTGAAGACCTCGCCCTTCACAATGTCTTCAGAGAATCGGCAGACTTCTGTGAAGATCTTTCCCGTGTCCTCAGCCTGGTAACGCAAGTCCCGCCGGGCGTGGCGGCTGCCGACGCCGCGCAGCAGACTCCAAGTGTTGAACGCCCACCGGATGAGGATCGTCGATCTATTCGTCCTGCCCCTAAGGACTTTGTCGATCGGTTCAAGCGACGCCCGCCAAAGCGTTCTTATGAGAAAATCGCCGCGTCCATTGGCATAAGCAAGGACACCCTATATGCAATCACGAAGGAAACCAGATGGGTTTCCGATGATACTTACGGCTGCGTAGCTGATGCTTGCGGGTGTAAGCCAGAGGACCTCCATCCAAGAGACATTCTCCGTCCGGACCGTCACCGCTCCTAGCGTCATCCCGTTCCCGCCCAAACTTCTAGCTGATTTCAACTGTTTTCGACTGTTTTCGACTGCCGATTTCGACTAGAAGGCCGGTTATCGTTTCAATGTGCAGGAAGAAATCTTCGATTCAGAATCGTCCGATCACCATACCTACACCAGCGAGCGCTGCTTTATCTCACCCCGCTTGCTAAGCGGAGTCATTGGAGTCGGACAGGCTACACTCGCAGCCTGGCGCCGCCGTGGAATCGGGCCAAGATGGTATCAAATCCAGGGCCACCTGATTCGTTACGACAGAGCTGAGGTGTTCGCGTGGGTTCTCTCTCAAAAAAACGGTCCTACCCCAGCCAGTCACGAAAGCAATGTTGAGCCGCAGTGTCGCGGTGGGAAGGGCGCTCAGAAATGACCACGGACGCCCTGACTGCCTTGCTGGCGAAAGTGATCATGCACTGGTCTGTCGCCCCCGACCGCTTTCTGCTTGGCGACCGGCGCTGGTCACCTCGCTGGCGTTTCCAGCCAACTGAACGCGTTGAAGATGCCCACCGCCTATTAGATCGAGCAGCCCCACAGGAATACAGCATGGAACGCGCCCAGGACGGCCGGTTCCGGGCGAAGGTTCGCATTGCCGGGGTGACTGGAGAAGCCTGCGAGTCGTCACAGGCGCGAGCAATAGCGTTTGCTGTCGCGCGCGCGATCGGATTGGAGCCGGAAGCGACCCCGCCGCCGAAAACCGGGGTGGAGCGCCAATGACCGCGCCGGTTTCCAATCTGGCACGAGTGCCTCCTGCCTGGGGAGGTCCACTGACCGAGCAAGACTACGCCGCGCTGCTTGCCTCCTGGATCACGCGGGAACTTGCTGACCAGGCGATGCTCCGTCGGGTTGATTCCCTGGACGGGCGCGATGTGGTCGGCCAAAAGGGAAAACGTGACTGCGCAGGGATTCTCTTTTCGTACTATTGGCCGGGCGAATCGAGCCCAGTAGCCTACCGCGTGCGACGTGACAAACCCGACTATGCTTTCGGCAAGGACGGCAAGCCCAAGCCCGAGAGAAAGTACCTTGGGGCACCTGGCAGTGCGAACCGGTTGTATATCCCACCCGGCGTCACGGCGGAGCAACTCGCCGATGTGGCGATTCCCATCGTCTTCGTCGAAGGTGAGAAGAAAACTCTCGCCGTTTGGAGACTCGCCCATCACGAAATAGAAACACCCCGGTTTGTTCCCATTGGGATCCCTGGCGTCTGGAATTGGCGCGGCGTCATCGGCAAGACCGGCGGACCAAACGGCGAACGGGTGGATGTCAAAGGGCCGATTGCTGACCTGAGCCGCCTCGCATGGTCCGGACGAACGGTGTTCATCATCTTTGACGTCAACGTCCACACCAACGAGAGCGTCAAGGCGGCTCGTAAGGGCATCGCCCGGCACCTTACCGAGTGCGGCGCGAAGGTAAAGTTGGTAAACCTGCCGGAGGATTGTGGCGTAAACGGAGTCGATGACTTGCTTAATGCTTGGGGCCCCGCCAAGGTGCTCGAACTGATTCGTCAGGCGGTGGACGGCGGGTCCCTCCACGTCGTCCCTTCACCACAATTTGAGGCCCGGTCCACAGGGATGTACCGCATAACGCAACGCGGCCAACGCCTCGAGCAGACCCAGTTGACCAACTACCAGGCGTTGATCGCTGCCAACGTGCTCCTGGATGACGGCGTTGACGTCCGGCGCGAGTTCGAAATCAACGCCGACCTTCTGGGCAGGCACCACGCCTTCACGGTGCCAGCATCGGAGTTCTCCACGATGAACTGGGCTATGGAGCGGATGGGGCCGGCAGCGATTACGTTTCCAACCCAGCGTGAGTACGCGCGAACTGCCATTCAGTCCTCCTCCCTGGCGGCGATTGAGCGGCATGTTTACACGCATACGGGCTGGCACAACGTCGGTGGCCAATGGCTGTTTCTGCACGCCGGCGGCGCAATCGGGGAGGCGGGTGCGATCTCAGGGATCGAGGTGCGATTGGCTAGCGCCCTCAGCCGGTATGAGTTGGGGCTTCCTGGCCGCGGTGACATCGTTCGGGCTGTCAGGGCCAGTTTGCGCCTGGCGCGGCTCGGTCCGGCGTCCATTGGTTTCCCGCTGCTCGCCGCAACAACACGGGCGGTATTGGGCGACGCTGATTTCGCCTTACACTTGTCGGGCGAAACCGGCGCGTTCAAAAGCGAAGTGGCGGCACTGCACCAGCGCCATTTCGGCGCCGCGATGGATCGACTTCATTTGCCCGGCGCATGGTCGTCGACAGCCAACGCTCTGGAGATGGTGGCTTTCCACGCGAAGGACACGCTCCTGGTGGTTGACGACTTCGCGCCGCAGGGCTGCGCCGCCGATGTCGCTCGCTATCACGCTGCGGCGGACCGCTTGTTTCGTGCCGCCGGAAACGGCGCCGGCCGAAGCCGGCTAGACTCCGCCGCGCGACTGCGGGAGCCGAAACCGCCCCGCAGTCTCATCCTTTCCACCGGTGAAGACATTCCGAAGGGCCATTCGGTCCGGGCTCGGCTTCTTTTGCTGGAGCTTGCCAAGGGTTCCATTCGCACGAGCCATCTCACAGCATGTCAAACGGAGGCACAAGCTGGGCTTTACGCGCAGGCGATGGCTGCGTTCATCCAGTGGATCGCCGGGCGATACGAACAAAGGCGGGCGGCATTTGCCGCAAGAGTGACCGAGTTGCGAGTTGCTGCATTGCGCAACGCGGCGCACGCCCGCACACCTGAGATCGTAGCCAACCTTCAAGCCGGGTTCGAGTCTTACCTGGATTTCGGCGCGGAATCTTTGGCTTTGGATGTCCCGGAACGAGATTGTTTAGCCGCGGAATGCTGGGAGGCCCTCCGCGAATCAGCAGCAGCCCAGGCGAAGCACCATGCCGCGAGCGAACCGACAGGGATGTTCCTCGCGCTGCTGCGCTCGGTTCTGACATCCGGCCGGGCGCATCTGGAAGCACGCAATGGTGGAGTTCTTGAGGGCGCGGCATTGTTTGGGTGGCGCATAGGCGCCTCGGCGTCGACACCGCTCGGTGACTGCATCGGCTGGGTGGACGGGGAGGACGTTTACCTCGAGCCAGCAGCAGCATTTCGTCAGGTACAACTAGCGGGGCGCGATACCGGTGAATGCCTCCCCATTTCGGAACAAACGCTTAGGAGGAGGCTTAATGAGAAGGGTCTGCTCGCTTCGGTGGACGGCGGGCGCCAGACGGTTACCGTCCGGCGCAGTATCGCAGGCGCTTCGAAAGATGTGCTGCATTTCCGGCGCACCACCATCTATCCGGACGACTCCGAGGGTATCGATTCCCACGAGGAATCATAAGGCAACAGCCAGATGGAATGTCGGGTTTCCATGTCGGGTTTTGGAGAGGGCAAACAAAAACCCGACATTAAACTGCCCAATGGATTCAACTACCTAAGCCCGATTTGTCGGGTTTGTCGGGTTTTATTTAGGAGTAGAGACCACCTGCGAATTAGAGCGGCCGGACTTATGGCCGTCGAAGCGAGCTATTTTATTGACCTGCTTGGAGTTGAATGATGTTCGCCACCGAAGGTAACCTCCACATGCTGGCTGGAGGCTTGCGAGTGAAGGCGCGCGTTCAACACCCCGGAGTGAAACCGCGGAAGGACCGAGCAGGTTGGCCGTGGATCTTCCGGTATTACGCCGATGAGATGCAGCCGGATGGCTCAGTCAAGGTGCTTCGGCGCTACCGCGAGATCGCGCCCAGCAAGGGCGAGGGCGCCATCACCAAGAGGCAGGCTGAGATCGAGCGCGACAAATTCCTGGCGAAGCAGAACGCGCCGACCACGGAGGAAGCGGTCCAGCAGGTTGCCGCCACTGGCGTCGCCCTATTCGCCGAAGTGGCTGCGATGTACGAGCAAGGCTATCTCGGCCGGACAGAGCAGATCGCCAGGCCGACCCGCGAAAGGAAACCTTCTACCTGCACCAATACATCGTTCCGCGGTGGGGGAATCTCCGTCTAAACCAGATCCAGCCGCAGGCTGTCGAGGACTGGCTTCACACGACATTCACTTCCTGGTGGACGATGCACGGCGTTCGGGCCATCATGAACCGCATCTACAATTACGCGGAGGGACACGGACTTTGGGAGGAAGGCAGGCGCAGCCCCGTGAGCAAGGCCAAGCTCGGCAGAAAGCACCACAAGCATGAACGTCAGATCCTGTCCTTCGACGAGACTGCGCGTGTGCTGGCCCGGCTGGATGACCCGAACAGGCTGGTGATCGAAACCTGCATCGCGACGGGCGCGCGGATTTCGGAGGTGCTCGGGCTGCAATGGAAGCACGTGAATCTGGACGCCGGCACGATCAGGATCGAGCAGCGAGTGTGGCATCAGGATGTCGGTCGGCCCAAGAGCGATTGCAGCCGGCGCCTCCTGGGTATCGGAGATTTGGTCGAGCGGTTTCGCCCGATAGCCGCCGCCGAGGGTGCGCCGGCCGATTCGTGGGTCTTCTGCCAGAAGCGCGCGCCGGAGAGGCCACTGTGGGATTCGGGTGTTCGGGACGCTCTTCACCAGGCTGCTGACGACGAAGGGTGTGATTTCCCCGGCCTTGGACCGCACTCATTCCGCCGCGCGAACATCACGTGGCGACAGCAGGTCGGCGGCAGCGCCATCGAGGCGTCCAAGATCGCCGGACACAGCGACTTGGAAATGACCGGCGAATACACCTTCGTAACGCCCGAGCGGCAAAACGAACTGACGCGGCGTATTCAGCAGAAGCTTGGGGAGGCAGCCACGAAGAATGGGGACGAGGGAATCGTGAAGCCGGTGGAACCAAAACCGGGCCGGCCGGATGTTCCGCCCAACCGCGCTGACACGGAGCCCGCGACGACAATTATTCAGTAAGCGGACGCCTATTTACTCACCTAAGTACTCAGCGTATTCCGACAAAGCGAGCGCCGCGAACTCCGGCGCACAGCACGACAGCCGCATCAACAGGCCGACGAGCGAGACATTCCGTTTCTTCGCTTGCATCAACAGCTTGTCGATT
Organism: Bryobacteraceae bacterium; assembly: GCA_050010695.1. GTDB lineage: Bacteria > Acidobacteriota > Terriglobia > Bryobacterales > Bryobacteraceae > Bog-375. Next base: position 8,582 of record JBEKKO010000158.1, read on the forward strand.
ACCAACTCCGGGGCAAGGTGAAATTGGTGCACGAGGAACTCGTCTGATGTCAGGCAATCGAGATCGTATGGAGAGAGCGAGTCCGGCGGGAAATCCTTCTTATTGTCGCTAATGATGGCATGTGCACCGCACCGGACGGCGGCCGCCAGGACGTGGCGATCTTTGGAATGGTTTGTCATTGCAGCCTGAAGGCGCTCGTACCCGATGACTTCGGCGTCTTCAAACGCGGTGCGCATCGCGATCAGGCGCCGTTCGGCCTGCTGGTCGGAGTACCCGAATTTCCTCAAAGTGGAACTCACTTCGCGGAGTATATCGGCGGACCACCTTGGTACAAAGAACGCCGGCTCCTCCGCCAGTCGCAGTAGCAGGTCGCACATCGGCATCGGAGCCAGCACACAGGCGTCCAGGAGCACGATGTACTGATTAGTCGTGCTCAGCATCAGGCGGCGGTATCTTTTCGTAGAGCCCGTCTGCGACTTCCGCGTCTACCAAATCATCTAGGACTCTGCGGCGGTGGCCGTCTCTCTTGGCTTTGAATACGAGCACGTCTTTGACGTAGATTCGGCGGTGTGTACCAACCTTGTGGAAAGGGATCCTTCCCTGTTCCAACAGGTTGATCAGAAACTGTCGGGAAACCCCCAGTAGATTGGCGGCTTCCACAGTTGTGAGCTTGGCTTCATTCTGAATGATCGAGACAGACTTGCCCTCCTGCAAGTCCGCGATGAGCTGGAGGAGAAACTTATAGAGCGACACCGGCAACTTCTGAGTCCGGCCATCCGGCCCTACCAGCTTGGCGCGGCTCCTCTGGATGGCGCCATACAGCTTCTCAATATCCCGTTGGTCGCTGTCGCGAATGGCCAGAGGAGTCGGCTTCGACTCCTGCGTGGTCTTCATTTTCGATACCTCCTCTGTTTGTATTGACGCAGCAAACGCTATATGTGTTGCATCTGCTATAAACGCTACAAGTATACTCTACGCGCGGTGCACCGCGTCTGTCAACGTTTCGTTGGATCAATCCGTACCGTTTCGCGTTTAGCTAATTGGCAGAATTCAAGTTGCACGAAGACAAAACCTTCCATCGCGGCGGAAGTGCAGAAATGGGCTCCGGCCCTTCTTCGGATCTGGCGGCCGGGGAGTCCAATTGGAGTCCATACCGCCCGAGCTGGCGGTTTGGCGTCCATTTGGCGTCCAAATCGCACCACAACAAGTCTTTTGTTTTCATTGTGGCCTGTCTGTAAGTGATTGATCCGTCAAGGCAACCACCGTGTAGAGGCTGGTCATCGTAGAGCGCGTATGACCGGCCTGCTCCATCGCCTCGAACGGCGTCGCGCCCTCCTCCTGAATCAGGGTGATGTTCTGCCTGCGGAAGGAGTGCCAGCCGAATCCCTCGAAATAAAATCCGAGACGTTCGGCCACCGGTCGGATGATGTCACGCAGAATCTCGCGATCATCAAACGGCTTGCCATCCCTGTGGAACATATACTCGTGCCCGGAGAACTTCGTGTGTTCGGCCAGAGCCAGCGCCCGCAGCTCGCTAAAGTCCTCTGTCAGGTAACCCAGCGGAAGAGGACGCCGCGATTTGTCGGTCTTCGGCTCGTCGGTGTCGCCGCGGTAATAACGCTCCT
>JBEKKO010000159.1:0-10033 GCA_050010695.1 Bryobacteraceae bacterium
CAGTGCAGGTCATCTCGTTCCGATTGGCTCATCGCGATTCGTTCCATCCTTCAACCTTGCGGTTGTCAAGAGGAACTTTCTACTTGGCTCAAAGCGGAACTTTCTATTTGGCCGCGACAGCAAAAACTGCTCAGACAGCCGTACACTCCCCCGGTGGTAGAATGTATGCGAATTCGAATGCCCGAACCGAAGCGTCCGCCAGCCGAGGTCCTTCTCGATCAGGGTCCGGCTTGCCAATGGATCGTGAACAACGAGGGTGTGTTCGAGCAGATCTATGGCGATACCATGCCGCTGTTCGGCAAGCCCCCTGCGGACGTGGCCGGCCGGCCCGCCGCCAGCGTACTGAAGCCTGCCGTTCTGCCAGTTTGGCAGGACCGGTTCAGCCGCGCGCTCTCCGGCGAGTCCCTGTCGTTCCGCGAGCAGCAGGACGGCCGCGTCTGGATCGTCTCGGTTTTTCCGCTTCACCTGCGAGCCGGCGCAGCCCACGCCGGCTGCGTAGTGCGGGAAGTCACGGATCTGGTCGCGGCCGATCATGCGTTACGCCGCACGGTGCTCGGCGCGCTCAAATCGCAAGAGACTCAGCGCACCAGGACCGCCCAGTTTCTACACAACGTGGTGGGCCAGAACCTGGCCGCCCTGGGACTCCGGCTCGACCTGGTCCGCATGGACCTCGACGGCAGCCCAGGCGTTGCGGGTGAGCACTTGGCGGCGATCCAGACTCTGCTCGGATCCGTCATGGAGCAGGTCCGCAACTTCAGCTATGAGCTCAACCCATCCGCGGTCGAGCGGGTCGGCCTGCGCTCGTCGCTCGTCAGGCTCGGCACCCGTATTCGGAAGCATTTCCACGGCAGCGTACAGATCGACATGGACTCCTCCATCGTCTTCCAGCCGAAGGCCGCTTCGGCGCTATACCGGATCGCCGAAGAGGCGGTGGAGAACGCGGCGCACCACTCCGGGTGCTCTTTGATTGAAGTCGCCGTACGGTCCGCCGATCGCGGCGCCTGGATGGAGGTCCGCGATAACGGGCAAGGTTTCGATCCGGCGGATTTGCGGAAAATGGGGAGAGGGTTGGGACTGCTCAGCATGGAGCATCATGCCGCCGAGGCGGGTCTGCGCCTGTCGATTTCGAGCAGCCAGTCCGGTACCGTCGTGCGGGTGGCCGTGCCGCCGCCAGGGGAGGAACAACCATGTTAGACATTGTTCTCGTCGATGACCACAAGCTGGTCCGCGACGGCATCAAGGGCATTCTCGAGCGGGGCTCCGAGTTCCGCGTGGTAGGCGAGGCCGAGAGCGGCGCCGACGCCGTCACTCTGTGCAAGAAAACCCAGCCGCACATCGCCTTGATGGACATCGGCCTGCCCGGCATGAACGGCATCGAAGCCACCACCGAGCTGCTGCGCCACTGCCCCACCGTGAAAGTCGTCATCCTTTCCATGTATGACGACGAGAACTCCGTGGTCAGCGCCATCCGCAGCGGCGCGCGCGCGTTCGTTCTCAAGAAGGCGTCTTCCACCGAACTGCTCGACGCCCTGCGCACGGTCGCCCGCGGCGGCTCCTACCTCAGCTCGCAGGTTTCCGACCGTCTGCTGGCCCGCATTCAGCGCGGCGATCTGGACACCCATGACCGCAGCCCGCTCGAATCGCTTTCGCCGCGCGAGTTGCAGGTGCTGCGTCTGGTGGCCGAAGGCAAAACCAGCAAGGACATCGCGGTCCTGCTCGACCTCGGATTGCAGACCGTCCGCAGCTACCGCAAAACCATGATGAAGAAGCTCGGCGTCAACAACGTGGCTGGCCTCACCCAGCTCGCGCTCGCCTCCGGCCTGGCTCACTGGAACACCAACGAAGGAAACCCCGCCACTTGAAGTGAGGCAGGTCCCCTTACCTGCCAACCGATCGGTAGGACCGACCATCGCCTTTCGTGGTCTGTCATCGCTCGGCGACGCGCGATAATTGACAGACGACAAAAACCGATCTCCGTCCCACCGACCATTCCGTCACCCTCCCTCACCCTGTTAGACTGGTCGCTTCCAAAGGAGAACTCCGTGATCCGTTTTTGCGCGGCCTTGTTTGCCATCCCCGTCCTCTTCGCCGCTTCCGCCAATCAGCCGCCGGCCCTGCTCAGCGACCTGGTGGATGTCAGCGCCGATTTCCACGATTTCACCTCCACCTACTTCCTGGCCGACCGTCTCGCCGCCTTCGACGCGGCGACCGGCGCCGGTTCCCTCACCTGGAACCGCAACCAGCTCTACCCGCGCATCGCCTTCAACACTATGGAGCCCGTGCTCCAGCCGTTCGAAGGCCTCACCTTTCCCGGCCGCGAATACGCCGTCAATCCGTCGCTGCCTTTTTCCATCCAGTTCGTCTCGCCGCGCACGGTTCGCATTCGCATGAAGACCGGAGTCGAAGCCGGCCCCGAAGCGCCCTCCCCGATGCTGGTGGGCGAGCCGCCGCACGACAACTCCTGGAAGATGGAGAAAGTGGCCGGTGGCTACCGTTATTCGAGCGTTGCCGGCTCCGTCACCATTCTCGAAAATCCCTGGCACATCGAGTTCCGCGACGCCCAGGGCCGCCTCCTCACCAAGACCCAGCACACCTCCGACTTCGCGACTTCGCTCGACCCCGCGCTGCCCTTCTCCTTCATCCGCCGCCCCTCGGATTACTCGCGCAGCCTGGCCGCCGTCTTTTCGCTGTCGCCCGATGAGAAGCTGTTCGGCTGCGGCGAATCCTTCACGCGGCTCGACAAGCGCGGCCAAAAGCTAGTCCTCTGGGCCAACGACGCCAACGGCGTCGAGAGCGGCCGCATGTACAAGCCCATCCCGTTTTTCATGAGCAGCCGCGGCTACGGCATGTTCGTCCACACCTCCGCGCCCGCCACTTTCGACTTCGGCGCCGCCTACGGTTTCTCCAACCAACTGGTCCTCGGTGACGATGCGCTCGACCTGTTCGTCTTCCTCGGTTCGCCCAAGGACATCCTCGACGAGTACACCAATATCACCGGCAAGGCCGCCATGCCGCCGCTGTGGTCCTTCGGCCTGTGGATGAGCCGCATCACTTATTTTTCCGAAGCCGAAGTGCGCGCCGTGGCCGCCAAGCTGCGCGCCAACCGCATCCCCGACGACGTCATCCACATCGATACCGGCTGGTTTGAAACCGACTGGCGCTGCGACTACAAGTTCTCCAAGACGCGCTTCCAGGATCCCGAAAAGATGATTGCCGACCTGAAGCGCGACGGCTTCCACATTTCGCTCTGGCAGCTTCCTTACTTCGTGCCGCAGAATTCGCTGTTCCCCGAAATCCTCTCGAAAGGCCTGGCCGTGAAGGACGCCAAAGGCAACCTACCGTATGAAGACGCGGTCCTCGATTTCACCAACCCCGCCACCGTGGCGTGGTACCAGGACAAAATCTCGAGCCTGCTCAAAATGGGCGTGGGTGCGATCAAGGTGGATTTCGGCGAAGCCGCGCCGCTCGCCGGCGTCTACTCCAACGGCCGCACCGGCTTCTACGAACACAACCTCTATCCGCTGCGCTACAACAAAGCTGTCGCCGATATCACCCGCCAGGTCACCGGCGATAACATCATCTGGGCGCGCAGCGCCTGGGCCGGCAGCCAGCGCTATCCGCTGCATTGGGGCGGCGACGCCGGCAACACCGATACCGGCATGGCGGCCGAGTTGCGTGGCGGCCTTTCTTTCGGGCTCAGCGGTTTCACCTTCTGGAGCCACGACATCGGCGGCTTCACCGCCAAGACTCCCGAGGAACTCTATCGCCGCTGGCTGCCCTTCGGCATGCTGACTTCGCACAGCCGCTGCCACGGCGCGCCGCCCAAGGAACCGTGGGAATACAGCCCCGCTTTCCTCGACCTGTTCCGCCGCACCGACGAAATGAAATATCGTCTCATGCCCTACATTTACGCGCAGGCCAAATATGCGAGCCAGCACGGCCTGCCCATGGTGCGGGCGCTGTTCATCGAATATCCCAACGATCCCGGCGCCTGGCAGGTCGACGATGAGTACCTGTTCGGCTCCGACATTCTGGTAGCCCCGCTGCTGGAGGCGAACACGACCGGCCGCGACGTGTACCTGCCCGCCGGCGAGTGGATCGATTATCAGACCGGCAAACTCTATTCCGGCGGCTGGAACAAAATCGAAGCCGGCTCCATCCCGGTCGTGATGCTGGTCCGCGATGGCGCGGTAATCCCGCAGATGGAACCGGCTCAATCCACCGCCTCACTCGATTGGTCGAAACTCGACATGGTGGTCTACGCCGCGCACGCGCAAGCCGCGCAAGGCCTGGTGTGTCTCCCGTCCGACAACATCCTGCACCCGGTCGAAGCCGCCCGCCGCAACAACGCTTTCGCCCTGTCCGCCGACCCGCTGCCAGGCAAGTCCACATCGACCGTGCGCCTCTACTCGCAGGCCGCCCGGTAATTGAGGTAGGACGGACGATCGGTTTACTCCTTGGCGCGCCGCCCAAGGACCGACTACACTTGTGATGGAGTGCCTATGTCGAAGTCTTTTCTGTTCTCTCTGATTTTCCTGGCAGCCGCTGCACTGCCGGCACAGATCCCCGCTGGTTCCGTTCAGGCCACCGCCACCGCTACTCTCAACGTCAATCCCGACCAGTTGCAACTCGGCGTATCCGTGACCACCAGTGCGTCCACGGCCAGCCAGGCGGCGAAGGAAAACGCAACTCAGACCAACGCCGTGATTACCGCCCTCACCCAGATGCTGGGACAGACGGGCAGCATTCAAACCACCGGCTATTCGCTGAACCCGCAGTACAGCAACTCGGCGAATCCGTCGATCGTGGGCTACACCGTCTCGAACTCGCTGCAGGTCACGACCACCGTACTCTCCCTGGCCGGACCGCTGATTGACGCCGCCAACCAGGCTGGCGCCAACAACATTAGCGGGCTGACGTTCGGCTTGCAGAATCCCGATCCCACCTTGGAACAGGCTCTGAGCGCCGCTGCCAAACAAGCGCTGGCGCAGGCCGGCGCTATCGCAAGCGGCCTCGGCGGCAGGGCCGGAGCGGTGATTTCGGCGCAGCAGAACACCTCCGTGACCCCCGTGCAGGCAATGGCAGCCGCGGGTGCCGCAAACGGTACACCGGTGATAACCGGCACGGTGAGCATCAGCGCCTCGGTGACGGTCACCGTAGGGCTGACGCGGTAGGCAGCGCCGCTGTTTTGCTCCACCGCGCCGATAGCGTAACCTGGAAGACATGGCAACTGAGGAAACCGTGACACTGGGCGGGGGATGTTTCTGGTGCGTGGAGGCCGTGTATCAACAGATGGAGGGCGTGCTGGCTGTGGAGTCCGGTTATATGGGCGGGCGCCTCGCCAACCCGGCCTACCAGCAGGTCTGCTCCGGGACCACCGGCCACGTCGAAGTCGTCCAGGTAAAGTTCGATTCCGAGATTTCCAGCTTCAGCGACATCCTGGAAGTCTTCTTCGCGACTCACGATCCCACTTCCTTCGACCGCCAGGGCGACGACGCCGGCACGCAGTACCGGTCCGTCATCTTCTATCACGGTGACGTGCAGCGGCATGCCGCCGAGCAGGCCATTCGCGAGTTGAACGCCGAGCGGATCTGGCCCGCGCCCATTGTCACCGAAGTGCGCGCGGCCGAAACCTTCTACCCCGCCGAGGACTACCATCGGGATTATTTCCGCAGCCACCCGGGCCAGCCCTACTGCGCTGCCGTCGTCGCGCCCAAGGTGCGCAAGTTCCGCGAGAAATTCTCGGCCAAATTGCGCAGAGAGGCGTGAAGCGAAAATGCGCCTGGGGATTCTCTCCGACATTCACGACAACGTGTGGAAGCTTGCCGGCGCGCTCGTGTCGCTGCGCGGCGCGGATGCCATGATCTGCTGCGGCGACCTGTGCTCGCCCTTCATCGTCCACCAGTTGGGCCGCGGATTCGCCGCCCCCATCCACATCGTCTTCGGCAACAACGATGGAGACCTGTTCCGCATCGCCGCCAACGCCGCCAAATATCCTCACATCAAGATTCATGGCGAGATGCTGCGCGCCGACTTCGGCGGCAAGCGCATTGCCGCCAACCACTACGACAACATCGCGCGCGCAATCGCCGCTTCCGGCGAGTACGACGTGGTCTGCTACGGTCACAACCACGTCTATGATGTGAGCCGCTCCGGCCGCACGCTCGCCATCAATCCCGGCGCCATCATGGGCGCGACCTTCGCCGCCGATGGCAGCCGCACCGACGTCCCCTCCACCTTCGTCGTCTACGACACCGAAACCGACCAGCCGCAACGCTTCGAAGTAGCATAGGTCAGTGGTGGGGCGTGCTTTTTAGCTTGCCTGTTGTCGGCCTTTTGTTTTCCCGCTCGCGCGATACTGATAGGGAATGAGCGAGACCTTGCCCGCGTTCGAAATGGCCGTGGCTGTCGAGCCAGGAGATATCGACGTGCTGGGCCACGTCAACAACGTGATTTACCTGCGCTGGGTGCAGGATGTGGCAGTCGCCCACTGGACGGCCTTCGCGCCGCCCGCCGACCTCGAGAAACGGGTCTGGGTGGTGCTGCGGCACGAAATCGATTACAAGCAGCCGGCGCGCCTGGGCGACCGGATCATCGCGCGAACCTGGGTGGGCAACGCAACCCGCGTCCGCTTTGAACGCCACACCGAATTACTGCGCGCCTCCGACCGCGCCCTGCTGGCGAAGGCGCTGACTGTGTGGTGCCCCATCGATCCATCCACCGGCAAGCCGGCCAGCGTCAGCGCGGAAGTGAGGGCACGCTTTTCGCTGCCCGCGCCGGCGGCCGGCGAGCGGTAGAAACATAACATGACCGGCCACGGATGAACGCCGATTCCTCGCTACCGGGAAGGCGCGCCCCTCGAGACTGCCGGGCGATATAATCCAGGAATGCTCAACCATCGGACCTGCGCCATGCCGCGCCTCGCCACTCCTCCACGCCGTTCCCGCGGAGCCGCATCGCTCCTCGCCCTGATCGCCATCTTGCTGTTCGCCGGCCCGGCCGCGGCCCAATGGATTCCGCAGAACCCGGTCAAGAGTTTTGAGAAACAGGCCGATGCCGTCGTGTTCACCATGCAGACCGGAGCCCTGCGCGTGGCCGTCTCGACCGACTCCATCTTTCACATCACGTACGCGCCCACCGCCGCTTTCCCGAGCCGCCCCGACGACGTAATCGTTAAGACTACCTGGCCGGCCGTGCCGTTCACGGTGGTCGAAACACCGCGCGCCGTTTCGATTTCCACCGCCCGTATGCGCGTCGCCGTGGACCGCGCCGACGGCACGCTCGCCTACGCCGACTTCGCCGGCCAACCGCTCGTGCAGCAAGGCCCCAACACTCTCACTCCGGTTACCGTGAATGGAGAGAAGACCTATCACGCCGAGGCTTTCATCGGACTGTGGGGATCCACCGAAGCGTTTTATGGGCTGGGCCAGCACCAGGCCGGCGTGTGGAACTATCACGGCGAATCGGTGGACATCGCGCAGGATAACACCAACATCTCCGTTCCCATGCTGCTCTCGAGCAAAGGTTACGGTATCTTCTGGAATAACTCCTCGCGCAGCCGTTTCAACAACCGCTTCGTGCATGCGTTGTACATCACTTCGGAAGTCGCCGACTCGATCGACTATTACTTCTTCTACGGTCCGGATTTCGATAAGATCGTCGCCGGTTATCGCGAACTCACCGGCCAGGCGCCGCTGTTCGGCCGCTGGGCCTACGGCTTCTGGCAGTGTAAGAACAAGTACAAGACGCAGCAGGAGCTGCTGAGCGTCGCGCATAAGTACCGCGACCTGCACATCCCCGCCGATAACATCGTGCAGGACTGGTTCTGGTGGACCACCATGGGTTCCTTCAAGTTCAGCGACCAGTATCCCGATCCGAAGGGAATGATGGACGACTTACACGCCATTCACTTCCACCTGATGATTTCCGTGTGGCCCTATTTCTATCCCGGTTCCGACGTTTATACCGACATGGATCGCAAAGGCTTCTTCATCGACCGCACTAAGGTGAAGGCCTATCATCCACAGGGATCGGCCCTCTACGATGCCACCAACCCGGAGGCGCGCAAATACTACTGGAATCTGATCGATAACTCGCTTTTCAAAATCGGCGCCGACGCCTGGTGGATGGACACCACCGAGCCTGAAACCGAGGCCCGCGAAGACAGCGTGATGGTGACCAACCATGTCGCCGCGGGCAACGGCGCGCGCTACGCTAACATCTTCCCGCTGCTCACCACCAAGGCTGTCTACGAAGGCCAGCGCGCCGCCTCGGACCAGAAACGCGTCTTCATTCTCTCCCGCTCCGCGTTTGCAGGCTCGCAACGCAATGCGGTCACGGCCTGGTCCGGCGACGTTGATTCGGATTGGGAGACGCTGCGCCGCCAGGTCCCCGCCGGGCTGAATTACTCACTGTCCGGCTTGCCGTATTGGACCACCGACATCGGCGGCTTCACCTCCGGCAACCCCAACGATCCGGCTTATCGCGAGTTATTCGTCCGCTGGTTCCAGTTCGGCACTTTCTGTCCCATCTTCCGCGTCCATGGCACCCGCACCAACGACCAGAACGAGTTATGGTCGTATGGGCCCGAAGCGCAGAAGGTTCTTACCGCCTACGACACCCTGCGTTATGAATTGATGCCGTACATATACTCGCTGGCTTGGAAAACCACGAGCGAAGCTTACACGCCCATGCGCCCGCTGGTGATGGATTTCCGCACCGATGTGCGCGCCGAAAACATCGGCGACCAGTTCCTGTTCGGCCCCTCCATCCTGGTGAACCCGGTTACCGAACCGGCCGCCACCACGCGCCACCTCTATTTGCCGAAGGCGCGGTGGTACGACTTCTGGACCGGCACAGTCATGGATGGCGGCAGAGCCATCGATGCGCCGGTGACTCTCGACCGCATCCCGCTCTACGTGCGCGCCGGTTCCATCGTTCCCATCGGCCCCGACGTGGAGTACGCCGCCGAGAAGCCGGCCGACCCGATCGAGCTGCGCGTCTACCGCGGCGCCGATGCCCGCTTCACCTTATACGAAGACGAGAACGATACTTATAACTACGAGAAAGGCGCCTACGCCACGATTCAATTCGAGTGGAACGAGGCCGCCCAAACCCTCACCATCGGCGACCGCCATGGCAGCTTCCCCGGAATGCCTGACAGCCGCCAGTTCAAAGTAGTCTTCGTCGGCGAGTCTCACGGCGCCGGCATCGGCGCAACCGCAAAGCCGGACCGCGAAGTACCCTATGCCGGTAAGGCAGTGACTGTCAAGCCGTGATGGCGCGATAACGGTTTACAGCACGTCGGCGAAGCCGCGTTTCATGTGACGGAAAAACAGGCCGCCTAACACGAACGCGGCGGCGCCGAAGGCGGTCAGGATGGCGAGCTCGCGGGCCGGGAAAACACCTCGCAGCAGGATTGCGCGATAGGCTTGCACGGCGTAGAAAAGCGGGTTGGCGGCGAGCAGCCAATGGGCCTTGGGCGGGTACAGGCTTTCGGCGATCATCACCGGGGTCAGCCAGAACCAGAACGTCAGGGCGACGCTCAAAAGCTGGGCGGTGTCGCGCAGGAATACATGCAAGCTCGCCACGATCCAACCCAGTCCGACCGCCAGCAGCCCGATCGAGAAAAGGAATACCGGCAGCAGCAGCACGAACGGGCTGAGGTGATGCGCCACCACGGCAACCACGGCGATCAGAAGCGCCAAGGCCAGCGCGTGGCTCACCACCGCCGAGAGGAAAACCGAGACCGGGATCAGCTCGGTCGGGAAAACGGTCTTGGTGATCAGGTTGGCCTGCTCGACCACGCTCGAAGCGGAACGCTGCAGGGTCTCGCTGAACAGCAGCCAGGGCAACATCCCCGCGAACACGAATAGCGCGTAATTCCGGGTGCCTTCGCCGGGTGGGACCGCGATTCTGAGGCTGACGCTGAAAACGAACCACCAGCACACCAGCAGCACCAGCGGATGAATCAGCGCCCACACCCAGCCGATGATGGAGCCGACGAAGCGCTGCTCAAAGTCGCGCCGCACCA
>JBEKKO010000160.1:0-9901 GCA_050010695.1 Bryobacteraceae bacterium
CGGCCGGCCCTCGGCCGCGACTTCCGTCCCGATGAGGATCAGGTCCAGGGGCGCAATGCCGTGGTGATGCTCGGCCACGATTTTTGGGTGAGCCAGTATGGCGCCAGCCCGTCGGTTCTCGGCTCGCGGATCCGGCTGAACGGGATCGAATTCACCGTGATCGGCGTGGCGCCTGAGAGTTTCACGGGCATTGACATCGTGTTCCGGCCCACCCTGTTTGTCCCGCTGGCCATGTCGCCCCGGATGGGGCCGAAAAACGAGCTTGAAGACCGCGACGCCGGCTGGCTCCTCATCAAAGGCCGCCTGAAGCCGGGCGTCAATATCGCCCAGGCGCGGGCGGACGTCGGGGCAATCTCGGATGGGTTGCAAGAGTTGCATGCGCAAGCGAACAAGGATCGGCGGCTCAAGGCGGAGACCGAACTGCAGCTCCGTGTCGATGAGGGCACCCCCATCAAGCTCATCGTCATGCTGGGTCTATTGGGGCTGGCGGTTCTGCTGGTAGCTTGCGCCAACGTGGCGGGTCTGCTGCTGAGCCGGGCGCGCGCCCGATCGCGCGAGATCGCTGTGCGGTTGGCCATCGGCGCCGGCCGCGGCGCATTGATCCGCCAGCTTCTACTGGAGAACCTCTTCGTGGCCGTTGCGGGTGGATTGGGTGGCCTGGCGGTGTCGGACGCCTTCGCCCAATTCTGGCGCAGCTACCGGCTTCCCTCCGACTTGCCGATCGTCTTTGACATCCGCACCGACCACCGGGTGCTTCTGGTCGCGCTTGCCGTTTCGGTGCTGAGCACGCTGCTGTTCGGTCTGGCGCCCGCCTTTCGGGTGACGAACCCGGATCTGGTGCGGACCCTGAAAGCAGCCGACGCCGATAGCGAAGGCAAGCGCCGCCTCTGGGGCCGCAATCTGATCGTGGCCGGACAGGTAGCGCTCTCGCTGGTTTTGCTGGCGGTTTCGGCCGCGCTGGTGCAAGGCTTCCGCGGCGATTTGATCGAAGGGCCTGGCTTCCGCACGGATCATCTGTTCCTCACCAGCTTCGACACGCAACTGATCCATTACTCCGAAGACGAGACGCAGCGGTTCTACGACGATCTGCTGCGGCGAACGCGTTCCGCGCCGGGTGTGCGATCGGCAGCCCTCGTGTCCGCGTTGCCGATGGGCGGATGGGAGCCCACGGACATGTTCGTGGACGGCTTCGATCTGCCGCCCGACAAGAATCCACTCCCGCGACTTGGCGCTTGCGTCAGCGACGGCTATTTCAGCGCGATGGGTATCCCTATCCTGTCGGGTCGCGGCTTCCTCGAGTCGGATCGGAAAGACACGCCGCCGGTGGCCGTGGTCAACGAACACGTGGCCAATCACTACTGGCCGGCAGGAGACGCGGTGGGCAAGCGCTTCCACTTGGGCACGGCCACCGGCCCGGTGATCGAGATTGTGGGTGTGGCCCGGAATTCGAAGTACACTTTTGTCTCCGAACCGCCGAAGGACTTCGTGTACCTGCCGTTCCGGCAGCACCCGCGCTCCACGCTGACACTGATCGCCGAGTCGAACGCGCGGGAAGCCGGGACGCTGGCGCCGGTGCTCCGCGACGTGGTGCGCGGTATCGATCCGGACATGCCGGTGTTCGACGTTCGAACCATGAGCGACTTCTTTGCGCAAATTGTGGCAAAGACCTCCTTCCTCACTAGGGTGGTGGCGAGCATGGGCCTGATGGGGCTGCTGCTGGCGGTGGTGGGCCTATATGGCCTGGTGGCTTATTCGGTAAGCCGCCGCACGCGCGAAATCGGCATCCGCATGGCCGTCGGCGCGGACCAGCGGAAGGTGGTGTGGATGGTGCTCCAACAAGGGCTGCAACTCGGCGCGGCCGGCGTCATGGTGGGCGTAGTGCTGAGTTTCTTCGCCTGCCGCATGGTCGTCTCGATCTTTTCGATCGTCAGGTTTAACGGGCTCGATCCCCTGATCTTTGTCGCTCTCCCGCTTTTGCTCCTGCTTGTCATGGTGCTGGCCACGTGGGCACCGGCGCGCCGGGCATCGCTGATCGATCCGATGCGGGCGCTACGGGATGAATGAGCGCTCCGCACGAGTGATGTCCCATCTGTGACCGCAGGAACCGTGGAAGCTGACGGAAACATCAGCAGTGTTATGGCGCGCACCGATGGCGCTGATTCAATGGACTGTGTCCGTTAGTGTTACCACCGAAGTCACAAATCCGTGACCGGTTTTTAATCATGCGTAGACATTCTCTTGCGAAGATTTCTGGTGAGGTTAATCCATGCGCCAGGTTTTTTCAATCGCAGTGTTCTTCGTGTGTCTATCGAGCGCCACGCTGTTGTTCGCTCAATTTGACACGGCCGAAGTGCTGGGCACGGTTCGCGATCCTTCCGGGGCCGTAATTGCGCACGCATCCGTCACGCTGACCAATCAGGCAACCAGCGTGCAGTCCAAAGTGGTCACCGGCGAGAACGGCGATTTCGATTTCTTCAACGTCCAGGTAGGCCGTTACACGGTCACCGTGGAGCACGCAGGATTCAACAAGATCACGACGAACGGTGTGACGGTCGACGTGGGCGCCCGGCAGCGCGTGGACGTTTCGATGAAGGTGGGCGCCGTGACGGATTCCGTCGAAGTTACCAGCGCCGCCGCCCCTCTGGAGACCGATTCCAGCGATCGGGGCCACGTGGTCAGTACAGCGGCAGTCACCGAACTCCCGCTCAATGGCCGCAATTACGCCGACCTCGCACTGTTAGACGCCAACGCCGTCAAATCACCCATTGCGGATTCCTTCTCGGCCACCGGCACACCGAGAGAGGGCGCGTTCAACGTGAACGGGATGCGCAGCACCTACAACAGCTTTCTGCTGGACGGCCTGGATAACAACGCGTATGGAACCAGCAACCAGGGTTACTCGGCTCAACTGGTCCAACTTTCCCCGGATGCCCTGGCCGAGTTCAAGATCATCACCGGCAACTACAGCGCGGAATACGGGCGCGTGGGCGGCGCGGTGGTGAACGCAGTGATGAAATCCGGAACCAACGAGGTTCATGGCTCCGCTTACGAGTACCTGCGCAACACGGATTTGAACGCCATCGGCTTCACCTTCAGCCCGGCGGTCTTTCAAAAGCCCACGCTACAGCGCAACCAGTTCGGCTTCACGGTCGGCGGTCCGATCGTCAAAAACAAGCTGTTCTTTTTCGCCGATTATGAAGGGTTCCGGCAGTTGCAGCGCTATCTCAACTTCGATTCGATTCCCAACATGAACGATCGCAATGGCATTCTGCCGGTGTCCGTATACGATCCGTTGAACAAGACCCTCTATCCATCCGGCACGGCGATTCCCATCGCGCAATTGAGTCCTTTCGCCGCCTCGGTGCTCGGCGCTCTTCCGGCGCCCAATGGCCCTGGGCGCTCCAACAATGACGAGGCGCTGCTGCTGATCCGCGATTACGGCGACAAGTTCGACGCCAAAATCGACGGCCAAATCAACGATCGCATGACGGCGTTCCTCCGCTTCAGCCAGCGCAAGGACCTGCAGTATTACGCTCCCGATCTCACCGGACCGTCCGGCGGGGACGGCAACGGTTACATTCACGTGGTCGATCAGAATGCTTCGCTGGGCTACACCTGGACCGTGACGCCAACCTCGCTCCTCCAGGCCCGCCTTGGATTCTCGCACCTGCTGGGCGGCAAAACGCCGCCGTATGTCGGCGGCCCGAGCATGAACGCGCTGTACGGCGGCTTTGCAGGCTTGCCGACGACATCTAACCTGACCGGCGGACTCGACACCCAGACCATTACCGGCCTCACCGCCCTTGGCCGCCAGACGAGTAATCCGCAGTTCCAAAACCCCACTTCCTGGGATCCGGAACTTAATTATTCGAAGACATGGGGCCGGCATTCTCTCAAAGTGGGCTACCAATTCCTGTTGGTCCACACCGAGATTCTGGACACTAACCCGCTTTACGGCCAGGACACGTATAGCGGGGCATTCAGCAAGCCCACCTGCGCGGAACTGGGCCAGGCTTCCGGTTGCACGGTGCCGAGTGACTCTACGAGCTACAGCCTCGCGGATTTTATGTTCGGCCTTCCCAACCAGATTAACCTGGGGAGCTATGCGGTCATCAATCTGCGGCAGTACGTGCACTCTCTGTATTTTCAGGACGACTATCGGGTAAACACGAAGCTGACTCTGAACCTCGGGCTGCGGTGGGAGTTCGCCTCGCCGCTTTATGAGCGCGACAACCATTACTCGAATTTCGACCCCACGACCGACACCATGATCCAAGCCACTAGCGGGAGCTTGTATGACCGCTCCCTGGTGCATCCCGATTACAAAGACTATGGGCCGCGCGTCGGACTGGCATACAGTGTTGACCCCCAAACGGTGGTTCGCAGTGGATACGGGATCAGCTACACGTTCTTTAACCGGGTCGGAAGCGCCGAGGAGGGAATCAACGCTCCGCAGGCCCTTTTCGGGGTACTCAGCCAGACGATCCCCTCGGGCGGCGCGGTGCCGTCGACCTTCCTAACCACCCAGAACAGCTTCACCACGAACATCGCCAGTCCCGCGGCCTTCAACCCGGCCAATTCCAACGTGGTCTATACTCCGCCGGACAGCAAATGGCCGTATGTGCAGAATTGGTTCCTGTCGGTTCAGCGGCAACTCCCCAAGGACACGGTTTTCACGCTGACCTACAACGGAAACCACAGCCTCCGGTTGCCGATCATCGGCGATTACAATGAGGCGGCTCCGTATAACACGAGTGCTCCCTTAACGTACACTGCCCGCGTGCCGATACCGACTTTCGGGCCGATCACGTGGCTCGACCCAGTTGGTGACAACCATTACAACGGTCTTTCAGCCAACGTGGAGCACCGTTTCACGAAGGACCTGTACCTCCAAAACTCGTTCACCTGGGGGAGTGCGATAGGGGATTCCGAGCAGGCGCTGGAGTATTATGCGGGTTACTTCCAGGCCAATCCGCAAAACATTCACGACCTGGCCGCGGAAGTGGGACCCTCCAGCTTTGACGTGAAATTGAATAACGTCTCGACGATCATCTACCAGCTTCCCTTCGGCAAGAGCCGCAAATACTTCTCCGGCGCGAATTCCGTGGTCGATGCGGTTCTGGGTGGATGGGAGTTCACGAGCATCAACACCGCCCGCACTGGCACGCCAATCGACGTGGTCTATAGCGCTTCGGGCAACAACATTGTCAGCTCCCTTTCCAACGACTATCGCGGCCAGCCGTTCCTGCGCCCCAATGTAACCGGCAATGCCGTCAGCCAAAGCCGCTCCGCCATGCTGAACACCTATTTCGCCGGCTACACATTCAGCACTCCGTCTGCCAGCACGCCATTCGGCGATGTCGGGCGCAATGCGTTCCGCGCTCCAAACTTCGACCAGTGGGACTGCTCGATTGACAAGAACTTCCGAATTCGCGAAAGGGCCCGGCTGCAGTTCCGGGCGGAGTTTTTCAACGTTCTGAACCACACGAATTTCGGGATACCGGACACGAAGACCACTGACGCCGCCTTCGGCACCATCCGCGCGACCTTCCCGTCGCGGCAGGGCCAGTTCGCGCTGAAGCTGATGTTCTAAGCGGCGCGGGCACGGCACGCGTATCCGGTATCGCTGCGCACCGTTTCAGCCCAAGTCGCACGCGCGGCTGGCATTCGAAGCGGAATCGCGAATAGAAAGTTCGGATTGGCGCGGAGTTTATTGCAGCGGCGAGTGAGATGCTCGCCGCGGAGCGGCCTCAGCGGCTTGCCAAAGCATCGGATTATCCGCGCCGCGATCGCAACGGGAAAATACCTCCGCGAGAATCTCCGGAACTTCGAAGACGGCCGAATTGCGAACCGCGGCGGCCCGCGCGCGGTATTGGGCGTGCCGATCCGGCCGCAGCAGTTCGCGAACGGCACCCGCCACTTTGGAGAAACTGCTCACCACCACGCCCGCGCCCTGCTCCAGAATCCACTCCGCGTTGTAGCGTTCGTGGGCCAGCGTCCATGCGTTCGATTCCACCACCACGGGCAGCCGCATGGCCAGCGCTTCGCTGATGCTGCCGGGACCCGGCTTGCCGATGAAGTAATCGCCTAGCGACATGAAGTACGGCACGTCTCTGGTGAAACCCTCGATTCGCATTGGCATGCGCGGCGCCAGCCCACGAAGCGCGTTCGCGGCCGTCTGATGCTTACCGCAAAGCAGGATCAACTGGGTCTTCAGATCGGACTGGTTCAGCGCCTTGGCGATCTTCACCATCTCTATCGAGCCCTCGCCGCCGAACATCACGATGCCGGTGGGCCGGCTGGGGTCGAGGCCGAGGCGCGTCAGTTCGCGCGCGCGATCCACGGCGGGCGGCTGATGGAAGCGCGGATTGAGGATCATGCCCGAGACCTGGAAGATGTGCGACGGCGCCAGGCCGAGCGCGCGCGCCTGGTCCACCGCGCGCCCTGAGCCGCAGATCACGTATTGTTCCTGCCGCTCAATCCAGAAATGGGGCGGGTAGTCGGCGATATCGGTCAGGATGGTCACCAGCGGCGTTCCTGGCCACGCCCGGTCGAGCGCCTGCTTGAACGCGCGGTTGTAATGCGGGATCAGCGAGACCACCATGTCCGGCCGCGAAGCCGCCCAGTGCCGCTCCAGAATGCGCACCTCGGCCGAGTGAAACAGACGGATGGCGGCGTGCATCACCGGCACCAGTTGCGCCGTACCCAGCGTCCATCCGCGCCGCAACATGATGTTGTAGACATCCTGGAAATCGATGCCGGTCGACTTGCGGATTACGTCGATTGAATGGAACAGATCCTGCACCGAGTGGGTGCGGATGTCCCACGGTCGGCGCTCGCCGGCAATCACCTCGGCCAGCGCGGTGGCGGCGGCGCGGTGGCCGCCGCCGGCATCGATGTAGATGAACTCGATATTGCGCCTCATCAGTGTGACCCGCTTTCCGCGCCCAGCGCCACGAGAGGCGCTGCCGCTTTGGTAATCGCCGCGGGGCCCGGCTGCGCGCCCGCTGCTAGGCAGCCGGAATTCCCCGTCGCCTGGGAAGCGCGCATGGCAACCGCGGCGGGTTGGAACGCCGCCAGCACGGGCCTCCCAATCCAGCAGGCCGGCGGCTGCAATTCGAAAATCCAGGCCAGCGTAGCGCCCGTGTCGTAGGTGAACACCGAAGCTGCGATCTTCCCCGGCGTTACGCCGGGGCCAGCCAGAATCCACGGAATCTGAATTTCGGCCAGTGAGTTCTTGCCATGGTTATGCCCCTTGCCGCCGTGATCCGACGTCACCAGTACGAAGGTGGAGTCGAGTTCGCCGGCCTCGCGCAGCATGGCGAGAATGGCGCCGATCTGCCGGTCGGCTTCTTCCACCGCGCGGTAGTATTCGCGGCTTCGCCAGCCCGAATGATGCCCCGCGTGATCCACGTTATCCAGGTGGATGAAGAGCAACTCGGGGCGATGTCGCTTCCAGTACTCGATGGCCGCCCGCGTGGTCCGCTGCGGGCCGTCCTGGTGTTCCATCACGTCCGGCACGTTGCGCTCGACCAGTTTGGCGAAGCCGGGCCAGCCGTGAAATATGGCGATGCGGCTGGCCGGCCGCTGCGCACGCAAAGCGCCGAAAATGTTCGGAAAGCCGCCGGATTCGTCCTGGCACGCTGGCACGATCTCCTGCATCCGCTTCAGGTAGCCGTTGGAAGTGATGCCGTGCTGCTCGGGTCCCGACGCGGTGATCATCGACATCCAGTTGGGACTGCTCAGCGTGGGCATCACGCCGCGCGCCTCCAGGCTCCACGCCCCGCGCGCCATCAGTTCGCGCAGGGCTGGGCCGCCCGCCGTAACCACGCCATCGATGCTGAGCCCATCCACTCCGATGACGATGACGCGGGCCTCCGGCGCCTCCTCGAATTGCCGCGCGGACATCGCCGCGCAACCCAACACCAGAACAGCAATTGCGATTCGTCGCATTTACTCCCCTTCCTTCAAGTACCATGGGGGCCGATTCGGTTCGGTTACATTCCCAAGAAGGTTGTGTTTCCGCGTTGCAACGCGAATCATGCCGGAGGGCGAAGCAGGCATTTGGTCCCGGTCGAGCGGTCCGGAAGACCGGCTTCGAAACTACTTTTCACCTGTTGTTTATTCCTTTGAAACCAAGCTGCGTCAAGCTGGAACAGCAGCCTGAAGAATCGCAGCCAAGCATGCGCACCCAGACCAGCAACGAACTGCCTACTTTTTCGGGCCTGCTCCAGGAGCCCTTACGCCGCTTCCTCGATCCGATGGAACCCGCCATCGAGCGACTCTTCGGAATGGACCGGCTGCGTGAAACGCTGGAAGCCCTGCGCGCCATGCCCAAAGGCGGGAACGCGGCTGGCCGAGTGCTGGAGACCCTTGGCATCACTTGGGAAGCCGGGCCCGAGGAGATCGAGAGGATTCCGCGCTCTGGCCCGCTGCTGGTGGTGGCGAACCATCCTTTCGGCCTGCTCGACGCGGCGATTTTGATCAACGCGCTGCCGGCGGTTCGCCCGGACGTTCGCATCCTCGCCAACTCCCTGCTGTCCGGTGTCGCGGAGTTGCGTCAATGGTGCATCTTCGTAAATCCGTTCGGCTCCAAACACGCGATCGGAGAAAATGCACGCGCGTTGCTCGAAGCGGCGGCGTGGTTGCGCTCCGGAGGCGCGCTGGTAGTGTTCCCGGCAGGGGAAGTGGCGCACTTCGATTTGAGAACCGGCACGCTGGCCGACCCCAACTGGAATCCCGCCTTGGCGCGCATCGCCCAAAGGGCGGGCGCCGCCGCGGTGCCAATCTTCTTCGAAGGCGCTAACAGCGTCGGGTTTCAACTCGCCGGCATGATCCATCCCGGGTTGCGCACCGCCAATCTGCCGCGCGAGCTGTTGAACAAGCGCGGCCGCCGCATCCGCATGCGCATCGGTCGTCCCGTGACGGTCGCCATGCTCCAATCGTTCGCGAGCGCGCAAGAAGCGATCGAGTATTTACGATGCCGGACTTACCTGTTGGATGACGCTGCAACGGTGGCCGTCCCCGAACGCCGGTTGCCCTTGCGGCTGCTTCCAGCGAAGCACCAGACGCCAGTCGCAGCCGCTCGCGCGACAGACCGTCTGGCCGCGGAAATCGCCACTCTCCCGCCCGCGAGCAGGCTGTGCGACAACGGTGAATTTGCGGTCTACTTGGCGAATGAATCCGCCTTCCCCGGCGTGGTCGCCGAAGTCGGCCGCCTGCGCGAACTGGCATTCCGCCAGGTCGGCGAAGGCACCGGGCGCGCCGTCGACCTCGACCGCTTCGACCACCACTACCAGCACCTGGTGCTCTGGCACGCGGGCCACTGCCAGGTGGCGGGCGCGTATCGCCTCGGCCCCACCCCCGACATTCTGCCCGTCCACGGCGCGCGTGGCCTCTATACCAGCACGCTGTTCCGCTTCCGCGAAGATCTGTTCGACCGCATCGGCCCCGCCATCGAGCTCGGCCGTTCCTTCGTCCGTCCGGAATATCAAAAACAGGTCGCGCCGCTGTTGCTGTTGTGGAAAGGCATCGCGCGTTACGTGGCAACGCGCCCCGAGTGCGCCGTGCTCTTCGGCGGCGTCAGTATCAGCAATCGATACCACGCCGTCTCGCGCCACCTGATGGTCCGCTTCCTGGAGGCCCACCGCGCCGGCGAACTGGCCGGACTGGTGACGCCGCGCAGCCCCTATCGATTCCCCCAGCGGCAGTTTCGCCACACGGGCACGGTCAGCCATGTTCCAGCGAATGTGGAACAGCTCGCCGGCCTGGTGGCGGATCTGGAGCGCGACGGCAAGGGCGTGCCCATCCTGCTGCGCCAGTATCTCAAGACCGGCGGCAAGCTGCTGGCATGCAACGTGGACCGCGGATTTTCCGACGTGCTCGACGCGCTCATCATGGT
>JBEKKO010000161.1:0-9504 GCA_050010695.1 Bryobacteraceae bacterium
GGTCCCCCGATCCCCAAAATCCGCCGCTCTTTCTCGACCTGCCGATGAAGGATGGCGTTCCCCAGCCGGACATTCTTGCGAAATGGGCGGCGAACGCGCCGCTCGCGTTTGTGGATCAGTACATCGGGAATCTCAAGCAGTATCGCGCCATCGCAATGGACGTCGGCGATCAGGACGGCTTGCGCGTCGATGCCGGCAAACTGCACGACATCCTGGACAAGTATGGGATCGCGAACAGCTTTGAAATCTATTCCGGCACGCACACCAGCGCCGTGGCTGACCGCTTTCAGAATCATGTGATGAAATCCTTTAGCCAGAACCTCTGCTCTCAAGCCGGTTGCCGTTAGCCCGCGTACTTCGTCATTGGGGCGAAAACGCTGAGAGCCGAATGTCCGGGCTGTGCAGGTCTGCGGGCTCCCCCCGGCTGTGTCGCGTGATCGGCTGCCCCTATTTACACCTGAAGCTGTGAGCGTCGTTCGGGTCTCCGTGTCCCGTGTACTGGGCGTGCTTGGGATCTGCGCACAGCGGCCGGCTTCGTCCCGGAAATGCTTGTCCGGTGGCGAGAACCGATTCCGGCGGAATGCCTTTCTCGACCCAGTTCGACACTGCGCCGAGCATGTCGAACTGGTCGAGTGCCGGCCCGCCGCCGCAGTGGCGCATCCCCGGCACCAGAAACATCCGGCTCCATTCGGCCACCTTGTCCGCACCGCCGTTCGTAGCGGCAAGGGACCTGTAGTACTCGAGCGTATCCAGCGGTGAAAACCACGGATCACTGTCTCCATGGAAGAAGAGGATCTTGCCGCCACTCGCGGAAAACGTCGACAAGTTGGTTGACGCCGGCTCGACCAGCGGATCGGAGACATGCAGGGCCTCTTTGTCGATATCGATCTCAATCGCGGTCGGATACGGGCCGAAGATGCCGTTGGCGCCGAGGGCGAGCAGCCCCCCGACCGGACCGGTCTCCGCGATGCCCGCGTCATACAGAAACCCCGGGTACACCTGGGTGCCGTACGAGTTCTTTGGTCCGGCAAAGGCCTTCTTGATGGCCGTGATCTTCTCAGGCGCAATGCAAGCATCGTTCTGGCCGTTCTGGCAGGCCAGCACCGCGGGATCGAAATCGCAGCCCAGCGGATCAAAGATCATCCCGTCGGCCACCCCATCCCTTGCGTCGCATCGGTTCATCAGCGCATCCATGAAGAGCTTGCGATCGGCTGCGGTGAGCAGCTTGTCAATAAGCGGCTTTCCCGACGCATCTTTGGGCGCCGCCTGGTTGTACGCCACCGGAATCCATTTGCCGATGGCGAGATTGGAGAGGCCCGTCCGCATCGCCGGATCCCCGGACACGATTCCATTGAATACAGTGGGGTACCGCTGCGACAGGATCATGCCCTCGCGACCGCCGGTCGAGCAGCCGACAAAATAGGAATATGCCGCGGGTTTGGCATAGTACTGCGCGATGATCTTCTTCGCCACCCCGGCCACCTCGGCATTGGCGAGATATGCGAAATCCAGATACGCTTGCTGATCGCGCATAAATGAGAAGTCAAACGGTCCCGTCTTCGCCTTGTGTCCCGTATCCGTGCTGGCCACCGCGAACCCGCGCAGCAATGCGGATTTGTCACCGGCGAACGATGCGCCCATCGGGTAGGCAACCGCGCCGTTTCCGCCCCCGCCACCCTGCATCATGAAGTCTCCAGTCCAGGCTTCCTTCTCAGGCAGGGCCAGTGCGAAACCGATGCCGAACTCCTCGCCGCCTTCCCCTTTACGCCGATTGATGACGCCGTCCAAGCGGCAATGTGCAGGCAATGGGCCAGAGCTTCGGGCGCCGGGATACGTCGGCGGAATGGTTGTACCCGCGGAAACTGCCGCTGTTTTGGTAATCTCGACACCTTCGATTTTGAGATCGGCGAGATCTGCGCAAGAGACCGTCGATTCAGACTGAGCCACTCCAACTGCGCAGGAAGCCGCCATCAGAAAGATCAGGGCCGTAGATTGCATTATGCATGTGTCTCCTATTCACTCGAAAAATCATGCAACAGAATGGCGATATGCCACCGAATTCACCGACCTAAGTTGTACCACATGTCTCAGCGCGACCTCGGTTCCCGTTGCGGGCAAGTCCGGCGACTTCAGTTACCTTTCGTCGCCCATCCATGTGCCGAATACCAACGACCCGGCCGAGGTCGCCAAGCTTGCTCAGTACGGGCTCACTCCGGGCCAGAACTTCCCTGCTAATCCAGGTTCGAAAAGCCTGAGAGCGCCGGGGAAGTGCCGCGGTGTCGCAAGCGCGGGAAGGTGCCGAAGAACCGCCGCGGCCCCCTCCCGGACCGTGCGGGCGGGGTTTTCTTTTTGGGCGAGGGCCGCCAGGCGGTTGGGCTTTCGGACCAGGACAGGCTGCACGATGCGGCGCGGCGAGGCTATGGTAACATGCAACTGAATTATGGCTAAGGCAGCGGCGTCATGAAGCTCGTTTTGGTGTTGCTGGCGGCCGCCGACCTGTGGGCGGCAACCGATCCCAAGGCCGCGGCCGAAGCCGGCGAGGGCCTGGCCCTGGCCCGCCAAGGCAAGTACGAACTGGCTGTCGTCCACTACCGCGCGGCCATCGCCCTGGACCCGCATCTGCCCGGCATCGACCTGAACCTCGGCCTGGCGTATTTCAAGCTGAACCGATTCCGCGAGGCCGCCGCCGCCTTCGAGCGGGCGACGCAAGCCGCCCCCTCCGGCTTTCAGGCCCGCGTGCTCCTGGGCATGAGCTATTACGGAAGCCGCAGGTTCGACGCCGCCGCTGCCAACCTGAAACTCGCCTCCGCGCAGCAGCCCGACAACGTCGAGCTGCGATACAAGCTAGCCCAGAGTTACCTGTGGTCGAGACAGTATCCGGAGGCCATCACCGAATTCCGGTTCCTGCTAGCCAAGGACCCGGACTCCGCGCCCGTCCACGTGCTGCTGGGCGAGGTGCTCGACGCCGCCAACCAGCAGGAGCAGGCTACCGCGGAGTTCGAAGCTGCGGCGAAGGCGTCGCCCCGGGAGCCCGACGTCCACTTCGGTCTGGGGTACCTCTACTGGAAGCAGAAGCGTTTCGAGGAGGCGCGGCGCGAGTTCCAGGCGGAACTCGCCGATCAGCCACGGCATACACAGGCCTTGACCTATCTGGGTGACGCGGAGATGCACTTGAAAGCCGAAAAATCCGCCGAGGAACATCTGCGGCTGGCGCTCAGCCAGGATTCGAATATCAGGCTGGCTCATGTGGATCTCGGCATTCTGCTGGCAAACCGGAACGACGCTGACCGCGCCGCCAGCCATTTTCGGGAGGCGATCCGGATGGATTCGACGAAGCCGGACGCGCATTACCGGCTGGGCAGGCTGTTGCGTTCCATGGGCCGCGAGCAGGAAGCGGACGCGGAGTTCGCCAAAGTGAAAGAGTTGGCAAAGGAAGAGCCGCAGGCTCCACTCATCGCGCTGCCGGGAATTGAGAGGAAGCAGGTTCCGTGAGCGGCGCGCCGGTGCCGGGCCGCCTTGTCCTGGCGGCAGCCGGACTATTGGCCTTGGTCTGGGCAATTGCCTCCGGCCAGAATGCGGAGGCGCCGATTCACTTCGTCTACCGCCCCATCGATTTCAGGCTGGAGAGCTGCGAGACGCCGCAGCGCCATGCGCCGGAAACCATGGCCGGCGGCGTTGCGGTGTTCGACTATAACAACGACGGCTACCCGGATATCTTCTTCACCAATGGGGCTGACATTCGGACCTTGCAGAAGACCTCTCCCAAGTACTCCAACCGCCTTTTCGAAAACGACGGCAAGGGCAATTTCAAGGATGTCACCGCTGAGGCCGGCCTGGCGGGCACCGGCTTTGACACCGGCGTGGCGATCGGCGATTACGATAATGACGGTTACGAAGACATCTTCGTTGGCGGGGTTCACGGAAACCGGCTCTACCATAACAACGGCGATGGCACGTTCACGGATGTTACGGCGAAAGCGGGGCTCGGCCGGCCGGATAGCCAGTATGGACCTCTCTGGTCGGTCGGTGGGGCGTGGGTGGACGTCAACAACGACGGACTGCTGGACCTTTTCGTGGTCAACTATCTGGCCTGGGATATCAAGACCGAGCCGGCGTGCGAGACGGGACCAGGCGTGCTCGACTACTGCCATCCGAAATTCTACAAGCCGACCGCGAATCAGTTATTCCTGAACAATGGTGACGGGACCTTCCGCGACATTTCGGCGGAATCCGGCATCCGCGCCCATCCAGGAAAGGGAATGGGAGTGGGAATTGCGGACTACGACCTGGATGGTCTGATGGATATCTTCGTCACCAACGACAAGATGGAGAACTCGCTCTTTCACAATAAAGGCGGCTCCAAATTCGAGGAGATTGCGTTCGATGCGGGTGTGGCGCTGGCAGAAGACGGGAAATTCATTTCCGGAATGGGGGTAGACTTCCGAGACATCGATAACGATGGCTTACCCGATATTGCTTTCGCCGCGCTCGACCACGAGACCTTTCCGTTGTTCCGCAACCTGGGGAAGCGCGGCTTCGCCGATATCACCGGGAGCAGCGGCATGGCGCGGCTTAGCACGCCAATGGCGGGGTATTCGCCGACGATTGCCGATTTCGATAACGATGGCTGGAAGGACATATTCGTGACGCGCGGCCACGTTCAGTCGCTGGGATACGCGTCGAGAGTGCAGGTGGAGCAGCCGAACACCGTGTTTCGGAACCTGGGCGGCGCCAGGTTTCAGGCTCTCACCGAGGAAGCCGGTTTGACTGCGCAGCCACCAAGCCGGCATCGCGGCTCGGCGATAGGTGACCTGAATGGCGACGGGCGCCTGGACGTGGTGGTGACGGCCCTGAGCGCGCCGGCCGAGATTTGGCTCAACGACAGCCCGGGCGGCAGGCACTGGATCGAGTTCCAGTTGCAGGGGACGACGAGCAACCGCGATGGCATCGGAGCGCGAATCAAGGTGACAGCCGGTGGGACCCTGCAATACAATCACGTCTCTTTCGCTGCCGGATACGCTTCTTCGAGCGCCTGTCCGACGCACTTCGGACTGGGCCCCTACAAATCGGCCGACCTGGTGGAGATTCGCTGGCCTTCGGGAATTGTTCAGGAGCTGAGAAACGTAGCGGCCGATCGCGTGGTCAAAGTCAAGGAGCCACAGAAGTAGGGACGCGGTTGATCCCGCTCAGTATGCCTCAAGAAAAACCCCGCCCGGGCCAGGAGAGCCCGGGCGGGGCACCGACAGACTAGAATATCAGCTTCGCACCGAGCTGAATATTCCGGGGGTTATAGGTGCCGGTCACGGTGCCAAACTGGCTGCTGTTGGCAAAGGTCGTACCGATCCCGCTCCACTGGGTGTGATTGAAGGTGTTGAAGGTCTCAACCCTGAACTCGAACCGGCTGCCGCGAGCTTCGCTGAGAGTAAAGTTCTTGAACAGCGCGAGGTTCCAGTTGTCGCGGCCCGGTCCGTAGATTGAGTTGCGGGGGTAGTTGCCCCACTGGCCCACCGCCGGCGCCGAGAACGCGGATTGATCGAACCATTCCGAGAACGCGTGCGGCAGAGAAACGTCACCGCTGACGTTCGGCCGGTTAGAGCCGTTGGCCAGGCCGTTGGAGCCCTGGCTGCCGCCCAAGCTGATATACAGAGGGAAGCCAGTTTCGGCAGTCACGATGCCGGAGAGCTGCCAACCGCCCAAGGTTGCGCGCATCAGGCGGGTGCCGCTGTTGCCGCGGAGAATGGGCAGGTCGTAGATGAAATCCATGACGAATACATCACGCCGATCGAGCGGGCTCGGGCCGTTATCGTACGCGCGGTTGTATGGGTCCGAAACGTTGTTCAAGTCGCTCACGCCGCCGCTGCCGTTCGACGGATCATAGGCCTTGGAGAGCGTGTAGGCGGCTTCCAAGGTTATGTCCTTGCGAACCTGCGAGTGCAAGGTCATCTGCAAGCTGTTGTAATGCCCGTTTTCGTCGTTCGTGCCAAGGCGGATACTGCTGAAGCCCGAGTATGGAAGGACGGTGTTATAGGTGAGCGTGCCCTGAATCAACTGCGCCAACAGGCTCTGGTTGGGCACGTTGATGTCGGTGTATTCGTTCTGGTGGCGCTGCAGGGTGCCGACGTAAGCAACCGAGAGCACGGTGTTGCGGGCCAATTCGCGCTGCACGCCGAAGTTGTACTGGATACTCTCCGGCGGCTGGTATTCGGTCGGGGAGTTGGCCGTGATGCTGGTGATCGGGATCGGCGCGCTCACCTTCTGGCCAGTCAGGATGCTGACGCCCGGATTGGACAGCGCAACGTTGCTGAGGCTGACCGTGGCGCCGAACGGAACGTTGGTGGCGGCGTTGTACTGCTCGTTGCCCTCCATCCGATCGTACATAATGCCGAAGCCGCCGCGGATAACGGTTTTGCCGTCGCCCTTCGGATCGTACGCGAAGCCGATGCGCGGGCCGAAGTTGTGCCAGTAGTCCTGCACGATGCCGCGCGGAACGCCGTTCTGTCCGGCGATCCCGATGCCGTTCAGATACATCGGCGTCCCCGCCAGGCCGGCGATCGGGCTGGCGCCGAGGCCCGGGCTGGTGGGGCAGATCGAAGAGCCACCCGTGCACAGGGTCGCCGCGTTGGCCGCAACCCATCGAGACGGCAAGAAGCCCGACTGCTGATTCGATTCTTCGTAGGTGTGCGGAATGCCGTCCCAGCGGAGGCCGAGGTTCAGGGTCAACCTGCGGCTGACCTTCCAGTTGTCCGTCGCATACGCAGCCCAGGACTGGTTGTCCCAATGCCCATCGCCCTGGTAGCCATCCTCGCTGTAGCCGGAGGCCATACCCAGCAGGAAGTCGGCCATGTCGTTGCCCGTGTAGTTGCCGTTAAAGGTGAAATTCCCTTGGGTGTCGGCGAAGTAGGTCTGGATCTTCTTGTAGATCGCCCAGCTAACCCCGAACTTGAGCTGGTGCGCGCCCTTAGTGACCGAGAAATCGTCGCGAATCTGATAATCGTCCGCCTTATTGGTCCAGGGAACCCAGTTGAGGGCGTAGTTGGTTCCGAGTTGCGACAACGAGATCCCCGGGATCCGGTTATCCAGGTTGGTGGTATTCGGGAACAACAGGGGAATGTTCACGCCGTCTTTGGTGCGATCCAGAACGCCAAGTGCGGTCGAATCCGGCAGGATGTTGATGCGGTTGCCGTTGTAGTTGAACGCCAACTCGTTGAGCAGGGTTGGGCTGATCACGTAGCTGGAGTGCACAACGCCGCTATAAGACGGGTTTCCGAAGGTGTTACCGGCCGAGGGAACGTTGTCGCCGCTCCACATCGTGGTGGCGTAGGTCTGGGCGATGGAGTCAGCCAAGAAGTGCCCGAACACCCACATCTTGTCACCGAAGTGGTGATCAACCCGGACGATTTCTTCGCGAACGTCGGTGGGCGCCACACCGCCGCCAACGAACTGGCTGCCGTTGTTGGGAGCCGGGAAGATGCCGGCTTTCAACAGGGCTTGCGCGTTAGGATCCAGCAGAGAAGTGGGGATGGTGTTGTTGTTGAACGCAACCCTCTTGGTGCTGTCCGGTTGCCCGTTAGTGCATCCGCTCAACGCCTGGCCCGCGCCGGCGAAGTTGTTCTGGATCGCGGTGGAAACTTGGCAAAGGTACGGAGCATAGATGGTCTTCGAGCCGAAATTCCCGCCATATTCGCTGGTCACCGGGACGGTGGTGTTGAGTCCGCCGGAGCTGACCAGCTTGCGCCACTCCATGTTATAGAAGAAGAACGTCTTGTCCCGCTTCGTGTTGAAGACCTTCGGAATGAACACCGGCCCGCCGATGTTGAACCCGTAGACGTTGTACCGGTCGAGGTTTCTTGCCGTTTTCGCTGCGTTGTTGAAGAACGTGTTGGCGTCCAGGTCTTCATTGCGCACGAATTCCCACGCCGCGGCATGCAGGTCCCTGGTACCGGACTTGAACACCATCGTGAAGGTCGCCCCCGCGGACAAGCCGAAATCGGGGCTGTAGTTGGACGTCAGGGTGCGGAACTCGCCAACGGAGTCGATCGAGGGCATAACGCTGA
Organism: Bryobacteraceae bacterium; assembly: GCA_050010695.1. GTDB lineage: Bacteria > Acidobacteriota > Terriglobia > Bryobacterales > Bryobacteraceae > Bog-375. Next base: position 8,055 of record JBEKKO010000161.1, read on the forward strand.
TCGTGCCCGACCCGCCTCGATCCAGATCCTCGCCGCCGTCAATCATATAGATGTTGTGCGAGTTGCGATTGCCGTTGTAGCTGACGGTCGCATTGCCGCCGACAGCAGTCGGCGTGTTGACGTCCGGCATGTTGCTCGACGCGCCGGCGACCAGGGCGGTCAAGCCGTAGATGGAACGCCCGTTCACGGCAAGCTGTGTGACTTGCGAACCCGTAATCACGTCGCTGACTTCACCGGTTTCGGTCTGAACCGCAACCGGCGTCGCCTCGACCGTAACGCTCTCGATCCCGGTGCCGATCTCCAACTTGAAGTCGACGCGGGCGCGATCGCCCACGGCTAAGGTAATGTCCTTTTGCTCCGCCTTCTTGAAGCCCGCCGCTTCCACGCGGACAGTGTAGTGCCCAATCTGAAGACTGGGCGCGAGATATAGGCCCTCGCCGCTGGTGGTGAAGTGGCCGACCTGGTTTGTTTCGATGTTTGTGGTTGTGACGCCTGCGTTCGGAATTGCTGCTCCGGACGGGTCCGTCACAGTTCCGAGAATGGTTGCTTCTTGTGCGAACGCCTGGAAAGCGAAAGCTCCCAGGAGAACGCACAGGATAATCGCTATCTTGAGACTAGCCCTTTGCACATTTACCTCCTAGTAAATGCAAGAAATCCCCAACTCTAACCTGGATTGCGTTCCTCCCACCCGGCAGGATGCGCGGGGATTGGTTGTCGTCGGAGATTACACCGGTCTAAGGCCCGTGATAAGGACATTACGGTCCCATACATGCTATATCATTTGAATTCAGTATCTTGCGCTGAATGAGCGGCGTTCAAGAAATAAGTACGGTACCGTTAACTTCGTGATAGGATGGCATTGAACTTATCAAGGATGTCCCGCCAACCTGAACCTCGAGTTGCGACGCCCAGTCTGCCTCCGGAGAAAGCCGAGGAAGTCCGGGCATTGTTGGGACGCGTCCTTGGCAGCCACCTGTTCAAAGGCAGCCGCCGTTGCCAGATGCTGCTACGGCATATTGCCGAGCAGACTCTCGCAGGCGATACATCTTCCCTAAAAGAGCGGATTCTCGGAATTGCCGTGTTCGGTCGTAAGCCGGACTACGACACCAGTCAAGACCCCATCGTTCGCGCTAGTGCGGCTGAGATTCGGAAGAAACTGGCGCAGTATTACCAGGAACCGGGACACGAATCCGAGGTCCGTATCGAATTGCTGGCCGGATCCTACATCGCCGAGTTCCACTTCCCTGAAGGTGGAGTGGTGGCGCCCGCGCAACCTCGCAAGCGGAATTGGGTCCGCGCCGTTGGCGCCACTGCCGCGGTGGCTCTGATTCTGCCGCTCACGCTTCTGGTGCTGGGATGGAGAAGTTCCGACCTCGATCAGTTTTGGAGTCCCGTGCTCAAGGCGCCGGGCACGGTTCTGATCTGCGTGGGCCTGCAGGCTGCGTACAAT
>JBEKKO010000162.1:0-9092 GCA_050010695.1 Bryobacteraceae bacterium
GTCCACCAAAGGACTCAGGGCATCGAAGCGTAGTTTGATTCCCGGCTCGGCGTTCACTTACTCAAGTGTACGCCAAAACATTTTTATATGAAACTGTTATTTCTAGACAGGCCCTAAGCATCCTCTTCCAGTTCGAACGCGATGTCGAGCCGCGCGCCGGGGGCAAACTCGGCGGCCCGTTCGGCGAAGCCCCATGCCTTCAGCGTCAGGTTGCGGCCGTTTTGGCGCACCGCAATGCGCAGGTGCTTCTCCTTCATCACCACCGGCGCGGCCGCCACTTCGACGGCGCGCGCGGCGAATAGCGGCGGCGGATTGCCGTGGCCGAACGGCGCCAGGGAATAGACATCCTTAATCGCGGCTTCGCTGATTTCGCCGAGCTCGACGACGGCGTCAATTTCGACCCGCTCGGCAAAATCCTCCGGACCCAAGCGAGCGGCGGCATAGGCGTTGAAGCGCCGGCGGAACTCATCCACGCGAGACCGCTCGAGCGTCACTCCGGCGGCATATTTGTGGCCGCCGAAATGGACGAACAGGTCGCGCATCGATTCCAGCGCTTCCAGCAGATGAAACGCCGGAATGCTGCGGCCGGAGCCCTGCGCCATGCCATCTTCCCGATTGAGTCCGAGCACGAACACCGGCCGGTGTAGCCGCTCGACCAGCTTGTTGGCGACGATGCCGAGCACGCCGCGGTGCCAGTCCTCGGCATAGTAAACCAGCGCCGCGGCGGGAGCTTCGACGGGCAACTGCTCGCAGGCGTCGCGAATGGCGGCCTGCACCAGCCGGCGCTCGGCGTTTTGATCGTGAAGCTGTTGCGCCAGCTCGGTCGCTCGCGCCAGGTCGGCCGTCAAAAACAACTCGATGACGGTCTGCGCGGTATCCATGCGGCCGGCGGCGTTGATGCGCGGCGCCAGTTGAAAAGACACCTGTTGCGCGCTGGGAGCCGCGCCGCTGCTGAAACCAGCCACCTTCAGCAGCGCCCGCAGGCCGGGGTTGCGCGAATCGCCCAGGCCATCGAGCCCGTGTTTGACGATTACGCGGTTCTCGCCAGTGAGCGGCACCACGTCGGCCACGGTGGCAATCGCCACCATCTTGAGCAGCGATTCGGAGGTGCGCGCCAGCCGTTCCGCGGACCAGGCGGACCGGGTCAGCAAAGCTTGTGCCAGCTTGAAGGCGACGCCGGCGCCGCAGAGGTCCTTATTAGGATACGGGCAATCCCGGCGGTTGGGATTGATCACGGCCAGCCCGGGCGGCAGATCGGCTTCGGGCAAATGATGGTCGGTGACGATCACCGCGATGCCCAGTTCCGCGGCCCGCGCCACCACTTCGCCCGCGCGAATGCCCGTATCCACGCTCACAATCAGCTTCACGCCTTCGGTGGCCGCAACCTCCACCACTTCGGGGCGCATGCCATAACCGTCTTTCAGGCGGTGCGGCACATGATAGAAGGCGCTGCCGCCGGCCAGGCGGATGGCAGTCATCAGCAATACCACGGCGGTGGTGCCGTCCACGTCGTAGTCGCCGTAGATGAGGATCCGTTCGCCCGCGGCGATGGCGGCGCGCAGGCGTTCGACGGCGGGCTCCATATCGCGCAGATCGAACGGGTCATGGAGGTCGCCGAGCGAAGGGTGGAGAAAACGGCGCGCCGATTCCGCATCGGTGTACCCGCGCGCCGCGAGCACCTTGGCGGCCAGCGAGCCGACGCCCAGCGCCGAGCTCAAAGCTGCTGCGCGGCCGGGTTCGGGGGCGGGGAACAGCCAGCGAGCGGAGGCCATGGGTGGCGTCAGCATTGTGTCCGGGCCGCGGCGCTCAGAAGCTGGGAAGAAACGGGTTGGCAGGCGAAAGCGCCTGCCCCACTTTGCAGCGGCTGCGACGGCAAAGTGGGACAGACGCTTCCGTCTGTCAACCTGCTGCTTGGTTGAGATGCCATGGCAAACCCAGGCTGTCAGTTCTTCGAAAAGTAGCCGGGAAGCGAATCGGGCTCGTCGTCCTCGGGAGTCCGGGACATGATTTCGTCTTCGATGCCGCCAAAGTCGTCGTACCAGTCCGGCTGCAGTTCGTACACGTAAAGGCGCGAGTTGTGATCGAACGCCAACTCGAGGGAGCAGGTCAGGCCGGTGAAGACGCGCAGTTCGCGCAAGCGCGATTCGTAGTCGCGGCGCTCCTCACGGCTGAGTTCGCAATCGTCGAGCTGGGCTTCCAGTTCTTCGATATCCGAGGCCTCAAACTCGGCCGTAGCGAAGAGGATCAGCCTGGCGCCGCACTTTTGGGCGACGTCGAGAAACATCTGGTAGTCGGGATGCGTTTCGGTGTCCCACAGGACCAGCCCCAGGCCTTCCAGGCCGCCCGGCCGGTTGTGAAAGACGGCGAAGCCGGCCGAGTCGAGGTACTCCAATATTTCGCGCTTGAGCGTATCGAGATTTAAATCCACTTGAGCGGCGCCTCAGGCCTGAACCACCACCAGAATATCAGAGGGCGCGGCCAGGTCGCGGGCGGATGGCGTGACAATCGTCTTCGGCCCGATGAAGATCTTGCGTTGTTCTTTGATGGCGTCGCGCACGTCGGCTTCGCAGACGAACTCCACCGGCGCGGGCGCGGGCGGAGTGGCGGGCTGTGGTGACGCCGGCGGTGGCGCGTGCTCCGGCGCGGGCGCTGTCAGTCAGGTAGAGCCGCCGCTCGAATCGCTGCCGCGGCGGGTCAGGAAGCGGTCCACCACGCTGGCCGCTACGTTCGGCACCACCGAGGAAGTCACCGCGGGCGGCGGCGCGGCGCACGACGCGTTACAGGACGGGCCGCCCGGCGCCGGCGCCGGAACTGCCGCGCCGCGCGAGGCCAGGTAGCGTTCCACCGCCGCCACCACGGCGCTGCGGTCGATTCCGACGGCCGGCCCGGCGGCGGATGAGCCCGTCGGCGCCTGGTTGATGTCCATCGGCATCTCAAAGGCCTCTTCCGGCTTGCGAACCACGTACGCCAGGCGCTTGACGTTGATCAGGTGCAGCGGACCCACGTTGTCGGATGTGATGTTGCCCGCGATGGCGCCGCAGCCGAGCGTCATGCCCGGTAACAGGTTGGTGGTGATGCCGGTGGAACCCTGCGGCGCGGGCGTGTTCACCAGCACCCGCATGGCCGGCATGCGCGAACCGTATTCGCGGGTGCGCGCATCGTCGCGCGAGTAAATCACCGCCGTGTGGCCCAGCCCTCCGAACTTCAGCAGCGCGTGGCAGGTATCGAGCGCCGCCGCAAAATCGGACACCCAGATCAGCGCCAGCACCGGTGACAGCTTCTCCATCGAGAGCGGGTGCTGTTTGCCCACCCCTTCCACCTCGGCGCAAATGATGGAAGTATCCGGCGGCACCTCGAAACCCGCCATGCGCGCCAGTTTGGTGGGCGCCTGGCCCACGCACTGCGGGTTGATGCTGAAATTGGGCATCACCAGCAGCTTGCCCAGCGCTTCTTTTTGGGCGTCGGTGGCGATGTATGCGTTGTTCGCCTTGAGCAGCGCCAGAATGCGGTCGCGCAAGGATCTTTCCGCCACGATAGCCTGCTCGCTGGAGCACACCGTGCCAAAGTCGAAGCTCTTGCCGGCGACGATCTTGGGGATCGAGTCTTCCAGGTCGGCCGAAGTGTCCACCAGCACCGGCACGTTGCCCGGCCCTCCGCCGAAGGCCGGCTTGCCGCTCGAATAAGCGGCCTTCACCATGCCCGGTCCGCCGGTGGCCAGGATGACGCCGGTGCGCTCATGCCGCATCAGCGCGGTGGTGCCCTCGAGCGTGGCCGTGTCGATGCACTGAATGATGTCTTCGGGCGCGCCCGCCGCCACCGCCGCCTGATACATGACGCCAGCCGCGGCGCAGGTGCATTTGTGGGCGCGCGGGTGCGGACTGATCACGATCGCGTTGCCCGCCTTGAGCGAAATCAGAATCTTGTAAAACGCGGTTGAAGTGGGATTGGTGGTGGGCAGAATCGCCGCTACCACGCCCACCGGTACGCCGAACTCGACGATCTTCTCGTCCGGCAGTTCGCGCAGCAGGCCCATCGTTTTGACGCCCCGCATGCGGCGCGGCAGCCAGTCGCAATTCAGCAGGTTCTTGATGTACTTGTCTTTGGCGTTGCCGTAGCCGGTTTCCTCGACCGCCATTTCCGCCAGCCGGCGGGCGTTCGCGCGCGCCGCCGCCGCGGCGGCTTCGACGACCGCATCCACCTGTTGCTGGGTATAGTTCCGGTATTTGAGCGATGCCTGATAGGCCTTGTCGACCTTGGAGCGGACCTCCTGAATGGACAGGAGATCTTTATCGGCAAGCATGGGCCGCTACTTCTTCAGGCCGCTGGTGGGGAGGGCCTTTTCCACTTCCTCGTGCGGGTTGGGAATCACGTGAACGCTGACCAGTTCGCCGACGCGCCGGGCCGCTGCGGCGCCCGCATCGGTGGCCGCTTTGACCGCGCCCACGTCGCCGCGCACGGTGACCATCACCAAACCGGCGCCGACGTACTCCTTGCCGGTCAGCACCACATTGGCCGTCTTGCACATGGCATCGGCGGCTTCAATGGCGCCGACCAGCCCCTTCGTTTCGATCATGCCGAGGGCTTCCATTTATTCCTCCCAGTGAGTGTGAACTCACTAACCTAACACACTTTCGATACTAACAGGCTCAGTGGTGGGGCATGCTTTAGCTTGCCCGCATTCTCGTGCGCCCGCTCGAATCGGGACCACTCGAATCGGGACCACCCGCTACAGGATTTCGGACGCATTACACTGGAAGTTCGACAGTGGTTGCTATGTCCGAATCTCTCGATCCCTCCAGTTACCGCGAACCCTTGCGTAAATTCCTCGCAGAAGATTTTGGGGCCGGGGATATTACGACTGAAACGGTCGTGCCGGCCGGGCTGCGCGCCCGCGGGGAACTGATCGCCAAGGCCCCGTTGATCCTCGCCGGGCTGGAGCCGTTCCTCGAAGTCTTCCGGCTGCTGGACCCGTCGGCGGTGGCGGAGGTCGGATGCAAGGATGGCGACGAACTCTGCCCGGGCGATACTCCCGTCGAGGTGCGTGCCCTGGCGCGCACGCTGCTTTCCGGAGAGCGGGTGGCTTTGAACCTGCTCCAGCGGCTGTCCGGCATCGCCACGCTCACCCGCCGCTTTGTGTGCGAGGTGGCGGGCACCGGCGCGCAGATCCTCGATACCAGGAAGACCACGCCAGGGCTTCGCGCGCTCGAGAAATATGCGGTCCGCGTCGGCGGAGGCCGCAATCACCGCAAGGATCTGTCGGAAGCCATCCTGATCAAGGAGAATCATATCCGGCTGGCGGGCGGTGTCGCCCAGGCGCTCCAGGCGGCGCAACCGGCTCGGGGCCGCGTGGCGTGGACCGAAATCGAAGTGACCAATTTCGACGAGTTGATCGACGCGCTCGACAACGGCCCGGATGTTATTCTGCTCGATAACATGAGTCCCGCGCAGGTGCTGCGGGCGGTGGAACACGTCCGCCTGGCGGAAGGTTCGGAGCGCTCGCCCGCGCGCGATCCGGCGCAAAAGATCCGCATCGAGGCCTCCGGCGGAATTACGCTCGCCAACGTCAGGGAGTTCGCGGAGACAGGCGTGGACTGGATTTCGGTGGGCGCGCTGACCCATTCCGCACCGGCGGTAGACTTGAGTTTCGAGATCGAGCCCGCGTGATCGAGGACTGCTTACAAACCGACGTGCTGGTGATCGGCAGCGGCCTGGCTGGCCTGGCGGCCGCTTGGGAAGCCGCCAAACGTGGCTGTCAGGTGACTCTGTTGACGCGCGCCGCAAACGCCGCGGAAAGCAATACCGATCGGGCACAGGGCGGAATCATCTGTCGCGCGCCGGAAGAATCCGCGGAACAACTGGTGGCCGACATTCTCTCGGTGGGCGGCGGCCTGAGCTCGCCTGCCGCCGCCCGCCTGCTGAGCCGCGAAGGCCCGCGCCTGGTGCAGGAAATCCTGATTGACGAGCTGGGCGTCCCCTTCGATTCTTCCGCGGGAGATCCCACCCGCCTCGACCTGACCCGCGAGGCCGGCCATTCCCTGTCGCGCATCGTTCATCACAAGGATCAAACCGGCGCCGCGATTGAGCGGGCGTTTCTCGACCAGGCGAGCGCGCATCCGAACGTGAAGGTGATTTCCGAGGCCACCGCGGTGGACCTGCTGACCGTCTCGCACCACTCGCTGGAGCCGACCGACGTCTATCGCCTGCTGACCTGCGTGGGGGCCTACGTGCTGGATCGGGCGAGCGAGAAAATCTTCGCGCTGCTGGCCAAGGAAACCATTCTTGCCACCGGCGGTCTGGGGAGCGTTTTCCTGCATACGACCAATCCTCCCGGGGCGCGCGGCGATGGCATTGCCATGGCCTACCGCGCCGGCGCCCGCTGCATCAACATGCAGTACATCCAATTCCACCCGACCGCGCTGCTGGCGCCCGACGGCTGCTTCCTGATTTCCGAGACGGTGCGCGGCGAGGGCGGCCGCCTGGTGGATCGTCACGGGAAGGAATTCATGCACCGGTTCCATCCCGCCGGCTCGCTGGCGCCGCGCGACATCGCCGCGCGCGCCATCTACCACACCATGCTGGAGACGGGCGAGCCGTGCGTTTACCTGGACATCACGCACAAGCCCGCCGATCAGCTTCGCGAACGTTTTCCGGGCATCTACGCGGTGTGCATGGAGCGCGGCATCGACCTCACGCGCGAGCCCATCCCGGTGGTCCCCGCGGCGCACTATAGCTGTGGCGGCATTGCGGTCGACGATTGCGGCCGGACCACGGTGGACCGGCTGCGGGCGGCGGGCGAGGTGTCCTGCACCGGATTGCACGGCGCCAACCGCCTGGCCAGCACGTCGCTGCTCGAATGCCTGGTTTGGGGAACGCGGGCCGGAGCGCAAGCCGCCGAAGGCATCGCGCGCGGCGACGATTTCTACTTTCCCAAAGTGGCCGACTGGCGGTACGAGCGCGAACCGGCCGACCCCGCCCTCATCAGCCAGGATTGGCTGACCATCCAGCACACCATGTGGAATTATGTCGGCCTGATCCGCAGCGAGCGGCGTCTGAACCGTGCCATGCGAATTCTGCGCGAGCTCGACCTGGAGATCGCGCGCTTCTACGAGAAGTGCGAGATCAGCGATTCCATCATCGGCCTGCGCAACGGCATCCTCACCGCGCTTCTGATCCTCGAAGCCGCCGAACAATGCCGCGAAAGCCGCGGCTGCCATTACCGCATCAACTGATACCGGAGGTAGGACAGGCCATCGCCTTTTGTGGCCTGTCATCGCTCGCCAAGTACCGCACCATCGTGCAAAGAACCGGCGGCCGCGCTTGCTTGTAGCGCCAGCGGTCTTTGCCGCCGGTGTTTTTTCTCCCGCACTCGCGTCCCCCGAAGCGCGACGCCTTGACGACCAAAAAGATCGTCCTGCCTCGGCCTTGACCGGAATCGCGGTTACTGCACCGGCGGCTTCTTGCGTGGGCGCGAAACGCGCTTCTTTTGCGCACCATCGCTGGAGGTCTTGCGTGGGGCGCGCGGGCGGCGCATCACCTTGGGCGGCGGCTCGGGGATGGGGATCTCTCCGGTAGCGGTAGGTTGGCCGGGCACCAGTGGCTGCGGTTCGTCCTCTTCTTCCTCGATTGGCTGCTGGGGCTCCGGCTCCGGCGGCGCGGCGGGCGGATGGAATTCTGCGCCGAGGAACACGATCAGGCCGCGCTCTTCATCGGCCTGAATGCGCACCAGGCTCTTATCCTGCGCGTAGTTGAGCAGCTCGCTGAATTCCTGGAACCCGTATTGGCGCCAGTCGAAGGCTGGGTGGTCGGCCTTCACCCACTCGGCCAGATCGTCGGCGAGCGCGCCGTTGTCCACCGCCAGGCGGTGCGTTTCCAGCACGTCGCGCAGCAGCGGTATGGCCTGCTCCGGCTTGGCGCCGGGCTTATCGGCCGCCACGCTGCCCTTGAGCCGGATCATGTAGCGGCCTTCGCCGCCCGACACATCGACGAAATCGGCCTTCTGGAGTTTCTCCACGAAATCGGTGAACGAGCTGGCTCCGTAGGCCTTCTCATTGAACGTGGAATCGAGCTGCAACATGGTGGACTTGAGCAGGCCGAGCTGCGGCCGCACCTCGCGCCGCTCGAGCACGCCCAGGGCGCGTTCCACCAGCGGCATGGACTGCGTGAGATCGAGCGCCACCCGCTTGTGCTGCGAGCGCTGCTGCTGCTGCGGCGCCTGCTGCTGCGTCGGGGCCTGCTGCTGTTGTGGCGGCTGCTGTTGTTGTGGTTGCTGTTGCTGCGGCTGCTGTTGCTGCGGCTGGTGCTGCTGCTTTTCAGCCGGCGGACGCTCGTGGGAGCGCGTGCGCGGGGCATCGTCGATGATGGCTTCGTAGGCGATGAACTCGTGGCAGTTCTTTTGCAGAATCGTGCTGGTGAAGGCGCGGCCGCCGACGACGAAGATTCGCTTGTCGTATTGCTTGAGCTTGTTCACCAGGGCAATGAAATCGCTGTCGCCGCTGACGATGGCGAAAGCGTTGATGTGGTCGTGAGTGAAGGCCATTTCCAGCGCGTCGAGCGCCAGGTTGATGTCGGCACCGTTCTTGTCGCCGCGCGGGGAAGGATCGCGCTGCACCATTTGAACGGCGTGTTCGGAAAGTGGCCGCGTGGCCGCTTCCTGTCTGCCCCAGTTCGCATAGGCGAACTTGGTGACGATTTCGCCGCGTTCCTTCAGCGCGTCCAACACCGCCGCCACGTCGAATTCGCGGTGCAGCGTGGACTTCACGCCGATCTCGATGTTATCGAAATCGATAAACACGGCGATCTTTAGTTTTTGTTCCATTCGTAGTTTCCTTAAGTCTGGCAACCGGTGTGGCGGACCATTTTGTCCGCCGCCGCCGAAGGCCGATGGGCATGCCGGTCACGGCCAAAGTCGCGCCTCTGCCTCTTGCGTCAGTGTAGCCCAAATCCAAGCCCGTCTGGGGCGGGTGTGCGCGCGTGTGTCGCGGCAAAATGATAATGTCCTATTTGGGCAAAGTAGAAATGTCCTATTGACAGGGTCGAGCCTGGAGGGTGGACAAAGGACAACTACTGATGACCCAGGCCGAGCGAGACCGGCT
>JBEKKO010000163.1:0-8913 GCA_050010695.1 Bryobacteraceae bacterium
AACAGATGGCCACGGCAGTGAAGCCAGGGTCCTTGCGCAATACCCGAAAGGCGTGTTTGACGGACGTCAGCATGGGCCCCCCTGCCGCTGCGTGCAATTGCAGCACCATCGATGAAAATGCTAGGTTCTTAGCCGAATCAGAACCTTGCGAGTTCGGGCAGCCCTAAGGGATGTCCGTTCCTGGGAATCGGAGATCCGGTGGCGGACAACCTCGCGTAGATCCCACAGCCCAGCCGTGCACGTGCGATCCAGTTTGCACATGGCGTTATCGCGCCATATCGGAAGTCGCCGTCCAGCGCAGAAAACCTCCGTGTTGAGACCTCCGCTCTCAACACTTGGGTCATCGACATCGTCTAGCCTGATGGGAGTGACGCCCGTGACTCGAGCGACTGCTATATTAGTGCTGTTTGGCTTCGGGGCAGTTTACGGACAGTCTCCAGCGGCTGGACGATTTGAAGTCGCTTCGGTAAAGCCGAGCAAACCCGACCAGTTCACCGAATCCTCCGGCATAAAGACAGGTAAAGGCCGGCTTACGGCCAGCAACGTGACCTTGAAGCGCTGCGTCATGGGTGCCTTTGGGCTAGGTCCAAATCAGATCGCGGGTGGACCTACCTGGTTAGATTCGGACCGCTATGAGATCATCGCCAAAGCAGATCAGCCGGTGGGCGACGCTGCACTGATGACAATGTTGCGGGCGCTGTTAATCGAGCGCTTCAAACTCGCGATCCATCGCGAGACCAGAACGATTGAAGCGTTCGTGTTGGACGTCGCGAAGAATGGCCCGAAGCTGGAGAAGGCCGAAGAAACTGAATCGAGCACCAACAGTAGCCGAGGGCTCATAGATGCCAAGACCATTACAATGGACCGATTCGCCGAAGTTCTGTCCCGCCAAATGGACCTGCCGGTTGTGAATCAGACGAGATTGGAAGGCAGCTTCAATCTGAAGTTGGAGTGGAGTACCGAGAGCGGAAGGCCGGTCAGAGATGGAACGGGTGACGTGGCGATGGAGACAGAGGTTTCGATTTTCACCGCGATTCAGCAGGAACTTGGATTGCGCCTGCGAGCACGTAAGACACCTGTCGAGGTGATCGTGATCGACCATGCGGAGAAGCCTTCAGAAAACTGAGAAATAACGGCCATTCCCACCAACGGCGAGCGACCTGGCGATACCTGTGATGGCTCGCCGCATAGAGCAATCCGACCGGGAAGCCAGTTAAGACCTGATATCGGTAGCCCTGCACTGCCAGTCCGGTCCGGCGGATCCGCGGGTTCGAGCTTCAAGAACCGGCCATAGTGCGAGCGCGGTAATGCTCTAATCTAACTTCCGGCCCTCAGCACGATGGTCACGCTGGTCGATCCGGAGGCGTAGTTGGCGCTACCGGAATAGGTCGCCTTGATGATATGCGTGCCGGCGGACAGGTGGGCCGTCGAGTAGGTAGCATGTCCACTGGCGTTGACCGCTACGGTAGAGAGCAAAGTGGCGCCGTCGTAGAACGACACCGATCCGGCCGCATCCGGGGGAGCCGCGTTCCACGAGGTGACCGCCGCCGCGAACGAGATATTCGCCCCGGCGCTCGCATTCCAACTGGACGGAGTCAATGCCACATTCACGGCTGCAGGTGTGACCGTGAACGTCTCGGTTCGCGGCGCGGCGGCGGCATAGTTGGTCTGCTGCGCGTAGGCCACAACGACATTGTGGTTTCCCGCCGCTGGCGCGACGAGAGCGAATTGAGCATTGCCCACCCTGAGTGGCAGTGTCACCGCCGATCCGCTATCGAGCCTATAGGTGATTGAGCCCAGCGGCGCCCCGGCCTTGGAACTTAGGCTGACCGTGCACTGGTAGTTCGCGCCATAGGCAAACGGAGTGTTCGAGCAGGTGACACTCATGTTCACGGGAACCGGGCTGACCGTAAGCGTGGTCGCGGCCGAGGTGCCAGAGGGATTGTGGCTGTCGCCGGAGTACACGGCTGTCATGACATGCGTTCCGGCGCTCAGGCCGGGGGAAATTAGCCAGTAAGCACAGCCATTGCCCTGCAGAACCAGCGTCGTGAGAAGTGTGGTTCCGTCGTAAACCTTGACGCTGCCGGTAGCAGTCACTCTGGTGGCTGGAGCAACGCAGACGGTCACGTTGGTTGCACTGGGGTAGACCAGTTGTGTGTTGGCGAACTGCAATTCGATCGCCGCATCGATAGGCTGGTTGACCACTATGCTCCGCGTCACCTGCCCTGCCGCCGCGTAGTTGGCGTTGCCCGCCTGATTTGCGGCCACTACTATCGTGCCTGCGCCTGTGATGGTTAGTATGTTGCCGCTGACGGTACCCGGACCGGAAACCACGCTGAAGGTAACCGCCAACCCGGAAGTCGCCGTTGCCGACAGCGCGATCGGCGAGACACCGTAGGTCACCGGAGAAACCGGCGTCGTGAACGTGATGGCCTGCGGCGGGAGGGTCACTGTAACCGAGCTAATCCCCGTCGAGCTGTTGTAAATGGAGGAACTCGACGAGTCTGGCGTATAGATGACGGTCAGCGGGTCGGTTCCGGTTGCCAGCGACCCGGCGACGATGGCGATTGTTGCTGCGCCGTTGGCCAGGGTAAACGGTACTGTAGCGAAGTTGCCGCTAATCAGCGTCGCCGTGCCGGTGGGTGCGGGGTTGGCGCTCACGGCGACCGCTACCGTCAGGCCTTGCGTTGCCGTGATGCTCGATGAAGACGGAGTAACCGTCACGCTAGGCGTGGTCCTCACCGGGCCAGATACTGAAACCGAACCCGATCCACTGGAGCTCGTGTAGGTCGCGGAACTAGCGGAGTCCGGCGCATAGCCGGCGATCAGAGTGTCGGTTCCGATTGCCAGCGACCCGGCGGCAATGTTGAATGTGCCGCTGCCGTTGGTGAGAGGCACCTGGCTCTGATTGAAGAAGCCGCTGGTCAGCGTAAGCGTGCCGGTCGGCGTGGGGCGGCTGCTTCCACCGCTGACGGCAACCGTTACCGTCAGACCTTGCGTCGTTGCGATGCTCGATGAAGACGGAGCGACCGTCACGGTGGGCGCGGTGGCCCCCGAAGGGGCCGCGGTCACCGAAACGAAGGCATTTCCCCCCGAGGTGAGATAAGTCGGGGAGCTGGAAGCATCGGGCGTGTACAAGGCGTCTATTATCGTGTAGGGGCCGGTCGCGAGCGAGCCGGCGGGGATGTTGAGTGTCGCGCTTCCGTTGCTGAGGGTCGCCGGCGTCGATGTAAAGCTGCCGCTGGTTAGTGTGACCGTGCCAGTTGGCGTTGGATAGCCGCTTACGCCGCTGACAAGCACTGTCGCCGTCAGGGCTTGGGTTGTAGTGATGTAGTATAGAGACGGATACACGGCCACGGTCGGCGCCTGCACGCCTGTCGCGGTCCCAATTAGTGCGACGGTCTGCGGAGAGTTGCTGGCGTTGCCGGCGGCGACCATCAATATAGCCGTGCGGTTTCCATATAGCGACGGTGTGAACGTCACCTGGATCGAACATGCGCCCCCGGTATAGGTGGGTGGCTGGCAATTATTGGTCTGGCTGAAGTCGCTCGCGTTGAGCCCGATGATGGTGATCGTGGGCGGGTTCAACGGCGCTGTCCCTGTGTCTGACATACCAAGAGTCTGCACCGCGCTGGGCACTCCGATCGGCTGATCTAAGAACGTCAGATTGGTTGCGTCGAACGCTATCTTTGCAGGCCTGGGACCGCTTGGATAGTTGGCGATAAACGTCGCCACGTCCAGAGACCCGAGACCGGTTACCTCGTCATATCCGGGTCCGACCAGATATCCCGCCTGGCCGCCGCTCAACCCGGTTGGCCCGGGAATGCTGTTGTTGCACATGCTGGGAACGTTGATGTCGCAATCGGTAACGCCGCTGGTGGCAACCGTCACGTCGTGGAAAGCCGCGGGAGCACTCGCAGCCATCTGGTAGAGTGCCGGACTCATGTTGCCTTGGGTTCCCAGTTGCTGTTCGAGTAGGGCCGCCACACCCGCCATATCCGGCGCTGTTGACGAGGTCCCACACTGTCCGCCGAAATTCGTTGCGTTCGTGCAACCGATTAAGCCTGCAGCGTAGCAGAACAAATAGGCGTAGTTACAGGAGGCCGAGAACGAAACGTCCGGAGTGTAGCGTCCGGACATCGCCGCGGGCACGCCGGTCCCCGCTTGCCAACTCGGGGTCGGAATATAGGCGCTGACACCGCCGCCGGAAGCGGTCACGGAAGCTGAGACGAGCCCGTCGGGGTTAACGAAATACGAATCGTTCCAGGCACCTTCCGGAATATAACCGAGGGCCGACGAGAGGCCGGGACCGTTGCTGGAGTTCCAATAGAGCGTGGGGTTCCCCGCGTCGTTAAACTCGGTTCCACCGACGCAGGTAACATAACTAGAGGAGCAGATGGCATTCGGGCTGTTGGGCAAAGGAGACGCTGGCGGCACGCCACTGCCGACGTCGCAACCGGATGCACCGGAATCGCCGGCGCCAACGAATACGGAGATCCCTTCCGCGGCCGCCTGCTGAAACAGCGTGTCCCAGTAAGAAACTCCAGACGCCCCAATTTCAGACTCGCAGGTTGTGAAGCTGACGCTCATCACCTGAGCGGGAACCGGCGCAGTATTCACCAGATACTGTGCCGATGTTTCTACGATGCCGGCGTTAGCCACCACCAGCAGATTGGCGCCCGGAGCCACGCTGCCCGCGCGCTCCACATCCAAGGTCGCTTCGACTTGGTTGCTTGAGTTATTGAAAGCATCGGAAGCTGGGGGAGGAGTGGTATAGGCGGCACCAGGATCAGCCCCGCCGAACGCGGTCGGAATAACTTCGGTGGGATCGGGAAAGGTGGACCCGGTCAACTGGCGGAAGTTGTCGAAATCGGCGAAATTCGCGACAAGCTCACGATACCGATCGTGACGCCGGCGCCGGTCAGATTGGCTGGAAGATCGTAAATCGTCGCGAAATCCGCGGGCGCGATGTAGTACGCAACGGCCGCCAGCAGAACGGGCATGGACAGCCGCATGCCGAAAGCCCAGCCCAAAAAGGCACCTGGCCGCGAAACAACGGAAGAAAATGAGCCCTGTAGCGGTTGACGCATGGATTGCCGTACCCCTATTAACTGGAATTTCTATTTTGGACTCCACAGTCCGATTCAGTATACACCCAACCGCATCCCTCGCTCGGCGACAGATGAGTTGCAATGTGCGCCTTCGGGAGCCGGTAGATCCTCGGCAACCTTCACCGTTCTCATCTGGGCCAAGCATGCGATTCGCTGACCAAGACGCCCAACGTCCTCGTGCTCACGGCGTTATGGTTCATTATCGGAAGCCGACTCCGCAAGCAAGCCGGCCGCTGCGCTGTTTCCGAGTCCCGCGTGATACAGGCAATATCCTGCAAGACCCGGAAAAGCTCGCATTTTCAAGCTGCACTGATACGACTCTATACCAACAACTGGCGGCCTCCGTAATGTAGAATCAATCGTCACCGCTCCGGTCCCATGGAACTAAAGCCTGGCGAAAAACTCGGCCCGTATGAGATCCTCTCGCGCATCGGTGAAGGTGGAATGGGCGAAGTCTGGAAGGCGCGCGACATCCGCCTCGGCCGCACCGTCGCCATCAAGGTTTCCAGAGAGAAATTCTCTGATCGCTTCAACCGGGAAGCCCGCGCTATCGCAGCCCTGAATCACCCGAACATCTGCCAGCTTTACGATGTCGGTCCCGACTACCTGGTGATGGAGTTCGTCGAAGGCGCGCCGGTCAGGCCGGCCGAGACTCAGCGCAAACTGCTCGACGTCGCGGTACAGATGAGCGAGGGCCTGGCCGCGGCCCACGCAGCCGGTATCATTCATCGCGACCTGAAACCGGACAACATTCTGATCACGCGCGATGGCCGCATCAAGATTCTCGATTTCGGTCTGGCCAAAGCCGCAGCCGAAAAGATCGCACCCGACGACCCCACCCGCACCATCGGCCAGGCTGTCGCTTTTACCGCTCCGGGCACCACCGTCGGCACCATTGCCTATATGAGCCCCGAGCAGGCTCGCGGGCATGCGAATCTCACGGCGCAGTCCGATCAGTTCTCGCTCGGCCTGGTTCTTTACGAACTCGCCTCCGGCAAACGCGCGTTTCGGCGCGGCACGGCGGCTGAGACCATGACGGCCATCATTCGCGAAGACACCGAACCGCTTCCAGGCAACGTGCCAACGCCTCTGCGATGGATCGTCGAGCGGTTGCTCGCCAAGGAGCCGGCCGAGCGCTACGATTCGACCCGGGACCTGTATCGCGAGCTTCGCCAGTTGCGCGACCGGCTTTCGGAATCGGTACCGGCAAGCGCGATTCCGGGGGTTTCGGGCGAGAGAAGGCGGCGCTTGCTGCCGCGACTGGGTCTCCTCGCGGCGGGGCTGGCGTTGGGCCTCGTACTAGCGGCGTTGCTAATTCGTCCGGCACCGTCGGATTTGTCCGCGTACAAATTCACGCCCATTTCACGGGACGAGGCCACGGAAAGATCCCCCATATGGTCGCCGGATGGGAAGAGCATCGCTTACACGGCAGACATCCATGGCATTTACCAGGTCTTCACCAAAGCTCTAGGCGCACCGGCTACGGCGCAACTCACGCATGCAACCGATACATGCAGCAATCTATTCTGGTCTCCGGATGGCGTGACCATCTACTACATTTCCCATGGCGACCTGTGGACCGTCGGTGCATCGGGAGGCACGCCCGAGTTGGTGATGGAGAAGGCCTCACCGGCGACGCTCCATCCAGATGCGAAGACGCTGGTGTTCAACCGCGACGGCAGAACGTGGGCCGGGCCGCTCCAAGGCGGCACGCCGAAGGAACTTGTGCTGGCTCCGCACGGTAACGTCACCTCGATTGCGTTCTCTCCGGATGGCTCCAGGCTGGCTGTAATTGCCGATAAGAAGCTTTGGATTCTGCCTTATCCTTCCGGCACGCCGCGAGAGATCGGCGCGACCGAGTCTGATGCGGGCTGGTTTCCCGACAGCCGTCACCTCCTCGTCAGCGGCGGCAACTTCAATAACACGATATCTCTGATCGATTCCACTGACGGGAGCAGCCGGGTGATTTATCGTGCCACCGGTTTGCTTCTCTCTCCGTCGGTTTCTCCCGACGGCAAGAAGATTGCCTATAGCGGAGGCGCAGCGGAATGGAATGTCTTGGAAATCTCCCTGCCGGAGGGACGCGTCCACACCGTTGTGGGCGGGGGCGGGGTATCCTGGGAACCGGATTGGGCACCATCCGGCACTCACTACCTGTTTTCCACGTTCAGCACCGGTGCCGTTGGCGGCATAGAGGACCGGTCCGCAGCGGAGGGATTTTCACGCCGTGTCGCCGATGCGCCGCCGGGTATCAACAGCTATGCTCTCGCGCCGCGATGGGCTCCGGACGGCACACGGTTCTTGTTCGTGCAGGGCCCAGTCGAGCAATTGCAGTTGACGATTGCGAACGCATCGGGCGGGCCCTGGACACCGCTTGCGGGCAGTGTTCTCCAGAGCGCCCACGCCTGGTCCCCTGACGGCCAATGGGTCGCTTTCGTGCGCCGCGAAGGCGGCAAAGAGCAAATACTGAAGATGAAGCCGGTTACGGGCGCGACTCCTTTGATTCTGGCAAATGCCGTCCCAGCGACGACGGACTACTCCAGGCTTCAATGGTCCCCCACAGGAGACTGGATCGCGTACCCATCGGCCGAAGGCATATCCATGATTTCGCCGGATGGCAACACGGTCCGCAAACTGACCGCTCGCAAGTTACTGGCTTTCGCGTTTTCCAAAGACGGCAGCCAGGTTTACGGTATCTTCCACAACACCGCGGGCGGGGGCGCGCAGTGGCAGCTTTATTCGATTGACGTGAAGACCGGCGCGGACAGGATGCTTGCGCCGTTGGATCTACCTGTGTCCACTGGCAGCATCTCGGGATTCAGCCTGCATCCCGACGGCAAGCGTTTTCTCACATCCATCTCGAAATGGCCCTACGACATCTGGATGCTCGAAAGCTGGGACCAGCCGGCGCAGAAAACGTGGCTGGACCGCATGTTGCGCCGGTGACGGGACCTTCGCTGAAACGGCCAGGAATCCGCAAGATGCTCCGGAAGGTAACGGACTCAATTCTCCGTATCTGCGTTTCGAGCTAGCGTCGGATCATGGTTCCGGAAGTATGGTCGCCGACTCGGAAACTGTTGCGGGCATCGCGCCGGTGTCGCGGTCCGACTTCGGCGAGCGCTATTCGCTATCGGTAGGGGTCCGGCCAGCCTGTCCGTAATTGCTTTTAGCCGTTCGGCTCCAAACCATTTGGAAGCGGCCGTGCTCTGCCATATCTCCCTGTTTGGAGCGACTCCAGCTCCGGCAACGCCGCTGCGCCTCCGCCTACTGAACCGCTATAGTCGCATTGCTCTGGCTGGTCGCGGTTCCGACGGTCACCTGCACGGGCACGCTGTTTCCGGGCGCAACGCCTTCAGGAATCTTCACATTGATCTGAAACAGTCCGGCGAACCCCGGCGCTGCGCCGCAGTAAGTCACCGTAGCATTCAGGCCGCCGATGGTTACCGAACAGGCCAGCGTGGGTTTCGTCAAAACAGTGGAGGGCAGCCGCCCGTCTATTTCCGGCGGCGTGCGCGAACCATCCCCGGTGGCGAACATCTGCAGAACATTACCCACCTGCTCGGGATTCGAGGCGCTATTGACGCTGTTGTTCTGATTCAGCACGGCGGCCTGGCCTGAGCCCGAGCCCTGTGCCGTGAACATCCCCGGAAGCGAAGTCACCACCGGCAGCGAGAACGCGGCGGACGCGTTGCCCTGATTGATTGCCTGAACATTCACCGTGCTGAAGAGCGCCGCTTCAAAGGGCACGATGGCGTTGATCTGGCCCGGCGAGGTATAGTCCACTGGCGCCGGATACCCGCTA
>JBEKKO010000164.1:0-9115 GCA_050010695.1 Bryobacteraceae bacterium
CGGCGCGCCAGCGGATCGACGCCCGAAGTCGGTTCGTCGAGAAACAGGACGCTCGGCTCATGCAGGATCGCGGCCCCCAGCGCCACGCGCTGCTTCCATCCGCCCGGCAAACTCCCGATCACTTGATCCTGTTTGCCCTCCAGGCCGGAAAAGGACAGCACCCAGTGTTTCTTTTCTTCGCGCTCCTCGCCGTTGACCAGATAGACGCCGGCGGAAAAATCCAGGTTCTCTTCAATCGAGAGATCGTCATAGAGGGAGCAGCTTTGCGACATGTAGCCGATTCGCTGGCGGACCGTTTGCGATCGCAAGCTGCCGTGTTCGCCGGCGAGTTGCATCTCGCCGCGCGTCGGCTCCAGCAGCCCGCACAGAATCTTGATGACCGTGGTCTTGCCGGCACCGTTGGCGCCGAGAAGACCGAAGATCTCGCCATACTTAATCTCCAGGCTGAAACTCTTGACGGCCGTGAACGATCCGAATTGCATGTGAAGATTCTTCGCGCCGATCGCGACCTGGCCTCGCAGATCCTTGTGTTCATGCCGGCCGGGAAACGGCCCCGCATGCCCCTCTTCCCCCAACCTGCGCAGAGTCGCGACAAACGCGCTTTCGAGCGTTGGCTCATCGATGCGAAACTCGAAGCCGGCGAGGCCGGCCGCGCCCAGTTCCTTCTCCAGAAACTGTTTCGCGCGATCCGGGTCGGGCACCAGAAGGTCCAGGCGATCGCCAAAGCGCTGCACGTCGAGGATCTCTCGGTCAGGTCCGCTGCTGGGCAGGAGAATCTGCTCCGCCTGCTCCAGGTTCGCGGTGCGCAGCTCCAGCCGTTGGGCATGCAAACTGGCCCGCACCTCGGCCGGCGTGCCCTCCTGATTGATTTGACCTTTGTAGAGCAGCGCCACGCGGTGACACCGTTCGGCCTCATCCAGATATGGGGTGGCCACCAGGATCGTTAATCCGTCCGCCGCCAGATGCGTGAGTGTATCCCAAAACTCGCGTCGCGAGACAGGATCGACGCCGGTGGTCGGTTCATCGAGCACCAGAACCCGCGGCGCTGGCACCAGCGCACACACCAGCGCCAGTTTCTGTTTCATGCCGCCGCTCAATTTCGCCGCGAGCCGGTCCGCAAACCGGTCCATATCGAACATCCGCAGATACTGGAGGCTGCGCTTTTTGATCTCGTCCGGAGCGACCCGGCGCAATTCCCCGATGTAGCGGATATTTTCGGCAACGCTCAGATCCGGGTACAGACTGAAAGTCTGCGTCAGATAGCCGGTGTGCGATCGCGCCTCGCGCGCCGGCTTGCCGAAGACTTCCACCTTGCCCGAAGTCGCTTCCCGCACGCCGGCCAGCACCTGGAACGTCGAGGTTTTGCCTGCGCCATCCGGTCCAATCAATCCGAAGATTTCCCCTTCCGCCACCGTCAGATCGATTCCGCGGACCGCCTCGATGCTGCCGTAGCGCTGCCAGAGACGCTCGACGCGAATGGCCGTTCGCGGGGACTTGTCGTCTTTAGGGGCGGCGGACGACGCGACGGGAGCGGGCGCGGCGATCATTTTCTGGCCTTGCTGCGATCCGGCCAGGCCGAGCCCTCCACCAGAATTTCTCCATCGGCGGGCATGCCCGGTTTGGCGAATCCGGTGGCGCCTTTCAACTGCAGCTTCACACCGACCACTTGTGTCACGCGATCATCCTTGAAATAGGTGTTTTCCGGCGTGAACGTGGCCTCGGGATCGATGCGCGACACATACGCATCGACGGGCTGCTTTGGATTGGAGTCAAGGTAAATGTGCGCCGGCTGTCCGGCTTTGACCTTGCCGATGCTCCCTTCCGGCACGAAGCCGCGCAAGTAGACCTTGCTGAGATCCAGCAGACTGATGACCGCGGTTCCGGCTGCAATCACTTCGCCGGGCTCCGCCGCCCGCGTGATGACGGTGCCGCCGAAGGGAGCGTGGACGATCAGGTCCCGCCGATTCGCCTGGGCTTCGGCAAGCTGGAAGCGCGCCTGCTCCGTATTCGCCACGGCGCTGGAGACCTCAGCTTGCTGCTGCGTAATCTGCCGGTTTACCATTCCGACCTGCGCTTCGCGAATGCTGGGGTTCGAGAGGGTGGCTCGAGCCGTCGTCAACGCGCCCCGCGACGCTTCAACGCGGCGCTTGGCGGCGGCAACCGCGGCGGCCTGCTGGTCGGCCGCGGACACCGATTGCTTCCCCTGGCGCTCAGAGACGGCCCCGGTTTTCGCGAGAGCCGTGTACGCTTCCTTGTCGAACGCCGCAAGCTGATAGGCGGCTTCTTGTTGCGCCAGGTCCGATTCCGCGGCGGCCACATCCGCCTCGGCCTGCCGCACTCGCCCTTGCGCATCGACGCCCGACTGCTCGGTTTGCAATTGATTCTGCCGCAACTGCTCTTCGAGGAAGGCGATCTGAACACGCGCGGCGGCGGCTTTTGCCTCCTCTCCCGCGAGCACGGCCTGGGCCTGTTCCTCGCGGTCCCGAATCTGCTGATCGTCGAGAACCGCGATTGTGTCGCCGGCCTTGACCATGTCGCCTTCGCGCACGCGAACTTCGAGAATGCGCCCCGTGGTCTTCGCTGCCACCGCCGAGTCGTCTCCCTCGATCCGGCCGCTCAGGACAACGATGCTTGCCGGCACCGCTGGCGTCGCGAAAAACATTCTCCAGACGAGGTATGCGCCCGCTGCGGTCACGACGAGTAAGACAATCGCCACCGTGATTTTCTTGCCGGTGACTTTCTTGGGAACGGGCGGGACGGGAGCCGCCTTATCGGCCGGCTTTTGGGGCATTCCCGGCGGGCTGGCGGCGGGAGCCGGCTCACCAGCCGGTTGCTGGGGCGCTGCTGGCTGGGTAGGGGCGGGCGGCGCCTTGGGCCCGCCATTTGTGGGAGTGACGATGGGCGCGTCTAATAGTTCTTCGGTCATAAGCTTCAGCGAGCCTCCGATCTGTTTCAGTACGCGATCGATCAGTCCGACCGGCGAATCTTCGCTGCCATGCGCCGCGCAGAAGAACCCAGCCTCAATGAGAGTACCCAGAGGGGCCGCGGTGCGAACTCCGAACGCGTGGTCGCCGCGTCCGGTCCGTGCTGCCCGTTGTGCGGCGACATATTCTCGTTGGTTGGAACTCTCTTTCGAGGCCCAGAGGAGCTGTTATTATGGTTCGCTGATATCGGAGTCGGGGCTGAGAGTAACCTGGAAGGAAGAAGTGTGACAAGTGTTTGCGGGTTGATTGGGATCAACCAGCTTCCCGTGAGCCTCGGCGTGTTTGTCACGTGTTCCGCACTGCAATTCACGAGCCTTATTCCGATCTGGGTGGAAAATCCGGTTTGGTTAGAGCGAGTCCCTTGACTCGGCACTGCTATTCTCCGATGAGAGCGGCAAAATCAGCATCGCACTATGCAGATTCTGCATCCCACGCCGAGTGAGCGGTCCAGCCGAAGCGGTCGCGGCAGGTCAGGCGCTTTCGGGAACGTCTCGACGATCAGGCGCCGCATGGATTCCCGCATCGCCTTGGCAGCCTCCCCGAGCTGTCGTTAGGCGAGTAGCCAGATGCCGGGAACCAGCCGAGTTGAACAGATGGCTTGGCTGGATACGGGTGTTTTCCGATCCTGGGTACCGTGCAGCGGACGATTCGCGTGGCCGGATTACCCGCCACCCAAGGTCGGCTGGCGCGAGGTCTCACTTCTGCTTGAGGTCACGTGCGTCGCAGGCCGCTACCTCTCATCGGATGCGTTTGAACTAGTGAGCCGCCCGATGCGTCAACCGACGGACGGCAATGCCCGTCCACCAGGTAGAGAAAAAGATGAGGAGGAATGGCAGCCAAGTCCCGAGTACGCTCTCGAACATATCGAGACTTCGCTGGATCAAGAGTGCGACGACGACAACGTCCATGATGATCACGACGCCCACAAATGTAACGGCGGTGCGGAATGGAGGCCATGACTCCAGGCGCCGAAAATAGATGAGAGACAGGGCTGTAAAGATCAGCGGCACAGCGAACGCATGGAGAATCAGAGCGGTCTCAAGAGTGGTCACTTTCATCCCCAACGCCATCGTCGCGCCGCACAAGACCCAGCCCACAAGGCTATGAGTAACGGCGATCGCCGCGCCCTTTGTTGATGTGACTTTTGTGGATGGCATCGCCGAGGCCATTCAGATCGTAACGCGGAGGCTTAGGTATGGCAAGCAATCAGTATCCGCTAGCGCTCATTCTTCGTCCGGCGGCGGCTGGTCAACCCAGGCGAGCATCGCACTCGGAAGCGTGAGCCCAAGCGCCAACACCCCCCAGAAGATCCATTCGATGTCCGATCGATTGGGCCGCCAGGGGCGAAGGCTGGCGTGAGCTTGCTCGCTCACGCTTCCGCCCGGGGTATGGGTCAGGGTGAGGCCGAATTGACATCCTCGAAAACGGGGAAATAGTCTACGCCGCCACGCCGCAGCGTATCGAGGTCTAACACGACGTCTTCCCTCTCCGGACCGTTGTGAATGGTCAGCGTGGCCGCGGTGGCATCGCGTCGCGGCACGATTCCAGGTCAGAAGCAGATGGTTCTGGCGCTACACGGCCTGGAATTCAAAGGTCAGCGGTTCGAGACGGGTTGGCGCCACAGCGGCGTTACCGTCATGAACAAGGATGCCGACCGCCAGCCAGCCAACCGTGCAGACAACCGTGATGAGGGCAGCGAACAACACCCAGGGATAACGGCGCCGACGGTGCCTGGCAGGCGCGGCCGCCGGCGGAGCGTCCGTTTGGGGGAAGTGGCGCAGCCACGGCAGCGCCCGACATGACAGACCAATGAGCACGGAATCGAGCGGGAGACTGCGCCGCGGCGGTGTTGAGGAGCGCGGCCTGCGCGGCTCCCACGCCAATCTCCACGGCGTCATGGCTTAGCTGGCGCCAAAACCTTCCTAAGAGGAGGACGCTTGAACGATATTCGCGCCTCCCGTTGGTCGGCGGTCGAGAGTTATCGGTCGCACGATCCAATTCCGCTCTTGACACGGGGCGGCCTTCTCATGGAAGTGGCGCGTCATCCGGCCACCAGTGGATCGCAGAATGTGACCGCATTAGCTGTGTGCGGGCGGCGCGAGGACGCCTAATCCCACGGTTGTGCGTCCAGCGCTACACTTCCGGCACGTTGTGCAGCGCTCGATCCAGATCGGTCCAAAGGTCCTCGACGGCCTCGATACCCACGCTCAGCCGCAGCAGCGCCGGAGGCAGGTGCTCCTGCCCAGGAATGCTGGCCCGCCGTTCGATGGTGGACTCGACCACACCTAGGCTGGTGGCGTGTTGGATGAGCCGCAGTCCGGCGCACACGGCGTCGGCGGCGGGGGCATCGCCACGCACGTCGAACGAGATAATCGTGCCGAAGCCCTTGAGTTGGCGTCGCGCGGCCTCGTGCGTCGGATGGCTCGCTAGGCCGGGATAGCGCGTCAGCGTAACGTTTGGATGGCGCGCGAGGCGCTCGGCCAACGTCATCGCGTTGCTCTGCGCCCGCCCCAGACGCACTGCCAGCGTCCTAACCCCGCGGACGGCGAGGAATGTCTCGAGCGTTCCGGGCGTTGCGCCTGCGAGCTCCCGGGCCTGCCGCAGCGATGCCAGCAGATTCGCGTCGCGCACGGTGACGACGCCTCCGAGCAGGTCCGAGTGTCCGCCGATGAACTTGGTCACCGATTGCACGGCGACATCGGCGCCGAGCGCCAAAGGGCGCTGATTGAGCGGCGTTGCGAAGGTGTTGTCCACGCCGAGGATCGCTCCCGGTTTGCGCGGCGCTGCGCAGATAAGGTCCAGGTCGGCCCCGGCCAGTAGTGGGTTCGAGGGTGACTCCAGCCAGATCAGGTCGGCCACGCCGCACATCTCGACCCAGCGCGCGGTGTCGGCCACATCGATGCGGTGCACGGTCCAGCGACCACGGGCTTGGCCGGCGGCGGCGAGACCCGCGACACCCTGATAGCAGTCGTCCGGCAGTGCCACGACTGATCCGGTGGGGAGTTGATCGAAAATCGCCGCGATCCCCGCCATGCCGGAGGCGAAGGAGACCGAAGAGCCACCTTCGAGGCCGCCGACGATTTCTTCCAGTGCCTCCCAGCCTGGCGTGCCGTCATCGCGAGAGTACGCACGGCGCTCGCCCAGCACGAAGTTCGACGCCGGGCATGGCGGCACGTTTAGCGGCGAGCCCGGGCGCCCGTCCTGCCGAGACCAGCCACGATTCGACCGAACCTGGATCACCCGCGCTGCGCCCTGTCGTATTCCTCGATGTCATTGCTCGATTTTAGCGAATGGCCCCTTCCTATGAGGCTCGGACTCTCCCTCGCCACGATCCGGCGATCAACTCATGCGCAGCGGCGGCGCGGCTTTAAGCGCTCGGCTTTAAGTACTTCGATTCGGAAGGCCCTGGCTCTGACCTGGTTATGAGCCCACTTCGGCTCTACTATTGGGGCGCAACCTGGACTCCGGCTTCCTGATGCGAATCTCGCGAGGGCGTCCCTCCCGACATGTGCCTGAGATGCGGACTCCGAACCGGCCGGAGTCCGCACCAGGATGCCATCGCCTGCATCGGGGCACTGCGCGATGCCATTGCGCAGCTCCAATTCTCGTGCGGCCTGCATGAGACGCGGGCACTGCTGGGCTGATTCGCCGGTCCGCGAACCGTACCACCTCACCTCTTCGCGCGCCCGAGCCGATAGGATGGCCACTCCGGGTACTGGTCGAAAGCATTTTCTCATCCAAGAATGAGCCTGGAGGATGGCCTCCAGGGCTCCTTTCTGAAATCGAAATGAAAACCGCCGGGCGGTGGGAATGAGGGAATCGCACAGCGATTTCCAAGGGCTGTGGGCGGAGGGAAACCCCCACCAACTGGACTTGCGGGAACCACAGGCCGTCGAAACGAGATCACAGGGCGATTCGACCGGGAGCGCGGCAGAGCTGACGTCGCATTCCCGCTTCACGAGCAGTGCCGACGCCCCGTGTGAGACAATACCGAACAGCAGCGCGAATGCCGTGATGCAATGCCCATCGTGCGCAAGCCGCATTCCGGAAGGCAGCCGCTTTTGTTTCACCTGCGGCGCCGCGATGCCGAGCGACGCCTCGGTTGCCGAGACGGTCGCCATCGCCGATACGCCCGCGTCCACGCCCACAAGATCGCAGACCCGGCCCTCGTCCCCGACCGGTTCTTCCGTCCGGACATCATCGGAAGGACGTTTTCTTCCGGGTGACCTGCTAGCCGGCCGATATCGCGTCGTCGCCCTCCTCGGCAAAGGCGGAATGGGGGAGGTGTATCGCGCCGACGACCTCGCGCTGGGCCAGCCGGTGGCGCTCAAGTTTCTTCCCGAGTCCCTCGGTCAGAATCCCGCGTCGATTGAGCGCTTTCGTAATGAGGTCCGGCTTGCGCGTCTCGTGTCGCATCCGCACGTCTGCCGCGTTTACGATGTCGGCGAGGTCGATGGTCATCCTTTCCTCTCGATGGAATATGTTGATGGCGAGGACCTTGCGTCGCTGCTTCGCCGCATTGGCCGCCTTCCTTCCGACAAGGCGCTGGAGATCGCTCGCGGACTCTGCGCCGGCCTCGCCGCCGCGCATGACAAAGGCATTCTCCATCGCGACCTGAAGCCTGGCAACGTTATGATCGACGGGCGCGGCCAGGTCCTGCTCACCGACTTCGGTCTCGCCGGAATTGCCAATGAGATCGCGGGCAACGAGGTGCGCAACGGCACGCCCCTTTACATGGCGCCGGAGCAGCTCGCCGGCAAAGAGGTCACCGTCCGCAGCGACATCTACTCGCTGGGTCTCCTTTTATATGAGCTCTTCACCGGCAAGCCCCCCTTTGAGGCCGCGACGCTGGCCGATCTGGCACGCGTGCGATCCAGTGCTCCGCCGCTGAACCCCTCCGCGCTGGTTCGCGACATGGATCCGGCGGTCGAACGCGTGATCCTACGCTGCCTCGAGGCCGATCCGGCGGCCCGCCCGGCTTCCGCTCTCGCGGTGGCCGCCGCCCTTCCCGGAGGCGATCCGCTGGCCGCCGCGCTGGCCGCGGGGGAGACGCCATCGCCGGAGATGGTCGCCGCGGCAGGCGAGGGTACGGGCCTGCGCATACGCGTCGCCGTGCCCCTGCTGGCCGGTATCCTGATTGCGATGGCTGCCTGCATCTTCCTCGCGTACCGTTCCAGCGCGCTCCAGATCATTCAGCCCGACTATTCTCCCGACGTCTTGGCCCAGAAGGCGCGCGACATCATCCAGCGCGTGGGCTACGGCGGACTGGATTCCGACGAGGCTCGTGGCTTCAACTGGGAGGACTGGTATCTCGACTATCGCAAGGCGCAGAAGGGCGCGCCGAACTGGGACCGCATCCTGCGCGACCGCCCGCCGGTGCTGCGCTTCTGGTATCGCCAGAGCCCCTATCCAATGACCGCCATCGCTTTCCACGATGACCGCCTCACGCCCGGCATCGTCGATACGGACGACCCGCCGCGCGAACGATCGGGCATGATCAACGTCTTTCTCGACCATCGAGGGCGCCTGGTCAGCTTCGAGGCGATTCCGCCGCAACTGCTCGATCCTCTCAAGCAGCCGGCTCCGCTCCCCGACTGGGCGCCTTTGTTTGCCGCCGCTGAACTCGATCCCGTAAAGCTCGAAGCCGCGGAGCCTCTCTGGACATTTCAGGCCACCTCCGACGCCCGTACCGCCTGGACGGGCGTGTGGCCAGGCACGTCCATTCCGTTACGGGTCGAAGCCGCTTCCCTGCGCGGCAGGCCGACCGCATTCGTGCTCTTTGGACCGTGGATAGCCGACCTCGAAAAGGCTGGGCATTTTCATCCTGATCGGGATCTCGATCGTCATTGCCATCGCGGTGTGGCTTTTCTCGCGCAGGAACGCGGTGCGCGGCCAGGGCGACCGTCGCGGCGCGCTACGGCTCGCATCGTTCATCGGCTTCGTCCAGATGGGGCTCTGGGTATGCCGCAACCACTTTGGTTCCTTCGAAGGCTCATTCGGCAACGGGACTGTGGCCATCTGCACCAGCCTCTTCTACGCCTTCGTTGTCATGTCCATTTATCTTGCGCTGGAGCCGCAGGTCCGCCGCCGCTGGCCACACACGCTCATCTCGTGGACCAGCCTGCTCACGC
>JBEKKO010000165.1:0-11488 GCA_050010695.1 Bryobacteraceae bacterium
GGTTTCAATCCACGCGCCCCGCGCGGGGCGCGACCTGACCGGCAAGCCGCGCGAGGGGAAGCCGTGGTTGTTTCAATCCACGCGCCCCGCGCGGGGCGCGACGAGCGACGGTACACCATGTGCGGCGGTACGGGGTTTCAATCCACGCGCCCCGCGCGGGGCGCGACCTGACCGGCAAGCCGCGCGAGGGGAAGCCGTGGTTGTTTCAATCCACGCGCCCCGCGCGGGGCGCGACCGGCCTGACAGACTGCAAGGGTCACACCTACAGCGTTTCAATCCACGCGCCCCGCGCGGGGCGCGACCATTTCACTCAGGCACCCATTGCGGAGCGTAACATGTTTCAATCCACGCGCCCCGCGCGGGGCGCGACCCGGATCGGGGCGTTTGGGGCGACGCGGGCGCTTAAGTTTCAATCCACGCGCCCCGCGCGGGGCGCGACCACGCCTAACCCGATCAGTCGGCATGTCGCATCGAGTTTCAATCCACGCGCCCCGCGCGGGGCGCGACCAGTAGTGACCGTGAGTAAGCCGGAAGCGGCAGAGGTTTCAATCC
Organism: Bryobacteraceae bacterium; assembly: GCA_050010695.1. Taxonomy (GTDB): domain Bacteria; phylum Acidobacteriota; class Terriglobia; order Bryobacterales; family Bryobacteraceae; genus Bog-375. The sequence continues at coordinate 553 of JBEKKO010000165.1, forward strand.
ACGCGCCCCGCGCGGGGCGCGACGCGGATTATTCCGTTGATCCATATCCGGGTGCGGGTTTCAATCCACGCGCCCCGCGCGGGGCGCGACGGCTTGACCTGCTCGTACCCCTGCACCATATACGGTTTCAATCCACGCGCCCCGCGCGGGGCGCGACCAATCCTCGGCCAGGTTCTGGCCGGTCGGATTCTGGTTTCAATCCACGCGCCCCGCGCGGGGCGCGACTTCGATAGCCGGTCCAACCCCTCTGCGATTTGCTGTTTCAATCCACGCGCCCCGCGCGGGGCGCGACCCGTCTTGCCTTAACTTACACAATCGGCAAGTCCAGTTCCCATCGTAGCGCGGACCCGCCCGCTGTTCCTCCGGCCACGCGACATGCCGACCCGTCGCCCTTCGCCAACCTCAAGCCAGATCGGCGTTTGCGATTCGCGCGGACATCGCTCGACTCTTCTGTCCGCTTGGGGTCCGCGCTTCATACAATCAGCGGGCCTTCCGGGTCGTACGACGGCTTAGCGCCCACCTGCTCCACCCGCCCTTTCCAGTTTTCCCCGAGGAAGTAGAAGCGCAAGCGGTCCTGCGCAGTTACGATCTCGGCGACCAACTGGGCACGGAAGACGACCCAGTTGGCCATGTCGATCCAGCATTCAAACACCGATTTTTGCACCCGCTGCCCATGGTTCTCGCACACACGCGCAACTCGGCGCAGACGGCGCCTGCCCTGCGCCGACTCTGTATTCACATCGTACGCCACCACCACCAGCATCATACAGTCACTTCCACAGGAAACTCGGATACGCCTCCAGGTCGCCGCGTAGGTGCCGTGCCAGCAGCGTCGCCTGTACGAACGGAATCATCCCGAACGGCACGCGCTCCTCGATGAACGGATGGACAATCTCCTCCTGTTTCCGCTTCTGATACGCCACCAGCACCTCCTTGCGCGTGGCATCGTCCATCGTCACGCCGCCCGACTCCAGATGGCGGAATCCATCTGCCGACACCTGCCGCCGGTTGATGAGGGTCAATACCAGGCGGTCGGCAACCACCGGTCGCAGATCCTCCACCAGGTCGAGAGCGAGACTGGGCCGGCCGGGGCGCTCGGCGTGAAGATAGCCCACCGCCGGATCGAGGCCCACCGTCTCGAGCGCCGCCGCCACATCGTGCGTGAGTAACGTGTACACGAATGACAGCAGCGCGTTCACGTTATCGAGGGGCGGACGGCGGGAGCGGCCGCGAAAGTAGAAGCTTTCTTTGTCGCCCACGATGAGGTGGTCGAACACCGAAAAATAGTCGCGGGCGGCCTCGCCTTCGTGCCCGCGCAATTCCGCCACCGGTTGCGAAGGCTTCAATCCGTTCGCCAGGTGCGCTAGGCGGCGCGCGGACGATTCGAGCGCCGCGGCAGCATTCTCGGACGCGCTTTCGCGGGCGCCCCGCTGCAGCACGGCGCGGCAATTGGCGACCTTGGCGAGCACGATCGAATATACGATCGACGACGCCCGCTCGGGCAGGTCGGCACAGTGATATTGCCGGCGCCGCAGCAGCACGTTGCCCGAGACCGGCCCCTCGACCCGCGCCAGGAACCGGCCATGCTCCGTCAGAAACGCCAATTTGACGCCGCTCTCTGCGCACAAGCCGAGCAGAAACGGGCTGCACGAGACCTGCCCGAAACAGACGATGCTCGAAAGGGTCTTGATCGGCACGCGCAGCTTGCTTTCCTTTTCCACGCGGACATCGACGCTCTCGCCATCGCGTGCCAGATAGGCTCCTTGCGTGGTGACGTAGAGCGTATTCAAAAGGGGACGCACCGTTCAATCCTCCATCGCCCGCGCGAGATAGGCGCGGACGTCTTTGCGGCGGTCCAAAACCTTCGGGCAGCAGACGGTCTTGAGCGAACAACTCTCGCAGGCGGGCGTGTAGACAGGCGCGGGTGTCTGCCGCACGCGGTATAGCTCGTGTATGCGGAGGCAAAGGGCCTCGGTCTGCGCTCGAAGCTGGGGCGAGACGGGCACCGCGTGGCGGCGGCGCGGAGTGGCGTAGAAGAGCGCGGCCTCCGGCACCGCCGCGCCCAACATTTCTTCCAGGCACAGGGCCTGGGCGCAGACCTGCACCAGGTCGCAGATTTTCCTTTTCGGCTTCCCCCGCTTGTACTCGACCGGGCAGGGGCGCCAACGGCCGGCGCGATCTTCGAGCACGGCGCCCGCGCCATCTCCGGGTTCCAGGGCGTGGAACTCCACCACGTCGGCCTGCCCGGAGATGCCGAGGCGCAAACTATGTAGCGGCAGCGCGCGCACCGTCACCAGCGTGCCGCGGGTCTCGGTGGCGGAATCATGCGCGCGCTCGTGGAGAATGTGCCCCTCGGCGGTGAGCGGGTTCTCCTCCCACTGTTGCTCTAGATGAATGAGTGCCCACTGCCGCTCGCAGAACGCCATGTGCTGGAGCCCCGAGAGCGGCAGCAGGTCGTCTTCGGTGAACATGAAGCCGCGCGGGGAGGGCGGGCCGTCCGCACGGATCAGGTCGAACAGACGATGCGCGGGCGCGTTGCCAAGCGCGGAGGTGTGCTCGAAGACGAACAAGCCGCGCACCGCCATCTCGCCGCGCGCAGCCGAGCGGTCGTGCTCGAAGAGTGAGGTAAGGGCTTCGAACAGCAGCGCAAGGTCGGCGGTAGTGAAGCCAGTGTCCTGGGCAAGAAATGGTGAAATGAATCCGTGAGCGCGATAGAGTCCATAAGGCACAGTGTACTTGCGGCCAAACTGCCCGCTGGCGGCCTTGTCGTCGTCACTGGCGGAGGCACCGGCATCTCCCGGATTGGTGAGCGCAACGCGGGTGATGGTGTGCTCCAGCGTGGCGATGGGAGCGAGCGATCGGGCAAAAGCCAACTGCACGGGACCGCGCACCTGGCCGCAGTTCCACAGCTTCTGCGCCTTCTTGGCGGATTTCGCGCCGCGCGCGGACTCCTCGGGCTTCTCTTCCGCTTCGGATTTGCCGGTGCTCATCACGGCACCGAAGGTGCGGACATCGTAGTAGTTCTGGCACATCCAACGGCGGGCGTCGAGGTTGGGGCGGTCCGTCGGTTCGACGCCAAGGGCTTGAAATGCCCGGCGCTGTTCGTGAGCCAGGATACCACGGTCCTTGACGTAGATATCGTTTGGCGCAACGCAGCCGCGGGTGAGGGCAACATAGTTACGCACCTTGCGCTTCAGACAGACGTCGGTGACGAGACCGAGGCCGGTTTCCGGGTCCACACGAGGCTGGTTGCCCGCATCGGGATCTCCGTTGGGGTTGCCGTGGATGACGTCGAAGAGAAGTACGAATTCGCTGCGGTTTTCGATGATGGCATTCTCACTCATGGTTTTGATCTCCTTCGCTGGCATCGACGGCGGGAACGCCGTCGCGCTTCTTGAAATAGTCCTGGCGCTGGTGGTAGTAGCCCAGCGCGAACAATCCTTGATCTTCGAGTGATAGGTGGGCCGGGAACGAGTCGAGACCCTCCAGTACTTCGCCCAAGTCCCTCTGCAGGAAGGCCGGGTTCTTTAGTTTCGCGATGTGATGAGGCGCCAGGCGGATGAGGGAGGGGAACACGGTTCCCGGTCGCGTGCTGGCGGCCCCATAGTATCGGTCGACGATAGTCTTGTTCAGCCCTTGGTTGGCTTGGGTCTGCATCCGTTCGAGAACGGCCAGCAGGCGCCCGAGACGATAACCAGCCTCGGGAGATTCACGGTTGAGTCCCATATTCAGCTCCTTGTGTTTGAGATTCCGATAAAGAAAGAGGTTGAGGACGGCGGCGCGTTCGCGCGGCACGGCCTGTTCCGCGCGGCAACGCTGGACCGCGTAGGAGAGCAAAGTGCGGGGATAACGCGCTCCGAAGAGAATGGCGAGAAAGACCTGGCCGGCGAGGCCCGGCGGCAGATTCTCGGGCTTGCGCTGCACGGCCAGCGAACGCAGCAAAACGTAGAGCGGCAGCGGCGTAGCCGAGTAGGGCGCGATGCAGGCGAAGTACTCGCGGACGTTGGCCTCGACGTCGGCCAACAGGGCGCTGTGAACGCCGCGTAGCGTGGCGCGGCCCTGCGCGCCCGAGATCAGCAGGCAGTAGAAGCGGGTCGAAAGCGCGGGCATATCCCGGCCCTTCCAGGGCGAATCGAGCAACGCCTGGACCGAGGCTGGATCGGGGCTCTCGAAAATAGCGGCAAACAGGTCGAGCGAGTCGTTGGCGCTATCAGCCCAGAAAACGGCGACGGTGTCATTGGTGAGACCGATGGAGCGCGGAGAACAATTCTCGCCGGGCCGTTTCGGGTCGGGATAGCGATTGCTCAGCAGGCGGCGAAGGCCCGTGGTGTAGCCTTCGGCGCAGTTGCGGCAGACGGGTGCGTTGGCGTTGCGTTCCCAACCGTGCGATTCGAAGGCGGCCGAGTTGAAACTTACCAGCGCGATGCCGCTGGGAGACCCTTGGCGTACGTGAACGGAGGGATGCTTGTCAACCGGCGGGCGAACCCCGCCGCAGACCAGGCACTGCACCGCCGGTTCGCCCGAGGATCCGCGATTGCCAGCGAAGTGCAATCGCACCTGGGGGTCTTCATGCACCAGGCTCCCGGCCACTTCGAAGGCAATGAGATCGTTAGAGGCGAAGGACTGCCGCGTCAGATCACCCGCGCACAGGATGCGGTCAGCATCAGACTGCAAGAATGCGGCGACGGCCTGTAACGCGACGTTGCCCGTGGCCTGCGCGGCAGCTTCGATACCTGCCAGAAAAAGCAGCCGGCGAGGTTCCAGTTTTGCCTTGCGTTTGACCGGCAGGTCCGGGTCCGCCGCGATACCGAGCACATACTCCGGCTTGTCGATGAGAAAGTCCGCCAAGTCCGCGGACGTGCGGCCGGCGCGGCGCGGAATTCGCACCGTCTTCGGCAGTAGCTTGCCTTTCGGCCCCTGCGGCATCGCCGTGGAGGTGATGCCAAGATAACGGCCGGTTTCGTCGAGCGAGATTACCCACGCAACCAGCTTCGGTTCGTAGTCGAGGTCTTCCGTGAGGCCTTCCCGCTCGGCCAGTTCCTTCAGCGATTGCAAAATCATGCCGGCCTCCATTCGGGCACATCGACGGCCCCGTTGCGCAGCCGGGCATCGAAGAAAACCGCTTCGTTACGGCCGGGCGCGAAGCGGATGTCATGGAGCATAAAGCCGAGCGGACGGGTTTCGCCTGCAAGGGGCGGCGGTGTGCCGGTGTACCGCTCGACGATGGCGGGAAATTCGCGGCAGCCCAGATAGGGCTGCATGTGGAACTGGCCGCGTTCGAGACGGCGCTCGAACATCTCTTCGAACTTCCGGAGATTATCCTCCGGGCCGGCGCGGGGAGTGAGAACGATTTCCGCTTCCACCGCGTAATCCACGTCGCGTAAGGCCATGGTGTTGCGCTGCGCGCGATCGTCGCCGGCGAAATAGTCTCCCGGCGAAGCGCCCCCGCGGCTGGCGCTGCCGGCCGCCTGGGTATTGACGCGCGAATTAACTTCGTTGCGTTTGAACTGGGTGTACCGGACCGGAGCGAGCAGCATGATCCGACGCACGCTCCAGAAGATCGCCGGCTTCCAAAGGACTGCCTCCAGGACGCCACGCGCGGCTGAAGGAGTGATCAGGTCGTAAGAGACGCGTTCGGTTTTGAACTCGGGTCGGGTGAAGCAAGCCAGGTCTCCGCGGATGCGGACCTGGAACACGTTCGAGGGCATGAGAAGACCTCCGTATCGGGCCGGACGAATGAGCCGGCTCGAAGCAGAGATGTTACCACCCGAAACTACTGCTTGGTGAAATACGTCACTTACTCGCTGCCCGCTTAAGCGATCAGTCCCTCTGGTTCCGCGGCGACCGTTCCCTGCCAGCCGAAGCCGAAGCGGCCACTATAGAGATGGTGGAATGGGGGAAGCAGGCGCCACACGCGAACGCCCTCGGCAATCGGCACGACGGCGCCGGCGCGCCGCAGCTCGTCGCACTCTCGCGCGTAGAGCGTAACCAGAAACGGCTGCAAGGCGCGCATAGCGACGCGGGTGATGCCGGAAAAATCGAACTGGCGCAACCGCTCTTCCGCGGGGCCGTACGGAGCGACAATTTGCTCGCCGGTCTCTTCGATCAGCCGGAACAGAGCGGCTGAATCCTCGAAACGAAGCTCACGCTCCGCTGCCAGAACGCCGGGGTCGGTGTCGACGAGCGAATAGAGGCGCCGGAAGTATTCCGTAAAGGTAACTGGGTCCGCGAGGTCAAGTATGCCTTCCTGCCACATCGCGTAAGCGCGCTGATATCCCATTCTCAGAATGCCGGGAGGAGGAGGTTGCGGCGGGAAGAAGATACGCAGTTCGCCGCCATGATCGAGCCGCCCTTCGCGATTGCAGCGTCCCGCCGCCTGCGCCATCGAGCCGGCTCCGGCGAAGGCGCGATAAACCACCGGGAAATCGAGATCGACACCCGCTTCCACGAGTTGCGTGGACACAACCACGCATGGCTCGTCCCGCCGCAACCGGTCCTTAATGGCATCGATGGTATCGAGGCGATGCCTTGGGCACATGCGGCCGGAAAGGTGCAGGCAGCCGTCGCCTGTCAGACGCGCCAGCGTCTCGGCGTCGGCGCGGCGGTCCACGATGGCAAGCGCCTGGCGGCACGCGCCGAGTTTGCGGGCAAGCTGCGCCCATTCCACGGGCGACGAATCGACCGGCATGCGAATGGCGCAACGGTCGCGCACAATGGCGAATTCGCCGGGCGCGTCGCGCACGATCTCGCGGGCGTCAAGATCGAGCCGGGGCTGCGTGGCCGTGCAGAGAACCACCGATACGCCGTAGCCCGCGACCAGGTTGCGCAAGACTTCCGTGATGGGCAATAGGAATTTCGGTTCGAACGTCTGCGCTTCATCGAAGACCACGACGCTGCGAGCGATGCGGTGCAGCTTGCGGCAGCGCGAGGACCGGTTAGCGTAGAGGCTTTCGAAAAACTGCACCGACGTGGTTACGATCACGGGCGCATCCCAGTTCTCGGCGGCGAGCCGGTTCAGCGGCGTTTCGCGCTCGGGATCGAGATTGCTGTGATGTTCGAGCACGGCCTCCTCGCCCAGAATGTCGCGGTATACGCGAGCCGTCTGGTCGATAATGCTGGTGAACGGGACCACGAAGATCACGCGGTGTAAACCGTGGCGCACCGCGTGCCGCAGAGCGAAGGAAAGCGACGAGAGTGTCTTTCCGCCGCCGGTCGGAACGGTCAGCGAAAAGAAGCCAGGCGCCAAATCGGCGGCGGCGCGGCAGTCATCGAGTACGCGCCGGCGAAGCTGATTCATGGCAGTGGGATCGGCGGATGCGAAGGCGTCGAGGCGCTCGTCGAGCCGCGCCCGCAGCGCGGCAATTTCGACCTCCGGAATATTGCGTTCCCCGCTCTTGAAGAAGGCCTCCGTATCCAGAAAATCGGCATCCACCAGCGCCGCGAAAACAAATCGGGTCCACAACGCCAGAGCGGTCGTGGCAGCCGGATGCGACGGCGGGCGTGGGACAGTTTCGGCTTCCAGCCAGGCGGGCAGTCCCGACTTACGCGAATCGGCCAGCCGCTGCTGTGCGTCAGTAAGTTGCTGGAGTAAGTGAGTCTTATTCGGCAGGCCCGCATGGTGTCCGGCAATCACGAACGCGAGCGATGCAGCTCGCCGCTCATACGCGATCCGCGCGCCCACGGCGGCATGCGGCGCGCGCGTGTGGTCTCCCTCAGCCTTCAGGTAGTCCTGAAAAGCCTGCTGGTACTTGCCGGCATCGTGCCACAGACCGGCCAACCGTCCCCAGCCGGGTGCATAGGAATGGGCGAACGCTTCCGCTCGCCGGCTCGTTGCGTCTAGGTGCTCCGAGAGCAGGTGCCATTCCGAGGATGGCCGGCCCGGCTGGCTGTGTGCGAAGTGGCTCACCTGAACATCGTAGCGCCGTAACGTCCCACTCGCCGTCCCTGGGGCCAAGCAAGCTCCGCGCTGCGCCGGGAGAACCCCCTTCCGTGCCCGCCAATCGCTCGCTAATTGTCGATTTCACGCCAGGGCCGCCGGTGGCGCCGCGGGCTCTCGAAACCATGACCTTGCCGGAATTGCGGTCCGGCATCCGCAATGCCGCTGAGCATCCACGGTTGCTGGATCATCATAAAAGTTGTAGTATTGTGTTATGGCCCAGTCTCACCGCGAAGCGGCGCGGCGGCTCTTCGAGGTCGCCGAGCAACAGCAGGGCTTCTTCACCACGAAGCAGGCCAAGGCGGCTGGATTCGCCGAGAACACACACCCTTATCACGTGCAGGTCGGGAATTGGATCCGCGAGCACCGCGGCATTTACCGGGTCGCGCTGTTTCCGGCGACGGACCGGCCCGACCTCGTCCTTTGGGCGCTGTGGTCGCGGAACCGGAACGAGGAGGTCGAGGGCGTATACAGTCACCACACGGCGCTCAGCCTCTACGATCTGTCGGATCTGAATCCGGCGAAGCTGCACATGACCGTTCCGACGAGTTTTCGCCGCAACAGCGAGATTCCCGGGATTCTCGTCCTGCACCACGCCGATCTGCCCGAGAGCGACGTACAAACCGCGCAGGGCTTCAAGTTCACTCGCCCACTGCGGGCGGTTCTCGATCTGATCGAAGCAGGCACGGTCGAGCGAAACTTCATCCGCCAGGCGCTCAGGCAGGCTGTCGACCGTGGCCTGATCACCCGTCCACAGATTCGAAACGCGCGAACGAGCCTACCTGCTCGCAAGTTCATCGAGGAAGTACTGCGGCGGGCCGCCTAGGGGACACGTGAGAATATACTTTGATGCGTGTTGCCTGAACCGCCTGACGGATGACCAAAACCAGCAGCGCATAGCGGCGGAGGCGGAAGCCGTGGAACAGATCTTACGCCTTCTGCGTGAGAATGCTATTGAGTGGGTGTCCAGCGCGGCGTTAGATGCTGAAACCAGCAACAACCCGGATCGCGAGCGAAAGTACGAAGTCCAAGTGCTCTTGCTGCTCGCGACGAATTCAATCCCCTTGGATGGCCAGATCATTCAGCGCGCGAAGGAACTCGAGGCCGCTGGTTACGGCGCCTTCGACGCGCTACACCTGAGCAGCGCGGAAGCCGGCGCCGCAGAGGTTTTGCTAACCACCGACGATCGATTCATCAAAAGAGCTCGGCGCGGCGTCGGCTCACCACGTGTTCGGGTCTTGAACCCGGTAGAATGGTTACGGGAGCAAGAAGCATGACGCCTGTCGAGCAAATGACCGATGAGCAATTTGAGCGCTACACCCTTGAGGTGCTGCAACGAGAAATCGGTCCGGACGGATTGGCTCGCTTCCTCCGTCTCAACCGGTCTGGTAAGGGAGATTACACGAAAGACCGAAAGCAGTGGCAGAAGCATGTCAGCGTTGCCGAGATCGTGGATTCCCTTAACCGTCCTGGCCAGTAAAGCCTCTCCGCTCCATTCTGACTGGGCATGAGCGAGAACGGCTCAGAATCTCTTCCCTTCGAGCCTCTGGAGCAGGAGAACATTCGTCTTCGCGAGGAGAACGCTCGCCTGCGGCGGCTCCTGGCGGTTCACAGCATTCCGATTCCGCAACTTGCGCCAGAGAATCCGCCTCCTCCCAAAACTGTTGAGACAACGCCGCCGGTGGACAAGGAGGAGCGGGCCAGAAAGAGAATCGCACTGTTTCGAAGCCTGTTTCGCGGGAGAGAAGATGTATACGCTCGGCGATGGGAGAAAAGTGATGGCCGACACGGATACATGCCGGCGGTCGTGACGGATTGGAAGGCGATCAACAGAAGCCGCCCGGAGGAGCGGAAGAAGGTCGACAGGAAGACGCGGAAGTTCATCCCGCTGACCGACGCCGTAATCGAGAACCACCTCTTGGGCAAGGAAACCGTCGGCTTGTATCCCCTCCTCTCCGACGAGACGTGTCTCTTTCTCGCAGCAGACTTCGACAAGAGGACGTGGGAGTATGACTCCCTGGCATTCCTTGAGACATGCCGGGATTTGAGTGTGCCCGCTGCCCTGGAGCGTTCTCGCTCCGGGAAGGGCGGCCATATTTGGATCTTCTTTGATCGCGCGCTGTCAGCGATCACCGCGCGCAAGCTGGGTTGCGTGATCCTCACGCGAACCATGGAGCGCAGGCATCAGGTCGGGCTTGATTCTTATGATCGCTTTTTTCCCAACCAGGACACGATGCCCAAGGGCGGGCTCGGGAACCTGATTGCACTCCCCTTACAGTTTGCGCCGCGCAAGGCGGGCAACAGCGTGTTCATTGACTCCGACTTCCGCCCGTACCCCGACCAATGGCAGTTTCTCTCGACGATTCGACGAATGCCGGCCGACGTCGCGGAGGAGATCGTTGCGGAGGCTCAGCGCAAAGGCGACCTGATCGGAGTCCGGATGAGCATCACCGACGATGAGGAGGCACAAGACCCTTGGACGTTGCCACCCTCCCGCAAACGGAGGGAGCGGCCAATCGAAGGGCCGCTGCCCAAGACCGTTCAGGTCGTTCGCGCGAATCTGGTTTACGTGGAAAAGAAGGATCTCCCACCGGCCATGCTGAACCGGCTACTCCGGTTGGCAGCATTTCAGAACCCCGAGTTCTACAAGGCGCAGGCGATGCGGCTCTCGACGTACGACAAGCCGCGAGTGATCGCATGCGGCCAGGAATTTGCCCAACACATCGCCGTGCCTCGTGGATGTCTACTGGAGACGCTGGCTCTCCTTGAGGGGCACAAGATCCGGCCCGAAGTCCGGGACGAACGGTACGCGGGCGCTGCGATTGAAGCGGAGTTCCAGGGTCAGCTTCGGCCCTTCCAGGACGAAGCCGTCGCGAAGATCACCGCCCACGACGAAGGTATCGTCTGCGCTCCGACGGCGTTCGGGAAAACCGCCGTTGCGGCGTGGCTGATCGCGAAACGCAAGGTCAACACTTTGGTCGTCGTTCATCGGCAGCAGTT
>JBEKKO010000166.1:0-8560 GCA_050010695.1 Bryobacteraceae bacterium
GTTCATGCCGCCGTTGCCCACTTCGAGCATGTCGGGATCGTTCCAATGGCCGGGGCCGGAAGCGAACTCAATGCCGTCCTGCAGGTCGAGGATCTGGACCACGCCGTGGCCGCCCCACTTCAGCTCGACGTCCCACTTATCCTGGATATCGCCGGTGGTCCGCCAGAGATTGCCGACGTCCTTCGCCCAAAGCCAGGGCTTCGTCGATCCCCACTCGCAGATGCTGAAGACGATCGGCCGGCCGGATTTGGCCAGGGCATCGCGCATGATCGAATAGGAGGCGATGGAATTCTGCGTGCTGGTATAGCACCAATCGAACTTGAGATAGTCGACGCCCCAGGCCGCGTACTGGCGCGCGTCCTGAAACTCGTAGCCGCGGCTGCCGGGACGTTTCTGGCAGGTGCCGGTGCCGGCGTCGGAGTAAATGCCGAGCTTCAGTCCCTGGGAGTGTATATAGTCGGCCAGCGCCTTCATGCCGGACGGGAACCGCTTGGCATCGGGCACGATGTTGCCGTCGGCGTCGCGGGAAACCTGCCAGCAGTCGTCGATCACCACGTACTGATAGCCGGCATCCTTCATGCCGGTGCTCATGATGGCGTCGGCGGCTTCGCGAATCAGGCTCTCGCTCACATTGCAGGCGAACTTGTTCCAACTGTTCCAGCCCATCGGCGGCGTGCGGGCCAGGCCGTTATCGAGCGCGAACAGACTGCTTGGGCCGAACATCAGGATCGAAAGAAAAAACGCTCTTCTCATCTCACTTGCCTCCTCGGAGCGAAACGGCGGGAAGCCACCGCGGCGGACCCGGCCGCCTCCGGGCGCCAACCCGCCCGGACTCTTATAGTCGCACAGCGCGCGGCATGCCAACGCGCCGTACCCGGCGCGCACTCGTCCGCCGTCCAAAGCTTTTCCCTCTGCGCTGGGGAGCACCGGGAATAGCTCTAAATAGGCATGATACGGTGAGGTCCGACCAGTCATACTAAAGGTGCAGGTTCCGGGTTAAAGAGAGGCTATTGTGCGACTACTAAGTGCTTCGCTTTTGAGCCTGGCCATCGCGTATTCTGCGTTGGCCCAGACGTACACTATTAATACAATTGCCGGTGGCGGGCTGCCGGTGAACCTTGCCGCTACATCCGCCACCCTGGGCTATGCCGCTGGGGTTGCGGTCGACCCGTCCGGCAACGTCCTGGTAGCTCTCACCAGCTACAACATGGTGGTGCGAATCGATTCCGTGACCGGCAACCTGACGCCAATCGTGGGCACCGGGACAGCCGGGTACAGCGGTGACAACGGCCCCGCCACCAGCTCCCAACTGAACGCACCCGAAGGCCTAAGCGTGGACAACTCGGGCAACCTCTACATAGCGGATACGGGCAACGCACTGATTCGCAAAGTCTCGAACGGAACCATCACTACTTTTGGTAAAGCAGGCACTTTGGTCAAGCCTTCCAACTCCGGCAGTTTCCCCAGCGGCTACTTCTCCCAAGGCATCGCGGTGGACGGCGCGGGGGATGTCTACATCGCGGACACCCACAACAATCGCATCATGGAGACGTCGGGGACAGGGGTGATCGCCACGGTGGCCGGCTCGGGGGGATTTGGTTACGCTGGCGACGGCGGGCCGGCGTCCAGCGCCTACTTAGGCGAGCCTCACGGCATCGCGGTGGACGGCGCTGGAAATGTGTACATCGCGGACACATATAACAATTGCGTCCGGGAGATTTCCGGGGGCATCATCACCACGGTGGCGGGGACCGCGATGGGCGGTTACAACGGCGACAACATCAAAGCCACCAGCGCTGAACTGAATTTTCCCGATGACGTCGCGGTGGACGGCAATGGAAATCTCTATATCGCAGACGCCGGAAACGGCCGTGTCCGCGAGGTTGCGAACGGAGTTATCAGCACCATTGCGAATCCGGGCATCGCGACGGGCATAGCGGTGGACGCCTCCGGCAACGTATACATTACGACGGGCAATACGGTTCTCAAGGCCTCGAATGGACTCGTCACGACCATCGCCGGCGGCGGCGCACCGGTTGCCGACGCTGGCTCGCCCACCAGCGCCCAGCTCAACTTCCCCACAGGTATAGCCGTGGACAGCTCGGGCAATGTCTACATTGCGGACACGAACAACGGGCTCGTGCGCAAGCTCTCGAACGGAACCATCGCGGATATCCCGGGCAATTGGTTCTCTCCCAAAGCCGTCGCGATGGACGCCGCCGGGAATCTATACGTCTTGAACGGAAGCAGCGTCGTTGAGATAACGCCGGCTGGGGCGGTCACCACGGTGGCGGGGAGCGGCCCGTACACGTATGGTTACAACGGCGATAACATCCCAGCCACTAGCGCCGCGTTGGCCGGCCCGTCCAGCATCGCCCTGGACAGCGCCGGAAATCTGTACATCTCGGACACCGGCAACAGCCGCATTCGCAAGGTCTCGGGCGGCCTGATCACCACGGTGGCGGGGACCGGGGTGTCGAGTTACAACGGCAATAACATCCCGGCCACCACCGCCGAACTCAGCTATCCCGGAGCCATTGCGGTGGACAATGCCGGCAATCTATACATCTCGGACAGTCCAGGCTTACGGGAAGTGTCGGACGGAATCATCACCCCTGTGGACGCGATCGCCAGCACTATCGGATACAGCACCGCAGCGGGTCTTGCCACCGACAGCGCGGGTAATCTGTACATCGCGGACTCGACGGGCAGCCGCGTGGACAAAATGTCGGGCGGGACCATCGTTGCGCTGGCGGGGAACGGGTTCGCCGAATTCAGCGGCGATGGCGGCCCGGCCAGCAAAGCGGAAGTCGATTTCCCGTCTGGCGTCGCGGTAGACTCTTCGGGAACGGTTTACGTGGCGGATAGTGGAGACAACCGAATTCGCGTTCTCACTCCCTCCGGCTCGTCGTGCACATTCTCCGTCAGCCCGACGTCGTTTCCGGGCGTGGCAGCCAACGGCGGCAACGTGGGTGCCAACATCCAGGCGTCATCCGGCTGCACCTGGGGGATCCCGGGCCTGCCACCCTGGATCACTGCGTCCAAAATGGCCGGCGTCGGCTCCGGCAGCACGACCATCACCGCGACAGCCAACCCCGGCGCGGCGCCGCGCACTGCGGTGGTCACTATCGCCGGCTCGGCTGTGCTTTTGACCCAGCAAGGCAGCGGCAACGCACCGTCGATCAACCCCGCGGGCGTATTGAACGCAGCCAGCTACACGACTTCCCTGGCCGCCGGCGGCATTGCATCGGCGTTTGCGACCTTCCCAGTGTCGCAGGTCGTTTCCACGCAATCGCCGCTTCCCATCAGTATTTCGGGGCTTTCCCTCGAGGTCAATGGCGCTACGCAGGTGCCCCTGTACTTCATTTCTGGCACGCAGGTCAACTTCCAGGTCCCCTGGGAATTGAGTGGCCAGGCGCAGACCCTGATGGCCGCTACCGTGAATGGCCAGACCAGCGCCGGGCAGGTGGTGAATCTGGCGCCGTTCGCGCCGGCGATCTTCGCCATGAACAGTAAGGGCACCGGCCAGGGAGCGATCACCGACGCATCCTATAACCTGGTCGATTCCTCCAACCCGGCGACCGCCGGTAGCACTTACATCCTGATTTACTCGACCGGCCTCGGCGGAGTTACTAACCAGCCTCCGACCGGCTCCCCCGCTCTTGGCGATCCGCTCTCGTGGACCACGACGGTTCCAACGGTGACGGTTGGCGGAGCGGCGGCAAGCGTGGTGTCGTTCTACGGTCTTGCGCCTGGCTATGCGGGCCTGTACCAGGTGAACGCGCAGGTGCCTGCCGGGTCGGTAACGGGGAGTGCCGTGCCGGTGACGATTTCGATGGGCGGCGCGACCTCGAATGCCGTCACCATCGCCGTTCAATAGCGCCTCGGAAACGGGGAAGAAAACGCGCCGCAAGCGGGCGTTGGCAAGCTGAAGCATGCCCCACCTTAGGTGTCGTAACGTTCCATCGTGCGCGGATTGTAGCCCCAATGAAATTCGAGTTCGTAACCCATCGACTTCGCCAGCCCGTCGAGGTCCGGGAATAAGGTTGCGTAGGTGATGTTCATGCGGTACAGCTCGCGCAGGGCCACTTCGCGCACCGGGTGAGAGAGGACGAACCTGGCCAGAATGTTCTCCTGGTCGGCATCGCTGAGGATTTCATCTACTGGCATATCGAGCACGCCGGGCACGGCGAAGGTGCCCGATTGCGCGATCAGGCGGCGGTTCATGGTGTGCGGCTCGCCCATCCAGATGAAGCGGTGGTGGCCTTTCAGGAAATAGCGCTGGAAGGCGCCCACGTTGCGCGGGTCCGTGCGCACCGGCTTGCGCGCGCGGCTGCTGTCGATGCGGGCCGGGTTCATGGCCCAGACGACGCCCTCGGCGAGCGCGTGTTCGAGGGCGAAGAACGCCGCCACGTATGGCGACCAGGTGAAATCGATCAAACGCGTCGGCGCGCCATGGTGCTGCATCAGGGCCAGCCACTCGAAGTCGTCGTTCCACTCCGGCGGCCGCGCCAAAAACTGGTGCGCCTTGCGCTTGAAGACGCGCAAGATGCGTTCCTCCTGCAACGGCCAGGCCTCCGGCGCCACGCCGAAATTCCGCAGGTAGAGCGAGAGCGAGCTGTAGAGCGGCCCGCGCTCATTGCGCTCCCCGCGGAAGGCCCAGTGCGAATAGGGCGGCTTGGTGATGAGCTGTAAGAACGCTTCCCAGGATTGCAACTGGAAAACCGGGTAAGGGCGCCGGTCTCGCTTGCGGCCTGCCATGGTGTTTCTATGGTAGCGCGGCGATGAATTCTTACGCCCCGTGCCGGCGAAGAAAAGCCGAGACGAATCTCGGCTCAGCAAGCTGGACAGCCTGCGCCACCTTACTTAGCCGGTGTCAGCTTATAGAGGCCCGAGGCGTGCGGCGCCACGTGGAAGGTGTAGCCGCCGCGGATCGCGCCCACATCGGCGCGCTGCCAGAGGTCGCGGAGCATGCACTCGGGCGTCAAGCCGAGCGCGGGCCAGTCGACCCGGATGTCGATGGGAGCGTGATCGCCCACATTGAAGACGGCGAAGAACTTCGCACCGCCGGGGGCATCGGCCGCCCAGATGACGCTGTCGCCGCCTTCCGCAAAGGCCCCGCCGTGCGCGCCGGTCTGGTTCACCGCCAGCACCTCGTCATTGGCGATCAGCGATTCGGTGAACGCGTCGTTGGATGGCAGGTCGCCGCCGAACATCAACGGCGATTGCGCGATCGACCAGAGGCTGATCAGCGTGCGCTGCTCATCGTGCGTGAAGTGGGAGGTGCGCGCTTCGCCGCGCTCGGCGCGAATCCCGATGCGGCCGAGCGGCAGCATGTCGGCATCCGGCCAGGCGCCGGGATGGCCGGCGGAACTCCAGATCGACATCAGGATAAAGTTCTGCCGCAGCAACCGCCAATCGTCCCAAAAATCGTCGGAGATGCGCCACATGTTGGCGTTCTCCCGCAGGAATTCGATGTCCTTCACCATCGCCGGTCCCGGCGAGAGGCTGAGCACGATCGGCCGCCCGGTCTTTCCGATGGCGCTGTGAAGCGCGGCGATCTCTTCGCGGTGAGTCGGCCGCGCGATGTCATCCGCCTTGATGTAATCCACGCCCCAATCTGCGTATAACTTCAGCAGCGAATCGTAGTAAGCCTGCGCGCCTGGTCGGCTCATATCGACGCCGTACATGTCACTGTTCCACGGGCAGGTGGAGTTGACGTCGGCGATGTCGGCGGCGTGGACCGCGGCGCCGAATACCGGCAGATTCGCCTTCACGGCCTGGCGCGGAATGCCGCGCATGATGTGGATACCGAAACGCAGGCCCAGGCTGTGAACATAGTCGGCCAAGGGTTGGAAGCCGCGGCCCTGGGCGGCGGACGGGAAGCGGTTGACGGCGGGGATGAGTCTGCCGTACGCATCCATCTCCAGCGCGGCATCCTGGCGGTAGCCGTGCGCTTTGGGGTTCGGTTCGGACCACTGGATATCCACCACGATGTACTGCCAGCCGTGTTGCTTGAGCCGCTCGCGCATGTAATCGGCGTTGGCCTTCACTTCGGCTTCGGTCACGGTGGTGCCGTAACAGTCCCAACTGTTCCAGCCCATCGGCGGGGTCGCGGCCACGCCCTCGGCGGCTGAGCAGAGGGCCGGCGCCAGCAGAATCAGGATGAGAGTCAGGGCAAAAGCAACCTCGCCTGGTCGGGCGGGCAAATGTGGCGCACGCACTCGTGCGTGCAGCGTCGAGACTTTTCTCGACGCCTCTGCGCCCTGGGGCAGCGGGCGTCGGCAGGAGTGCCGACGCGGCACGCAGGAGTGCGTGCGCCACGGCATCAGTCGCGAAGTCATACTCGTAAGTCTCCCTCCGTACTGCAAGTTGCTTGCACCAACGTCAGTAAGTGGCCAGCGTAACTCGCAGCACCACGGGCTCGGACCGGAAATTGAGGTTCCAGTCGGTTTCGTCGCCATTCCAGATGCGCACCATTTTGAAGACGCCGTTTTCGTAAGTGCCTTCCTCGACGCGGAGGAATTGGCGCTGCTTCTCCGCGGCGGCGGGATGGAAGTCGACGCCGCAAGAAAGCCCGGTGACCAAGAATTGATTCTCGCCGAGTTGCGCCACCAGCGCGCGCCCAATCGGCGATGGGTTGCCGCGCGGTTCGTGGAAGCGTACCACGCCGTAGGACACTTCGGCCTTCCACGCGCCGAAATCGAGGGTTTGCGAGACCTTGCCCTTTTCCTCCGCCACCGCGTGCAACCTGCCTTCGAAATTGAGGCGCGCGATCTGGCGGGCAATCGGCGCAAGCAACTTGTAATCCTGTGCGATCGGCGCGAACTGCTCTTCGGTCCCGCCTTCGAGGTAATCCAGGCCGAACGGCGAAAACCCGATGGCACCCATGCCGAGCGCGGAAAACAGGTAGCGGGCGACGCCGGGGCTGTGGCCGGTTTCCGGAATGAACAGAGCGTTGTCGTCGCGACGATAAAGATCCATCACTTTCAGATACTCCGCGCTGTCGTCCACATAGATATCGGGCGCCAGGATGTCCAGTGCCGGCGCCGCGACCTTCCAGATAGGAAGAACGTTGTCGGTGGGGCCGCCGCTTTCATAAGTGCCGGGAGGGCCTGGCGGGATGGCGCGCCGCAAGGCTGCGTTGGCATACAGCGGCAACGGATAAACCGCCTTGCCCGCGGCGGCCACTTTGCCCACATAGGTGGCGACGGCCCAGGCGTGGAAATACACCTCGGCTTCGTCGCCGAACGCCGCTTGCCAGTCCGGCGCGGGCGTGGCGGCCGGCACATGCATGGCCGCCAGCACTTCGGCGGGCACCGGCGATTCGAACAACTTCTGCGCCACTGGCGAATAGTCGCGCCGGATTTGCCACGTGCCGGCTTCATTTTCCACTTGCACCAGCAGCACGGTGCGCTCCGCATCGGCTTCCTTGAGGTGCCGCATGAAGGCGGTGAACGCGTGGACATCTGCATCGAGCGAGGCCTTGGCGAACGGCGAAGGAGAGTCCACCGGGCGGCCGTCCTTGCCGGTGATGCGCGCATACCGCTCCGGATCCAACTTCATCCATTCCGGCGTGTAATGCTGGCTGCCGTTTTTATAAAGCCCGAACCAGAGCAGAACCAGATGCACGTGATGCTGGCGGGCCTGGGCCAGGAGCGTATCCGTGACCGTGTAATCGAAGTGTCCCGGCTGCGGCTCGAACTGTTCCCAGTACACCGGCATTTCGACCGTGTTGGCGTGCAGATACTCGATGGCGGGCCAGACCTTGGGAAGCGCGCCGGGCCAGGCGCTCGAGTTGCCCACCTGCGCTCCCAGCATCAGGTACGGCGCGTCATCGACGAACAGGGCGTAGCGGCCATCCTCGTGCACCAGGCGGGGAATCGGCCGCGGGTTGGTCTGGGCGAACGCCGTAGCCACGGCGGCGGACACCGCCAGAACGGCGGCCAATCGCAAAGCTGGTTTCATGATTTCCATCTCCGTGTTTTGGCGCGACTCGAGTGAGCGTGCCGGTAATAGTCGATACCCGAGTCTTGATTATACGCCCGCGGTGTTGCCCAGCCGGATTATGGCGGTCAGGCTCTCGAAGGTTTTCGGCGGCACTGAGCAAGGCTGGCTCATCCAACCAGGCGCAGTACGATCTTGCCCAAGTTCGCCGCGACCGAATCAAGTTGAAGCGCCTAAAGGTCGCCTAGGCGCTTGCGTCCCGAAAAGGGTCCTTTTCGGAACCAGCGTCGCGAATGTGCCGATCGGCGGCTCGGCAAGTGCTTCGAGCTTCCCTATTCAACTTCCGTGCCCGTAGCGTTAAGCTAGAGGCAGGCCATGAATCGCGAAGAGATCATCGCCCGGCTACGGGAACACGAGGCAGCGCTGCGCACGCGGGGCGTGGCCCACGCCGCCTTGTTCGGTTCGCGGGCGCGGGGCGATCACCGGCCGGAAAGCGACACGGACATCATGATCGAATTCGATCCTGAGGCCCGGATCACCGTTTTCGATTATGCCGGCCTAAAGAGCTACATCGCTGCCCTGTTTGACGGCCCGGTCGACGTCGTGAACCGCA
>JBEKKO010000167.1:0-8507 GCA_050010695.1 Bryobacteraceae bacterium
CGCACCCATTTGGTGCGGCCCAGGCTGCCCGGTCCCGCCAGCGGAACTCAATAAATGCTGCCTTGCCTATAACCTGCAGAACCCGGCGAAAAACGTGGTTCGCCTACGGACGGATTACGGACCTGTCTTGACTTTGCCGTGCACTTTCGCGAGCATTGAAAAATGAAATTAACGTCTAAACTTCTATCATCGGCATCCGGCGTAACGGTTTTCCTGGCGTTGGGTACCGTGAGCGGTTTCGCGCAGGGCCAACACCCCGCATATCTGCATGCCCTAACCGATCTGCGGCACGCAAGAGCCAATCTGGAACGCGACCACGAAGGGCACTCTGGCCCACTCCCCCCAATAAGAACATCCGCGCCGGAAAAAGCGATCCATGAAATCGACGAAGCCATTGACGCGATCAGGAAGGCTTCAATTGATGACGGAAAGAATCTTAACGATCACCCACCGGTTGACGCCAAACTCGACTGGCGTGGCCGCCTGCATCGCGCTCTTGAACTGATCAACAAGGCCCATAACGATGTCGCGGGTGAAGAGGATAATGGCTTTGCGCAGGGACTGCAGCGGAGGGCGATAGACCACATCGATAAGGCGCATCGTCACATCGAAGAAGCCATTCAGATAGCTGAAGGCAACCGCTGACCCGACAGAACAACTGCCGATAACATCAACTGTCTCTATGAACTGTTGAAAACAACCACAACCTTGCGACGTCGATATGGCAGCCTGAGCGGATAGCGGCTGACTCCACGGGCCCGGTTAGCCGGGCTTGTGTGTGGGGATAGCTCGGAAGAGTCTGGCGCGGAGATTGTCCCTCGGTCAAACTGAAGATATGCAGGCGGCGGCCGGCATCTTCATGTTGGATCGAGGTTCGCTTCCGATCGGCGGAAGGGCGCGCCCGGCGCCGGTCGCCGTCCTCGGGTTGGGCATACTATAGAGAGAAGAAAGGCGACGATATGCGAATCCGCGGGTTAGCCCTAATCGTACTTCTGGCAGCGATGGCGGTGCCGGCGCAGCAAAGCGGACCGGTCCCCAATTCGGGCGTGGTGATCCGAACCGAAACCAAGCAGGTGCTGGTGGACGCCGTGGTTACCGACAAAAAGGGCCACTACGTTTCCGACCTTTCGCAGAAAGACTTCAAGGTGTGGGAGGACGGCAAGGAGCAGACCATCCGCAGCTTCACCTATGAAGCCGAGGATTCGCCAGCGACCTCCCAGAAGCATTACCTGGTATTGTTTTTCGACAACTCGACGATGAGTTTCGGCGACCAGGCGGTGGCGCGCCGGGCGGCGGGCAAGTTCGTCGATGCCAACGCCGGGCCCAACCGCTACATGGCGGTGGTCAACTTCACCGGCGGCGTGAGAATTGCGCAGAACTTTACCGCCGATGCCGTGCAGTTGAAGCAGGTGGTCAGCGGCGTGAAGGTCGCCAACGTGGATCCAAACGCGGGAGCGCCGTCGGTCGGCAGCGACGCCTCCACCCCATCCGGATCCCCTCTGGGCACCCCTGTACCCGGCTTAGGAGCCGGTATGGAAGCGGAGTTCGGGCAGCGCGATTTGGTGATGGGTTTGCGCGGGGTGGCCAAGGGATTGGACTCGATCCCAGGCCGCAAGATCCTGGTGCTGTTCACCGAAGGCTTCCCGCTGACGATGCAGATCCGGTCTGAGATAACAGCCCTTACGGATACGTGCAACAAGGCGAATGTGGCGATCTATCCGATCGATGTGCGCGGCCTGGTGGCAGCGCCCCCGCCCAGTTTTCCGCAGACCGTTCCGCAGGGCGTGCCGCTAGGCATCCCGCATGGCTCTTTGATCCCGGCCGCTCCGCATGGCGGCATTCTGGCGGCGTTGGGGCTGGGCGGCGGCTTCGGCCTGGCGCAACCCATCGCCTATTTCCAACGCGGCCCCTCGGGCGGCGGGGGCGGCGCGGGCGGCGGGGGCAGCACGGGCGGTGGAGGAGGCTCCAGGCCTGGAGGCGGAACTACGAGCCCGAGCCCGGCTCCGTCCCCGAGCCGCGGACCGACAGGCACCACCACTGGCACCACCACCACCGGCACAGGCACGCGCGGTGGGTCGGTCAACAACAATAACAACATCAACAACAACCTCTACAACACGACGCCGCGGATCATCGTTCCGCAGCCGCCGCCCACTGCAAACACCAATCAGGAATTCATGTACATGCTGGCCGACGGCACCGGCGGATTCGTGATTGCCAACACCAACGACTTGCTGGGCGGCCTGGACAAGATCGGCAAGGAGCAGAACCAGTACTACCTGCTCGGCTACACGCCGGCGGACTCGTTGGAGGGAAGTTGCCACCTGTTGAAAGTGAAAGTGGAGCACGGATACACCGTGCGGGCCCGCAGCGGCTATTGCAACGTGAAGCGATTGGACCTGCTGGAAGGCAAGCCGGCCGAACGCGACCTGGAGACGCGCGCGACCGCCGGTGCCCCCGGCACCATCCAGTCGGCAGCCATGCAGACGCCCTTCTTTTATCTGTCCCCCAACGCCGCGCGTCTCGACCTGGCCCTGGAGATTCCGACCAATTCCATCCAGTTCGCCAAGGTGAAGGGACACCAGCACGCCGAAGTCAACATCCTGGGAATCGCATACGGCCCCAATAACACGGTGGGCGCGCGGTTCAGCGACACGGTCAAGCTCGACTTTGCCGACAAGAAGGAGCTCGATGCCTTTTTGAAAAAGCCCTTCATGCACTACGACAACCAGTTCGATCTGGCCGCCGGTTCCTACGACTTGAAAGTGCTGTTCAGCTCCGGCGGCGAGGATTTCGGCAAGCTGGAGAAGGATCCGCTGATCGTCGACCCATACGATGGCAAGGCGTTATTCATCAGCGGAGTTGCGCTCAGCACGGACTTCCACAAAGTAAGTGAAACGGATTCAGACATGGATGCGGCGCTGCTGGACGGCCGCGCGCCGCTGGTGGCCCAAGGCACCCAGATTACCCCGGGCGGCACCAACCGCTTCAAAAAGGCCGATACCGCGCTGTGTTACCTGGAGGTTTATGAACCGCTGCTGCGCGGAACGGAAGCCTCCCAACAGGCCGCTGCGGAAACTGGGGGCGTCGCGGCCAAGCCCGCGCCGGCCGCCAGCGTGACCATCCAAATTCGCATGCTGGATGCCAAAACCGGTCAACCGAAAACCGATACCGGCCCCTTGGACATCAGCAAATTCGTCAAGCCGGGCGACCCTGTCATCCCGGTCGCATTCCGTTTGAAGGTTGACGAGCTTGAGGCCGGCTCCTACATTGCCGAAATACGGGCCGCTGACATCACCCACCGCGTGGTAGCCCGCAAGATCCCGTTCGAGGTGGTGGAGTAGACCGCGCTTACCGCAGCAGCGCTTCCGCCCCGCGCTGGATGAGGGCGGCGGCGGCTCCGCCGGCGATCGCGGAAACCGACGCCGCGGCGGCGCCCTTGCGCTTCCACTCTTCGTGTACGGCGTGAAACCCGAGGTAAATCAGCCAGCCGGCGGTGAGTCCCAGCGGGTAGACGGTCCACAGGCTGCCCAGGTGCGGGGCCAGCGCGAGCGCCAGCGCACCGCCGGCCAGTGTCGCTCCTTCCGCCAGCAGGCACCAGACCAGCGCCAGGGCGCGCGACGGCACCGCCGCCCGCATCACGCCGCCCAGCGCCACCCCCTCCGGCACTTTGTGCAGCGCGATTGCGATTGGCACGGCCACCCGCAGACCGAGTGGAGCCGCGTGCTGCACCACCGCCACGCTCCAGCCATCCAGCAAACTGTGCAACCCCGCGGCCACAATCAGCGGAGCGGCGAATCCGTGCAGTTCGGTGCCGCAGGCGCTGTGATCGTGGTCGTGCGCGCAGTTGGGGCAAATCGGGTACGCGTAGCGATTGATGAAGTACAACAGGCCGTAGCCGCCGGCGCACAACGCCAGTGTGAGGAGCCAACTGGAATCCTCGGCCAGTTCCGGCAGCAGGCCGAACAGCGCCACCCCGATCAGCACGCCGGCGCTGAACGGCACCACCACGGCGATTCGGCTGCGCAGGCCGGTCAGCCAGACCCCCAACGCCGCGCCCACGCAGCCCACCAGCGCCGCCAGCGCCGGCGCTGCAACGCCCGATTGTAGCCAGATGGAGGCCAAGCCCCTACTCTATCAGGAGCGCTTAGCCCGGGCTGCGTTGTTCGCTTACGCCTCAGCCATGGCCGGACGTGGGTCTGGCGTCGGCGAGGGGTTCCTACCCCAAGCCAGTTGCAAAAATCGACGCTGGCGCGGCCCGGCCGGCTGATATCCTCCCTGATTTCAATGCCCAACCCTGTTTTCAATAACTCGAACTGTCATTTTTTTCTACACATTGAGGTCAATTTCTGCTAAAACAGAGTTAGAGGTCTACATATGCCTAAAGCAATCCTCTACGACAGTACCCTATGCATAGGGTGCAGGGCTTGCGAGGGCGCGTGCGCCGAACGTTGGGGCCTCCCTTACAACGACAAAATCGCGGCCGACGAAACGATCTCAGCGCATAAGCTCACTACCATTGTGACGCATGGCGACCATTTTTGCCGCCGTCTATGTATGAATTGTCTACAGCCAGCGTGCGCCTCGGTTTGCCCGGTCGGAGCTTTGCAGAAAACCGCGCTAGGTCCGGTTGTTTACGATGCTGCCAAATGCATCGGGTGCCGATATTGCATGCAGGCCTGCCCGTTCCAGGTGCCGACTTACGAATGGTCCAGCCGGCTGCCGCGGATGCGCAAGTGCGACATGTGCTATCCCCGCCAGAGCGCCGGGAAGCTGACGGCGTGCGCCGAAATCTGCCCGACAGGCGCCACCTTCAATGGCGAGCGCGACCAGTTGATCGCCGAAGCGCGCCAGCGGCTGGCGGCCAAGCCGGACCAGTACTATCCGAAGATCTATGGCCTCTCCGAGGTGGGCGGCACCTCGGTGTTCTTCCTTTCGGCAGTGCCGTTCGAGCAGATTGGTTTGCGTACGAACTTGCCGGGCGAGCCGATGCCGATGCTCACCTGGCGGGTGCTGGAACTGCTGCCGGACGTGGTCTCGACGGGGTCCGTTCTGCTGGGCGGCATCTGGTGGATCACCAACCGCCGCGCCGAGGTGGCACGCAAGGAGGGACCGCGCAAGTGACCGTCAGGCTGCCTAAAATCACGGTGTGGCGGGTGATCTTCGCCGCCATTCTGCTCAGCGGGGCGTATGCGACCTATCTCCGCATTTTCTATGGCCTGGGCGGCTCGACCAATTTGAGCGACAAATTCCCCTGGGGCCTCTGGATCGGCTTCGACGTGATGTGCGGTGTGGGCTTGGCGGCGGGCGGGTTCACCCTGGTGGCCATGGTCCACATTTTCAACATCAAGCAATACCGCCCGGTGTTGCGGCCCGCCGTCCTGACCGCTTTCCTGGGTTATCTGCTGGTGACGCTGGGCCTGCTTTACGACGTCGGCCGTCCCGACCGGATGTGGCATCCGCTGGTGATGTGGAATCCGCACTCGGTGATGTTCGAGGTCGCCTGGTGCGTCACGCTCTACACCACGGTGCTGTTTCTCGAGTTTCTTCCGATCGTCTTCGAGCGCTTCGGCCTGCACAAGCCGATGGAGTGGATTCACCGCATCTCGGTGCCGATGATGATTCTGGGCGTGCTGCTTTCCACGTTGCACCAGAGTTCGCTGGGCAGCCTGTTTCTGATCGTACCGGAAAAGCTGTATCCGCTGTGGTACACGCCGATTCTGCCGCTGCTGTTTTTCGTTTCGGCGATTGGGGTGGGCCTGGCCATGACGATTTTCGAATCGTGGCACAGCGCCCGCGCCTTCGGCCGCGCGCTGGAGCTGCCGCTGCTGGCCAGCATCGGGCGCGTGCTGGCGGTGACGATGAGCGTGTATCTGTGGATCCGCTTCCTCGACCTGCTGCATCGCGATGCGTTCGGCCTGCTGCTGCGGAACCGCACCGAGACCTGGCTGTTCCTGCTCGAGATCGCGCTGGCCGTGGTTCCCACCGCGCTGCTCTACCAGTCGCGCATCCGCCGCAACCCGGCCGCCCTATACTTTTGCGCGGTGATGGTGGTGTTCAGCTTTATCGCCAACCGGCTCAACGTGGGCATCACCGGCCTGGAGGCGGGAAGCGGCACGCACTATATCCCGAAGTGGAGCGAAGTGGCGGTGACGCTCTCGCTGGTGGCCGTCGGTTTTGCGATTTTCCGCGTAATCGGGCAGCATTTCCCCGTTTTTGAAGCTCACTCGCCGCAGTCCGGGCTTTCGGAAGTGGAAACGAAGGAGGCTGACCCACTCGCGGTAGGGTGACCTTCTTCCGCTCAATCCGGCTGGGACTCGCCGCCAAGCTGACGGTCTGCGTCATCGTCAGCACGGCTGTGTTCTTCACCGTATTCGGGTTCATCAATTTTCGTACGGAGCGCCGCCAGTCGGAAGGTTTGATGGTGCAATCGGCCGACCGGGTGGCCGACATCATCCTGCGCAGCACCCGCTACGACATGATGCGCCATGATCGCGACGCGCTCTACAACGTCCTGCAAGAGGTGGGCAGCGAGCCCGGCATTCAGCGCATCCGCATCTTCAACCGCGACGGGCGCATCATATTTTCCACCGAAGCGCGGGAAATCGACACGGCGGTGGATAAGTCGGCCGAGGCCTGCTACGGGTGCCACGCGCAATCGCAGCCGCTCGCCAAGCTCAACCGGCCGGATCGCGCGCGTCCGTTCTGGGATAAGCAGCGCCATCACCTGATCGCCGTGATCCGCCCGATAGCCAATGCACCCGAATGCTCCAGCGCGGCTTGCCACGTTCACGACGCTGGCCAGCAGGTCCTGGGCGTGGTGGACGCGCAGTTATCGCTCGCCCCCGTGGACGCGCAGATCGCGCATAACCAGGCCTCGCTCGGCTGGTTTCTGCTGGGCGGGATCGTGCTCGGCTCCGGCCTGGCGGTGCTCTTCATCTGGTTGGTGGTCTACCAACCGGTGAAGGAGCTGATCGATGGCACCCACCGCGTCCGCGAAGGCGACCTGGATTACCGCCTGCCCGTGCGCTCGGACGACGAGTTGGGCTACCTGGCCGCCAGCTTCAACAAAATGACGGCGGAAGTGGCCGGGGTGCAGGCCAAGATCGAGGAGCAGGTGCGCCGCAAGACGGCCGAACTGGAGCGCATCCACCGCACCCTGCTCAACTCGGAAAAGATGGCCTCCATCGGCAAGCTCGCCGCCACCGTGGCGCATGAGATCAACAACCCGCTGTTCGGCATCCTGACCTACGCGCGGCTGGTGGAGCGCGGCGTGCGCAAGAGCGAAATCGCGAACCGCGACGAGATGGCCGAACAGTTGCAAACCATCGAGCGGGAAAGCAAGCGGTGCGGCGAACTGGTGAAGAACCTGCTGACCTTCTCGCGGCAGAAGGCCAGCGAGCGAGAGCCTAACGATCTGAATACCATCGTCAGCCACGCCGTGCTGCTGGTGAAACACAAGCTGGAAATGCAGAATATCGAGCTGGTGGAACGGTTGGCCGAAGGCCTGCCGGCTGTCGATTGCGACGCCAATCAGATCCAGCAGGTGGCGCTAGTGCTGATGATGAACGCGTCGGAGGCGATGCCGTCGGGCGGCCGCCTGGAGGTGATCACCGAGCTCGATGCCGCCACCGGCGAAGCGGCCTTGCGCGTGAAGGACTCGGGATGCGGCATTCCGGAGGACGTGTTGCCGCGCATCTTCGATCCCTTCTTCACCACCAAGGAAGATCAGAATCGCACCGGCCTGGGCTTGGCCGTGGCGCACAGTATCGTGGAACAGCACGGCGGCGAGATCAAGGTGGATTCGACGCCGGGCCAGGGGACGGAGTTTCGTGTGGCCCTGCCGCTTAGCGCGGCGGCGGTCGCGGCGGCAAATAAGTAGAGGGAAGTTACGGAGGAAGGAATGGCAACGGCAGTGGAAAGCACGGCGTCGGTGAAAACCAAGGGCAGAATCCTGATTGTGGACGACGAGCTGGTGGTGCGCGACTCGCTCGGGAAATGGTTCACCAGCGAAGGCTACACGGCGCGGCCGGTGGGTAGCGGGCGGGAGGCGCTCGAGACCATCCAGCAGGCGGAGTTCGATATCGCGCTGCTCGACATCAAAATGCCCGGCATGGACGGCATGGAGTTGCAGGCGCGGCTCCACGAAGCCGATCCGGATCTTTCGGTGATCATCATGACCGGCTACGCCTCGGTGGATACGGCCGTGCAGGCGCTGAAGAACGGGGCCTACGATTACATCACCAAGCCGGTGGATCCCGATGAGCTTTCGCACCTGGTGGAGAAGGCGCTGGAGCACAAGCGCACCCGGCGCGAGGTGGTACGGCTGCGCGAAAACCTGCAGGAGGTCTCGCCGGGCATGGAGCTGATCGGCAAGAGCCCCGTCATGAAGAAGGTGGTCGAGCTGATCGAAATGGTGGCGCCCACCGAGGCCACCGTGCTGATCACCGGCGAAAGCGGCACCGGCAAGGAAGTGGTGGCGCGCGCGATTCACGCCGCCAGCCCGC
>JBEKKO010000168.1:0-8477 GCA_050010695.1 Bryobacteraceae bacterium
TCGGTCTGCCCGTAAACGATGGTCAGCTCCGGCACGTGCATGCGCTCCACCACGCGGCGCATGGTTTCGATGGGGCACGGCGCGCCGGCCATCACGCCGGTGCGCAGGCTGGTGAGATCGAAACGATCGAACTCGGGGTGCGTCAATTGCGCGATGAACATGGTGGGGACGCCGTAGAGCGCGGTGGCGCGCTCGGCGTGGACGGCTTCGAGCGTGGCGCGGGCGTCGAACTGCGCCGAGGGAAGAATCAGCGCCGCGCCGCTCGAGAGCGACACCATCGACCCGATCACCGAGCCGAAACAATGGTAGAGCGGCACCGGCGCGCAGATGCGGTCGCGCTCGGTGGCCTTCAGGCCCATCGCCATCCCCACCCCGTTGTTGAGCAGGTTGTGATGCGTCAACATGACGCCCTTGGGCGAACCGGTGGTGCCGGAGGTGTACTGAATGTTGGCTACGTCGTGCGGTTGGGCGGCGCGCTCGGAGAAGTCGGCGCCCCCGGCCAGCATGGCTTCCCACGAGTCCGTGCCCAGCCAGACGACATGTTCGAGCTCCAGCGTTTCGCCGGCGCGCGATTCCTCCAGAATGTCGCGGTAGCTGACGCGGGCGTCCTTCTCGTGCAGGAACAGGGCGCGGATTCTGGACTTGCGCAGCACGTAGCGCAGATCGTAGGAGCGGTACGCCGGGTTGACGTTGACCAGCACCACGCCGGAGCGTGCGGCGGCGTGCTGCAAGAGCACCCACTCGGCGCAGTTGCTGGCCCAGATGCCGGCGCGATCGCCTGGCCGCAGGCCAAGTCCGGCCAGACCGCGCGCCACCCGGGTGGCCTCCGCATCCAGGTCGTGCCACGTCAGACGGATATTCTGACGCAGCACGACCAGCGCGTCGCGGTCGGGGAACTTCGCTGCGGCATCGTGCAGCGCCTGCGAAATCGTTTTCTCAAGCAGGGGCACAACCGCCCCGCACGCATAACTGAGGCGCACCACTGGTAGTCTCGCGAACTCAAGTGTAACCAAGCGCGCCCGGCGCCGCTTATTTGAAATGCTTATGCGCGGATAAGGACAGTGGGACAGACGATCGGTTTTTGTCGTCTGTCATGTGTCGTCTGTCCTCCGCTCGCCGGCGACACTCTCGAAAATACACCGCAAGTCATTGAAAATGCGTTGAGGCCACCGCCGCCGACACAGCGACTTGGCACCGTCGCCAAGCCCCGCCATTTTCATCGCTGCTGGTGCGCGATCGCCACCCATGCAAACAGGCACAAAAAGCGATGGTCTGTCCTACCTTTGGTAACATCGGAGGTACTAATCTGTTTTTCGTTGCGAGGAGTTTCCATGTCCGATCTGGTTGCGGTATTCGATACCACTCTGCGGGACGGCGAACAAGCCGCAGGCACGCGGCTGGGAAGCAGAGACAAGCTGACGGTGGCCCGGCAACTGGCCCGCTTGAATGTCGACGTGATCGAAGCCGGCTACCCCGCCTCGTCGCCGGACGATTTTGCCGCCGTGCAGCAGATATCGCGAGAGATTCAGGGGCCCGTGGTGTGCGCCCTGTCGCGCGCCGTTGCGAGCGATATCGAGGCCTGCGGCGCGGCGCTGAACAAGGCCACACACCCGCGCATCCACACCGGAATCGGCTCTTCCGATATCCACATCATGGGCAAGTTCCGCGACGGGCGCTACGGGCGCACGCTGGAGGAAAAGCGGGCGCGCATTCTCGAGCTGGGCGTAGAGGCGGTGAAACTGGCCAAGCGTTTCGTTGGCGACGTCCAGTTTTACGCCGAAGATGCCGGCCGCGCGGATACGGCCTACCTCTTCGCCATGCTCGAGGCCGTGATCGATGCCGGCGCCACGGTGGTCAACATACCGGACACCACCGGCTACGCGGTGCCCGAGCAGTTCGGAAACCTGATTCGGGGAATCCGCGAAAACGTGCCCAACATCGCGAAGGCCGTGATCAGCGTGCACTGCCATGACGACCTGGGGCTGGCGGTGGCCAACGCGCTGGCGGGCATCCGCAACGGCGCCCGCCAGGTGGAAGGCACCATCAACGGCGTCGGCGAACGAGCCGGCAACGCCGCCATCGAGGAAGTGGTGATGGCCCTGCGCACCCGAGCCGATTACTTCGGCGTGCGCACCAACATCGATGCCCGCGAGTTCCACCGCACCAGCCGGCTGGTGGCCGACTCGCTGGGAATGGCGGTTCCCGCCAACAAGGCCGTGATCGGCGCCAACGCGTTTTCGCACAGCTCCGGAATTCATGTGGATGGGTTTCTCAAGGATCGCGAGACCTACGAGATCATGCGGCCCGAGGACGTGGGCTTCGACCAAAGCCGCGTCGTGCTGACCGCGCGCACCGGCCGGCACGGTCTGAGCGACCGGCTCGCTAAACTCGGCTACGAACTTTCGAAGGAAGAGCTGGACCAGACCTACCAGCGCTTTCTGGCGGTGGCCGACAAGAAGCAGGAAGTCTTCGATGAGGACCTGATCGCCATCCTGCACGACGAACTGCATCCGGTCGCGGTGACTTATCAGCTCGACTATCTGCACGTTTACAGCGGCACGTCGGCCATCCCCACGGCCACCGTGCGGCTGCGCATCGGCGAAGAGACGCGGGAGGGCGCCGCCATCGGCGACGGCCCGGTGGACGCGGTCTACAAATCGATCGCGGCGGTCACGAATACGAAAGTGAAGCTGCTGCGCTACGACATTCGCGCGGTGACCAGCGGCACCGAAGCCATTGGCGAAGTCACCGTGCAACTGGAGATGGCGGGCAAGCGGATCGTCGGCCGCGGCGCTTCGACGGACGTGATCGAGGCCAGCGCCAAAGCCTACGTCGACGGCCTCAACAGGCTGGCCGGCCCGGGCTAGCGTGACGCGCCCGGGAAGTGGGGCAGGCGCTTCCGCCTGCCAACCGCGACTGCTGCCGTGGCGCAGGCTGTCAAGCCTGCCGATCCGAGAGTCATCTCGGCTTTTCTTCGCCCCGAGGCCGGAGACGTCGGCACGAATGCCGGCGCTGCACGAACGACTGCGTGCGCCACATCCGCTTCTCGCACTGGCGCTGCTCGCCTTCGCAGCCTTGATTGCCTGCAAGCAAGCAGGCCCGCCGCCACTGGTGGATTCCGGCATGGCGTCCTGCGTCACCGGGGATACGGTGGCGCTGGCCGGCGCCGACCTGGAACAACTGCGCGCTTCGCCCTTCGCAACTGGAATGAGCAGCTCCGCGCGCGGTCTGCTGGAGCGGTACGGCAACGCTTCGAAGCTGCTCGTCGCCTGGAATGGGAGCGATCTGCTGATCGTGGTGCGCGGACTTTTTAAGACGCCGCCGCCGGGCGCGACCGCCATCGAACCGGGCCTGGCCGTGGCAGGCTCGCCAAACCGCATTTCGAGCGCAGTGGCGCAACACCGCGCGGGAAGCGCCGGCGCGCCCGGCCTGATCGACTATGGTTCTGAAATCGGTGCGCGGAGCGCCATCTGGCTGGCGGTTCGTGGCGGAGCGGCGCTGCCGGTCGGCGGTAATCTGGCGAATCTGAACCATCTTCTGCAGGACGTCGATTTCGCCGGCGCGGCGTTGGACCTGGGCGAAACGGCCACGCTGCGGCTAGGTGCGCGCGGGCGGACCGCGGAATCGGCCGAGCGGTTGGAAGAGCGCCTGCGCGGGTTTCTCTCGCTGGCTGGAGAAGCCGAGATCCATCGGCCCGAGCTTGGCAGCCTGCTCGGCGCCGCTCAGATCCAGCGCTCCAGCCGCGATGTTACCGCAACGCTCAGCGCGCCACCGGATGTGGTGGCGAAGCTGCTCGCCGATTTCGCCCGCTGACGCCGCTACTGACTGCGCGTCAGCAGGTCCTGGTACAAGGCGAACGCGCGATCGAAATCGAGCGTCAGCATCTGGGTCACCGGCGTTGCATTCGGCGCCACGCGCCGGTCCAGCGCAACCGTCGAGCCGTAAAACTTGCCCCACGCGGTCAGCACATCCAGGTAGCCGACTTCCGATTTGGTGACGAAACCGGGATCGAGCAGCCATGCGCCCGCCAGCGAATCCCACATGTACCCGGTGGCCGCCGGGTGTTGCAGAAATCCCGGATAGCGGTTGCCGAGGTCTTCCCGATATAAGTCCGTAATCGGCGTGTGCGCGTTGGCGATGCGGTCGAATTGGGCTTTCTTGATCGGCGCGGTGTCGCAGATATCCAGCCCGAACATCACTTTTTGCGGAATGCGCGAGCGCAGCACGATCTGCGCGGCTTCGGGATCGAACCAGAAATTGAATTCCGCCATCGAGGAGGCGTTGCCGGGCACGTGCACATTGCCCCCCATGAATACCAGCCGTTTGATTTTGGTCTCGATGTCGGGCCGCATGCGCAGCGCCAGCGCCAGGTTGGTCATCGGACCGAGCTCGAGAAAAGTCACCTCGCCCGGCTGGCGCTCGATGGTGGAAACGATGAAATCGACCGCACCATCGCGCGGCTTGCGGCCGGTGAGTTTGGCTCCGGGCGCCGGCTTCACCACCGCCGGATCGGCGTCGAAAGCGCCGGCGAATTCGAGCGCACCCCAGCGGCGGGCGGACTCGCGCGCCATGCCGGCGGTGTGGATCAGCGGCGTTTGCGCTCCGGCATAGAGCGGCGGCTGCGGGCGCTTCAGCAGGTCGAGGATGTGGAACATGTACTCGCTTCCCTGCCCCGGCCAGACGTTGCCCGCGACCACCGTGATGCCGGCGATATTGACGCGCTGCGGGCTGCGCATCAGCATCACCAGCGCCGCGCCATCGTCGCCGAACAGGCCGGAATCGGTGTCGAAAATGATGGTCTCGCGGTCGGCCGCCATCGCGGCCCAGACCAGCAGCAGCCCGGTGAGCAATCGCACCATCGACTTCAATGTAGCGCAATGTCCGCGGGAAACAGCGGATCAGGGTAAAATCAAGAGCATGCAAAAAGTGCGTTGGGGTGTGCTCGGTGTGGCGAACATCGCCGCCAGGAAAGTGATTCCCGCGATGCAGCGCAGCGAACACTGCGAAGTCGCCGGCATCGCATCGCGCGACCGCGCAAGGGCGGAAGCGGCGGCGCGTGAGTTGGGCGTTCCCAAAGCCTACGGCTCGTACGAGGAACTGCTCGCCGATCCCAAGATTGACGCGGTCTACAATCCGCTGCCGAACCACTTGCATGTGCCCTGGTCCATTCGCGCCGCCGAAGCCGGCAAACACGTGCTGTGCGAAAAGCCGGTGGCGTTGAGCGCGGCCGAGACGCTGGAACTGATGGAAGCGCGCGATCGCACGGGCGTCGTCATCGGCGAGGCGTTCATGGTGCAAACGCACCCGCAATGGACGCGCCTCATCGAGTTGGTGCGCGGCGGCCGGATCGGCGAACTGCGGTCGGGCCTGAGTTCGTTTTGCTATTACAACCGCGACCCTACGAACGTTCGCCATGTGCGCGCCTGGGGCGGCGGCGCGCTGCTGGATATCGGCTGCTACCCGATCAAGACCTCGCGCATGGTGTTTGGCGCGGAGCCGAAGCGCGTGGCGGCGACGATTGCGCGCGATGCCGAACTGGATGGCATCGACCGGCTGACTTCGGCGGTTCTCGAGTTTCCCTCCGGCCATATGGTTTTCACCTGCTGCACGCAGGCGGCCGCCCAGCAGAGCGCGCAATTCCTCGGCACCAAGGGCCACATCTGGCTGGACATCCCGTTCAATCCGGCGGCGAACGAGGTGTCGCGGCTGCGCATCGACGACGGCCGCGATCTCTCCGGCGGCGGCCTCACGGTGGAGGAAATCGCTCCCTGCGATCAGTACACGCTGCAGGGCGACCTGTTCTCGCGCGCGATTCGCGAAGGCGGCCAGCCGCCGGTTCCACTGGAAGATTCGCTGCGCAACATGGCCGTCATCGACGCCGTCTTCCGCGCGGGCGAAACCGGCCGGTGGGAAGAGCCGCGGGTGCCCGAGAGGCCGTAAGAGAATCGCGCCGGCGCGCAAGTGGGGCGGGCGCTCCGGTTTTAGGGTCCGAAGCGGACTCCGCCTGCCAAGCGTTTCTTCCACTCCTTCCGAACGATCCGCGGCGCTCTGCTACTATTTGAATCAGCCATGGTCCGCCGTTCGCACCGGCCTATCGCCCCGCGCGAAGCCGCCCGCTATCTGTTGCGCGCGCCCAGGGATGCGCGGCGCGAGGCCGCTTTCCGCAAAGCCATTCGCCAGATCCCGCGCGGCAAGGTAGCCACATACGGGCAAGTCGCGGCCGCTGCCGGCTACCCGCTCTATCACCGCCAGGTGGCGCAGTTGCTGCGCGCTTCTCCCACCGGGTCGCTGCCCTGGCAGCGCGTGTTGGGATCCGGCGGCGCCATCAAGCTCCATGGCGAAGCCGCCCTGGAGCAGCGCATGCGCCTCGAAATGGAAGGAGTCCGCTTTCGCGGCAAGTGCGTGGACATGGACGCCCATCAGCACCGCTTCCGGACGTGGGAAATCGAGGAATAGCTTGCCGTGCGTGCGGCTCGCCTTAAGCGGAGTCGCGATTGCTGCCGTTCGCCTGGGCAGGCATAGGCGATGAAGCGTCCGCCTCGCGGCTCTTCTCTTCCTGCTCCTTCGGCGCGCGGCTGCGCCGGGGCGGCGCCTGCGGAAGCTGCTCCAGACTGGCGATGGCGGCGCGGGCCTCTTCCCCGCCAAGGCCCGCCGCCCGCCGTTCAGGTGGCATTGGTAACCGGATTATAGCGCGCGGCCACGGGGCGCTGAGGCAACCTCCCTCGACGTTGTCGCGGCAAAGTGATAATGTCCTATTTGGGCAAAGTAGAAATGTCCTATTGACAGGGTCCAGCCTGGAGGGTGGACCAAGGACAGCTACTGATGACCCAGGCCGAGCGAGACCGGCTGGTGGCCCTGAAAAAGGCCAGGAAGAGACTGATCACGCAGCGGCAGGCGGCCGAGGAGATCGGCGTCACCGAGCGGCAGGTGCGGCGGCTCCTGCGCAAGCTGGGGCGGAAGGGCGACGGCGCGGTCATTCACGCCTCGCGCGGCCGGCCATCGAACCGCAGGTTGCCGGCGAAGTTGGAACAGCGCGCGGTCGCCGTTCTCTCAGACCCCGTGTACCGGGGCTTCGGGCCAACGCTGGCGGCGGAGTATCTGCGCAAGCAGCACGCCATCACGGTGAGCAAAGAGACGCTGCGGCGCTGGATGGCGAAGGCGGGTTTGTGGAAGGCCTGCCGGCAGCGGGTGGTGGAGGTGCATGAGTGGCGGCCGCGTCGCAGCCGCTCGGGCGAACTGGTGCAGTGGGACACGAGCACCCACGATTGGCTGGAGGGACGCGGCGAGCGAGTCTATCTGATCTCGATGATCGACGACGCCACCAGCCGGCTCTTCGCGCGTTTCGTGCGGCAAGACACGAGCGAAGAAAACCGGCGCCTGTTGTGGTCGTATCTCGAGCGGTTCGGGCGGCCGCTGGCATTTTACACGGATAAGGCCGGCATGTTTCAGGTGGCCGTCAAAAGCAAGCGGCAGCAGCAACGCGAGGGCCTGGACCGGGCGCCGATGCCGCCGACGCAGATCGAGCGGGCTCTGCACGAGCTGGGTGTGGTGTGGATTCCGGCGCACTCGCCGCAGGCCAAGGGGCGCGTCGAGCGGCAGTTTCAGACGGCGCAGGACCGCCTGGTGAAAGGCATGCGCGTGGCCGGGGTGCGGACGATCGAAGAGGCCAACGCGTATCTGGAGGACGAGTATTTGCCGTGGTGGAATCGGACGTTGACGGTCGCGCCGGCCGATGCGGGCGACGCCCATCGGCCGCTGGGCCAGGAGCACGATCTGGCGGCGACGCTGAGTCACGTCGAATCGCGGCAAGTGACCAACGACTACACCGTGCGCTATGACGGGAGGTTTTATCAGATCGACCGCCGCGACATTCAGGTAGGCATGCGCAAGGCCGCGGTGCGGGTCGAGGAGCGATTGGATGGCTCGATCGCCGTGCGATTCCGCGATGGCTATGTGCGCGTGCGCCGCTGCGCGCCGCCGCTGCCCGAACTGACGTCGATCAAAACCATGGCGGCCAAACCGCCGCGCCCGACCGGCAAGCCCAAGGGCAAGAGCGATTGGATGAAAACCTTTTCCGTCCGCTCCGGCCCCACGCTGCGCCAGGCCATCGGGGTGTCCAATGCACGCAGTTGAGTACCCATCGCGCGAGGAAAGGCAAATGGAGCGCCGGGCAAACCCCGCCCGGCGATCTTCGCGCTTTCCGGATCCGAAGACCGCCGCTCGGAGGCTTCACCCAAGCAGATGTGCCCACCAAAACCAAAACCCCCAGAACGGGCATCTTATGGCCCGGTTTGACTGGGGGCTTGGCGCCATCTGCTTCGGAGCCAGCCCCGTCGCAGCGGTCTTCGGATCTGCCCCAGGGAGCGCGACTCCCCCGGAACATCGAATCCACTCTAACCCCAACCCTCCGACCCGCTCCCCAAAACAGGACATTTCTACTTTGCCGGGAATAGGACATTTCTACTTTGCCTTGACAG
>JBEKKO010000169.1:0-8374 GCA_050010695.1 Bryobacteraceae bacterium
GCGGACGAGATTACCAGCATTCTCCGCCAGGAGATTGAGCACTACGAAAAGGCGATCGACGTCTCCGAGGTCGGCTCGGTGATTTCGGTGGGCGACGGCATCGCCAGAATTCACGGCCTGGAAAAGGTGATGGCCGGCGAGCTGATCGAGTTCCCGCACGATGTGGCCGGCATCGCCATGAACCTGGAAGAAGACCAGGTGGGCTCGGTGCTGCTGGGCGACTATACGGAGATCAAGGAAGGCGACGAGGTGAAGCGCACCCGCCGCATCATGTCGGTGCCGGTGGGCGACGCACTGATCGGCCGCGTGGTGGATGCGCTCGGCCAGCCGATCGACGACAAGGGCCCCATCCTGACCTCGCAGTTCAACCCGGTGGAGCGCCTGGCGCCCGGCGTGGTGGCGCGCCAGCCGGTGAAGGAGCCCATGCAGACCGGCCTCAAGGCCATCGACGCCATGATCCCGATCGGCCGCGGACAGCGCGAGCTGATCATCGGCGACCGGCAGACCGGCAAGACCGCCATCGCGCTCGACACCATCATCAATCAAAAGGGCGGCGACATGATTTGCATCTATGTCGCGATCGGCCAGAAGCGCTCGACGGTGGCCCAGGTGGTCAAAACGCTGCAAGATGCGGGCGCCATGGAATACACCATCGTGGTGGCGGCAACCGCTTCGGATCCGGCGCCGATGCAATACATCGCCCCGTTCTCCGGCTGCGCGATGGGCGAATTCTTCCGCGACAACGGCAAACACGCGTTGTGCATTTACGACGATCTTTCCAAACACGCCGCCGCCTATCGCGAAATCTCGCTGCTGCTGCGGCGTCCGCCGGGACGCGAAGCCTATCCGGGCGACGTCTTCTATCTGCACAGCCGGCTGCTGGAGCGCGCCGCCAAGCTGAGCGCCGCGCGCGGCGGCGGCTCGCTGACCGCCCTGCCGTTCATCGAAACGCAAGCCGGCGACGTGTCCGCCTACATCCCGACCAATGTCATTTCCATCACCGACGGCCAGATCTTCCTGGAATCCGACCTGTTCAACTCGAACGTGCGCCCGGCCATCAACGTGGGCATCTCGGTCAGCCGCGTCGGCGGCAACGCGCAAATCAAGGCCATGAAGCAGATCGCTGGCAGCATGCGCCTGGACCTGGCGCAATACCGGGACCTGGCGGCGTTCGCCCAGTTCGGCAGCGATCTGGATAAAGCCTCGCTGGCGCAGCTCAACCGCGGCAAACACCTGGTGGAGATTCTCAAGCAGAACCAATACCAGCCGCTGCCGGTGGAGAAGCAGATCGCCATCATCTTCGCCGGCACGCAGGGCTATCTGGACGATCTTCCGGTGGAGCAGTGCCGCAAATTCGAGGACGAACTCTACCGCTTCATCGACAACGCTCACCCCGGGTTGTGGGAAGAAATTCGCACTAAGAAGGCGTTGGACGATGAGCTGCGCGGCAAGCTCAAGGCCGCGGTGGAAGAATTCAAGGCGCGGTTCGTGGCCGATCAAAAAACCGCGGAACCCGCGCATGCCTAGCCTGATCGACATCCGGCGGCGCATCCGCTCGGTCAAGAACACGCAGCAGATCACCAAGGCCATGAAGATGGTCTCGGCGGCCAAGCTGCGCCGCGCGCAGGATCGCGTGGTGCGGGCGCGCCCGTACGGCGGCATGCTGCGCAGCGTGCTGGCGAACGTGGCCGCGGCCGCCGCGCTGGACGAAGAGGCCGGCCAGAACGAGCTGCTCGCCCGCCGCGAGGAGCACAACGTCCTGCTGCTGGCGATCAGCGCCGACAAAGGCCTCGCCGGCGCCTTCAATACCAACCTCATCAAAGGTGCGCAGCACTTCATCAAGGAGCGTCCGCAAGCTCACGTCAAGCTGGAGCTGATCGGCCGCAAGGGCCGCGATTTCTTCCGCAAACGCCGCGCAACGATCTCGGGCGACGCGATCGGCCTGGCCAACAAACCCGCTTACGCCGACACGGCCGCTATCGCGCGCAGGGTGATGGATATGTACCGCCGCGCGGAAATCGACGCGGTCTATATCATCTACAACGAGTTTAAGAGCGTGGCCACGCAGAAGCTCACCGTGTCGCAGGTGCTGCCGGTGGAATTGCCCGCCGGGTCGGCCGCGGTGGACTACATCTTCGAGCAGCCGCCCGCCGCGATGCTGGACGCACTGCTGCCGCGCTACGTCGAGATGGAATTCTTCCGCGCGCTGATCGAGTCATCGGCCGCCGAGCACGCCGCGCGGATGACCGCCATGGAAGCGGCCACCTCGAACGCGGGCGAAATGATCGACAAGTTGACACTGTTCTTGAACCGCGTGCGCCAGGCCAGCATCACCAAGGAAATCATCGAGGTGGTCAGCGGCGCGGCGGCAGCAGGGTAAAAGGAAGCTATGGCAAGCGACGGAACCATAATCGGAAAAGTAGTGCAAGTGGCCGGGCCGGCGGTGGACTGCGAGTTCCCCGAAGGGCAGATCCCCCTCATCTACACCGCCATTCGCATCACCAGCGAGGGATTCGACGCGCCCCAGCCCATCGACATCATCTGCGAAGTGGAGCAGCACATCGGCGAAGGCCGCGTGCGCACGGTGGCCCTGCAGCCCACCGAAGGCCTGGTGCGCGGCATGCAAGCCATCAGCCTGGGCCACCCGGTGGAAGTGCCGGTCGGTCCGGAAACGCTGGGGCGCGTGCTCAACGTGATCGGCCAGCCGGTGGACGAAATGGGCCCGGTGAACGCCAAGACGTATTTCCCCATCCACCGGCCTTCGCCGTCGTTCGAAGACCAGTCGACGCGCCTGGAGATGTTCGAGACCGGCATCAAGGTGATCGACCTTCTCGAGCCTTATCTGCGCGGCGGCAAGATCGGCCTGTTCGGCGGCGCCGGCGTGGGCAAGACCGTCATCATCATGGAATTGATCAACAACATCGCCCAGAAGCATGGCGGTGTTTCGGTGTTTGCCGGCGTGGGCGAGCGGACCAGAGAAGGCAACGACCTGTGGCTCGAGATGCAGGAATCCGGCGTCATCGATCCCAAGGATTATCGCAAGTCGAAATGCGCCATGATCTACGGCCAGATGACCGAACCGCCCGGCGCGCGGCTGCGGGTGGGCCTCACCGGGCTGACCGTGGCCGAGTACTTCCGCGATCAGGAAGGGCAGGACGTGCTGCTCTTCATCGACAACATTTTCCGGTTCACGCAGGCGGGCTCGGAAGTTTCGGCGCTGCTCGGCCGCATGCCTTCCGCGGTGGGGTACCAGCCCAACCTGGCCACCGAAATGGGCGAACTGCAGGAGCGCATCACGTCCACCAAGAAAGGTTCCATCACATCTGTGCAGGCCATTTACGTGCCCGCCGACGATTACACCGACCCGGCTCCCGCCACCGCGTTCGCCCATCTGGACGCCACCACCAACCTATCGCGCGATATCGCCGCACTGGGCATTTATCCGGCGGTGGATCCGCTGGCTTCCACCTCGCGCATCCTCGACCCCATCATTATCGGAGACGATCATTACTCGTGCGCCCAACTGGTGAAGGGCATTCTGCAGCGCTACAAGGACCTGCAGGATATCATCGCCATCCTGGGCATCGACGAGCTTTCCGACGAGGACAAACTCACCGTCGCCCGCGCCCGCAAAATCCAGCGCTTTTTCTCCCAGCCTTTCCACGTCGCCGAGCAGTTCACCGGCTTCAAGGGCAAATACGTGAAGCTCGAAGACACCGTAAAAGGCTTCCGCGAAATCGCCGAGGGCAAGCACGACGACCTGCCCGAGCAGGCGTTCTACATGCAAGGGTCCATCGAAGAGGTTTTGGAGCGCGCCGAAGAACTGAAGAAGGCCTGAGATGGCGGACAGTATCGAACTCGAAGTGGCCACGCCCGAGCGCGCGATGGTGAGCGAGCAGGTCAGCGACGTGCAGGTGCCCGGACAGGATGGCTACCTGGGCATTCTCCCCCGGCATGCCCCGCTGCTCAGCCTGCTCGGCGCCGGCGCGCTGAGTTACACCGTCGGCGGCGTGCGCCATTTTCTGGCCGTGCAAGGCGGCTTGGTGGAAGTGCTTGGCGGACAGGTGCGTGTGCTGGCGAATCTGGCCGAGCGCGCCGAAGATATCGACGTCGCGAAAGCCCGCGCCGATCTCGACCGCGCCCAAAAAGAGATGTATGCCGCATCCACCGGCGATGCTTCCACCGCCGCGCTGGAAGCCGTCGCCCTGGCGCAAGCTCGAATAGCGGCAGTGGCAGGGAAGTAGCGGGGAGTCGCGCGTGCGCACCGTTTGCTTAATCGCGCTGATAGCTGTCTCGCAGGTTGCAGGACAGCGACAGAGCGCGCCTCTCAAGCCGCCGTTTGGTCCTGCAAACCAGCTTGTTTCTCCCGATGGAGCTTACGCTCTGTTCGGCGGCGATGCGGCGCTGTGTCAGCTGTGGCTGGAAGATAGACGCACGCACGAGCGCAAAACAGTGTTCCGTGTGACGCTACAAACCCTCACCTTGGCATGGTCGCCCGATAGCGCTGCTTTCATTGCAAACGATCGCGCCGTGAGCGATCTGGAGTATGCCTACATCTACGACGTAAAGACGCTCGTGCGGCTTGACTTGCGCAGCCGCATTCTTGCCGCCGACGCGGAAGCAGCCCGCTTCGTACCGGGTCACAACACCGCCCCTCATTCGTACTTTCACGCCATTCGATGGCTGGATGCGCGGCACGTCGAGGTGCAACTCCATGGTCACACCGACGGTACCCAGGTCGGAACATCCGTGCGGCCGGGCGATTGCTTCGATCTCCGCTATCGCGTCGCCCGGGATGGCACGGTGGAGAAGTTGTCCCGGCGCCTTGCCGCGCTCACTGCCAAAGGGTGCCCCTGGATGGAATAGGCGCGGGACGCCTTAGTCTAGTTAGTTAGTCCGTGCCGCCGCGCCGCGCACTCACCGCCGCCAGGGCACACCCTTCGACCTGCTCCGCAGGCCGGTCCAGTTCTCCGCCAGCACGATCGAATTGGCGGGGTTCTTGGGATCGTACCGCACCGACACCGGCCCGCTCAACGACTCCTCGGCCGGGAAGAACTCGCGGATCGACGACACATCCTGCGACGCCGTGTACTCCACGCCGCGGATGGCGTACGAATAAACCACCATCTCGCCGCGCACGTCCACCAGCGAGGCATCGCCTACTTTGCCGCGCGCCGCCAGCGCCGCGCGGCGTAACTTTTCGCGCTCTTCGGGCGTGATGCGCGAGTTTTTCCACGCCCGGTACGCCGCCAGCGCCCCCAGCGCCAGCAGGACTCCGGCCAAAACGAGCGTGACAGCTCCGACCGGAAACGGGAAGAAGGGGGCGGCGTGCATGGGCGGCGCTTATCCGGCCACCGGCGTCGGCTGAAACGCCTTGTTCCAATCCTTCAGGAACTGCTCCAGTCCCTTGTCGGTCAGCGGATGGTTGAAGAGCATGTCCAGAACCTTGAACGGCATGGTGGCGATGTGCGAGCCGGCCAGCGCGGCCTGGGTGACATGGGTGGGCGACCGCAGCGAGGCCGCCAGAATCTGCGTCTTGTAGCCGTAGTTCCGGTAGATCTGCACGATGTCGCGAATCAGGTCCATGCCGGTCCAACTGATGTCGTCGATCCGCCCCACGAACGGGCTGATAATGTACGCTCCCGCCTTGGCGGCGATGAGCGCCTGGTTGGCCGAAAAGCAGAGCGTCACATTCACGCGGATGCCTTCCGAAGTCAGCGCCTTGGTGGCCACAATGCCGTCCCGCGTCAGCGGGCACTTGACCACCACGTTGCGATGAATCTTGACCAGCTCCCTGCCTTCGCGGATCATCTCCGGCGAAGTAATCCCCACGACCTCCGCGCTGATATCGCCGTCGACGATCCCGCAGATCTCCCGGATGTGCTCTTCGAGCGGTTTTCCCTCTTTGGCGATCAACGAAGGATTGGTGGTGACGCCGTCCACGATTCCCCAGGCCGCGCCCTTCCGCAGTTCGTCCAGGTTCGCCGTGTCGAGAAAGATCTTCATCTTTTGTATCCCTCCAGTTCAACCTCAGTTTACCAAGGCGGCGCTGCGGGGGTCGGAAGCGCCGGCGGCGTCCATCGTTCAGCCCGGCTAAATCCAGGATTCAGGTCTCTGGCCCTTGACAGCCGGTCGCGCCGGATCATACCTTGGAAAACTGCCGTCTTGTCGGCAATCATCGCAAGCGAGGTTCACGAAAAAGCATGGGGCAATCCCTGAAAATTCCGAAAGAGGGAGCGCTGGACCTGGTTTCGCTCGGCG
Organism: Bryobacteraceae bacterium; assembly: GCA_050010695.1. GTDB lineage: Bacteria > Acidobacteriota > Terriglobia > Bryobacterales > Bryobacteraceae > Bog-375. The sequence continues at coordinate 6,262 of JBEKKO010000169.1, forward strand.
CTTTGGTGCACCGCCTCGATCCGGGCGTCATTCCGTTTCGTAAGGCGGTGGAGTGCCGCATTCACGTCAGCGGCGGCGAATTCAACGTGGCGGCGAACCTGTCCGACTGTTTTCGCTTGCATACCGCCATCGTCACCGCGATGGCCGATTATCCGATCGGCGACTTGATCGCGGAGCGGGTGCGCGCCATGGGCGTCAAGCCGTTTTACAAGCACTTCGCCCACGATGGCGTCACCGGCCCCAACATGGCCACCGTCTTCAGCGACCGCGGCTGCGGCGCGCGGGCCCCGGTGGTCTTCTATAACCGGTGCAATGAAGCGGCGGGGCGCCTGAAGCCGGGCGATTTCAACTGGAGCGAGATCTTCTCTGGCGGCGTGCGCTGGTTTCATTCAGGCGGAATCTTCGCCGCCCTTTCCCCCACCACCGCCGAGGTTGTGATCGAAGGCATGCAAGCAGCCAAGGCGGCCGGCGCCATCGTCAGCTTCGACTTGAACTATCGTCAGAAGCTCTGGAATATCTCGGGCGGTGAAGCGCGCGCCGCCGAGGTGCTGGGCCGCATCGTCAAGAATGTGGACGTGCTGGTCGGCAACGAGGAGGATTTGCAGAAAGGGCTCGGCATCGCCGGGCCGGAAATGGCTGCCAAATCCAAGCTGGATCCTTCGGCGTTTGTGAAGATGATCGAGCAGGCAGTGGCCAAGCATCCGCAAGTCCAGGTGGTGGCGACCACTCTGCGCGACGTTCACTCCACCAACCGGCACAGTTGGAGCGCGGTGGCGTGGGTCAATGGCGAGGTTTACAATGCGCCCGTGGCCGAGTTGGATGTCTATGACCGGGTGGGCGGCGGCGATGGCTTTGCGGCCGGCTTCTTCTATGGCCTGCTGAGCGGCGCCGAACCGGCCGAAGCCGTCAAACTGGGCTGGGCCCACGGCGCGCTGCTGACCACGTTTCCCGGCGATACCACCATGGCGACCGCCGACCAGGTGCGTGCCTTCGCCAAGGGCGGCTCCGCCAGAATTCAACGGTAGGCAGTGTTCGCAAGGAACCGGCGGCAAAGACCGCCGGCGCTACAAGGAAACGCAGGGCCGTAGCCACAGCGCCGCTTTCTTCCGTAGCGCCAGCGGTCTTTGCCGCCGGTGTTTTTTCCTTAGTCTTTATTCCTTTGTACTTGCCAGCGCCGCTTCCCGCGTGGTTGCGAACTGGCGGACTGAACTAGCGGTTTTCCTCGTCCACGGCGATTTTCAGCGCGCGCAGGAAACGGTGATCCTGGGAGGTGAGCTTGATCTTGCCGGTGGCCTCGAAGGTGCGCTTGGGTTCCTCTCGATCGCGAATCGGATCGTCGCCATCTTCCTGCTCGCCCTCTTCGTCGGCGGAGTCGTCCCGCCGATTGAAGCCGATGGTTGCTTCTAAGACAAGAAACACGTCATACCCGGCGCGCTTGATTTCGCCGATCGCTTCCGCGATCCGGTCGGATTCGGACAGGGAATCGTTGATGGCATTCCCCAATTCCTGCATGAGGTGCTTCAATGGCTCGTCCACAGATACTCCTAGAGCTAGCGGACGCACCGGAAGCAACCGGCGTTTCCGCTAGCAGGCCTAGCATCCACCCCCAACTCGATTGTAGTAGACGCCCAGCCTGTTCACAAGCTGGAACTGTCTCTTCTATCGTCAGTTTATCAGCCGGACATGACAGTACGCGGACTGGTGCGGCCAGCTTTGTTACGATAAAGAGGTGCGGAAGCAGGTGACCTGGCAACACGGCGTGTCGTTCTTGCGACACGTGGTGCCGGCGGTGGTGAAACCCATTCACGCCCTCTGGAATCAGATGATCGGCTTTCTTTTCATTTCGTTTGGGGCGATTTTCGGTCTCCGGACGGCGCGCTACATGTTATCGCACGACATCATGCGTTCGGCTATCGCCGGGGTAGCCACTGCTATCATGGCCTGGTACGGAATCGGATCCCTGCTCAAGGCCCGCAGGATTTCGCGCTCCTGACCGTAATCCGTCCGTAGGCCGGCGGCGAAGAAGAACTCAAGCACCCTGGCGGGGGAAATCGAGGTGGCTCATGGTGCGAGCCGCTGCCATCAGCGATAACAGGCCGATGGATAGCCGACT
>JBEKKO010000170.1:0-8326 GCA_050010695.1 Bryobacteraceae bacterium
TACCCCGAGGGGAGGGAGTCGTAGTAGTAGTTGACCCGCTGGGTGAGGTCCTCCGTCCCCGACACCAGGTGCTGCACTTCGAGGAGGCGGCCGTTAATGTCGTAGGTGTAGTTGGTCTGCTGCCCCTTGGCGTCGGTGCGCTGCGTCACGTGGTGGGCTCCGTCGTAGGTATAGTTGACGGTGCCGTTTTCTGGGTTGGTGGCGCTGGTCAGGTCCCTGCCGGTCCACTGCCGCCGTCCGTCCCCCTGGCGTTGAAGGGTGGCTGCCGAGGGGGTGCTGCAAGGGCGGCCATGGACGTCTTTAACTGCGCGGACCGCGCCCCCTCAGTGCGCCCGCTCCATCTCGACGGCCCGCGGGAAGAGAAGATTGTTTTCCAGATGGATGTGCTGATGCAGATCGGCTTCGAAGGCCGCCAACGCCTGATAGAGCGTCTGCAAGCTGACGCAGGCATCGGACGGCGCGGCATAGCCGTTGCCGATCTGGCGCATGCTGCGCAGCGCGGCGCCGGCCCCGTCGTGCTCGTTCATCATCGTCGCAACCGGATTGCGCACGCTGCCGAAGGGAGGCGGCAGCAGGGGCTCTTTCGCTACCACTGCTTCTTCCATGCGCAGAATGTACGGGAAGAGAACCATCTCCTCCTTCATCAGGTGGGTAATCAATTCCTCGGCGAGGCCGCTGAATACTTGGCGCAGGCGCAGCAACTCGGGGTGATTTCCGCCATGCACCGAGCACACCTTGTCGAACAGCGGGCCCAGGCGGGCGATTTCCTGGCGCGTAAAAGCGTGGTGCGTGCTCTGGATGTGCGCGAGCAACTCGGAAAGAGGTTCGGCTTGCCAGTTCCGGGCGGGCGCGCTGGCAGAGGCAGCCTGGCTCGCCGACAACAGTGCATCCGCCACCTGGCCGATGGGCACGTGGGCCGCCTGGCACGCCTGCTCCAGGGTCTGGCCGCCGCCGCAGCAGTAGTCGATGCCCAGCTTTTCAAACACGCGGGTTGCGGCCGGGTTCTCCAGCGCCAGTTCGCGTACCGTCTTTTCCGTCGTAACGCTCATCGTTTTTCTCCTCGATGTAATGAGCGTACTCCGGGTAGGCGTGGCCCAGCTATGACTTTTGTCACAGGGAAGCACAAAATCCGCGCGGCGCCCTACCTTCCGGGTCAACCTGGCGCGGCCTCCGAACGGCAGGCGCGTGCCGGCCAGTTGCCAGTTATTTACGGTCGACTACCGGAAACCTTGTGAGACCGGTCTCAGCCATACGCAGCACGGCGGCGCGGCACCACGGATAAGCGCCGTAACAGCCGTCTGTAACTACAGGCGCTGATCGCACTGAGACCGTTTCCCGGCCGGATTCGGCCGGATATACCACATGTGCCGGAGCTCACTTTATGCGGAGACTGTATGATCGTTCACGCTTCGACTTGAACCGCGGCTCCTATCGCTTCCTTCGTCGCCGCCAATTGCCGCTAGCGATGAAGAAACCGCCGGCTTCTTTCGCGTGAAGGACATCGACGATGAGCCCGGCGAGAGGGCCGAACAAGACGACGCCGAACAGGATGACAAAGAAATAGAGCCGCCCGCGGATGACAGGCGGCCACTCGAGATTTCACGATCTGCCTCCCGCAGAATTTCCTCCGCGTCCTGGAGGCACAACCCGCCCAGGTATGCTTCCGAGAGCAGTTTCCTGGCGGCGGCACGGAGGCGCTCGCGCTGCTCGGCGCGCTTCATCTTCGGCGGCTCCGAGCAGACGAAAGTGCCCCGGCCGCGCTGGGTCTCCACGTAGCCCAGCAGCTCCAGCTCGTCATAAGCCTTCTTGACGGTGAGTGGGGCCACCACCAGTTGTTCGGCCAGCTCGCGGTGCGAGGTGAGCTTGTCGCCTTGCCGCAGCCCTCCTCCAGCGATGGCTTCCACGATCTGCCGCATGATCTGGCGGTAGATGGGAAGCTCGTCGGAAGGATGGACGATCAACTGCATCATAGTGCTATAGAACACTATATCACATGATCGGTCTGATGCAAGCCTTTTATGAAGGTGGCAGGGTGCGCGCACCTCCTTCGTTGGCTTCGTTGGGCAGGCCAGCATGCCCAACCGGGAAGCGTGCTATTCTAAATCTCCCAGGTTACAGAGGCGCCACCACCGCAACTGGACCGAAGGCAGCCCGGCGGGTCGGCTGGGCGCGGCACTACGACGTGCCGGCTCTACGCGGGTCCGTATTCTCCGGAAGAGCCGGGTTGCCGCTCCGGGTTCCGAGAGTTGGCCTACCGCCCAGTTCCGGCCCGGCTGGACACGAAACTCGCAGTTCCGTTTCGCCAACGACATGATAGCCAAAACAGATCACTCCCGACCGCTCAGCCGCAACGCTCACTTGTTGAGGTGGGTGGAAAAGACGGCCGAACTCACCCGGCCCGCCGCCATTCACTGGGTGGACGGCAGTGAAGAGGAGAACGCCGAGCTCTGTTCCCAGATGGTCTCGACCGGCACGTTCATCAAGCTGAACCAGGACCTTTGGCCCGGCTGCTACTACGCCCGGTCGGACTCTGGCGACGTGGCGCGGATCGAATCCCGCACGTTCGTCTGTTCGCTCTCGAAGGAAAATGCCGGTCCCACCAACAACTGGGAAGATCCGGTCGCGATGCGGCACAAGCTGAAGGCGCTCTTCCGTGGGTCGATGGCCGGCCGCACGATGTACGTGTTGCCATTCTGCATGGGGCCGGTGGGATCGCCGATGTCGCAATACGGCATCGAGCTGACCGACTCGCCGTACGTGGTGGTGAACATGCGGATTATGGCGCGCATCGGCGCTTCGGTCCTTGAAAAGAAGGAGGACAAGCGCGTGGTGCCCTGCCTGCATTCGGTGGGTGCGCCGCTGGCCCCGGGCCAGAAAGATGTCCCGTGGCCTTGCAATTCGACGAAGTACATCGTCCACTTCCCGGAGACGCGCGAGATCTGGTCGTATGGCTCGGGATACGGTGGCAACGCGCTGCTGGGGAAGAAATGCTTCGCGCTGCGGATTGCCTCCAACATGGCGCGCGACGAGGGCTGGCTGGCCGAACACATGTTGATCGTCGGCATTGAAGATCCCAAGGGCGAAAAGACCTACATCGCGGCCGCCTTTCCCAGTTCGTGCGGCAAAACCAATCTGGCCATGCTGATCCCGCCCAAGGGAATGGAGGACTGGAAGGTGCGGACGGTGGGCGACGACATCGCCTGGATCAAACCCGACGAAAACGGCCGCCTGCGCGCCATCAATCCCGAAGCGGGCTTTTTCGGCGTGGCCCCCGGAACGTCCGTGAAGACGAATCCGAACGCCATGGCCACGCTCAAGCGAAACACCATCTTCACCAATGTCGCGCTCACGCCCGAAGGCGGCGTGTGGTGGGAGGGCATGACCGATACGCCGCCCGCCGAGTGCCTGGATTGGCAAGGGAAGCAGTGGACGCCGGAGATCGCCGGAAAAACCGGCGCCCTGGCGGCGCATCAGAATGCGCGCTTCACGGCTCCCGCGTCACAGTGTCCGGTAATCGATCCCGATTGGGAGAATCCGAACGGGGTTCCCATCAGCGCCTTCATTTTTGGCGGCCGGCGGGCCGACACCACGCCGCTGGTTTACCAGGCATTCAACTGGAGCGCCGGCGTTTACTCGGGAGCCACCATGGGATCCGAAACCACCGCCGCCGCCGCCGGTGTTGTGGGGCGGGTTCGCCGCGACCCGATGGCCATGCTGCCCTTCTGCGGCTACAACATCGGGGACTATTTCCGGCATTGGATCACCATGCAGCATTCGCTGAGCGAAACGCCGCGCATCTTTCGCGTCAATTGGTTTCGCAAGGACCCGCAAGGAAAGTTCCTGTGGCCCGGATTCGCCGAAAACCTGCGCATCCTGCACTGGATCATCGATCGCGTCCACGGCCGCGCGCTCGGCAGGGAGACCCCGATCGGTTGGATGCCGCGCTTCGATGACATCGAATGGACGGGCCTCGATTATCCGCGCGAGAGGTTCGACTACTTACAGGCGTTCGACCGGGAGGCATGGCACCGCGAAGTGATGGAGCACGAAATGTGGCTGATAGGCCTGCGCGATCATCTGCCGCCGGAAATCATTTACGAGCGCGAGTTGCTGATTTGCCGGCTGCAAGACCCCGTCCAGCCTGGAGCCGGCGCGGAATAGCGGGGCTTGCGCGGCTCACTTGCGGCGCCAGAGGCTCCAGTGCCCGGTCTCCTCGACCAGACGGAAACGCTGTTCGAGCGCCGGCTGGTAGGTTCGCAGCAGGCCCTGAATCAAGTAATCCTCGATCGGGAAATCCTGAACGGCCTGGCTGTACTTGCGCACCAGCACGTATCGCGCGTCGCCGAAAAAGCGCTCGGCGCTGGGGTGGGCTGCGTCGCTGAACGTAAGGTGGTACACCGCGGTGGCCATGCCGCCCCTGGGCGAAGGACGGCTGAGCAGGTAATTGAACGGATTGAGTACGTCGATCGTCATCACTCCGACCCCGGGTTCGGCTCGCGTCCGGATCAACTCCAGTCCGTCGTTCAACACTTCCACGTAGGCCGGTCCGCCGGTCTCCGACGTCATCGAGGACTCGACCGGACCGAAGATCATGGATGCGCCCCGCTCCGAGTTGAGACGCACGGCCGCCGCTTCCGGACCGCGGTACCGCTCCCAGGATGCCGCCGCCAGCGACACTGCGTTCATCATGGCGAGCGGCAAGAAGCACAGCGCCGCCAGGAACAGTGCCAGGAGCCTGCGCGGCCGGTCCGCGCCGCCGCCCGAATCTCGCCGCGCGATGGCCGCGTCCACCAGCACCACCGCCGCGAATCCGCCCAAGGGCAGAGACATCGACTGGTGATTGGTCGAGAGCAGGAACCCGCCCACGCCCACCGTCAGCAGAACGAACAGCCACAAACGCACCCGCCGCCACGGTGCCTCTCCGGTTCCGGCGGTCAGCACCGCCGCCAGAAGCAGCAGTGGAATGCTTTCGATCACCACCGCGGGACTCAGGATGGACCGCGGCTGCCAGGTCAGGCGGCGCGCGCTGGCCGCCTCGGCCAGATCGCGAAACATGTCGGTAAAGTCGAATCGCAGATAGCAGAGCAGGATGGCGGCCACCACGCCAAATCCGCCGCACAAGGCGACCGAACGCCTCCCCCGATCGGCGCCGCACCAAAGCCAGACAATCAAGAAAGGGACCGCCACCATCGCGTACGAAATCTTCAGAAATGCGAGCAGGGCCCAGGCCACGCCGATCGAAAACGCACGGCCGGAGCCTTGCCGCTCATGCGCATCCGTCCGTAGCGCCTGCACGCCGCATTCCACCAGAATGATTCCCAGCAGCGCATAGCCATAGCGGTTGTAACCCATCGCATAACTGAATGCCAGTGGATTGTAACCCAAGGAGAATGGCGCCGTAATCAGCAAAACCGCGTAAACGCCCAGGGCGCCGGCCGGAACGGGCGCCAAACGCGTTCGCACGGCCAGATAGGTCCAGATTGCGATCAGGGCGCCGAACAAGGCGTTAGCATACCCAATGCCCGCCGGCCGCATGCCGGATATGGTTAGCCCCGCGGCCTCAATCAAAAAGAACAGCGGACCAAACGCGGAAGCGAAATCCCGATGCGGGATCTGCCCCTGGCTTATCCGGTACGCATTGTCCAGCGAGAAAAAGACGTCGTGCTCGAACTGCCGCAGCACCGGCATGCCGATAAAAGCGGCCAGTCCGCAGGCCAGCACTACCGCCGCGATCACAACCCCGTCGTTCCAGGAAAAAGTGAGCGGACGCATTCCCCGCATGCTGCGGCCAGCGCCGGCGGCTGCCGTTCTCTCTCCGCTGGTGCGTAGCGCGTCCCTGTCGCGGGCCATGAACACAACTTACCCTATCCGAGAATAAACGGCCTCACGGATTCTCACAAGGGCTGGCGAGGGGCGGCGTTGCCAGCACATGACAATAAAGGAAAATACCGGCGGCAAAAGACCGCCCGACGCTACGCGAAAAAACAATCTTCCGTTTCTTGTGAACGGTGCGTTAGCCGCGAACGCCGCGCTGGGCCAGCACGCGCTCCACCTGTTGCATCAGGGATTGCGCCCGAGGCATGCTTTCGATGCCCTTCCTGACCTCGGGGTCTTCCTGCCAACGGGCTCGGTCGGCGGTGTTCTTGTCGAAGGCGCGGAAATAGAGTTCCCAGCGGAGCTGCTCCTTCAGCCAACCTTTGCACGCTTCGAACTCGGCGTCGGTGAACACAACCTGCTGCGTCTTCAAGAACGCCTTGAAACGGTTCAAAGTGTCGTCATCCACCTTCCAGCCCGCCGCCAGCGCGGGCTTTGCGCCATTGAAAAAGACATTGCCGAATCGATAGTAAACCCAGACGCCCGGAACCCATGCCAGTCCCAAGCGGCGTTGCAGAAGAGTGTAGTGGGGATTGGGATACTTCTCGTCGGGCGTGATGCCGCCGCCGCCGTACACTTTGCGTCCGCTGTCGGTGGTTTTCAGGTCGTCCTGGTTCTGCGTGTCGGAATGGTGCGCGTAGTAGTAGTCGAAGAACGACTGATGGGTGTAATCGCGCTGGATCAGGCGCCCGCTGGGAGTGTAATAGTGGGCGATGGTGAGCAGCAATGCCGCTCCCTCACTCAGCGGGAACTGTTGCTGAACGAGGCCTTTGCCAAACGTGGTTTCGCCCAGCACCCAGGCACGGTCGTGATCCTGCAGCGCACCGGCTACAATCTCGGAGGCCGAAGCGGAATCGCCGTTCACCAGAACCACCATCGGATAGTGCTGGGCGGCGGCGACGGCGCGGGCGCGGAACGGCTGCTCGGCTTCGGCGCGGCCATGGTGAGAGACCACCATCTGGCCGTCGCGCAGGAAGCGTCCGGCCACGGCTACGGCTTCGTTGACCAGCCCGCCGCGGTTGTCCCGCAAGTCCAGCACCAGCCCGGCGGCATTTTCCTCGCCCAGTCGCGCCAGATCGTCTTCCACGTCCTTGGCGACATTCTGCGCTTCAAAGCTGTTGATGTTGAGATAAATGATGCCGGGCTTCCACCAGAACGCGTCCACCACGCTGGTCTCGATGGCGCCGCGGGTGACCTCGACGGCGATCGGATCCGGCACGCCTTCGCGCCGCACCGAAATCCGCACCTGGGTGCCGCGCGGCCCGCGCAGCAGGTCGGCCACGGCCTGCGATTCCATGCCGGTGGTGTCTTTGTCGTCCACCGCCACGATCACGTCGCCGCGGCGCAGGTCCGCCCGCGTCGCCGGCGCTCCTGGGAAGGGACGTATCACCACCACGCGGGTCTGATCCATGGTGATCTCCATCCCCACGCCGAAGTACTGCGCCCGCTGGCGCCGCTGCATCTCGCGATATTCGGCCGGATCGACGAACACCGAGTGCGGGTCGAGCGTATGCAGCATGCCGGGAATGGCGCCCTGGTAGAAAGCCTTTTCCGAAGACACCGGATCGGCATAGTTCTTTTCCACCAGCGCAAACGCCGAGGCCACCGAGCGCATGGTGCGGTCCAGTTCCTCGCCCTCGGTAGCCGCGTGCACGCGGCCGGCCGACAGTCCAACCCACGCCGCGAAGCCCATTAGGGCCGCCACCAACCCAATCCCAACCGTTTTCTTAATGTTCATGTTCCTACCCGGCCGCCAAGGACGATTCCGGCAGACACCTCTCCAGAGCGCTCCATACATATGACGGCCGAGCGGAGAACAGGTACCGCGGCCGTTTCACTGCATGCCCATCCCTGGAACCATGATAGCGCGGCTGGGGCCTCCCGCTACACCTGGTAAACGCCGTCGAAATCGAAAAAATAGCTCTCGATGGCGAGCGAAGGTTGCGCGCCGCGGATCACCTCGGCGGCGCGCGATATGCCGGCGATCGCCTCTTCGGGCGGGCGGCCGAGGTAACCGCCGCAATTCTTGTGGGCCGTCAGGATCATCCGCGCCGAGCCGTGCCGCGCCATCGAGATGGCCACCATACGCAGCACGAAGTCGCGGTCGCCTTCGCTGGCCGGATCGGCGAGCGCCCTGGTTGAGCCGGGAATCTTGATCTGGTCGTAGATCTCGACGCCCCGGCGGCGCAGAAATTTCCGCGTCACCAGCTCGAAGCGCGCGTCGATGCAGGTCAGCACGCACGCGTCCGCCCGGTATTCCTCGACCGGCGAATCGAAGTGAAATAGCTTCTGCATGATTCTATACCCACGCTTTCGTCAATGCCTGCCCGCGCCGCCGCCCGTAATCCGTCCGTAGGCCGGCGGCGAAGAAGAACTCAAGCACCCTGGCGGGGGAAATCGAGGTGGCTCATGGTGCGAGCCGCTGCCATCAGCGATAACAGGCCGATGGATA
>JBEKKO010000171.1:0-8317 GCA_050010695.1 Bryobacteraceae bacterium
CAATGACTACCCGCCTGGGTACGGCGGGATAATCGTCCTGACTCCAATGTATATTCCCCAGTATTTCGGCAGACGGATGCTGGTGGCGATGGACCGGCTGGGCAGCGTGCGAAACAGCCAGAGCGGAAGCATGGCCTATTTCCCCTGGGGCGAAGAGCGGACCTCGACGCTGGACGGCACCGACAAATTCGCCACCTACTTCCGCGACGGCGTCACCGACGGCGTCGGCCAAGACTACGCCAGAGCCCGGTACTACAACAACAACTTCGGCCGCTTCTGGAGCCCGGACCCGGCAGGGCTGAAGGCCGTCAAGCGTAGGAACCCGACGAGCTGGAACCGTTATATTTACGCGCTGAACGACCCGGTGAACTTTCGCGACCCGACCGGCCGGGAGGTGGCTGCGCCCCCTGGCGATGCCGGAATGTGTGTCGACGACGGCGACGGGGGTGACGAGGGAGACGGCGGCGGTGATGGACCCGGGTACGACCCCGGACTTTGCGGCGACTCAGGCGACGATGGGAGCGACGGGATCACCCCAGCCGCCCCGGCCCCCACGGATCAGTGGGGAGCCGTGCAACTGTTCGGCCTCTCCACAGCCACGGCCAGCCAGGTTAACACACTACAGGCCGCGTACAATCAGGCACTGGACCTTATCAACAGCGTCCCCGAGTGCGGGGGACTCTTCGCCGGAGACCCGGCCAGTGCGGACGTGGGTTCCGCCATTGCCACCGATGCCCTCATGAACTCGCAGTATCAGCTCATCGGGTTCGGTCTCAACAGCACATCAGGGGGCCAGACGCAAAGCGCTACTTGGGTGCAGCTTAATAACACCGGCGTCATGTTCAGCCAGCCCGATAGTCAGGGGGACATCAGCTTCCGGGTCCCGAGCCCTACAACTGGCCAGCTTATTACGGAAGTTCTTCCGGCGGTCGATGTCGGGGCACTTACCCTTCTTCATGAACTTGGCCATCAGGTCGGGATCTTTGGGCAGACGGTAACAACCCCGTGGTTAATGGTCAGCACAGTTGGTCCGTGCTTGAAAACTGTTTTGGAATGGAGCCACCACAATGATCCGCACCATTACGGTCTTAGCGGCTGCAGGACTGAGCCTCCACGGTCAGATCCCTGGTGCCGCGCGCGAGCCGCTCCGCGCCGCCGTCCGGAATCCGAGGGTCTGGCAGAGCGTTCCTAGCGGGGGGAACCGTGTGACCTTCTTCGTTAACTTTGAGGCAACCGTTAGAAATGATCGCTCTACGGAGATCCGGGTCTCTTCCGAATGGGCTTGTGTGCCCTATGCGGAGCTGCGCCTGGAGTCGGGCGACTGGAAGAAGGCCTTGGAAGCTTCGTGTATCTCGCCCGTGAGGGACGACCCATGCTTTGTTGTCCAACCGGGAGGCACGCACCAACTATCGAATGTAGACGCGAGTTTTTTTCTGGAGAAATTCGGCGGCCGTATACCCTCCAGCGTTACAGCGCGCTTCCACCTGATAACGTTTTGCAAGGATGGGAAGGCGTTCCCGAGCGAGGAGGTCGTGACGGAACCCGTCAAGATTGACCTTCCCGCCGTTTCCGAGAAATAGCCGAATGGGGAAACAGGGCGGGAAACTGGGAAAACGGAAAACGAAGAAAACGAACGAAGAAAACGGGACATCGATGATAAGGGCTTGTCAAGCGAAAACAGAAATCCCCCTGCACTTGGAAGAGTTTCCTGAAGCGCCGTAGTAGGACCGACGAGTTGCTGAACGATTTGCCTTTTGCGATCCGTTACGAATTGGGTCCACGCATCAGCGTCAGCGTGACCAGACATCCATTTGCGGGAACAGCGCGGGGCCGTCCACGAAGATTGAGTTTGAGTAAACCGGCCGGCCTCGAAACAGCCTGGGTGGCACACCCATGATAAGGGCTTGTCAAGGGAAAACAGAACCTCCCCTGCACTTGGAAGAGTCTTCTGAAGCGCCGCAGTAGGTCCGACGAGCTTCTGAACGATTTGCCTTTGCCGATCCGTTGCGGATTGGGCCAACGCGTCAGCGTGACCAGACATCCATTTGCGGGAACAGCGCGAGGCCGTCCGCGAAGATTGAGTTTGAGTGAACCGGCCGGCCTCGAAACAGCCTGGGTAGCAAGAAAAGCGGGACAGCCTGAACTGCGTAGCTTTTCCACACTGCGGGCGAGCCGGACGCGCATGACCTACAACTATTCCGCCACCCAGAACAACGGGCGGATTGTGTCGTCTGCGGATGCGGTTACGGGCGAGAACGTCAGCTACACCTACGATTCGCTGAACCGGCTGATTGCGGCGGCAACCACCGGCACGGGCGGCGTGCAGTGGGGCGACTCGTACAGCTATGATGGATTCGGCAACCCGACATCGAAGGTGACGAAACCAAGTGACAGACGGGACGTTCCCGTATTGATCAGCGCCCACCAGCGATCCCACCTTCATCCCGCCTTCGCTGACAGCGCGCGCTCGAGCGTAGTGATATCGACTAATCCATTGGCGCCATAGATCGCCGGCAGAAGGCGCGAGGCGGGATAGCGACGGCGTAAGTCGGCGATGCGCATGGTGCCGGAGCGGTAAGCGGGGAGATACATGCGGCCGAGCAGCGGGTGACGGCCCCAGGCGCCGGAGAGTTTGTCGGCGCGCTCGGGCGAGACCAGGAAATCGCGGCGTAGCGTTTCGGCGACGGTGGCCTGCGCGGCCCCTTCGCCCCAGGTCAGGAACGACGATTGATTCTTGGCATCGTCCTGCAGCAGCGCCAGTAAAACGCCGATCTGTAAGTCCGGGTCGGGTAACTGGTTCACCTCGGTAACGCCGTACGCCATCAGAATGGCGTTGTTGGCGATGCCTTCGAACAGCGCGGCGGCGCGCGTGTTCATCGTCAGGACAGTGGCTTCGAAGCCGGCCTGGCCGCGGACGTAGAGGTTTTGCAGATAGGCGAAGGTGGTGACGTGGCCGGGAACCACCTCGTGACTGACCAGTTGCAGGAATTCCGGCAGCGACGTTTCGAGCGAGGCGTTGATCTCATAAGTGGCCTCGTATTCGGGGCTGCCATCGGCGCGGCGGGCACGGCCGAGGTAATTCATCGATCCGGAAAACCAGGCATCTCGAATCGGCGGAACTCGATGTTGGCGCGCGGGATAGTGGCGAACTCGGGCGGCAGGTAAGGGACGACATTAGTTGCGGTAAGTCGATCGAAGTGGCCGATCGCGGCGGCGCCGAGCAGACGGATGGATGCCATGGAGACGCGATGGCGGCCGCGCCAGGCATCCACCGCCGCCAGTAAGTCGCCCGAAGCACCGAGCAGTTCCGCCACGCGCTCGCGCTTCTGCGCCGGATCCGACGGTTCCGGAGGCCGGCCAGTCGAGGCGACCACGCACCGTTCATACGGGACCGGCGCGCCGCGGCCGAGGATCTCCACGCCCAAATCCCACATGGTCTCGAAACACAATGCCAGACCCACCAGGTATTCGCCGCGCAGTCCACCGCACTCTGCACCCGCGCGCCGCAAGCCCTCAATGGCGCCGGGAATATCGACCTGGGCGAGGTAGCGGTCGATGGCCGCGGCGTCGGGCGTCTTGGCGGAAACGCCGCCCGAGGCGCGAACCGCGGCAGCCTCGGGGACGGTGTAGGCGAGCGGCAGCGGCTCATCGCCGAACCAGGAATCGGCAATGAACCGGCCTGTGCCGGAAGCGCAAAGGACGTCACCGCCCCACAGCGTGTCGATGCCCAGGATGGCGTTGCCGACGAGTGTTTCCAAAGTCGCGCTCATACTTCATTCTCCTTCTGCCGGCGGACGGCGCTTCGCCACAGATAGGCGCACAGGCCCAGGAACAGGAGGCCGGACACGCTCTGCGAAATCAGGTCGTTCGAATAAAAAGGCGTGTGGATCCAGGCTTCCGTGTAACCGGGGATGAGGCGGCAGGCCGCGCCGAACACGCCACCCAGCGCGCCGCCCGCCATCAGGCCGCTGGCGATTACCACGCCGCGCTCGCGGGCCGTGGCGTCGCGCTTCGACACCAGGTGGGAAAGGAATCCGCCAACCAGCGCCGGAGTGTTCAACTCGAGCGGCAGGTACATGCCGAGGGCGACGATCAGCGCCGGGACGCCGAGCATTTCCATCGAGACCGCGATCGCCGCGCCGGCGCCGAATAAAAGGTACGCCACCGGCTGCCGGCTCATGAAGCCTTCGACCAGCGCTTTCATGATGGAGGCCTGCGGCGAAGGCAGAACCACGCGCGGATCGCCGGGCACCGCTTCGCCGAACTGGAACGCGCGGGCCAGCAGCACGATGGTGAGGCCGACCGCCACCGAAGCCGCCAGCACGCCCAGAAACTTCACCTTCTGCTGCGCCGCCGGAGTGGAGCCGAGCCAATAGCCGACTTTGAAATCCGTGATGGCCTGCCCGGAAACCGAGAGCGCGGTGCACACCATCCCGGCCAGCGCCATCACGAAGAACATGCCGGTGGTGCCGGAGAGACCGAAGCGCAGCAGCACAATCGACGAAATGATGATGGTGAGCATGGTCATGCCGGAGACCGGATTGCGCGCGGTGGTGGCGATGGCGTTGGCGGCCACGCTGGTGAAGAAGAAGGAGAACACCACCGCCAGCGCCACGCCGATGAGGATCACCGCGGGCGCGGAGGACAGCGTGCCGAGCAGGGCGCCGACGGCGACAGCGCTCACGATCACGCCCAGCAGGACGGTCATCACCGTCACGTCACGGTCAGTGCGCTCGCCGGATTCGGTTTCGCCGGCGCGGAAGATGCGCGCCGCCACGCCGAAGGAGCCCGCCACAATGCGCATGGACTTGACGATGCCGAAGATGCCCGCCGTGGCGATGGCGCCCACGCCGACGAATCGCACATAGCCGCGGAAGATCTGGGTGGCCGTCATCTGGGCGATGGGGATGGTGGCCGGATAGACGGCGGTTGTGTGCTCGCGGCCGATCATCCAGACCAGCGGCACCAGCACCAGGTTGGAGAGCACGCCGCCGGCGCACAGGATCATCGAGCTGCGCAGGCCCATCACATACCCGAGTCCGAGAATGAATCCGATGGCGTCGAAGCTGACGGCGACTTTGGCGCGCTCCGCGAGCACGCGAATCGCGGGCACGAATTGAAAGTCCAGATATTCCTTCCACACGTGGAAAGTGGTCACCAGAAAATCGTAGACGCCGGAAATAGCGGTGGCCTGGAGCAGCAGCCTGGCCTGCGATCCGCCCCTTTCGCCGGTGACCAGCACCTCGGTGATGGCGGTGGCTTCCGGGTACGGGAACATGCCGTGCATGTCGCGCACGAAGTAGCGGCGGAGCGGGATCAGGAACAGGATGCCCAGGCAGCCGCCAGCCACGCAGATGCAAATGGTTTGCATCGGGTGCGGAGCGAGATTGAGAATGTAAAGCGCCGGGAGCGTGAACACGGCGCCGGCCACGACCCCGCCGGCGACGCCGCCGATGCCGGTGACGATCACGTTTTCGAGCACCGTGGATCGCCGCCGGTAGACGCGCGCCAGGCCGATGGCGAGGATGGAGATGGGGATGGCGGCTTCCATCACTTGGCCCACCTTCAGCCCGGAGTAGGCGGAAGCCACCGTGAATACCACACAAAGAAAAACGCCCCAGCCAATCGAGCGGGGCGTGAGTTCCGGGATTCTCGCAGACGCGGGAACGAGCGGCTGGTAGGCCTCGCCTGGGGCCAGAGGCGTGTAAGCGTTGGAAGGTAGTTGTTTCGCCGACGCGGCGCTTGCCATGGAATCAGCCCTCGGGCGTGCGATGAACCCGTATGCTACTACACTTCAGTGGGCGGCCGTTTTGGCGGAATCTGCCCAAAATGATTCCGCTGGGAAGGGCCGGGGACAGACCGCTCTGTCCACACGGCGCAAGAGCGGCGCCTTGGGACAGAGAAGTCTGTCCCCGAGCGGGTTGGGCTACACTGAGAGAAGAGCTGGCTTGCGCCTGAGTGCTGTGACCCTGCCGCCGATCGATCCCAATCTCGAGTCCCAGGTCATCCACAAGCCACCCCTGCGCGACGACAACCGGCAAGTAGCGGGCAAGATCGCCATTTTCCAATACGCCACCGTCGTGGCGTTCGTGTTTCTGATCTCGGGCTTCTGGCGGCTCCAGGTTCAGAATCCGCAGTTTTATGACGAGCGCGCCCTCGCCAACAGCGTAAAATCGCAGCCGATGGCGGCGCCGCGCGGCCGCATCCTCGACCGCGACGGCCGCGTGATCGTCGACAACCACAGTTCCTTCCGCCTGCTGCTGACGCGCGAATCGTTGAACGAAGCACACCTGGCGCCCATCGCGCTCGGCCTGGACCTGGACCTGGCCGATCTGCAAGCTAAAGTGCGCCGCTACCGCACTCGTCCCAAGTACGATCCGATCGTGCTCAAGGAGGTGGTCACATCGGCCGACCTGTCTTTCGTCGACTCGCACCGCGACTTCTTCCCCGAGCTGCTGCTGACGCAGGATTACAAGCGGGCCTACCCGCAGAACGGCATGATGGCGCACGTGATCGGCTACACCGGTGAAATCAGCGAGCAGGAATTGGACATGCCGGAGTTCGCCAAGTACGATCCCGGCACGGCCATCGGCAAGTTCGGCATTGAGCGGCAGTACAACGACATGCTGGCGGGCGTGGATGGCCAGCGCCAGGTGGTGGTGGACAACCGCGGGCAAGTGCACCAGGTGCTGAAGACCAAGCCCGCCACGCCGGGCAAGGATCTGGCGCTCACCATCGACTTGGATTTGCAGGCGGTGGCCGAGTTGGCGATGGATGGACGCAACGGCGCCGTGGTGGCGCTCGATCCGCGCACGGGCGAGGTGCTGGCCATGGTCAGCCGGCCGGCGTTCGACCTCAACAAGTTCGCCGACCACATCCGGGCCGCCGACTGGAAGACCATCACCGACAACCCCGACCACCCGATGATGAACCGCGCGATTCAGAGCCAACTGGCGCCGGGTTCGACCTTCAAGCCGATCATGGCGCTGGCCGGCCTGGAGACCGGCACCGTCGATATGAATTGGTCCGTGCATTGCGCTGGCGGTGCGTCCTTCTACGGTGGCTACCACAAGTGCTGGAGCTGGAAAAGAGGAGGTCACGGCACGATCTCGCTGCACAATGCGATCGTGAACTCCTGCGATGTCTTCTTTTACACCCTGGGCGATAAGATGGGCATAAATCACATCGCCTACTACGCCGACCTGGTGGGCTTCGGCCACCCGACGGGAATCGATCTGCCCAACGAAGCCTCCGGCATCGTGCCATCGCCCGAATGGAAACTGCGCAATTACCGGGAAAAGTGGTGGGCCGGCGAGACCATCTCAGTGGCCATCGGACAGGGCGCGCTCACAGTGACTCCAGTGCAGTTGGCTCGCGCGATCGGCGGCATCGCCATGGGCGGCGTCTGGCACCATCCCCACCTGGTCCGGGAATTGGACGCGACCGAAAGGCCCGATCAGTGGGCGCTCGATCCGGATCACGTGAAGGATGTCGTCGACGGCATGTATGGCGTGGTGAACGAAGGTGGGACCGCTACCGGATTCGCCACGTTGAAAGGCATCGAGGTCTGCGGCAAGACCGGCACGGCGCAGGTGGCGTCGGCCGAATTCGCCAAGCAGAAGGGCGGTGTGGACATGACGGACAACGCCTGGTTCGTGGGATTCGCGCCGCGCTCGGCGCCGGAAATCGTGGTGGTCGCCCTGTTCGATCACGGCCGGGAAGGCTATCTGGCGGCGCCCATCGCGCGCGATGTCATGAAAGCCTATTTCGACAAGAAGGCCAGGCTGGAGGCGCTGCGCCAGCAGCAGGTTTCGGTTACCGGGCGGCTCTCGGAGCTGACGCATCTCGGGATACCCGGCGCGGATTCCTCCGCCGCTCAACCTCACAACTGATTATGACCCGTTATCTCTCCGCGCGCGACCTGGATTGGACCCTGCTGCTGATTACGCTGGCGCTGTGCGGCGTCGGTGTTCTGCAGATTTACAGTGCCACGCTCGATTCCCCGTTGTACCACAGCGCCTGGTGGCGCCAGATCCTCTATATCGTCGGCGGCCTGGTGCTGATGTGGCTCGTGCTGGCGGTGGATTATCATACGCTGCTGCATTACGTCCCGAGCTACTACATCGTTTCGGTGGTGGCCCTGGTGGTGACTTACGCGGTGGGACAGACGGCTTATAGCTCCCGCCGGTGGATTTCGCTGGGCGGTGGTTTACATTTGCAAGTATCGGAATTTGTCAAGCTGATGATAATATTGTTGGTAGCCCGGTATCTGGCGGAGATCAAGACGGAAACGCTGGAGATCCGGGAGATGACGATA
>JBEKKO010000172.1:0-7982 GCA_050010695.1 Bryobacteraceae bacterium
AGGCGCGCATGGCGGCGATCTTCAGATCGCGACTGTAAGCAGCTCGGGACAAATCCATTCCTCACTCCATTCAATGTATTTGTTCCCTTAACTCGCTGTCTCACTTTTGGGGTTCACTCCATTTCGCCCCGTTCCGGGGCTTCTTTGGTTGACGGTTTTCCCATGGCTCACGCCAATGGGCTAAATTCTCCCGCCCTTGCGGGCTGAAGCGCTTCGCTTGTCTTCGGTGGCGGAGCGAATGATGCGCGGATGGTCCGTCCAATATCTTGAGGGCTGAGCCGCTTGGCGTGGCGCCTGCATCGCGCGCCCGCGGCACGGCGGGGCTCAGGCTAGCCGGTCGAGGATGGTGGCCGGGACCAGAGCGCGCAGGCTCGGCTGACTTTCCAGAATGCGCTCGATGTCCAGCAGATCTTTGCGCCGCTTGCTGGGGCGCCGTCGAGGATCGGAAGCCGCCCAAATCTTGCCCTGCAAAACATCCTCCAACGCGGCAACCGGGAGAGTCACGCCGAGCACTTCACGAGAATCGGCGCGGTCGACAAACGCAAAGTACCGCGGATCGGTCCGGATCTGCACGCGGAGATCGGAGCCGGCGGATTCGACATTCAGGCTGTGCGGGAAGCGCTCAACCTTGAAGCGCTCGCGCAGCATGGCTTCAGCCCCGGCCATTTGATCCACCGCGACCACCAGGTCCAGGTCAAGGCTTACCAGCGGCTCGACATACGCGTTGACGGCCTGGCCGCCAATCACGCAGTAGCGGATGCCGCCCTCGGCCAGCAGTGCGATCAGCGAGTCCAAAAAGTCGCTGCGGTCCACAGTCACCGCCTTCCAAAATGCCCGCGCCCGCATCTTTTCGATGATAGCGCGCATCTTACCGACTGATGGAATCGACAGTGACGGTTTTGGGAATTGCGGGGAGCCTGCGCAAGGGCTCGTTGAACCGCGCAGCGCTGCGCGCGGCACAGGCGCTGGCGCCGGAGGGAGTGCGGGTGGAGATTTTCGATCTCGACGGCATTCCCCTTTATAACCAGGATGACGAGGCGTCGCTGCCAGTGCGTGTCGCCGAATTGAAAGCGCGGGTGCGCGCGGCGGACGCAGTTCTGTTCGTCACGCCCGAGTTTAACTACTCGATTCCCGGCGTGCTGAAGAACGCGATTGACTGGGGCTCACGGCCGTATGGCGACAGTTGCTGGCAGGCGAAGCCGGTGGCGGTGATGGGCGCTTCACCGGGCCCGTTTGGGTCGGCGCGGGCGCAATATCATTTGCGGCAGTGTTTCGTGTTCCTCGATATGCAGGCGTTGAACAAGCCGGAAGTCATGATTAGCGGCGCGGCGCAGAAGTTCGACGCGGCGGGGAACCTGACGGACGAGCGCACCGGGAAATCGATCCAGAATCTGCTGGCGGCGCTGGCCGCGTGGACGCGCAAGCTGCGGTAGGGAAGGTTCTGCGCTTTAGCGCCAACCACCGGAGGCAAAGACCGCCGGCGCTACCGGACCTCTTATGAAAATGTAGAGACTCCAGTCGCCCGCAAGCGGGCGTTGGCAAGCTGAAGCATGCCCCCACCTTGCCGCATTTGGAGATAACCTGATGGGTGCGGGTGCTCAAAGCTCCGAGCCGGACCGCACGCGATTCATTCGAACGAAGGAAAGCACGCGGACGAGGGCGTCCGCCCCACACGGCCTAATGGGTGAACGCGTAGGTCAGGTAATTCACGCCGATGCGGATGCCGAGCGCGGAGAACCGGGCGGGGTAAGTGGGCTCGTCGGCGTTTTCCCAGGAGTCGCCCAAGTCCATGTTGTGACAGATGACCACGAAAAGGCGCCCTTTGTCGTCGTAGATGCCGCGCCAGCGGGGCGTGTCGCCGCCGGTTCCCCAGCGCGGGTTGGTGGGGCACTTTTCGCAAACGCTGTGGGTTTGCGTGTACTGCATTCCGGCGACCTGGTAGCGATGCTCCAGGTCGAAGACGGTGTGAAAGATGGGATCGTCGTCGGGGATGTCGACGATGGGGCGGCCGGGCAGCACCTTTTTCATGCTGTGGACGAACACGTTCCATTCCACCGTCCCGTGGAAATCGTCGCACATGAAAAAGCCGCCGCGCGCCAGAAACTCGCGGAACTTGGCGACCTGCCGATCGGTGAGTTCCCAGTGGCCCACTTCGACCGAGTAGAGCCAGGGGTAATTGAAAACGTCGTCGTCTTCCTCGAGGTTGATCGGTTGCTCCACCGATTTGGCGTCGATGCGGGTGAGGCGGCGGATGGCCAGCGCCAGATGGCGGTCCGAGCGCGGATAGTCGATGGTCCAGTTGGTGTTGCCCTGATGCCAGTCGAAGCCGCGCTTGAATTCCGATTGCCAGTCGATGTAGCCGTGCCAGGTGGGGTACATCAGGCGGGCGAAGGTCCATTCACCCGGCACCATGTAATCCTTGGGGATGGGAAAGTTGTTGTACTCCCAGGCGGGATATTCGCGAAACGGCCGCTGCGCGAACACGGCGCAGGCCAGAATCCCCACACCCGCCGCCCCCGCCAGAATCGCTCCGCCCCGCATGAACCTACCCGTAGTATCGCACCCGGTCCCTAGGTCGTTTCTTGGAGGGCTTCGATGAGGGCGGGGACCACCTGGAACAGGTCGCCTACGATGCCATAGTCGGCGGCTTCGAAAATCGGGGCGTCGGCGTCTTTGTTGATGGCGACCACGGTGCGCGCGCCTTTCATCCCCATCAGGTGCTGGATGGCCCCGGAGATGCCGATGGCCATGTACATTTTCGGAGCGACGGTCTGGCCGGAGCTGCCCACCTGGCGCTCCATGGGAAGCCAGCCCGCGTCGCAGATGGGCCGCGAGGCGGCCAGCTCGGCACCCAAGGCCCGCGCCAGCTTTTCGATCAGCGGAATGTTGGCGGCTTCCTTGATGCCGCGGCCGACCGAGACAATCAGCTCCGCCGCACCCAGGTCCACCGTGCGCTGCGATTCGCGGAAAGGATCGAGGGGCCGGGTGCGAATATCGCCGGGCTGGATGTGCGGCGGCACCAGCTTGATCGGAGCTGTGCCCTTGACGACCCGGTCGGCGCGGTATGCGCCAGCCTGCAAGGATGCCAGGTGCGGTCCATCGCCGGAGAAGTTCACATCCGCATTCACCTTGCCTTGGAAAAGCTGCCGGACCAGCGTCAGCGCGCCGGCTTCGACTCGATGGGCCACCACGTCGCTCACCGCCACGCGGCCGAGCCTGGTGGCCAGCTTGGGAAGAAAGTCGCGAACCTGGTACGTATGCGGGAACAGCACGAGCTCCGGTTTGAACAGATCGATGTGCTGCGCCAGCGCGAGCGTGTAGGCATCCGGCGTATAGTCCTTCAGCAGCTCGTGCTCGAACGCATACACGGTCGCAAGGTCGGTGGCCGCCAGCTCGTTGGCCAGCGCGCCGATGTTGTGCCCCAACACGGCGGCCGAGACGGTGGCGCCGAGTTCCCGCGCGATTTGCTGCGCGGCGGCCAGGGTCTCGAAGGACATGCGATGCCACTGGCCGGCGCGTTGTTCGAGGACCGCCAGAACGCTCATATCACCCTCGCCTCGAATCTCAGCTTGTCTACCAGTTGTGCGGCGGCCTGTTTGGGATCGCCCTCGAACAATTGGGTGCGCTTGTTGCGCTCGGGCAGGTACATGCGTTGGACGACGATGCTGGGCGCGGCCGGCGCTAGCCCCAGGCCGGCGGCGGTGACGCGGCGGACTTCCTTCGACTTGGCCTTCTTGATGCCCATCAGGGTGGCGTAGCGCAGCTTGCCGATGCCGGATTGGACCGCGAGCAGCGCGGGTAGAGGCATCTCGATATGCTGGAACCAGCCGCCTTCGAGCTCGCGCTTGACGCGGATGACGCCGTCGCCCGCCTCCACTTCCATGATGATGGTGGCGTGCGGGAGGCCGAGCAGTTCGGCCAGAATGACGCCGGTCTGGCCATGCCCGAGGTCTTCCGATTGCAGGCCGGTGAGGACCAGGTCGGGCGATTCGGTTTTGATCGCGGCGGCCAGCAGGCGGGCGCGGGCGAGCGGATCGAGCGCGGTCGAGTCCTCGTCGATGTGGATGGCGCGGTCGGCGCCCTTGGCCAGCGCTTCGCGGATGATTTGCCCGACGCGTTCCGGGCCGGCGCACAGGGCGACCACTTCTCCGCCGTGCTTTTCCTTGAGCCGCAGCCCGGCCTCGAGGGCGTAGGCGTCGGGCTCGTTGATTTCGTAAGCCAGGCCGGCTTCCTCGATCCACTGGCCCGAGGCGTCGATGCGCAATTGCGAATCGCGCGTGGGAACCTGTTTGATGGCGACGACGATTTTCATATGAGCGGTACCGGTAGGACAGGCCATCGCTTTTTGTGGCCTGTCGTAGCCCGAGCGAAAGACGGGCGACAAGAACCGATCGCCTGTCCTACCTATTCAGAATAGCGCTTGAAGATGAGGCAGCCGTTGGTGCCGCCGAAACCGAAGCTGTTGGAAAGCACGTAATCGATTTTCATGGGCCGGGCGTGGTTGGGGACGTAATCCAGATCGCAATCGGCATCGGGAGTCTCGTAGTTGATGGTCGGCGGCGCCACCTGGTCGCGCAGCGCCATCACGCTGATGCCGGCCTCGATGCCGCCGGAGCCGCCCAGCAGGTGGCCGGTCATGGACTTGGTGGAGCTGACGGCCACTTTGTAAGCGTGGTCGCCGAAGGCTCGCTTGATGGCCTTGGTCTCGGCGCGGTCGCCGGCCTCGGTGGAAGTGCCATGGGCGTTGATATAATCCACCTGGTCGGGGGCGATGGCGGCGTCGCGCATGGCATTGCGCATCACGCGGTAAGCTCCTTCACCATCGGGCGCGGGCGCAGTGAGATGAAACGCGTCCGCGCTCATGCCATAGCCGACGAGCTCCGCCAGAATGTGCGCGCTCCGGCGGCGGGCGAACTCGAGTTCCTCGAGGATCAGGATGCCGGCGCCTTCGCCCACCACGAAGCCATCGCGGTCGCGGTCCCAAGGGCGGGACGCGCGTTCGGGTTCGTCATTACGGGTGGAAAGCGCGCGCATGGCGGCGAACCCCCCGATGCTCATCGGGGTGACTGCGCCCTCGGTGCCGCCGCAGATCATGGCATCGGCGTCGCCGCGCTGGATCATGCGGAACGAATCGCCAATCGAATGGGCGCTGGTGGTGCAGGCGGTGGCGGTGGCGGAGTTGGGTCCCTTGGCGCCGGAGCGAATCGAGACATGGCCGGAGGCCAGGTTCACGATCGTGGCGGGAATGAAAAAAGGGGAAATGCGGCGCGGGCCGTGTTCCAAAAGGACCAGGTGCTCACGCTCGATGACTTCGAATCCGCCGATGCCGCTGCCGATGTAGACGCCCACCATTTCTTCGGTCTCCGGCGTTACCTTCAGGCCGGAGTTGGCCAGCGCGCAATCCGAGGCCGCGATGGCGAACTGGATGAAGCGCCCCATCTTCTTGATTTCTTTTTTCTCGATGTACCGCGCCGGATCGAATCCTTTGACTTCTCCGGCGATGCGGCAGGAAAAGGCCGCAGCATCGAACTGCGTGATGGGACCAATGCCGCTCTTGCCGGCGCGAATGGCGGCCCAGGAGTCCTCGGTTCCAATGGCTAGCGGCGTCACCAATCCCACGCCGGTCACTACCACTCTTCTCGTCAAGTATGGTCTCCCTGAGAAAAGCGGTTACTTCTTGGCAGTCTTGTTTTCGATATAGTCAACGGCGTCCTTGACGGTCTGGATCTTTTCGGCATCCTCGTCGGGGATCTCCAGCTCGAAGGCCTCCTCGAAGGCCATCACGAGTTCGACGATATCGAGCGAATCCGCGCCCAAATCGTCAACGAACGACGCGCTGCTGTCGACCTGACTTTCGTCGACGCCCAACTGCTCGACGATGATCTGCTTCACCTTCTGCTCTACTAATGCCATGCACTCCTCCTGGGATATGCGAACGCGTTGATTTTAGCTGCCTTTGCGGAGATTTCGCAAGTGACGGGCCAACCAGACGGCCCAGCCCCATGCAGCTTGCTCATGGGTGAATCCGGAAACTCCATTCTGCCACACTTCATGCGGGAACTTTTGAGTCCGGCCGGCGGCTGGCGACCGGGCGCGGGCGAATATGTCGATGGGTGGCTGAAATCCACCAGCGGCGGTGCAATAGGGCCAGACGGCGCCGGCCTCAACCCTTTTTGATCCAATCGTTTGCATTTGGTGAAACAGATGCAGTGGGTAGTTGCGTCGAAAGTGATGAGGGATCAAGTATGGAACGCATCTCGCAAATTGCGATAGTCTTAATGACCGCATCCAGCCTCGCGTTGGCGCAAACCCCCGGGTGGCGCCACATCGGCGATGCGCCGCCAGCGCCAGCCGATCAACAGGAACAGGCACAGGACCAGACGCTGCCCGCGGCGTCAGACCAGCAGAACCCGGAGCCGGTGGCGCAGCCCAATCAGGAGGGGCAACCGGCGGCTGCTCCGGCTACCACTCCGGCGCCGGCTCCGCCGTCACAGGCAGCGCCGGCGGCTCCGCGCGTCAGCCGCCCGGCGTACGGCCTGCCGGCGGAGTTGACGGTCAAGCCGGGTACCTACATTTCGGTGCGCATCAACCAGGCGCTCTCGACCGATCACAACCAGGCCGGCGACCCATTCACGGCGACGCTGACGCAGCCGCTGGTGGTGGACGGCATAGTGGTGGCGCATCGCGGCCAGACGGTTTACGGCAGTGTCGCGGAGGCGCAGAAGCAGCACTCCAATAAGCCGTCGCGGCTCAAGCTGGAACTGAACAGCTTCACGCTGGCCGATGGCACGCAGGTGACGGCGCAGACGCAGTTGGTGGCGCGCCAGGGCGGCACCACGCCGGCTGGCGTGCAAGCCGGAACGGTGGCGGGGACGACGGTTGCCGGCGCGGCGGTGGGCGCGGCGGCGGATTGGGGCACCGGCGCGGCCATCGGAGGGGGCGCTGGAGCGGCTGCCGGCATCATTGGCGTGCTGCTCACGCACAACCATCCCACGGTGATCTATCCGGAGACCGCGCTGACCTTCCAGTTGACGGCGCCGTTCACGATTTCGACCGCGCGCGCGCCGCAGGCGTTTCGCTACGTCGGACCCGACGACTACGCCCGCCCGGCGATGCAGATGTCAGCCGGCCCGCGGCGCTTGGCTCCTTCGGCATATTACGGTGGCCCGGGCTACGGGTATCCGTATTACTACGGCAATCCGTACCCATATTATTCGTACCCGTATTGGGGACCGCAATGGGGCTTCGGCGCGGTCATTCTCGGCGGCCGCGGTTGGGGCCGCTGGCGGTAAGCGCAAGGGCGCAGGTGCCGTTTGTTGACGCTCGCGGCTCCGTGGCCGCGCTGGTTCCGGGAGCCGCGAGCGTAAGGGAGTCGGGGGACAAGCAGTTGGCAGGCGAAAGCGCCTTCCCCACGTTCGGCGTTCGGCGCGGGAAATTGCGGGCTCCGCACCCACCTTGATACGATGAGGATGTCCCCTCTATGGTGGGTGTAGCTCAGCTGGTAGAGCGCTGGATTGTGGTTCCAGTGGCCGAGGGTTCGAACCCCTCCACCCACCCCATACACATCAAAAGGCTTCCCTGTTTTCTTCCATCGGGCACCGTAGTGGAAACTGTAGCGGTTCTCACTTCACCCGCCGCAGTTTTGGGGTCTGCTGCCGTTGGTACGTGGTCAATTTCTCGGCTGCTGACTTCAGATCCGATTCCACCACGATGTCATAGCGCCGGAAAACGCTCTCTGTCCGGCGGCCGGAAAGCCTCATGGCGTGTTGGGACACTAAATCTACATCCTGTGCTTTGTAACAGATTGCAACAGATTGCAACTGTCTGAAACAGTCTGCACCAGATTCTGCACACTTTCAAGACTTTCCAGCGGAATGGAGTGTGAGTGAATTTCGCCCATACAGTCCGATTTCCGTGAATATACTCGCAATCGAGTATTCCCACGGCCGGCTCCGCTCCCTATGCTGGCCATTGGGGGGACC
>JBEKKO010000173.1:0-7746 GCA_050010695.1 Bryobacteraceae bacterium
AGTCGGCTATCCATCGGCCTGTTATCGCTGATGGCAGCGGCTCGCACCATGAGCCACCTCGATTTCCCCCGCCAGGGTGCTTGAGTTCTTCTTCGCCGCCGGCCTACGGACGGATTACGGACTCCTGCTCCTGCTCCGGGCAATCGGCGCCGGAGGGGTGTAACCTGGGAAGCGAGAGAGTTGTCCCGTGAAACGCGCGTGGGTAATCTTCGCGGCCGGAATAGTGCTGGCTTGCGCCGCGGCGGCGAAGGACCACCAAGCCCCCACCAACGGCGACGATGGCAATCCGGGCAAGGGCGTCAATATCTACTCTCTGCCGCGGGAAATCGAATTGGGCCGGCAGATGGCGGTCGAGGTCGAGCGGCAGACGCGGATGCTCGACGACCCGACGGTGGCGGAATACGTGAACCGCCTGTCGCAAAACCTGGTCCGCAATTCGGACGCACGGGTTCCCTTCACGGTGAGAGTGATCGATTCGAACGAGGTCAACGCCTTCGCGCTGCCGGGAGGTTTTCTGTTCGTCAACACCGGCCTGATCCTGCGGACGGAGAGCGAGGCCGAACTCGCCGGCGTGCTGGCGCACGAGATCGCTCACGTGGCCGCCCGGCATGGCACCAAGCAGGCCACGCGCCAGGAGGTGGTCAATTATCTCAGCATGCCCCTGGTGTTTATCGGGGGCTGGCTGGGCTACGCCGTTCGCCAATTGGCGGGGCTTGCCGTGCCGATGGGATTCTTCCAATTTACGCGCGGCATGGAGAAGCAGGCGGATGCGCTCGGCCTGGCATATCTCTACCGGTCGGGTTACGATCCGCTGGCATTCGTCGACTTCTTCGAGCGCATCGAGACGCTGGAAAAAAACAAGCCCGGCCTGGTGGCCCGCGTGTTTTCGACGCATCCCATGACCGCCGGCCGCATCAAGGCCGCGCAGAAACTGATTCAACGCCGGCTGGAGCCGCGGCCCGAGTACGTGGTAAACACCTCCGAATTCGATAACATCCGCGCCCGCCTGAGGCGGCTGGAAGATCTTGAAATACCCAGGGGGAAAGGAGACGGCCCCGTGCTGCACCGGCGCCTCGGCGGCACTTCGGCGACGGTTGACGCCCCGCCCGGCGACACCGCGCCCAAGCCGGCGAAAGGCGGGAAGTGAGGGACGAGGAATGCCTGCGCGCAATTCCCCAGCATGCATTTTGCCGTCAGAGGCCCGTGCGAGTGAGTTCGGTCCGCCAACACGGCAGCATCATGCGAGGCTAGTAGGCCCTAGACCGAAAACGGCAGCTTGCGGACTCGGAGGCGGCCATCTCGAAAGACTGCGGCACATCCGCTCAGCAGTTCCGGCTCGAGCATTCGCAAAGCGGGAAGCATCACGTTGGAACAGAATGGCGGCGGCGCAACCCTCACCGCGCGGCGTTGAGCACGGTTTCGGCCGCGGTCCGGCCGCTCGCCGGCGGCTGGTAGCCCTGCTCGACCAGCGCTTCCTCCAACGCTTCCACCAGCATGAGCACATTGCCGGCGGTCGATCCGTAACCCATCAGCCCGATCCGGAATATCCTGCCCGCCAGCGGGCCGAAGCCGCCGGCGATTTCGATGCCGCGGCGCTCCAGCAGGAACTGGCGCACTTTGGAGTCGTCAACGCCCTGTGGCACGCGCGGCGTGTTCAGCGTCCATAGTCGATGGCCTTCTGGAACGTGCATGGCGAGCCCCATCGCCTGGAGGCCCGCCACAAACGCCAGGTGGTTCCGCTGGTGCCGCTCCCAGCGGTTTTCCCTCCCCTCTTCGGCCACCATCGCCAGCCCTTCGCGGAGAGCGTAGAACATAGTGGCCGAAGCGGTGTGATGATACTTGCGCCCGCTGTAATACGTGTCGAGCAGTTCCAGGTCCAGATACCAGGATTGAACCGGCGTCCGGCGTTGGCGCAGTCGCTCGAGTGCCCGCGGCGAAATCGTCATCGGCGCCAGTCCGGGCGGGCAGCCAAGACCTTTCTGCGTGCAACTGTAAGCGATGTCGATGCCATTCTCATCCACCAGCACGGGCATGCCGCCCAGGCTGGTCACGCAGTCGGCAATCACCAGCGCGCCCACCTCGTGCGCGGCTTCGCACACCGGCTTGGCCTGATTGTACATGCCGGTAGAGGTCTCCGCCTGCACGAGCGCCACCACCTGCGGGCGTTCACGGCGGATAAACTCGCGCGCCTCCTGGGCGTCGAAAGGCTCGCCCCAGCTCTTGGCCAGCCGCGCCACCTCCGCGCCGTGGCGCCGCGCCATTTCGCCGATGCGGTCGGCGAAGAACCCGTTGGTCAGCAACGCGAACCTGGTCCCCGGTTCGGTGAAATTGGCCACCGCCGCTTCCATCCCGGAACTGCCGGTTCCGGAAACCGCCAGGTTGCGTTGGTTGGCGGTCGAGAAAACGTAGCCCAGCAGCTCGCGGATTTCGTCGGCCACTTGAAAGAAGAACGGGTCCAGGTGCCCGACCACATTCTGCTGCATGGCCTGGTACACGCGCGGCGCCACCGGACTGGGCCCCGGCCCGAATAGCAGGCGTTTCGGCGCCTCGAGCGGCGGAAATGGATGCATAGACTTCAGTGTATCGCCGGGTCAACTGGCCCGCCGGGCCCGCCTTTCGCTGAAGCACCGGTAGCGCCGGGCGGAGAGGGTGGCCTCCAGGCGGGTGGCTCCGCTTCTAAAGTGATCTGCCTCGACGGCCGATAAGAAACCTGTATGCAGGATCACCGTAGGGAAGTTCGGATGATGTGTGCGGATATGGTGGAGATGCGGTGGGAGGACCAAAAGAAAAGAACCCAGCGGGCCCTGGCGTTGCTTGAGGACATCTCGCCCTCCGGCGCCTGCTTGCAACTGGAAAATGCCGTTCCTCTGGGCACCGAAGTTCACTGGGACTGTCCTAAACAGAGCTTCGCCGGCTTTGTGCGCTACTGCGTTTACCGGGAAATCGGCTTCTTCGTCGGAGTCGAATTCCCGGACTCCTGCCGGTGGTCGGAGAAGGCCTTTAAACCACTGCATTTGTTGGATTTGGGAAAGCTGGTGGCAAACACGAAGAAATAGCGACGCGGCGGAGACTCCTCAGCCAGCTTCCCGATGCCAGCGAAATCCTGCGAGGCTTTCGGGGAGTGAGTCGTCCAGCGCGGTGTCGGTTGCGTGGTAGGGACGGGCGGATTCGAACCGCCGACCTGTCGCTTAGGAGGCACACAAACCGCCTCCAAAGCTTCCTTCAGTCCTATCCTGTTCCTTGGTTTTTCAACAATCTGGGGAGTCTGCTTTCGCTCAGCCGACAACCCCAACGGGCTCAGATTTCGAGGTTTTGATACGGTTCTGATACGGTCGTTGCGTGACAAGCTGTCGGCGTCAGTGTGGCACCCGGTTCGTTCAGGCGGTCGGCACGATCATCCGATTTTCGGAGTCCCACCAAATCGTACAACTATCGCCCAAAGAAACGCCCCGCCTCTGGACCTAACGAACCATCTGGAAACCGGCGGCGAGGCAAAGGTGGTACTGACATCCCAAACCGTTCATGCCACTTCTTCCACACATCCCGCGAAAACACTCCAGCCGGAGCCTGCTCAAGTACTCTTCGGAATTCTTCTTGTGGCACGTAGCGCTCGGCCACTGAAACATCCGCCGAGGATCCGTAAACCATCAAGTGCGTCAGAAACGTGATCAGATCGGTCAGGGTTTCCTCCGGCTCCTCATACCAAACCACCTTCCGCGCCACCTGCAGCAAGTCGGATGGATAGGGGGTTGTGAGGCTCATCGCTCCAGCCCTCCTGGATTCAAACCGCGATGCGGATGCAATGCAGGCAACTCGCCCAGGTCAACGGCCTGTGCCCACCGGGTCAGATCCCGCTGCATAGCGACCGGGACCCGATTCAGTGTTCCATCGCCATAAAACTGCAAAGCGCGAATACTCGTGATCGGATCGAAGCTCGGGTCGATCGCTTGGGCCGCTGCCAATCCGGTGGGCACGTCCACCCCATGAGACACCAGCGTGTGAATGTCCACGTAGTCCTTCCAACTCCCCCGAACCTGAATCACCCGCATCTTCATGCCTGCCAGGTCTATCAACGATGCCACCCAAACGCGAGATCCAGCCGCCCGCCTCGGATCCTCAATCCGCTTTAGAGTATCGAGTCCGCCAAAGAAGGCAACCTTAACCACTCCGTCGCGGTTTACGAAGGCCTCCAGGTTGTCGCGCTTATAGTGCACCCAGGCGTCCTGGTCGGCGGGGTCCAAATCCTTGAAGAACGGGAGCCGCAATCGCAATCTTGCCGGGTCAAAACCAGAGGACGAGAAGAAATCAAAGTCTTCCGAAACCCGGTGGCCGAGTTGGAGTGCCAAGCCAGTGCCACCGTAGAGCACGAAGGCTGACGGCACGGCATCCAGTTCCGGCCACAGCCGCCGTTGGCATGCGGGCAGGATGTCGAGACGAGGCTCAAAGGTTGCCGACACTGTCATGACTTCCAAAACGGGTCTTCCGGATTCGCCGTTCCCGCCGGCAACGCGGCTTCGCCCAGCGGGCCAAACGCGCTTCTTGTCCCCACTCGCATGGTAATGCCCATCTCGTTCATTCTCCCATGCAGTCCTTCTGTGCGGATAGGTGCGACTTGGCTGACATTCCGAGGCCAGCTTTTCAAGGCCGCCTGTCGATGCGGCCCAACTGGTTTGGGGTCAGCGGATGTAACTGACGGTGTGCGACTTACGTGGTGGATGGTGTAGGATCATTTGTACTGTTTTGGGCCCCTCGATGTTCGCGTATTTGTTCGCGCCGGCATCTTCAGCGCTGCGAACGATGACACTAGTGGACGTCTGTCAGGGCTGCTTGTCCTATGCCCGACGGCGAGGCGATGTCTTGAAGTCTGCCCGGTAGGGACTTCGCAAAATGCGCGAGCCCTCAGGGTCATCGACCTCCTTTCGAATTCCATGCTGGTTGCTGCGATGAACCCCTGTCCGTGCAGCTCTTACGGCAAGCCCAATTCGAGGGCGCCGAGACTAGCACTTTGCGACGCCACAGGAAGGCAGCCGGGCTGACCATGGCTGGTGATCTTGAAGGCGAATCGGCGAGATTTTGACCAGCACCGGGGTAAACGCGCCTATGCTGGCTAAGCACTTGTAGAACTCAGTCTGGTCATCGTCCAAGTGAGCGAACCCTTCGCCGTTCCCCGCAGTCTTCCTCGGCGTCAGCCCACAAACAGTGTATCTTTGGGTTGAGCGAAAGCAGATTCCCCATCTCCGCGTGATGGGACGCAACATCCGGTTTTTGAAGTCGGATCTCGTCCCATTCCGCGCGCAGTTTAAACAGGAGATGGAGAATGGCAAGGCCTAACAGGCATGACGGTGTCGTCTACAAACGAAACGACAGCGAAATATGGTGGATGCGCTACCGGGACAAGACCGGTCGCCGCCGCCTGGAATCAACGCACACGACAGAATGGGACGAGGCGCAGAGGCAGATGCGCGAGCGCCTGGCCGCCAGGGACAATAGCAGCCTTGACGCAGTTCGCAAGGGCAAGCAGATAACGTTCGATGAATGGGCGGAGTTTTTCCTGGAGAACTACTCCAGGCCGCCGATTCGGGCCGCGGGCACGCACCGGGCCAACCAAACAGCGTTGAAGAATCTCGTTCCGATGTTCGGAGCACTGAAGCTGGTCGATATCGATGCATCACTGATCGAGGAGTACTTGCGCCATCGGATCGCTTAAAGGCGCCGCGTCCGCCGCAAAGCAGGCGTGGTGGAACTTGGAATCCTAAAGCCGACGACGGCACACCAGGAGTTTCGAGTTCTGCGAAGGATCTTTAGCGTTGCCGTAAAGAAGAAGCTCTGCTCGGCAAATCCATGCGCCGCAGCGGAGTTTCCGGTTAGACTCAAGTGTCTGTTTCGGCCGCATTACATGACGTGGTCGGAGCAAACCAAGATCGAGAACCACGCCCCCGCGTACCTGCGGAACGTGATTCGGATCATCACTGAGAGCGGCTTGCGTGTGTACAAGGAGTTGGCCGCGATGAAGAAGGATCAGTTGGATATCACCAACAAGGTGGTGTTCATCGACGACTCCAAGACCCCGACCGGGGTTGCCGAGGTTCCACTGACCGACATCGCTGTAGAGGCGTTCCGCAGTCAAGTCGAACTTGCGGGTCCCGGCCCGTGGCTGTTCCCAGCGACGGTAACCGGACCGGGCACCAAACTGAGTTCAAGAAGACTTGGGCGACCACGCTTCGGAAAGCTGGGGTTCCTTACTTCCGGCTCTACGATCTTCGCTCCACGTACGCCACGCGGCTGAGTTCGGGCGGCGTGGCCGACGAGTGGGTGACGCAGATGCTTCGGCAGACTGACGCGAAGGTGTTCAAGAAGTATTCGCAGATGAAGCTCCAGATGATGCGCGAAGCGCTGGCAAAGCTGAACCGCCGGGCTAGCGAACCAAGCGCTGCAGGTTCTGATACGGAACCACACGTCTGACGGGGTTTTGATACGTTTCTGATACGTTTTCAGTTTCTTGGGACAGGACATGGACCTAGCGAGGGAGCCAACTCATTGGTTCGGCGTGGGGTTAAGTGGTAGGGACGGGCGGATTCGAACCGCCGACCTGTCGCTTAGGAGGCGACCGCTCTATCCATCTGAGCTACGTCCCCACGGTAGGGCTTCCTTGATTCTAAATCACTTCAACATCCAACGCGTCCTCTCGAGGCGTCTCCCTGGCCCAAAACTGTATCAAGACCTCCCCGCCTCGCCAAACGCTGTATCAAAACTCGTTCCCAGTTCGCTGGCTTGACGATTCAGCTTCCGCAGCGCCTAGCGTTTCATCTGGAGCTTCGTCTGCGAGTACTTCTTGAACACCCATCGAATCACCCTGCCGAAGCAACTGCGTGACCCACTCGTCTGCGAAGCCACCCGCACTCAGCCGCGTGGCGTACGTCGAACGGAGGTCGTACAGCCTGAAATATGGAATTCCCGCCTTACCTACGCAGGGCAGTGCTCCAGACCTTGTTGAAACTCCGCTGGTTGCTCCGTTGGACGACATCAGCACGCCGTTGTACGCGTTCCCCGAAGGCGGTTCAGCCAAGCTGGAATATCGCGGCCTTCCACTCGACGAGATCGAGGACTTGCTTCCGCGATCCTCGGCCTACCGCCAGGCTGCTCGAATTCTGTTTCCCGAACCGGCGGCATTCAGAGCCTGCTCTGCGCTCGCCGGCCAGAACGGCGAGCGCTCGGCGGTTCTGACTATCGGCAACATTATGCGTTCAGCTCTTGGTCCGTTGTCCTTCCGTCCGTCCGGAAGTCGTTGTTCTTCGAACCGGCTCGCGGCAAGGTTATGCCTCCAGACGGCAATTCTATGAGTTCTGTCGCACGATGATGTGACTGGACCCATAATGTTGCCGCTTTGGCAATATTATGCGTCCCAAGTCAGATTCCTTGACACGTGTTACGTTCCTGATTGGGCTCCTAGAGTTGCCTTGAAACTCGCTCGGCCCCACATGCATTTCGATCTGCATCGCAGACCCGAGTTGTTCTGCGGGTTACGAACCGGTGCCGTGAAGACGCGCCACGCAAGGGCATTTCGCCTTGACGAGAAATGCGCGTTGCTGATATGTAGCAGCTCAAGATAGATCTCCGCTGACGCCTAAGGGCCTGTCTAGAAATAACAGTTTCATATAAAAATGTTTTGGCGTACACTTGAGTAAGTGAACGCCGAGCCGGGAATCAAACTACGCTTCGATGCCCTGAGTCCTTTGGTGGACGAGC
>JBEKKO010000174.1:0-7695 GCA_050010695.1 Bryobacteraceae bacterium
CCCCAGGGAACGCGACCTCCCCGAAACATCGAATCCACTCTAACCCAGCTCCTCCAGCCGCCCCCTCAAAACCGGACATTTCTACTTTGCTGGGAATAGGACATTTCTACTTTGCCTTGACATGTGCCATTGGCGGGCATGCTTCATAGAGGAGCCGCATGCCTGCCAATTTCAAGTCGGGCGTGATTGGTGCGGCGCCGACTGCGCCCGGCTGCGCCGATTGACAATCGGCGCGTAGGATATCATCCTGCCCCACAAGCGAGGGCGTGCCCGACCCTACGCCAATGCCTGGTCGAGGTCGGCGATGATGTCTTCGGTGGCTTCGATGCCTACGGAAAGGCGGACCAGGTTGTCGCGGATGCCGACGCGCTCGCGGTGCTTGGGGGAAAGTTCGCGGTGCGAGCTGATGGCCGGATAAAGCATCATGCTGTGCACGTCGCCGAGCGAAGTGGCGCGCACCACCAGTTGCAGCCGGTCCAGGAAACGGAAGATTTCCGGCCGGCCGGCATCGCGGATCTCGAAGCTCACCATCGCACCATAGAGGCCGGGGGCGAATAAGCGGCGGATGGCGGGAGTATCGGGATGGGCCGGGTCGCCCGGGAAGTGGAGCCGCTCCACTCTGGCGTGGCTGCCGAGCCAGGACGCTACGCGGCAGGCGTTGGCGCACTGGCGCTCCATGCGCAAAGGGAAGGTCTTGATGCCGCGCATGGAAAGGTAGCACTCAAACGGACCGAGCACGGGGCCGACCACTCGCGCCAGCGCGCGCAGAGCATCGAAGTGAACGGCGTCGGTGACCACCGCGCCGCCCAGCACGTCGCCGTGCCCGGCCAGATACTTGGTGAGGCTGTGCACGGAAAAGTTCGCACCCAGTTCGAGCGGCCGCACCATCAGCGGCGTCGCGAATGTGTTATCGACCACCAGGGCGGCGCCGGCCGCGCGCGCGATTTCGGCGATCTTGTCGATCTCGCCGACGCGCAGCAGCGGATTCGAGATGGTCTCCATCAGAATGCAACCCGGCTTGGCCTGGCTGACGGCGGCGCTGAGGGCGTCGAGGTCGCTCACGTCGGCGAAACGGACCTCAACCCCGCGCGGCTCCAGCACATTGAGCAAGAGCTTGATGGACGCGCCGTAAAGCGCTTCGGCCGCCACGATGGACGGGCGCCGGTCGGCCAGCGCGGTCTCGACCGCCATTTGCACTGCCGCCATGCCGGAAGCGCAGGCCAGCGCACCGTGACCGCCTTCGAGTGCCGTCACAAGTTCCTCCAGCGCCGCCGCCGTGGGATTGTCGTACCGGGCGTAAGAGTAGCCGGCCTGCTCCATGCCGATGACGCGATCCAGTTCTTCGGTGGTCGGGTAGAAGAAGCTCGACGCGGCGTAGATAGGCGTCGTCACCGGAATCGCGCCGGAAGCCTTGTGCCGGTCGCCCGCGTGAACAGCTTGGGTGTGGATTTTCAAAACTATTTCCTTTTCCAGCGCACGCCGGATTTGGTGTCTTCGAGAATGATGCCCTGTTCGAGCAACTGGTCGCGAATTTGGTCGGCCCGGGCGAAGTCGCGAGCCTTCTTGGCGGCAGTTCGTTCGGCCACCAGCGCTTCGATATCGGAATCCGCTGCGCCGGTCGACGCGCCGCTCGGTTTGAGTACGTCGAAGATGGCGTCGAATTGGTCGAAGAAGCGCAGCGCGGCGGCCCGGTTCTCGGCGCCGAAGTGGCCCGCATCCATGGCGCTGTTGGCGTCGCGCGCGTACTCGAATGCCGCCGCCAGTGCCTCGGCGGTGTTCAGGTCGTCGTCCAGACTGTCGACGAAGGACTGCGCGGCGGCCTCGGTGCGCGCCGCCATATGGTTGTTGCCGCCTTCCGGGAACTTCTCGGTGTCCAGCCGCAGCTTGAATCTGCGCAACCGCTCGATGGCCATCTGCGCCGCCTGCAGGCCGTCAAAAGTGAAGTTCAACGATTTGCGGTAGGGCACCGAGGCCAGCAGGTAGCGAATGGTTTCCGGCCGGTGACCGCGCCCGATGAGATCGCGAAGGGTGAAATAATTGCCGAGCGACTTGGCCATCTTCTGGCCTTCCACCATGAGAAACTCGGCGTGCAGCCAGAAGCGCGAGAACTGTTTGCCGGTCAGCGACTCGGACTGGGCGATCTCGTTTTCATGATGCGGAAAAATCAGGTCGACTCCGCCGGCGTGGATGTCGAGCGTCTCGCCCAGGTACTTGATGGCCATCACCGAGCACTCGATGTGCCAGCCCGGCCGGCCCGCGCCGATCGGGGTATCCCAACTGGTCTCGCCTTCCTTGGGCGCTTTCCAGAGCGCGAAGTCGCGCGCGTCGGCTTTTTCGTATTCGTCCAGGTCCACGCGCGCGCCGGCCAAGTTGCCGCTGAAATCGTTGTGCGAAAGCTTACCGTAGCCCGGGAAGGTGGCGATGCGGAAATAAATCGAGCCGTCGCTTGTGTAGGTGTGCTGGCCGGCGGTGAGGCGGGCAATTGCATCCGCCATGTCGCCGATGTGGTCGGTGGCTCGCACCAGGTGCTCGGCCACCTCGAGCCGCAGCGTGGCGCAGTCCTCCAGGAAGGCCTGCGTGTACACGGCGGTGTATTCGCCCAGGCTCTTTTTCTCGGCCGCCGCGTTGCGGATGATCTTGTCGTCCACGTCGGTGATGTTCATCACGTGATCCAGGCCATAGCCGCTGGCCCGCAGCCATCGCCGCAGAATGTCGACGAAGGTGAAAGTGCGGAAGTTGCCGATGTGGGCGTAACTGTAGACGGTGGGACCGCAGGTGTACAAACGGACCGTGTTATCGCGCGCCGGGTGGAACTCCTCGACGCGTTGCGAGAGGGTGTTATAAAAGCGCAGCGCCATAATTGCAGGGAAATTTCATCGTAGCAGAGGCCGCCGAACCAGGTGGGACAGACCATCGCCTTGCGCGGTCTGTGATCGCTCGCTAAGCCGCGACAGCTTGACAGACGACAAAAACCGATCGTCCGTCCTACCTCCGAGTGGCGGGGCGCTTGGTCCGCCATAGTACAATTGAAAGCAACTGGAGTCCTCGATTTACATGAAATTACCCACCGCCGCGATTGTGATGGGGTTCGCGGTTGCAGCGCTCCCACTCCTCGCCGCCGATGCGCCGATCGAGCGCCCCAAAGCCGGCAAGGTGGAGATTCTGCCGCTCGAGCAGGTGAAGCCGGGAATGAAGGGCGTGGCCTGGACCGTGTTCCAGGGCACCGAGCCGGAAGCGATCCCGATCGAGATCATCGGCCGCTGGAAGGATATGTGGGGACCGAAGCAGGACGTGATCGTCGCCAAGATGGGCGGCAAGGCGGTGCGCACCAACGTCGCCGCCGGGATGAGCGGCAGCCCGGTCTACATCGATGGCAAGCTGGTGGGCGCCGTCGCGCTGCGGTTCAGCGTGTTCTCTCCGGATGCGATTTGCGGCATCACGCCGATACAGTCGATGCTGGAAATCGAGGACCTGGACCAATCGCGGCCCGACGACATGCGCGCGCCGGCCAAGCCAGCGCCGCGCAGGAGCCAGGCTGCTGCCGTGCCAGGCGAGCTATTGGGCCAACTGGTAGCCGCGGGCGCGGTGAGCGGCGGGCTGCCACCCGAGATGCCGATCATGCAACCGATCGAGGCGCCGCTGGCGTTTTCCGGCTTCACCGAAGACACCCTGCGCGAGTTCGGCCCGCTGTTTCGCCAGATGGGCATTCACATGGTGCAGGGAGGTGCGGGCGGCGACCTTCGCGGCGGCCAGCCGGCGCCAGGCTGGGAACACGCGCTCAATCCGGGCGATGCTGTGGCCGGCGTGCTGGTGGACGGCGATCTGACCGTCACCGGCCTGGGCACAGTGACTTACAACGACGGCAAGCGCGTGCTCGCCTTCGGCCATTCCTTCTTCAATCTCGGGCCGGTGGACATGCCGATGAGCAAGGGCGAAGTGCTGATGACGCTCGCCTCCACTTACCAGCCGAATAAGATGGCCAACGCGACCGAGATCGTCGGCGCGCTGCATCAGGACCGGCACAGCGGCATCGAGGGCGTGCTGGGCGGCGTCAGCCGGATGATTCCGGTCGACGTGCGCGTCCGCGCTTTCGACGATAAGAACCGCGCTACCCGCGAGAAGGACTTTCACTTCCACGTCTTCGTGCAGCAGAAGTGGACGCCTTACCTCATGATGCTGACGCTGTATAATTCCGTCTCCGAGCTGAACGAGTTTGCCGACGAAGCCACTTACCGGCTGAGCGGCCAGGTGGAGATGAACGGCGACCGCAACATCGCGCTTTCCACCATGCAGACCACCGGCGAGATGCCCATGCCCGCGTCGATGATCCTGGCCGGCTGGTTCGGCGACAAATTCAACCGGCTGTACCTCAACAACGTGAAGACGCCGGAAGTGAAGCGGGTCAACGTTACCGTGGACCTGCTGCCGGAGCGGCGGATTGCCGCCATTGAAAATGCGTGGGTGGCCGATACGGATGTCGAAGCCGGGCAGCCACTCCCGGTCAAGGTGTTCCTGCGGCCCTATCGCGGCGACCCGATCGAACGCGATTTCACCATCCGTATTCCCGAAAGCCTGGCCAAGGGGGACCACCGCATCCTGTTGAGCGACGCCGAGACCGTCAACCGGATGCAGAACATGGCCGGCATGATGAGCCACTTTCTGGACATCCCCGAAACGGTTTCGCTGCTGAACCAGGAGCGCTCCAACAACCGGCTGTACGTTTCGCTGGTGGAAGCCAGTCCGACGGCATATTATGACGACAAAACCATGCCCAGCCTGCCGGGCTCGGTGCTCAACGTGATGCAGGCGGGCCGCTCGCCCGGCCGTT
The DNA here is from genome assembly GCA_050010695.1 of Bryobacteraceae bacterium. GTDB lineage: Bacteria > Acidobacteriota > Terriglobia > Bryobacterales > Bryobacteraceae > Bog-375. The sequence goes on from JBEKKO010000174.1 coordinate 4,829, forward strand.
CCTTCATCACGACGCCGGAAACCGCCGTCGAGCAGACCGCGCTGCCGTTCGATTACGTGGTCACCGGCAGCATCTCGCTTCACATCCACGTCAAATGAAGACGCCGCTTGCTGAGAGGCCAGGAAGCAAGTCGGAGGTAGGACAGACGATCGGTTTTTGTCGTCTGTCAAGGTGTCGCGCTTCGGCGAGCGGTGACAGACCACGAAAAGCGATGGTCTGTCCTACCGATCCCGTTGGCAGGCGAAAGCGCCTGCGCCACCCCGCCAGAGGACTTGCAGGAAAGTGGGGCAGGCGCTTTCGCCTGCCAACACGCTTGGCCGCCCGCAGCATGAGTATCCATATGAACCGACTACCGATTTCCTTCCGTCGCGCGGCGGGCGTTTTGGTCGCCTGCGCCGCGCTCCATGCGGGCGACACCCGCTTCTGGTCGCAGAGCGAATACGCCGATTTCGAAAAAGGCAACGTCAAGAAGCTGTCGCTGCGCAGCGACGGCCTGGTCACGCTGGCGCCCGAATTGCGCGAAATGTTCGACACTTCGCTCGCCTACCTGTGGGCGCTGGCACGCGATTCCAAGGGCGTGCTCTACCTGGGCGGCGGCTCCAACGCCAAGCTGTACCGCGTTCCGCCCGGCGGCAAAGGCGAACTGGCGGCGGAACTGGACGGCCTGGCCGTGCAGGCTATCGCCATCGACGGCAAAGACCGCGTGTACGCCGCCACTTCGCCCGACGGCAAAGTCTACCGCATCGCCGGCAAAGCCAAGCCCGAAGTCTTTTTCGAGCCCAAGACCAAGTACATCTGGGCGCTCGAGTTCGACCCGGCGGGCAATCTCTACGTTGCCACCGGCGACCCGGGCGAGATTTACCGCGTCACGCCGGACGGCAAAGGCGCCGTCTTCTTTCACGCCGATGAAACCCATGTGCGGTCGATGACGCTGGACGCGAAAGGCAACCTGATCGTGGGCACCGAACCGCGCGGCCTGGTATTGCGCGTTTCGCCCGCTGGCGAGGGCTTCGTCCTGTACCAGATGCCGAAAAAGGAAGTGACGGCGGTGGCAGTCGCGGCCGATGGCTCGATTTACGCGGCTGCGGTGGGCGGAAAATCTGCGCCCTTCGCGCCCGCGCCGGCCATGCCGCCTCCTCCGGCGGTGGCGCCCGCCACAGCCGCGGCTACACCCACACCGCCGGGCGCCGCGCCGCCGCCCACGCCGCGCGCGGTGACGCCTCCGCCCGCAACGCTGGCGCTATCCACCGGAGTCACCGGCGGCAGCGACGTTTATCGCATTCGCCCCGACGGTAACCAGGAACGCGTCTGGACCAACTCGGCCGATGTGGTCTACGCCATAGGCTTCGATGCCGAAGGCCGCGCCATTTTAGGCGCCGGCAACCACGGCAGCGTGTATCGAATCGAAACGCCGTTCCTTTATGCGGCTCTGCTGACCACCGCTTCCACCCAGGTGACGGCTTTCGCGAGCGGGCCCGGCGGCCGTCTCTACGCCGTCACCGGCAACGTGGGCAAGCTGTATGAAATCGGGCCGGGCCTGGAACGGGAAGGAACGCTCGAAAGCGACGTTTTCGACGCCGCTTTATTCTCACAATGGGGAAGGCTGAGCTTCGAGGCGCGGCTGGACGGCGGGCAAGTGGCGCTGGCCACACGCAGCGGCAACCTGGATCAGCCGCAGAAGAACTGGAGCCCGTGGTCGGCCGCCATCGCCGATCACAAGGGCGCGCCCGTGGCGTCCCCCGCGGCACGGTTCCTGCAATGGAAGGCCACCCTCACCGTCAACGCGGAAGGCCGCTCGCCGCAACTGCAATCGGTCGACGTGGCCTACCTGTCGAAGAACCTGGCGCCGCGCGTGGAGCAGATCGAAATCACACCCGCCAACTACAAATTCCCCGCCCCGGTCACGCTGATGCCAACCGGCTCGCAGCCGCAATCGCTGACGCTGCCGCCGCTTGGCAAACGCACCGCCCCGGCGCTTACGCTTACGCTCGACTCGCCGGCCACCAGCACACCCGCCTTGCAGTGGGCCAAGGGCTGGATCGGTGCGCGCTGGGTGGCGTCGGATCCGAATGGCGATTCGATGACCTACACCGTAGAGATCCGCGGCGAAGCCGAAACCGAGTGGAAGCCGCTCAAGCAGAAACTTGCCGAAAAGTACTTTTCATGGGATTCCACGGCCTTCCCGGATGGCGACTATCGCGTCCGCATCACGGCTTCCGACGCGCCGTCCAATCCGCCCGCCGATTCGCTCACGGGGCAACTGGTGAGCGAATCCTTCACCATCGATAACACGCCGCCGCGCATCAGCGGATTAAACGCGACGCGTAATGGCGGCAAACTCGAGGTGCGCTGGCGCGCCGCCGACGCGCTCAACAACGTCAGCAAGGCGGAGTATTCGCTCGATGGCGGCGATTGGACCGTGGCCGCCCCCGTGACCAGTCTCTCCGATTCGTTGGAGCTCGATTACACCCTAGCGCTCGATGCCACCCCCGGTGAGCATACCATCGCCATCCGCGTGGAAGACGATTACGCCAATCAAGCCACGGATAAAGTGGTGGTGCGATAGGGGTGGGTAGGACAGTCGATCGATTTTTGTCGTCTGTCAAGGTTCCGTGCTTGAGCCTGCGATGACAGACCACGAAAGGCGACGGTCTGTCCTACCTGATGCGCGCGGTGGTGGAGCGATGAGAAGAAGAAATGTCGAGAAGAATTTCGACACAGCAGGCTTGACACCCTGCGCCACGGAGCTTAGGGCCTGTCTAGAAATAACATGACCGCTATTGCGGGGGTTTGCTGGGCTGGATCTCGTAGTTCCAGTCGCCGTGGAACTTATCGCGGCGGAGGTGGATTCCGGCGAACTGTTCATC
>JBEKKO010000175.1:0-7640 GCA_050010695.1 Bryobacteraceae bacterium
AGGCGCGCATGGCGGCGATCTTCAGATCGCGACTGTAAGCAGCTCGGGACAAATCCATTCCTCACTCCATTCAATGTATTTGTTCCCTTAACTCGCTGTCTCACTTTTGGGGTTCACTCCATACGTTTTCGGGGTAAAGGTTTTGGCGCAGTTTAGAAGGCGGGCCGACGGCAAGGATTTCGAGCGCGTGTGGGGCTATGGGATGGATTTGGACGGAACAGTCCTCTTCAGATCGACGGAAGCGGATCTTATCATTCACCATGAATCGCTCCTCACTTTGGCTGATGTGTTGCCATACCTGCAGTCCAAGGATCGCTGGTCCGAGGTTGCTTGCCATATCACAGCTAATCCAGATGGGAGCGTCTCGCGCGAATACAGATGATCCGGGTTTCAGTCCTCTAGGCATTTCCGGCATTCGGACATTCCTTTCAGGCATTTAAGGGACAGCCTACGGAACTGCGGAATTCGGCGCCTCCGCGAATCACGCCACCTGCTTGTTCTTCGGTCTCCGCCTGCCCGCGGTGATGTCGATATCTACGTTCAGGCCGGCGGCGGTCACCATGTTAACCAGCGTGTCGATTGTGAATAGCGCGATCTTGCCGCGCACCAGATCCGAGATTCGCGGCTGCGAGACACGCATGATTTTGGCCGCGCGGGATTGAGTGATCTCTCTCTCCTCGATATAGTCGGTCAGAGCCATCATCATTTTGGCGCGGATGCGGAGGTTCTCCGCTTCGGCGGGCGGAAATCCGCAGTCTACGAAAACATTCTCACTGCCCTTGGTCGCTCTCATCACTTCCGCCGCTTTTCAAGCAGCCACATGGAAGGAGCCGGCCAGCTCGGACGCGACCTTCAAGACTTCGGGCAAAGCCTCAGGTGGAAAGGCCGAATCGAAGGAGTCATTGATTTCCTCAAGAGACATACCGCCGGCCAGGCATTCGAGGATTAAGGAGACAGCTAAGCGGGTGCCGCGAACGGCCAGTTTTCCGCCCAGGAGTTGAGGATCGGCTACGATCCATCGATAGTCCTTGTAGGCGGCTAGTTGCCAGTCCGGCATCGCGTTCCCTTCTCCATTCTACATGGCTCGAAGACACGATCTTCCCCTGCCCTGGATCCGGCGCTGTGGAGCCTGCGCGCCTTCGTGCCATCGGAATCGTATGTGGGCGCCCTGGCCGTGCGCGCGCCAATCGGCGAAGTCACGTTGCGAAGGTTCGATCCCGGCGACCCGCTGTAGGGTGGGGCCGGCGCTTTCGGCTGCCAACTCTGAGTGCTTGACCGGGGGAGACTTCATCGCGGCATCCCGGCATTATCGAATCAACTGTCGCGCGGACATGGCCGCTGCAAAAGGTTGGCAGGCGAAAGCGCCTGCCCCACTGTCAAATTGGGCGAGAATGGGTGTGATGAGCGAACCCACTTCGGGATTAGTGAACGATCCGGTCTTCGCCGCGCGAATTCAGAAATATGTGGCGGAACTCTCGCGCAAAGGGCACTATCACAGCCTGGAACTGAACGATGGCACGGTGCTGCCGGGACTGATCGGCGTGGAGGCGTTGCGCGCGCGGGTCCGCTCGTTCCCCCTTCCGGAAGATCTGCGCGGCCGGCGCGTACTCGATGTGGGAGCGGCCTCGGGCTGGAACGCTTTCGAGATGGAGCGCCGCGGCGCCGAGGTGGTCGCGGTCGATTGCGTGGAATACAGCGAGCTCCGCGCCGTCGCGGAGCTGCGCGGGTCGCGCATCGATTACCGGCTGCTGGATGTCGACGAGCTGGACCCCGAAAGCATCGGCACTTTCGATTACATCCTGTTCTTCGGCGTGCTGTATCATTTGCGCCATCCGCTGCTGGGCCTGGAGAAGATTTGCGCCCTGGCGCGCGAGTATGTGTTTATCGAATCGTTCGTCGCCGATGGGTCGGGAGAGCGGTCCGACGCCTGCACGATGGAGTTTTACGAAACCGACGAGCTGGGCGGCCAGATCGACAACTGGTGCGGCCCGACCACAAAGTGCCTGCTGGCGATGTGCCGGTCGGCCGGCTTCGCCCAGGTGAAGCTCGAGTACGTCGGCGAAGGGCGGGCGGGCATCACGTGCCGGCGCCGCTGGGAAGCTCCGGCGGTGAACCCGACCGCCGCGCCTCCCTATTTGTGTTCGGCGGTCAACAACCGGACCATCGAGCCGACCTTCCACCGCGCCAAGGACGAATACCTGTGCCTCTACTTCCGCTCGCGCGAAGCCCTCACGCGGCACGACCTGCGGGCGGAAGTGGATGGCTTCGGCGCGCCAGCGCTGGCTGTGACCAGGACGGGCGAACAGCGCGATGGAACCGGAGAATGGCAGGCCAATTTGCGGCTACCGCCCGGCCTCGCCGCGGGTTCGCACGAGGTTCGCCTGCGCAGCGTCAACTCAAGCTTCAGCAACAGCCTGCCGATTGTGATGACTGCCGAGCCCGGCCCGGGTCCGGAGCTGCCGGCCGACTTTCCGCCCCTCGAAGCGGCCACCGGGCCGGCGCCCGTGCTGATTGCGGTCGAAAACACGTTCGACGGCAGCGTCATTTTCCGCGGCTTCAAGAACGAGTACCTGTCGGTAGTTTTCACAACCGATGAAACCGCTTTGCGACGCGACGACGTGCTCTTACAGGTGGATGGCCGCAATGTGCCGGTGCACCTGCTGACGAACCCCGGCGGCGTGGAGTGGCAGGTGAATGCGAAACTCCCCGCGGACCTGCCCGCCGGAACCCATCACGCAAGAGTTCGCACCGCCCGCAGCCCGTTCTGCGAAGCCGGCGAGTTCAGGCTGGAAGGGTAGCGCTGTGGGGCAGGTTGACAACCTGCCCCACAGATGACCGCTCTTCACAGGAGCAGCGGAAGCACCTCTCCGGCGGGGCCGCGCAGGGCGCAATCGACCATGGCGGAATACGGGGTGTCTTCGGTGTTGATCTCGATCACTTTGGCGCCGGACTGTTTGGCGTAGGGGATCAACCCGGCGGCGGGGTAAACCTGGGCGGAGGTGCCAACGATGAGCACCACTTCCGCGCTTGAGACCGCGTGCTCGGCTTCCTGCATCATGCCGGAAGGCAGCGGCTCGCCGAACCAGACTACGCCGGGACGCGCCAAGCCGCCGCAGCCGCAATGCGGCGGCAGCTTGGGAAGAGGTACGCGCCGGTCCGGCCAATTGGCGCCGCAGGCGGTGCAGCGCAGGCGCCAGATATCGCCGTGCAGCTTGAGGATCTTGCCGCTGCCGGCGCGGTCGTGCAGGCCGTCCACGTTTTGGGTGATCAAGGTGAAGCGGGCGATGCGGATTTCCAGTTTGACCAGCGCGTGATGCGCCGCGTTCGGCTGCGCCTGCGCGAGCCGTTCCCGCCGCCAGTTGTACCACTCCCAGACCAGGCGGGGATCGCGCGCAAAGGCTTCCGGCGTGGCTAGGTCCTCGGGCTTGTGATCCTTCCACAATCCGCCTGCGCCGCGGAAGGTGGGGACGCCGCTTTCGGCGGAGATGCCGACTCCGGTCAGCACCGCCAGCGACGCCGCGCGCGTCAGCCAGTCACGCGCGCATTCGAGGTTGGGCGCCTTTGAAGAAGCCCCTTTCACGGCTGACGCGCCCCCCCTAAAACAGTGCGGGGGCCCGCAGAGGGGCCCCCGGCTGTTGCTTCCGTAATTTGGGCATGCTTTAAACGACGGTCACGTTTTCAGCTTGCAGCCCTTTGGGCCCCTGCTTCACCTCGAATTCCACGGCTGCGCCCTCCTCGAGCGACTTGTAGCCGTTCGACTGGATGGCGGAAAAATGAACGAACACGTCGTCGCCGCTCGGCCGCTGGATGAATCCATAGCCTTTGGCGGCATTAAACCACTTCACAACACCTTTTTCCTTCACTTGCACTTTCTCCTGATTTATTGTTCGTCGTGCTCTTGGGGGGGTCCTGAGGCAAGGAAAGCAGACTTTCGAGACTTGCTAGAACATTTCCAGGCGACGGCCAACAACCATATCTCCTGCGTAAGGTATTCTCTCAGATGGCACACCTATAATCAAGCCTATGCGTTTTCTGAAAAGCGAAACCGAGCTGACGGACCGGCTGCGGCGGCTGGCGGTGGTACCGCGCGGCTCGGGCGTGGTCAAGGGAATTGGCGACGATTGTGCCATATTTCGGCCGCGAAACAGCCTGGAAGACCTGCTGTTCACCACCGATCTTCTAGTGGAGGACACCCATTTCCGCCGCGCCACGCACAGGGCCGGCGATATCGGCTGGAAGGCGCTGGCGCGCGGTTTGAGCGATATTGCGGCGATGGGCGGCGAACCGCGATTCTGCCTGGTCTCGCTGGCGCTGGCGCCGTGGTGCGACGCCGTCTGGGTGGATGGGTTCTTCCGCGGCCTGTTGCGGCTGGCGGGCCGCACGGGCACGGTTCTCGCCGGTGGCGATCTCTCCCACGGCGCAATTCTGGCCTGCGACGTGGTGGTGGCCGGCGCGGTTCCCCGCGGCAAGGCGCTGCGCCGGGATGGCGCCCGCGCCGGCGACGCCATTTTCGTTTCGGGCGCACTCGGCGGATCGGCTCTCGGGATGGCGGCGGGCCGCGGCAAGGCCTGGCGCCGGCACTTGCGCCCCGAGCCTCGCCTGGCGCTGGGCCGGTTCCTGCGCGAAACCGTGCCCGCCACCGCTGCCATGGATCTGAGCGACGGCCTCTCACTGGATCTGGCCCGCCTATCGAAGGCCTCCGGCCTGGGCGCGGAGATTGGTGCACCGCCCGTCTGGCGCGGCGCCACGCTTGAGCAGGCGCTCGACGGCGGCGAGGATTACGAACTGCTCTTCACCGCGCCGCCACGCACGCCCGTGCCGGAGGCGTTCGAAGGCATCCCGCTCACGCGCATTGGCGTGATGCGCCGGCAAAGTCCCGGCAAGGTGATCATGGCGGGCAAGCCGCTCAAGCCGGGCGGGTACGATCATTTCCGGGCAAGGTAGACTAGTGAAGTGCGTCCGAAGAGGTGTGGGCCAGGCGCTTCCACTTGCCAACCCAGGAGCCTCAACTGGCCGTCGAAAACGCCTGCCCGACTGCCCGATGCGCCAAAATAGTATGCCTCAATTTGCCACCACGCCGGAACCGCCTTACTACGCAGTGATCTTCACTTCCGTTCGAACCGAAGGCGACCGCGACTACGGCGCGACGGCCGTTCGTATGGAGGAACTGGCCAAAGAAGTGCCGGGCTATCTCGGCATCGAAAGCGCGCGCGGCGCGGATGGCTTCGGCATCACGGTTTCCTATTGGGCGAGCGAAGGGGCCATCGCGGAGTGGAAGCGCCACCTGGAGCACCAGGCCGCCCAGGCGCGCGGCAGGCGGGAATGGTACACGCACTACGAAATCCGGGTAGGCAAAGTGGAGCGCGCTTACAGCGGACCGGCGCGGCGCTAGGATGAAGGCATGAAGCTCTCGCTGCCCGTGTGTGTGCTTCTGATCGCCGCTTCTGCATCGGCACAACAAACACCCGTGCAGGGTCCGCTGCCGGTGACCGAACGGAGTGGTTCTGCAGCCCCATCGCAATTCAGCAGTGTCCACATAGATGCGTTTTCCCTCGATGCCAACAGCTTCATTGAAGCTCTGCTCAAAGTATCCGCTCAGTTCCAGTTGCCCTTGGGTGGAATGGGTGAAGACGGCGGACACGCTGAAGCCCGTCCGGATCTCTCGCACCCGTACCACTTTGGGAGAGGCGATTCAGGCGGTCGTCTCCATCGAAGCCGGGTATGAGTGGCGTACCGAAGCTGGCGTTGTCCACGTCTTCCAGCGGGATTTGATGAAGGACAGTAGGAATCCGCTCAACGTCACGATTGAATCATTTGACGAAAAGGCGATGACCGTGCAGCGGGCAAATAGCGACCTCGATCAAATGGTGTCGCATGTGGTTCGGCATCCCGACCTATACGGGATGGCAGGGCCCGGTCTGAGCTCTCCCGTCGAACCAGTCTTCAGCTTTTCTGCCGAGAACGCCCAGGCGCGGAGTGTTCTAAACCAGATCGTCAAGTTACGCCCTATATCGCTTAACATGAAGCAGATTTGGATTTCCACATTCCCGGCAAAATCGGAGTTCAGCCGCACCGGCTTCCTTGAGGTGGTGCCGATGCGGAACCCGAAGTTCTACAACGAACAGCCATTCTGGATTCTACTTCGTTGGGGCGATGCGCCATTGGAGAACATGGTTAAATGAGGGTTGGAGAAGGAGTTGCCGGACAGCGCCTGATTGCGCTATCCTAAAGGCTCAAAACGTTGAAGTAAGGATTCGATTCAGCACAGATGGCCAACACGTATTCCGCGCTTAAGCGGGTGCGCCAAATGCAACGGCGCACGGAAATCAACCGCAAGAACAAGACCCGTCTCCGTCACCAGATCCGCGCCATGCGGCGCGCCATCACGGGCAAGGACGCTTCGGCGGCCGCCGCCCTGCTGCCGGCGACGTTCTCCATCATCGACCGTTCGGCGAAGTCCGGCATCATCAAGAAAAACACGGCTGCGCGCTACAAGAGCAATCTGCACAGCCGGGTCAAAGCACTCTCCGCATAAACTGTTTCGCGTCGCGCCTGTTCGATCTTGCAGGCTGCGGCTGAACCTCGCCATCGCGCCGCTCAACTTGCCCGTCAAGCTCCCGGCTGCCCTGCAAAAAGATTGAGCTGGTAAGCCTGCGCGAGCTTCGGAAAGAGCCGGCGAAACACGCCGAACGTGATTCGCATCGGCACGGAAAGGCGCGGCTTCAAAGGATCGGGAACGTCCACTAACGTGCGCGACTCCACCAGGCGAAGCCCGATGTTCCAGCGTTCGATCTCGCGCGGATCGTCGCAGGCCCATGCGAAACGCACCGCCATGTTCCGGCGGACGAAATCCTTGTTGCCGTTGTCTATGGCCTTACGGCTGACGGTGTCGAAAGCGACGCAGGCGCTCGGAAAGCTGCGCATGATCTGTGACAGCGCCGCCTTGACGTGTGGCTGCTCCAGGTAGACGAATACGGTTTCCGCGACCAGAAAATACGGTCCGGGACTCTGCTGCACCATGTCGATCCAGTTCGAGTCGAGAACCGACCCGGCCAGAATCGTGCGGCGCCCGGTGTCGGCGAAGAATTTCCTCCGCAGCTCGACCGCGTCCGGCAGGTCGAGGTCGAACCAATGGACGCGGCCATTGTCGAGCCGCTCGAAGCGCGTGTTGAGCCCGGCGCCAATCTCCACCACGGTGCCTGCCGGATGGGAGCGGATAAAATCCGCGGTCCACACATCGAACATGGCGTCCCGCAGCGCACATGAGAAGACCCTCCACCTTTGCCCGAACCGTTGGAAATCCCAATCGATGGAGTCGACCATTTCGATGGCGTTGGGATCGTCGACAATCGGGCGTTTGCGGCGGCTCTCGAGTGCACGGGCGTACAGCGGAACCAGCAGCGTCTCCTCTACCTGACCGAGTTGGATGGATTGTTTTGCGTTCATGTTCGGGCCTGTTTTGGGCAATGTTTTGTCTCGTCGCGGTGTGCGGTGAGTCCAGAAGTGTTTTAGAATCAAAAGAGCACTAGATGTCGGGGCGTAGCGCAGCCTGGTAGCGCACTGAAGTGAACCCCTGTCGTGAGACACGAAGTTAAGGGGGTTATCGCCGTTCGCTGAAAAATTATTGTGCGGCGGGGTTG
>JBEKKO010000176.1:0-7610 GCA_050010695.1 Bryobacteraceae bacterium
CCTTCCCTCGTCGGAGGCAGGCAGGCCGGCGCCGGTGGCCGCCACGGCGATGCTTTGCAGGCTGATCATCTTGGCCATCATGCCCCCGTTGGAGTTGGCGGCGGCCATCAGCACCGGGCTTAGGTTCAGCCGTGTGGCCGTCACCACCTGGAGATTGCCAAAAAGAGCGTTGGCGGAGGTATTCGAGCCGGTCAAGAACCCGCCCAGCCCTCCGAGCACGGCGCTGAAGAATGGGAACAGCACGCCGGTAGTCGCAAAGACCAGGCCGAGAGTGGCGGTTTCCCCGGAATAGTTCATGACGTACGCCAGCGCGAGAACCGCGGCGATGGTGACTTCAGCCAGAAAGACCTGCTTGCAGGTGGCCCAGAGAACCTTGACGAACCTGGCCGGCGACAAGCCCAGCAAAGCCGCCGAAAGCACTGCCGAGAGTACACCCGCCGTGCCCGCGGCGCCCAGCCAGTCGAAGCGGTAAATCGCCGGGTAAGGAGTCGGGGTCGGAACGACGGGGGCAATTTCCGTCACCATTCGGTGGAGGCCCGGCCATGGGAACGTTACCGAGACCTTGTTCAACTCCGTCTTGAACACGCACCACAGGAGCACCATGACCATCAGGATCACGTAAGGACTCCAGGCCCAGATCACGGCGCCTGCCGCATGGCGCCTGGTGGCGGTCCGGACAGAGTGGTCGCCTTCGAGCAAGAACTGGTCCTTGGGCTTCCAGACAAGCAACAGGACGACGAGCCCCACCAGGGTCACCAGCGCACTTACCATGCCGGCGAGATAAGGACCGACAAACCAGGCGAGCAGGAACAGCACGCCGTCCCAGAGCACGCCGCAGACTATCACCGCCGGCAGCACTCCCTTAAGACCCTTCCAGCCACCCATCACATAGACGAGATACGCAGGCAGCAACAGAGAGGTCGGCAACCCCATCAGTGCCACAGCACCGCTGAGGGAGTTGACCGGCAGGCCGGTGACGGCGCTCAAAGTGACAATGGGAATCCCGATGGAACCGAAAGTCACCGGCACACTGTTGGCCAGCAGGCAGACGCTGGCTGCGTAGAACGGCGAAAACCCGAGCCCGATGAGCATGGTGGCCGCCACCGCCACGGGCGTCCCAAACCCCGCGGCGCTTTCCAGAAAGGCGCCGAAACAGAAGGCGATCAGCAAGGCCTGCAGGCGGCGGTCCTGGGTGAGGCCGCCGAGCGAATCCTTGATGATTTCAAACTTCCCGGATTCCACAGCGACGCGGTACAGCAAGATGGCGCTAAAAATAATCCAGCCGATGGGAAACAGACCGAAGACCGCCCCATAGAAGAACGAACCGGCGACCAGCCCTACCGGCATGCGGTAGACCAACAGCGCCACAACCACCGCGGCGCCCAGTCCGGCGACGGACGACTTCCAGGCGGGGAGCCGTTGGAAACCGAGCAGGTAGAGCATCGCAAAGGCGGGGAGAGCGGCCGCGAGCGCGGACAGTGCAAGACTGCCCGCAAGAGGGGTGTAGTTCTGGGTCCACATATCTGAGCGTTTTCGTCCGGTCCCACAAATGCGTGCCGGGAGCCAACGACCATGATATTATGCTGCGGGGCCAACGCTGCGGAAGCAGGACCGTCCGCTGTGACAGCGCACGCCGCATCGCGCCCCACCTTTGCTAACCTGAACGGTACACCGTGGGAATCTCTGTGAACGTGCCCTCGCCCCAATCACGCTCGGCCTGGAAGAGCCGCGTGAAGAATTGGTCGGACGCGAAATGGCTTCAGCCGCAAGAAGATACAGTACCCCTTGTCCTGACTCTGATCGTCGGAGCCGTGGTCGGCCTGGTGATCTCGGCCTTCGTCTACCTCACTGAGAGGCTAAATCTGCGGATGTTTCCGGCGGGCAGCGGGGCTTGGCGGAGCCTGGTATTCCCGGTCTCCGGCGCTCTCTTCACCGGGTATCTGCTCTGCCGCTATTTTCCCCAAGCCCGTGGCAGCGGAATCCCGCAGACCAAGGCCGCATTGTTCCTCCGCGACGGCCTCATCAGCTTTCGCACAGTGGTGGGGAAGTTCTTCTGCTGTTCGGTCTCCCTGGCCAGCGGCATTGCGCTGGGCCGCGAAGGCCCGTCGGTCCAGATTGGAGGCGGTCTGGGGTCGGTCTTCGCCCAGCGGCTGGGACTGAGACCGGCACAGATGCGGGCGCTGGTGCCCATCGGAACGGCCGCGGCCCTGGCGGCTGCCTTCAACACGCCCGTGGCCGCAGTCCTTTTCACGCTCGAGGAGGTGATGGGCGATCTCCACGCGCCGGTGCTGGGTTCCGTGGTGCTGAGCTCGGCCACCTCGTGGATCGCGTTCCACCTGCTCCTCGGCGACCAGCCGCTGTTTCACGTCCCCGCCTATCAGCTCATCCACCCCATCGAGTTCCTCTTCTATGCCGCCTTAGGGCTGATCGGCGGCCTGGTTTCCGTTTGCTTCGTCAAGCTGCTGCTCTACATCCGATGGCGCTTTAAGCAGTTGCCCAAGTGGAGCGAGTGGATGCAGCCGGCGGCGGGCGGCTTGCTGGTGGGCGTAGTGGGGTTCTTTGTGCCGCAGGTTCTGGGGGTCGGTTATGCCAATGTCAACCTGGTGTTGAATGACCAAATGGCGCTGTGGCTGATGGCCCTGCTGGTGCCGCTCAAGCTCATCGCCACCACATCCTGCTACGGCAGCGGCAATGCCGGCGGCATCTTCGGCCCCAGCCTTTTCATTGGGGCCATGGTGGGCGGAACGTTGGGCAGCGTGGCTCACCACCTGCTGCCGGATTATACCGCCAGCGCCGGCGCATACGCGCTGGTGGGAATGGGGGTGACGTTCGCGGGCATCACCCGCGTTCCGCTGGCTTCCGTGATCATGATCTTCGAGATGACGCGCGATTACTCCGTCATCGTGCCGCTCATGATTGGCAACCTCATCAGCTTCTTCGTCTCAGAACGCCTGCAGCGGGAACCGATCTATGTAGCTCTTCAGCACCAGGATGGCATTCACCTGCCCCCGGGATCCCGGGACCGCCCGGAGATGCCGCTGGTCCGGACCGCCTTGACTCCCGCCGAACACGTTTTTTCCGGCAGTGCCACACTGGAGGAGGCGGCGAGGTCTCTCGACGAAGAGCGGAATGCCGCCCCGGTCGTGGGCGAACAAGGCCTCCTGGGCATGGTGTCCCTGGCTCAATTGCAGAAACAGGTGGCGGAGGGGCACGGCAACCGGACGCTGGCCGAGTTCCTATTCGGCTACGATTCCAGCGGGCCGCTCACGGTAGAGAACTTTCCCCACGTGCACGTGGATCAGCCGCTCGAGGTGGCCTTGAAACACATGGCGCAAGCCAGGCTGAACGTGCTGCCGGTAGTGAGCCGGACCAACCTACGCGACCTGCGGGGCGTGGTCACTCTCGACGGCATCCTGCGCGCCTATGGTGTGGCCGACGCGGAGGAGGCGGCTCCGGAACCGGTGCATCCAGCGACTCGCCGCTCGGGTGTGTTCTCGCCTCGCCTGATTGCCGCCACGCTGGGGGCCCTGCTGCTGGCGGGCGCCCTGACTTACTACTCCCGTTCCCAGCGCGCAGCCTTGGCCGATCAGTACTTTAAAGCGGGCAACGATATGGTCCTGCACGACCGGAATCAGGAAGCGGTGGAGCAGTTTCGAAGCGCGCTTTCCGTGTCACCCAACAACCGCGAATACCGGCTCGCCCTGGGCCTCACGCTGGTGAAAACCGGCCACCTCGAGGAAGCCTCCGTGTACCTGGAGGAGTTGCTGCGCAGGGACCCCAATAACGGCCGTGCCAATCTCGGGCTGGCCAGGATCGCGGCTCAGCAAGGGAGAACGGCGGACGCCGTCGCCCGTTACCATCGCGCGATTTACGGCTCCTGGCCAGCCGATCAGGTAGCCAACCAGGTGCAGGCTCGCTTTGAGCTGGCCGGCTTCCTGGAGAAAACGGGCTTGAGAACCCAGGCGGCGGGGGAGTTGCTGGCGCTTTTCGAACATGCTGCCCCCAACGATACCGCCACCAAGAAGCGCATCGGGCGGCTATTGCTGGACTACGGATCACCGGGACAATCGGCGGACGTATTCCGTGGCCTGGTGCGCGAGAACAATGGCGATGCCGAAGCCTACTCCGGGTTGGGAGCGGCTGAATTTGCCCAGGCTCGATACGTCGAGGCGCGCGAGGCCTTTCGCATCGCCTTACGGTTGAACCACTCCGATGCAGCAACCGAGCGGGAGATGGCGCTTTGCGAGCGGATACTGGAGCTGGATCCGACCGTTCCCGGGATCGGTCCGGCAGAGCGGTACCGGCGCAGTTTGGCGCTGCTCCAGGGCATCCTTCGCACGGTAGAGCAGTGTCTTCCGAAGGCCGGACAGCCTGCGGACGCTCAGTCTCTTCGGACCCGGGCGGACAGAGCGCGCCAGTTGCTGGCTCGCCATCCGGCTCGCCGTTCGTACGACGATGCCGCCGACTCCGATCTTTCCCTCGCGGAAGAGTTGTGGTCGGCCAGCCAGAGACTGTGCGGCGCGCCGTCTGGGATCGATGCGGCAACAGACCGCTTGCTTGCCGCCCTGTCTCGAAAGTGACCGCCTTAGCGCCCTACGGCACCGGTACCCACTGCGGCACGACGTACGCAAGGAACATCGTAATCACGCCGACCATCGCGACGAGCAGAATGCAGTGGCGGAGCGTCCACCGGAATAACCCTCCCTCGTCGGACGGCTTCAGGCCGACGCTGCTGGCCGCCACGGCGATGTTCTGGAGGCTGATCATCTTGGTTATCACGGCGCCGCCCTGGTTGGCGCCGGCCATCAGTATCGGGTTGAGGCCAAGGCGCGTGGCCGTTACGACCTGGAGATTGCCAAAAAGAGCGGCCGAGGACGTACTCGAGCCGGTTACGAACCCGCCCACCCCTCCGAGAACGGGGCTGAAGAAGGGGAACAGCGCACCGGTAGTGGCAAAGATGAGGCCGAGAGTGGCGGTTTGCCCGGAATAATTCATGACGAACGCCAGCGCCAGAACCGAGGCGATGGTGATTTCAGCCATCTTGACCTGCTTGCAGGCGCCCCGGAAAGCCTTGAAGAACCTGGCGGGCGACAAGCCTAAAAAGGTCGCCGAAATAATTGCCGAGAGTGCGGCCGCCGTGCCCGCGGCGCCCAGCCAGTCGAACGTAAAGACGGCCCGGTAAGGAGTCGGGCTTTTGACAACGGGGGCAACTTCCGTCACCATTCGGTCCAGGCCCGACCATGGGAAAACCACCGAGACCGTGTTCAACAACGGCTTAAACATACCCCACAGCAGGACCATGACCACCAGCGTTATGTAGGGACTCCAGGCCCAGAGCACTTCGCCTGCCGAATGGCGCTTGTGGGTGGTGTGGACCATGTGGTCGCCTGGGGGCACCCAATTGTCCTTGGGCTGCCAAAACCGCAACAGGACCATGAGCCCCACCATGGTTATGAGCGCAGCCCCGATGCTCGCGAGATGGGGACCGACATTCCAGGCGATTGTGAACTGCATGGTGGCCCAGAGCACGCTGGTGAGTAATGCCGCCGGCAGCACGCCCTTAAGAGCCTTCCAGCCACCCATCACAAAAACGAGATACGTCGGCACGAACGCAGACACCAGGACGATGTCCAATGCCGCGGCGCGGCCGATGGAGTTGACCGGCAGGCCGGTGACGGCGGCCGAAGTCATTATAGGAGTTCCGACGGAACCGAAGGTGACCGGCACGGTGTTGACCAGCAGACAGATGCTGGCCGCGTAGAACGGCGAAAACCCAAGCCCGATCAACATGGTAGCCGCTACCGCCACGGGCGCCCCAAACCCCGCGCAGCCTTCCAGAAAGGCCTCTAAAAGGAAGGCGATCAGCAAGGCCTGCACGCGGCGATCGTCAGTGACGGTGGCGAGCGAATCCTTGATGATTTCGAACTTCCCGGACTCCACCGCGACGTGGTACAGCAAGATGGCGCCAAAAATAATCCAGCCGATGGGGAACAAGCCGTACGCCGCCCCACAGAAGAATGAGCCGGCGACCAACCCCACCGGCATGCGGTAGACCAACAGCGCCACAACAACCGCGACGCCAAGCCCGATGACGGACGCCTTCCAGGCGGCCATCCGCCTGACACCGAGCAAGTAGATCATCAAAATGGCGGGCACAGCGGCCGCGAGCGCGGACAGTCCAAGGCTGCCGGCGAGAGGGGTGTAGTTCTGAGTCCACATATGCTGAATACCCCTGATAACGTAATCGGCGATGCGGTGTCAAGTCGCCGCGGCCCGCGATGCACTACACTAACCAGATATGTGGCAACAAAACTACACGCCGGTCGCGAACAGCCTGCCGCTCTCGACGCTGGTCGCGGCGATTCCCATTTTTGCCTTGCTGATCCTGCTGGGCGTGGCCCGCAAACCCGCCTGGATGGCCTCGCTGGTGGGGCTGGCGACGGCCGCGCTGGTGGCCGCGGGAGTTTACGGCATGCCTTTGGGAAAGCTCTTCGCCGCCGCCACCTGCGGCGCGGCGTTCGGCCTTTTGCCCATCGGCTACGTGGTCTTCGCCGCCCTTCTGCTTTACCGCGTGACTCTGGAGAGCGGCAAGTTCGATCTGCTCAAGGATTCCATCGGCCACATCACCGAAGACGCGCGTCTGCAAGCGTTGCTGATCGCCTTCGCGTTCGGCGCGTTCATCGAGGGCGCCACCGGATTCGGCACGCCCGTGGCCGTGGCCGCCGCCATGCTGGTGGGCTTGGGATTCGTGCCGTTCTACGCCGCCGCCATTTGCCTGCTGGCGAATACCGCGGGGGTGGCCTTCGGCGCCATCGGAATTCCCATCGCCACCCTGGCGGTCACCACCGGCCTGCCGCTCGAGCGTCTGAGCGCCGCGGTGGCCCGCATCTGCACGCCGGCCTCGCTGTTTGTCCCGGCCTACTTGATCCTGGTGATGTACGGCCGCAAGGGCCTGCGCGGCGTCCTTCCCGCCGTGGCGGTCTGCGGCATTGCCTACACCGTCGCGCAGTTGCTGGTTTCGAATTCCGTGCTGGCGCCGCTCACCGGGGTTCTGGCGGGCATCGCCGCTTTGATCGCGCTGGTGATTCTGCTGCGCGTGTGGAAGCCGCGCGACAGCGGGTCGGGCTGGGCGTCCCTCAAGGTCGCGGACCCAGGCCAGGCTGGGGAGGCCGCGGCGCCGCGCGCGCGCCATACCGCGGGCGAGATTGCACACGCCTGGGCGCCATACGCGCTGCTGGTGGTGTGCGTGCTCCTGTGGGGCTACAAACCGTTCCAGGCCCAACTCAACCGCGTGAGCATCGCGTTTAGCTGGCCTGGCCTGCACAACACCATCCAGCGCATGCCGCCGGTGGTCGCCAAGCCCTCACTCTACGCGGCCACCTACAACTTCAACGGGCTGGCGACCTCGGGTACCGGGTGCCTGGTGGCGGCCATCCTGGGCGCCATGGTGGCCGGTTTGAAGCCCCGCCAGTTGGCGCGCGCCGTGGCCCACACCGCGAAGCAACTGGCGCTGGCGGAACTCACGCTGGCGGTGGTGCTGGGGCTGGCATTTGTGATGAACTATTCGGGCGCCACCGCCACGCTGGGCCTGGCCTTTGCCGCAACCGGCG
>JBEKKO010000177.1:0-7242 GCA_050010695.1 Bryobacteraceae bacterium
GGCCCGCGCAAGCTCTACGCCGCCATCAAGTTCTTCCTGTACACGCTGGCCGGCTCGGTGCTGATGCTGCTGGGCATCCTGACGCTCTACTTCCAGCACTATTCGCAGTTCGGTTTCTACACCTTCGAAATCTCGGAGCTGATGAAGCTCACCCTGCCGCTCCACCTGCAGCAATGGGTCTTCTGGGCGTTCTTCCTGGGCTTCGCCATCAAGGTGCCGATGTTCCCGTTCCACACCTGGCTGCCGGATGCGCACGTGGAGGCGCCCACCGCGGGTTCGGTAATCCTGGCCGCCGTGCTATTGAAGATGGGGACTTACGGCTTCCTCCGCTTCTCGCTGCCGCTGCTGCCGCAGGCGTCGATGGATCAGACCATCGTGCAGATTCTGGCGGTGCTCTCCATCATCGGCATCGTGTACGGCGCGCTGGTCAGCCTGATGCAGCAGGATTGGAAGAAGCTGGTGGCGTACTCTTCGGTCAGCCACCTCGGTTTCTGCACGCTGGGCATTTTTTCGCTGAACCCGAACGGGATCTCGGGCAGCGTGTTGCAGCAGATCAACCACGGCATTTCCACCGGCATGCTCTTCCTGGTGATCGGCGTCATCTATGAGCGGCGGCACACGCGCGAGATCAAGGAATACGGCGGCCTGGCGCACGTCATGCCGCGCTTCGCGACCATCTTCGCCATCGCCATGCTCAGCTCGGCCGGGCTGCCGCTGCTCAACGGGTTCGTCGGCGAATTCACCATTTTGCAGGGCGCATTCGAGGCCAACCGCATCTGGGCGGCCTTCGCGGTAACCGGCGTGATTTTTGGCGCCGCGTACCTGTTGTGGCTTTACCAGCGCACCATGCTGGGCCAGATCACCAATGTCAAGAACCTGCGCCTGCCCGATATGAATTTGCGCGAAGTGGCCGTGTTCCTGCCGCTGATCGCCTGGGCGATCTGGATCGGCGTTTATCCCAAACCGTATTTCGACGTTCTCCGGAAACCCGTGACGGAGATCGTGGAGCGCGTGCGGCCAGGCTATTTCGCGGCCGAGCGGCAGGCGGATGCGCCTGCCCCACTCGCCCGCAAAGTGGGACAGGCGCTTTCGCCTGTCAACCTGCCTGTCAACTTGCCGCCTGAAATCCTGGCGCGCAATGGAGGTGTCCGATGAACTTCAGCCAGTTCTTCACCTCCACCGACTACACCACCATCATTCCGGCCGTGCAACTGGCGCTGTTCGGTTGCGCCATTCTGCTCTTCGACGCCTTCGAAGATTTCCTTTTCGGCGGTCCGCAGCACCGGCGGTGGCTGGTGTTCCTCGTGTTGGCGGCGGAAATCCTGGCCGGCAAGGGCCTGGTGTGGCAGCAGATGCACCCCGGGCCCGACGGGCTGATTTCCGGCTTCGGCGGCTCGGTCACGGTGGATGGCTTCGCCATCTTCGTCAACTGGATCTTCATCATCGCGGCGGTGATCGTCGCGGTGGTGTCGTACAAGTACCTCGAAATCTCGGGCGAGCATCACGGCGAATACTACAGCCTGGTCCTGTTCGCCCAGTGCGGCATGTATTTCCTGGCCACCGGCACGGACCTGGTGACGCTCTTCATCGGCCTGGAACTGATGGCGCTGTGCTTCTACGTGATGGTCGGCTTCCTGCGCACCGATAAGCGCTCCAATGAGGCGGCCATGAAGTACCTGCTGCTCGGCGCGTTTTCCACCGGCCTGCTGGTGTACGGTTTTTCGGTGCTGTACGGCCTGGCCGGATCCACCAAGCTGGCCGTTATTGCGGACCGGCTTTCCGCGCTGCCCGCCTGGGACCCGATCGTATTTCTGGCGATGGCCACCACGGCGGCGGGAGTGCTCTTCAAGATCTCCGCCGCGCCCTTCCACATGTGGGCGCCGGATGCTTACGAAGGCGCGCCCACCACCGTGACGGCGTATCTTTCGGTGGCGTCCAAAGCCGCCTCCATCGCCTTCCTGGTGCGCATTTTCATGGGCCCGCTGGCTGCCTCGCGCGCCGCCTGGGAGCCGCTGCTGGCGGTGGTCGCGGTGGCCACCCTCACCATCGGCAACCTGGCCGCCATCAACCAGACCAATCTCAAGCGCCTGCTCGCGTACAGTTCCATTTCGCACGCCGGTTACATGCTGCTGGGCCTGGTGGCCGGCAACGCAACCGGCATCAACGGTATCGCGGTTTACGTGATGGTATACACGTTCATGAACCTGGGCGCGTTCCTGGTGCTGGTATCGCTGCGGCGCAAGAACATCATCGGCGAGGACATGGACGATATCGCCGGCCTGATGCACAAGAGTCCCGGCCACGCCGTGTTGATGCTGATTTTCCTGCTGTCGTTGGCCGGCATTCCGCCCACCGCCGGGATGTGGGGCAAGTACTACATTTTCCTGGCGCTGATCCAGACCGGCCACTTCACGCTGGCCGTCATCGCAGTGCTCTATGTGGCGGTGGCGATTTACTACTACTTCAAGATTGTGCGCAGCATGTTCACGCGCGAGGAGACCGAAAAGGCCCCGCTGGCGAGCAGCCTCGGGTTGCGCCTGGCGTTGGGTGTCAGCGGCTTTTTCACCCTGGCCATCGGCGTTTACCCGGAGCCGTTCCTGCGGCTGGCGCAGACTTCGCTGTTGCGGTAAGGACGCTATGCAAGCAATCCTCTCCAACCCGTTGTTCATGCCGGTGGTGCTCACGCTGGCGATCGTCGCGCTGGTTCCGCTGATCGCCGGCTACCTGACGCTGGTCGAGCGGAAAGTGCTGGCCGATTTCCAGGTGCGCCTCGGGCCCATGCGCGTGGGACCGCACGGCCTCCTCCAGCCCATCGCCGACGCCTTGAAGTTGCTGCTCAAGGAGGACATCATTCCCACCGGCGCCGACCGCGGCATCTTCTGGTGGGCTCCCATGATTCCCACCGTCACCGGGCTCACCGCCATCGCCATGCTGCCGCTGGCGCGCAACCTCTATGTGGCGGACGTCAATGTGGGACTGCTGGTGATCGCGGCCACCTCCGCCGTGGGTATTCTGGGCATCATCCTCGGCGGCTGGGCTTCCAACAGCCATTATTCGCTGCTGGGCGCGCTGCGCAGCGCCGCGCAACTGGTGAGTTACGAAGTCGCGCTGTCGTTCGCGCTGCTTTCGGCGGTGATGGTATCCGGCACGCTCAGCATGCAAGGCATCGTCCGTGCGCAAATGGAGCACGGCGTGTGGGGCGTGTTCGCCAACTACGGCTTCATGATCGTGCCGTTTGCGGTCTACATTGTCTCCGCCACAGCGGAAACCAATCGCGCGCCGTTTGACCTGCCGGAAGCCGAGTCGGAATTGGTGGCCGGCTTTCACACCGAATACAGCGGCTTCCGCTGGGCACTCTATTTTCTGGCCGAGTACGCCAACCTGCTGGTGGTCTCCGGGGTGGCCGTGACGCTGTTCCTGGGCGGCTGGCTGCGGCCGTTCCCGAACGTGCAATGGCTCGCCATACCGTTCAACTTGATATTCCCGGCGGTGCTGTTCTTCGGCTCCGGCATGCTGACCTTTCCCCTGGTCAAACGCCTGCCCTATCCGCTGCACCGCAAACTCCTGGTTCTGGTGGCGCTGATGCTGTTGGGGCTCGGCGTCCTGTTCGCCATCCCGGTGGTGAACCACGCCGTGATCGGCCTGTTCTGGTTCCTATTCAAAGTCTCCTGCATCATTTATCTGCTGATCTGGTTTCGCGGCACCTTCCCGCGCTTCCGCTATGACCAGTTGATGAACATCGGCTGGAAGATCGCCATCCCCGTCGGCATGGCCGCCGTCCTGATCAACGCCCTGTTAGGCATGATCGGCCGGCCCGGCGCGTAAGGCGTATGGGGCGGGCCAGGTGCACTGGCGTACCCATCTGAAGGAAAATAGGACCATGACCGGAATTCAGTTTGTTACCGATGAGAAGGGCCGCAAGGTCAGCGTTCTAATCGACCTGAAAAAACCTGGGGCGGTATTAGAGGAACTTTGGGATGGGCTGATTTCGGAATCGCGCCGCAAGGAAAAGGGCATCCCTTACGAGCAATACCGCGCAACCCGCCTGCCTGCTGTGTCGAGATTCGTCTCGACATTTCTTCGCGCGCCACTCAACGCTTCACCGCAAACGGCGCCGTCACCAGGCGCAGAAACTCGGCTTCGCGGTCAATCGTCATCCGTACCTTCAGCCAATAGACTTCCAGCGGCGCAATAGCCTCGCGAAAGCCGGCGCAGAGGTTGACGGCGTCCTTTTCGGTGGTGACCAGCGCGGCGGCGTCCGCGGCGCCGGCCTGGTGCGCCATCGAGCGGAGTTCTCTGGGGCGGTAGCGGTGGTGGTCGTCGAACTCGAACCACGCGGCGGGCTCCACGCCGAGGCGCTCCAGGGTGCGCCGGAACGATTGCGGATTGCCTAAGCCGCAAAAGCCGCCGGCGGCGCCAAACGGCGGCTGGGTGATCGGATGGCTGGCGCCGGTGGCCGCATCCACCCAGGCTTCCGGCTCGATGCCGGCCCGAAAAATCGGCACGTGCGGGTTGGCGCGGCGCACCGCGTTTTCGATGGCTGGCGCGAGATCGGAAAACTGGCTGCGCGTGATGACGATGGCGCCGGCGCGCGAGAGGCTCGCAACCGGCTCGCGCAGGCGGCCGAGCGGGAAAACATAGCCGCCGCCGAAAGGATCCAGCGCATCGATCAAAACGATGTCGAGGTCGCGCGCCAGGCGCATATGCTGGAAGCCATCGTCGAGCAGGAAAACGTCGGCCGGGAAGCGTGCGAGCAGAAGTGCGGCGGTGCGGGCCCGGTCGGCGCCGATGCCGACGGCGGCCAAGCCGGAGCGGATCAAAATCTGCGGCTCATCGCCCGATTCCTCGATGCTCATCTGGGCGCCGGGCCCCACCGCCAGGTCGCCCGCCAGCGCATGGCGGCCGTAGCCGCGAGTGAGGATGGCGGGCGTGTGGCCGGCCGCGCGAAGCAGCCCGGCCAGGTGCAGCACGCACGGAGTCTTGCCTGTGCCGCCCATGCTGAGGTTGCCCACGCTGATCACGGGAACGTCCAGCCGCCGCTCCCCGGCCCGGGCTCGCCGCGCACGGCCGGCCGATTCCCAGGCGCGCTCGAGCGGCCGGCCCAGCGCGTGCCACGGCTGCGGACGGCGATGACTCGGCAGATGGGTATCGTACAGGCGGCGCATTGCGGCCACGGCGGCAGCGCTCGCGCCGCGGTGGGCTTCCGCGCACTCGAGTGCCAGGCCGCCGATGAGGGCGCTCGATTTCGAATCGGCAAGCAGCGTCGAAACGGCATCGCCCAATTCTTCCGGCCGGGTAATCTCGACGACCGCGCCGGCAGCGCGGAATTCATTGGCAATGGCCTGAAAGTTCTCCATGTGCGGACCGGTGACGACGGGCTTTGCGAATAGCGCCGGCTCCAGAATGTTGTGGCCGCCGCGCGCCGCCAGCGTGCCGCCCATGAACACCACGTGCGCGGCGGCGAACAAGCCGGACAGTTCGCCGATACTGTCGAGCAGCAACACTCCCGGGAGACCGCCGAGCCGCTCCGCGCCCAACCGCGAGCGGCGAACGAACGGGATGCCCGCGCGCGCCAGCTTTTCGGCCGCGATAGGGAAGTGCTCCGGCTTGCGCGGCGCCCAAATCAGCAGCAGGCCGGGGTGGCGCGCGGCCACGATTCGGTAAGCCTCGAGCACCGCGGCGTCTTCATCGGCATCGCCGGCGGCAGGCGGCACGGTACTGGCGGCGATCCAGACGTGTTTCGGTCCGAGCCGCTCGAGCCACGCCATCACCGGCGAATCCGGCGCCGCGGGACGGGCATCGAAATCGTATTTGAAATTGCCGGCCGTGCGCACCCCGTCCGGTTGCGCGCCGAGCCAGAGATAGCGCTGGCCGATCTCGTCGCTCTGGGCGAGGACCGCATCGGCGGCCGGCAGCACCGCGCGGAAGAACCAGGCCAGCCGCCGGTACCGCGGGTAGGCGTCATCGGAGATGCGCGCGTTGACGATGGCCAGCGCCGCCCCGGTCCGCTTCACCTCTCGAAACAGGTTCGGCCAGATCTCGGTTTCGGCGACGATCACCAGCGAGGGGTTCAGGCGGCGCAATACCCGTCGAACGGCGAACACGAAGTCCACCGGCACGTAGAAAATGCCGTCGGCGAGTTCCTTCAGCTTGCCCTGCGCGGTGGCTTGACCGGCGATGGTGCCTGTGGAGACCAACAGCCGGCTCTGTGGGAACTCTGCGCGTATGCGGCGGAGGAAGTCGAGCGAACCCAAAACCTCGCCCACCGAAACCGCGTGGAACCAGATGGCTCCGGGACCGGTCTGACTAAATGAGCCGGGAAGAAAGCCGAAGCGCTGCGGCAAACTGGACCAGTAGGCGCGCGTGCGCAGGCCGCGGTACAGGAAATACAATAGGAGGACGGGAAACGCCAACGTCTGGCAGGCTCGGTAGAGGTAATAAATGCCTTTTGTTTTCAAACGTTTGGCTCTTTTAATGAGTATAACCGCGGCGCTCGCCGCGGACAAGCAGCAAGCCTTCCATGCGCCCGCCGCAGCCAGCATGGCGTATCACCAGACCGTCGCGCAGGTGACCATCGGGGCGGAAACGTATGCCGCCGGTGACAAAGTGAGGGCCGCGTTCGGCAGGCTGGTGCCATACGATTATGGCGTGCTGCCCGTGCTGGTGGTGATCCAAAACGACAGCCGCGAGAGCATCCGGCTGGACCAGATGAATGCCGAATATGTCATCCCCCGCGGCGGCCGCGTGACCGCGACTCCGCCCGGAGAAGTTCGTTACGCGCACCCGCCTCACCGGCCCGATCTGGGCGCCGCCCCACCCATGCCGATACCCATCAAGAAGAAGAACCCGCTGGGTGCGTGGGAAATCGAGGGCCGCGCGCTGGCCGCGCAGATGGTGGCGCCGGGCCTGGCAGCCAGCGGCTTTCTGTATTTCCAAACCCAGTTGCAAAACGGCGCGACCATCTACCTGAGCGGGTTGACAGAGGCGCGATCCGGCAAAGAACTCTTCTATTTCGAGATTCCGGTGGAGTAGCGGCGACCACGCCCACTGGGCCGCAAAAGAATATAGCCACGGATGAACACCGATAAACACGGACAAAAACAAGAAACCTCATCAAACGTTCTTTCTTATCTGTGTTTATCCGTGTTCATCCGTGGCTCAGAATCGTTTTCCCCTACACGTCGTAGTACAGCGCGAATTCGTACGGGTGCGGGCGCAGCCGTACCGCTTCGGCTTCGTTCT
>JBEKKO010000178.1:0-6748 GCA_050010695.1 Bryobacteraceae bacterium
AAGAAAGCGAAGTCCTAAGGGATTCCGCCCCTGAACAGGTCCGACATCGGGGTGGCGGAGGTGTCGTTCCGCCCGAGCGTACCCAGGTTGAAGATGGCCTCGACAGTCGCAAGGAGCGAATAATGGGAATACTGGTTAAGAGTATCGAGTTTCGGCCCGTCAGTTGGCCTTGCCTCCGCAATCTGCATAGTCAGTCGTGTATGCTCGCTAGCTGAAGGTGTGGAACCTGGAGACCGGGGCGTCGCTCCCTGCCATCAACCTCCAGGCTGGGACGGCGTAGATAGACTCGCTGCCACGGCCCGCAGACGCTTAATCCGCTCGTGGAGTTTTCGATTCTCCCGGCGCAGGCGGTGATATTCAATAGTCTGCTCGACGATTTGCTGGATTACAATCCCGACGAAACAGGGCACGAAGCTGACGAACGCTCCAGCCCATTGAAACGCGAGCCAGTTGACTACAAGAGCGTAAACCGGCCCGGTAACCACAAGTAATGATAAGACTCCAGGTGCGCGAAACAAAGTAGAGCCCAACCAGTGTCGGATTGGTTTGGTTCCAGCGTGGTGGAAGCGCCCCGGCACGCTTCCCTGCCTCGCACAGGGTGCCGATGGAAAGATGATCGAACGCATTCTTTGGTCCGCGGA
Source organism: Bryobacteraceae bacterium (assembly GCA_050010695.1). Lineage (GTDB taxonomy): Bacteria > Acidobacteriota > Terriglobia > Bryobacterales > Bryobacteraceae > Bog-375. Next base: position 642 of record JBEKKO010000178.1, read on the forward strand.
AGTTGACCCTTGCCGGTTTGAGCAAACTCAAGAATCTTCCGGCAGGGGCCGCCCCACCGCTGCTCGGGAAAATCGTACTCCTGGGCGGAGCTTATCGCGCGGCCCGCGACACTTACCCTACGCCGATGCGCTACATGGACGGCGTGGACATTATCGCTAACAGCGTCGATATGAACCTCCCCGGCAATAAGGGACTGGCTGACTCGCCGGCGTGGCTGTACGTCTGGGGCTACGTCGAGGCTGAGGCGCTCCTTTGATGAACTCTTTGTATTCGCGCACGATCCCGTCCTCATCGGGGAAGTACGCAGGCACGCCATAGCAAATATCTTCGCTCCCGCCGAGCACTTTACCCATGGTCAGGCTCCCTGCTTCTCCGAGAGCTTCGCGCGCCCAAACGACCGGCTGTCCGCCGTACTTATTCTTGGCAGCGCGCGCGTCCCAGGCGGATGTAGCGAAGGTGCACCACGAACAGCGGCGCCTGGCGCTCCGCCATCACGGCCACCACTTTGGAGATCTTATGCTGGATCAAGGCCTCCGGAAAGCGGCGGGATGATAGGGGCCGGTGTGATTGGCCACCCGGTCCTGGATGATTTCGATGCCGTGGGCGTGCGCCTGGTCCACCAATTCGCGGAACCGATCCCCCCAGCTGGGCTGAGCCTTGTTGAAGCGCTCTATGAGTTGTGATAACCCTGGTGGCGGACCAGGCGCGGCTTGGTTTGGCCCAAGTACGGCCGCGACTCAAGCCGCGGTCGATGGAGGAAGACGAGAGTGAGACGCCTTACCCAGTTGCGCCCTATCTATCTTGCGGCGTTTGCTGTTTTCACCGCCATGGCGGGCGGCACAAATTACAAGAACTTTGACGTTGCTCTTTACAGCCGTGTTTATGAGACGCAGCAGATGAAGGACCCCGCCTGGCTGGAGAGCCGGTGGGCGGCCGTTTCCAAGAACATGAAAGTGGATAAGATCTACCTCGAGACCCATCGCGACACCGTCTTGATCGACCAGGCCACGCTGGATCAGGCGAAGAAATTCTTCCTGAGCAAAGGCGTCAAAGTCGCAGGCGGCATCGCTGTCACCATCAACGAGAGAAACCGGTTCGAAACCTACTGCTACTCGAATCCCGAGCACCGCCAGATGCTGCAAAAGGTCGTCGAGTTCACGGCCCGCAATTTCGACGAATTTATCCTCGACGACTTCTTCTTCACCGACTGCAAGGCCGACTCCGACATCGCCGCAAAGGGAGACCGCACCTGGACCCAGTTCCGGTTGGCGCAGATGGACGAGGCTGCCCGCAACCTCATCATCAAGCCGGCCAAGGCCGTCAATCCGCACGTGAAGGTCATTATCAAGTATCCGAACTGGTACGACCATTTCCAGAACCTCGGCTTCAATCTGGAAACCGAGCCGGGGTACTTTGACGCCATCTACTCCGGCACGGAAACTCGGGATCCAGCCGGCAACCAGCATCTCCAGCAGTATCACGGCTATTCGATCGTGCGGTATTTCGAAAACCTGAAGCCCGGTGGGAACGGCGGTGGATGGGTTGACCTTGGTGGCATGAATCTCCCCAACCGTTTCGAAGAACAACTGTGGCTCACGCTGTTCGCCAAGGCGCCCGAAGTGACCATTTTCAATCTCGGCGCGATGTACTCGACCACGCGGAACGCCGATGGAACAACGGTGCCGGACTCGGGCGCCGCCAAGCTCGCTGGCCTTGTATTCGATCGCGTGGACAAATTCCTGAGCCAATTGGGAAGGCCGGTCGGCGTCAAGACCTACAAGCCTTTCCATTCCTTCGGAGAGGACCATCTGCCCAGCTATCTCGGCATGATCGGTATTCCAATGGACATCGTTCCGGTGTTCCCGGCGGCGGAGAAGACCATTCTGCTGACCGAGCAGGCGAAGTTCGATCCTACCATCGTGTCCAAGATCAAGAAGCAATTGACGGACGGCAAATCGGTGATTATCACGTCCGGGCTGCTCAAGGCGCTTCAGGGCAAAGGCATCGAGGATATCGTCGAACTGGAATACACGGGCAGGACCGTTGCGACCCGCGAGTTCGCGGTCGGTTGGGGCGGCCGGGGACCGAAGCTGGATACCGACATCCTGCTTCCCGAGATCCGCTACTTCACCAACGATTCGTGGGAGCTCGTAAGCGCCTTCACGTCACCCACCAGGACCTCGGGTGCTCCGCTTCTGCTGTCAGGCAAGTACTCGAAAGGCATCCTCTATGTGTTGACGATTCCGCAGGCGCAGGGCGAGCTTTACCGATATCCGCAGAATGTCCTGCGGGCGATTCGCGAGGTGGTGGCGAAAGACATGTACGTCCGCCTGGACGCCCCGAGCATGGTCAGCCTGTTCGTCTATGACAACGACAAGTTCATTGTTGAATCGTTCGCCGAGGAACCGGTGCAGGCTCGGATCGTCATTGACAAGCGAATCGCGAAACTCCGCGATATTGAAACCGGAGAGGAATTGAACGGGCAACCACAGGGCAACACAACCGTGTTCGATACGCCTCTCACTCGCGGCACGTACCGCGTGTTCTCGGCGCAATAGCGGCATCGTGCGATCTAGGCGCTCTATCAGTAGCCCTGCTCCATCAGCCCGATGACGCCCAGCAGCGTGCCCCAATGACAGTAGGCGTCGCTGCTGGTCACGTCGTTGCCCGCGCCCGTGATCGAGCTGTAGTTCTCGTAAATCGCGCGGTCGCTCTGCCACGACTTCATCATGCCGGGATGGTCAGGCCATGTTACATTGATCATGGCACTTGCGGTATATGAGCGCTGAATTGACCCCTCTGCGGTGGCCGGGCAAATGGAAGGACGCTTCGGCCCTGACGCTGCTGAACGACACACCTGTGAACTGTCTGGTGGTGGATCAGGGCGCCGTGCCCGAATCCGTCGCCGCACAGGCGAGACAGAAGGGCTTAACCGTGGTCGATCCGGCGGCGCATCCTGCCAGCGTCTTCATTACGAAGGGAGAGTGGCCGGGTGTGCAGACCCACCAGGGCGATGCCATCGTCGCCGGCCCAACCGGGAACCCGTGGGTGGACTCCAATGGTTGGAAAGTCCGACTCGAGTCGGCTCGCCATCCAGGTGCTTGTGTGTGGGTCGATGCCCAGCCCAAAGGGCCGGTTTTCCCGGATTCCTACGCGCTCGTGCTCGCCGACTCGGCCGCCTATGGCGGCCGGTGGATCATCTCGCTGGACGATCGGTTCGCGGCGGAAGTTGCGCAGGGCAAGGCGGATGCTCTGGCTTCCTGGAAGAAAATAACCGCCGCCGCCAGGTTCTTCGACGGTCGAAAAGCCTGGTCCGCCTATGCACCGGAAGCCGTAGTGGGCATCATTTCCGACTTCGCCGGCGACAACGAATACATGGGCGGGGAACTGCTCAACCTGGTTGCCAGAACCAATCAGCAGTACCGCGTTCTTTTGAAGAACAAGCTTTCGCCGGCCTCGTTCGCCAACCTCAGAGCCGTGATCTATGCCGACGTCACGGCTCCCGGTCCGGCCGTCATGAACAACATCATGGCATTCGTGCAGGCCGGCGGGCTGCTCATTACGCACCCCCCGTGGGGCATCGCGCCCGGCATGCGCGCCAGCAATCAGGACAACGACCGGTACGTATGGCGCATCTCCGGCAAAGGCCGAATCGCGTTCGCGAAATCCGCGTTCGACGATCCCTGGGTGATTGCACAGGAGTCCGTTCTGCTCATCAGCCACCGTTACGACCTCCTGAGGTTCTGGAATGGCGGCTCGGTGGGCTCCTATTTCAGCATGGCGCCCGATCGCAAACGGGCGCTTGTGCAAATACTCTTCTATGCCGACCGCGGCCCCGAGGAATCGGGTGTGCGGGTAGCCGGAAACTACCGCTCCGGGAAGTTGTGGACGCTGGACGGGAGGGTTTCCAACATCACGATGGTTCCCCAGAAGGACGCAGTGGAACTGCATTTACCCGCGGTGTCGCCATACGTCGCCGCGGAGTTGGAGGCTTAATCGCATGGATTCGAATTGCACCCGCCGGGAATGGTTGAAGTCCGCATCCATCCTGGGCGGCGCCTGTCTGGCCGGAGCGCCATTCGCTCGCGCGGTTGCGGTTCCCGCGCCCGCGGCCCCGGTATCGGTGGCCAGGTGCCGGACTTACGAACCCAAGGAACTGCTGCCCGCGATGGCCAGGATGTTCGACCAGCTCGGCCGAGTTGGCAGACTGGTCAAAGGCAAGACCGTGGCCATCAAGTTCAACCTGACCGGCATGCCCTATTTTCGGCTCAACAACCTCTCGTTGGCCGAGACGCATTTCACGAATCCAGCCGTGGTCGGCGCCGCGGTGAACCTGATTGCCAAGGCCGGGGCCGCGCGCATCCGCGTCCTCGAGAGCGCCTGGGCCACCACGGATCCGATCGAGGAGTTCCTCCTCCAGGCGAATCTGGAACCGCTGGACATTCTGGGCGCCGCGCCGAACGTCGAGTTCGAAAACACCAACTATCTCGGCAAAGGGAAGAAATACTCACGCCTGATGGTGCCCACTGGCGGATACATCTACCCGGGCTTCGATCTGAACCACTCCTTTGCGGACTGCGATGTCTTCGTCAGCATCGCCAAGATGAAGGAACACATGACAGCCGGCTACACCGGCGCCATGAAGAACTGCTTCGGAAACGCGCCCGTCACCATCGATGGCGACAGCGCCGGCGTCGATGAGCCCTCCGCCTTGCCGCGTGACGGCCGGGGCGACTGCTTCCATGACGGCAAGAGGCAGCCCTCCAAGAGCGCGCTCCAGGAGAAGGACATGCATACGCCCCGGCTGGAAACCTACCGCGTGCCGCGTATTGTGGTGGACCTGGTGGCCGCCAGGCCCATCCACCTGGCCATCGTCGAAGGCATCAAATCCATGACCGCCGGCGAAGGGCCGTGGGCCCCGGGAGCCGCCCCATGCAGCCCGGGCGTGATCGTCGCCGGCATGAATCCCGTCTGCACCGACGCCGTCGCGCTGGCGCTGATGAACTTCGACCCCATGGGAGACCGTGGTTCTCCGCCGTTCGAGAACACCGATAGCACTTTGAGATTGGCCGAAGACATCGGAATCGGAACTCGCGACCTGAAGAGAATCGAAGTGATCGGTGTTCCGATCAAGAGCGCCATCTTCGATTTCGCGAAGATTCGCGCCGCGCGGCGGAACCCATTGCAGCAGCAACCTGGCGCGAGAGGTTGACCGGCACGCGGTTCGGCCGCGTCGCGCTCAGATGCGATCTATGACAAACCCGGCGCGTGGCCGCACTCGATGGATATTGATCGGATGGGTGTTTGCGCTCAGCGCCATCTCCTACCTGAATCGCGTCAACATTTCCATTGCCGGCGGCTCCATTCAACGGGAATTCCATCTGAACCAGATCCAACTCGGTTGGGTCTTCAGCGCCTTTGTGCTGGGGTATGCTCTGTTCCAAGCGCCGGGAGGCCGCCTGGCCGACCGTTTTGGGCCGCGCAGGGTTATCGCGCTGGGGACGGTCTGGTGGGCTGTGTTCGCTGTCCTGACGGGTTTGGCGCCCTCCGGCATCTCCGGCGCGCTGGTCATTCTGCTGGCAGTGCGGTTTCTTTTGGGAATGGGGGTGGCCGTGATCTATCCCGCTTCCAACCGGCTGGTGGCAAGCTGGATCCCTGCCGGGGAACGCGGGGTGGCTAACGGATGGATCTTCGCCGGGGTAGGCGTGGGCGCCGGAATTGCGCCGCCCCTCATCACGTATATTCTCGTGCACTCCGGCTGGCGCTGGTCCTTTTGGGTCACCGCCGTAATCGGGCTGGTGGCGGGCGGCGTCTGGTTTCTGCTGGCGCGCGACCGGCCCGAACAGCACCCCTGGGTGACTCCGCAGGAGGCCGCCCACATTCGATCCGGATTGCCCCACCGGCCACCTGAAGCCTACGCGGCAAAGGTCGTCCCGTGGAGAACGATTCTGGGGAGCAAAGAGGTGCTGTTGGTCTCGTTGAGTTATTTCTGTTTTTGCTATGCCGCCAACATTTTCTTCACCTGGTTCTTCATTTACCTGAGCACGGTGCGCGGCCTGGACCTCAAGTCGAGCTCCTTTTTCGCCATGCTTCCGTTTGTGGCGAT
>JBEKKO010000179.1:0-6744 GCA_050010695.1 Bryobacteraceae bacterium
CGCGCTTTCTGCGGGGAGACTCGGATGTATCTGGCTTCCGCTTTGGATTCCATACTCTTCCTCTTATGCCGGCTTGGCCGTCTTCTCCGTAGTAGCCACTTTCACCGAGTGGCCCCGGAAACTGCGCGTGGGAGAAAACTCGCCCATCTTGTGCCCGACCATGTTCTCGGTGATGTAGACCGGAATGAATTTCTTGCCGTTGTGGACCGCCACCGTGTGGCCGACGAATTCCGGCAGGATGGTGGAGCGCCGCGACCAGGTGCGGACCACCTTCTTTTCGTTGGCGGCGGTGAGCACGGCCAGCTTGGCTTCCAGGTGCGTGTCGGTGAACGGTCCCTTCTTGACGGATCTGCCCATTTCCTTACCTCTTCTTGGTCTTGCGCGTGACGATCCACTTGTTGGTTCGCTTGTTGTTGCGCGTCTTGAAGCCGCGCGTGGGCTGGCCCCAGGGCGTCACGGGATGGCGGCCGCCGGAGGTCTTGCCCTCGCCGCCGCCGTGCGGATGGTCCACCGGGTTCATCGAGACGCCGCGGTTGTGCGGGGTCTTGCCCAGCCAGCGGGTGCGCCCCGCCTTGCCGAGCGAAACGTTCTCGTGATCTACGTTGCCCACCTGCCCCACCGTGGCCATGCATTCCAGTTGCACGCGGCGGATTTCGCCGGAGGGCAGCTTCAACAGCGCCATGCCGCCTTCCTTCGAAACCAGTTGCGCCTGCGAGCCGGCCGAACGCGCCATCTGCCCGCCCTTGCCCGGTTTCAGCTCGATATTGTGCACGATGGTGCCGGCCGGAACGTTCTTCAGCGGCAGCGCGTTGCCCAGCAGAATATCGGCTTCCGCGCCGGACATCACTTTCTGCCCGACTTTGAGCCCGTCCGGTTGCAGGATGTACCGCTTCTCGCCATCCGCATAATTGAGCAGAGCGAGCCGCGCGCTCCGGTTGGGATCGTATTCGATGGCCGCCACTACGGCCGGAATGCCGGCCTTATCGCGCTTGAAATCCACCACGCGGTAGGCCTGCTTGGCGCCGCCGCCGATGAAGCGCGAGGTGACGCGCCCGGTCGAGTTGCGCCCGCCGGTGCGCGCTTTGGATTCGACCAGCGATTTTTCCGGCTTGTGTTTGCTGATGCCCTCCCGCGAAACCACCGTATGGAAGCGGCGGGTCGCGGTGGTGGGTCGAAAGGTTTTGATCGGCATGGACTAGATCTCCGCGAACTCGGGGACTTTCTCCCCGGCCTTGAGCTTTACGTACGCCTTCTTCCAATCCGAGCGGTAACCGGAGAATTTGCCCCGGCGGCGCAGCTTGCCTTCCATAGTGGCCGTGCGCACCTCGGCAACCTTCACCTTGAACAGCTTCTGGACCGCCGCTTTCACTTGCGTCTTGTTAGCGTCCATGGCCACTTCGAAGCACAGCGTGCGTTCGTTATCCTTCTTATCCACGCCCTTCTCGGTGACCAGCGGGCGGCGCAATACTTTATGGATGGTCATTTCGCCAGTGCCTCCGAAAACTTGCGCGCGGCGGCCGCCGACAGCAGCACGCTTTGATGGCCGAGCAGGTGATACGCGCTGACATCCTTGGTGGGCAGCAAGGTCACCCCCGCCAGGTTGCGCAGGCCGAGCGCCAGGTTCTTGTTCTCGCCGTTGTCGACCACCAGCACGGTTCGCCTGGCTTCCAGCTTGGCCAGCGTGCTCTTGGCCAGTTTGGTCTTGTGGTCGGCGAAATCGAAGGTCTCGACCACCTTCAGCTCGCCGTCGCGCACTTTGGCGGAAAGCGCCGAGCGCAACGCGCCGATCACCATCTTGTGCGGCAGATTGTAACTGTAATCGCGCGGCTGCGGCCCGTGCGAGGTGCCGCCATGCCGCCAGATCGGAGACCGGATGGAACCTACGCGCGCGCGGCCGGTTCCCTTCTGCTTCCACAGCTTCTTGCCGGAGCCGGCGACTTCCCGCCGCACCTTGGTCTTATGCGTGCCAGCGCGCTCGCCCGCCTGGAAATGCCGGACCGCTTCGTACAGCAGCGCCTGGTTGACCTCGGCGCCGAAGACCGCGTCGGCGAGTTCCATCTCGCCGACCTTTTCGTTATTCAAGTTCACTACGTCGACTGTCGGCATCGGGGTTACCTCTTGGACCTCCGCACGACCACGTAGCCGCCGTTGGGTCCGGGCACCGCGCCCTTCACCACCAGCACGTTGTCCTCGGTGTCCACTTCCATCACCTCCAGGTTGCGCACGGTGACACGCGCGTCGCCCATGTGGCCGCCCATCCGCATCCCCGGCAACACGCGCGAGGGGAAACTGGAAGCGCCGATGGAACCGGGAGCGCGATGGAACATCGACCCGTGCGAGCCTTCGCCGCCGCGGAAGTGATGGCGCTTCACCACGCCGGCGAAGCCGCGGCCCTTGCTGACGCCGATCACATCCACTTTGTCCTTAGGTTTGAACTGGTCCACCAGCACCTGGTCGCCGAGCTTGAAATCGCCGTCGCCGGACCCCAAATGGAACTCGCGCAGGAATTTGCTGCCTTCCGCGCCAGCCTTTTTGAGATGACCCGTGGCGGGCTTGTTGATCCGCTTCGGCTTGATGAACTCGATCAGGCCAAGTTGCATGGCGTCGTACCCATCTGTGGTGGGCGTCTTGCGTTGCACCACCGTGCACGGACCCGCCTTGAGCAGGGTGACCGGCACCGCCTGTCCGTCGGGCCGGAACATCTGCGTCATTCCGATTTTTTTACCGAGAATTCCTGGGCTCATTACAATTCCTTGCTGGGGCGGATCTTGAGACCCACCCTGTCAGAGCGTCCCGGACGCGCCTTGCGGACGCGCCCCCTGGCGCTATTTCCCAAACGCCTTGATCTCCACATCCACACCCGCCGGCAGATCCAGCTTCATCAGCGCGTCCACCGTCTGCTGGGTCGGCTCCAGGATGTCCAAAAGCCGCTTGTGCGTCCGGATCTCAAACTGCTCCCGCGATTTCTTATCCACGTGCGGCGAGCGAAGGACCGTGGTGATGCTGCGCGAAGTCGGCAGCGGAATCGGCCCCGCCACGGAAGCGCCGGTGCGTTTGGCCGTATCCACGATTTCGGACGTCGACTGGTCGAGCACCCGGTGATCGTAAGCCTTCAGACGGATGCGTATGCGTTCTCTCAGCGCCATAGTTTTCCCCGGCAAACGAGCGATTCGCCCGCGCGGGGCCGGACTCCGGGTCCGGCCGCCGCGCCTGCGGCACCCGCCTGTCTACTTAATGACCTCGGTTACCGTGCCGGCGCCGACCGTGCGGCCGCCTTCGCGAATGGCGAAGCGCAGGCCCTTGTCCATGGCCACCGGCGTAATCAATTCCACCGTCAGGTTCACGTTGTCGCCCGGCATCACCATCTCGGTGCCCTCGGGCAACTGCGCCACCCCGGTCACGTCCGTGGTACGGAAGTAAAACTGCGGCCGGTACCCCTTGAAGAACGGCGTATGCCGCCCGCCCTCTTCCTTGCTCAGCACGTACACGCTGCCCTTGAAGGTGGTGTGCGGCGTGATCGTTCCCGGCTTGGCGATGACCTGCCCGCGCTCCACTTCGTCCTTTTCCACGCCGCGCAGCAGCAGCCCGACGTTGTCCCCGGCGCGTCCTTCATCGAGCAGCTTCTTGAACATTTCGACGCCCGTCACCACCGTCTTGCGGGTGTCCCGGAAGCCGACGATTTCCATTTCCTCGCCCACTTTGCAAATGCCGCGCTCGATGCGCCCGGTGACCACGGTGCCGCGGCCCTGAATCGAGAAGATGTCCTCAATCGGCATGATGAACGGCTTGTCGATCACGCGCGTCGGCATCGGCACGTAGCTGTCCACCGCCGCCATCAGCTCGAGCACCGTCTTCTCCCACTTCTCTTCGCCGTTCAGCGCGCCCAGCGCCGAAACCCGCACCACCGGCAGTTCGTCGCCCGGAAATTCGTAGAACTTCAGCAGCTCGCGGACTTCCAGCTCCACCAGGTCGAGCAGCTCGGGGTCGTCCACCATGTCCACTTTGTTCATGCAGACCACGATGCAGGGCACGCCCACCTGCCGCGCCAGCAGCACGTGTTCCCGCGTCTGCGGCATCGGCCCGTCGGTCGCCGCCACCACCAGGATGGCGCCGTCCATCTGCGCCGCGCCGGTGATCATGTTCTTGATATAGTCGGCGTGGCCGGGGCAATCCACGTGCGCGTAATGCCGGTTGGCCGTCTCGTACTCGATGTGCGCCACCGCGATCGTGATGCCGCGCGCTTTTTCCTCCGGAGCGTTATCGATCGAATCGAAGCTGCGGAACTTCACCTTGGGGTTGTTCTTGCCCAGCACCCGGGTGATCGCCGCCGTCAGCGTGGTCTTGCCGTGATCGATGTGACCGATCGTGCCGATATTCACGTGAGGTTTGCTGCGGTCGAATTTTTCCTTTGCCATAAGAACAATCTCCTAATTCGAAATCTTGCCTTGAACCTTGCTGACGATTTCCTCGGCCAAAGAGCCGGGGACTTCCTCGTACTTGCCGAAATGCATGGTAAAGCTGCCGCGGCCCTGCGTCCTGGAACGTAGTTCCGTGGCGTAGCCGAACATCTCCGACAGCGGCACCGATGACTTGATGATCTGCGTGGTGCCCCGCAGTTCCATTCCTTCAATGCGCCCGCGGCGGGAATTCAGATCGCCGATTACGTCGCCCATGTACTCTTCCGGAACCACCACTTCCACCGCCATGATGGGCTCCAGCAGCACCGGCTTAGCGCGCCGGGCGGCTTCCTTGATGGCCAGCGAGCCGGCGATCTTGAACGCCATTTCCGAAGAATCCACATCGTGAAAGCTGCCGTCGTAAAGCGTGACCTTCAGGTCCGACATCGGGTAGCCGGCCAGAATGCCGCCTTCCAGCGCTTCCCTGACGCCGACCTCGGTCGGTCCGATGTATTCCCTCGGCACGCGGCCGCCGGTAATTTCGTTGACGAACTCGAAGCCGCCGCCCGGCAACGGCTCGATGCGAATCTTGACCACGCCGTACTGGCCGTGCCCGCCGGATTGCTTGATGTGGCGTCCTTCGGCTTCGGCCGGTTTGCGGATGGTCTCGCGGTAGGCCACCTGCGGCTTGCCCACGTTGGCGCCCACGCCGAACTCGCGCATCATGCGGTCGACGATGATCTCCAGATGCAGTTCGCCCATCCCGGACAGAATGGTCTGGCCGGTCTCCGGATCGGTCGACACGCGGAAAGTCGGATCTTCCTGCGCCAGTTTCTGAATCGCCATCCCCAGCTTTTCCTGGTCGGCCTTGGTCTTGGGCTCGACCGCGAGCTGGATCACCGGCGTCGGGAAGGTGATCGATTCGAGCACGATCGGATGCTCGTCGTCGCAAATCGTGTCGCCGGTCGAAACCGTCCTCAATCCGACGGCGGCGCAGATGTCGCCGGCCAGAATCTCCTGGATCTCTTCGCGCTTGTTGGCGTGCATGCGCAGCAGACGCCCGATGCGCTCCTTGCGCCCCTTGGCCACGTTGAAGACCGAATCGCCGGATTTGAGCGTTCCCGAATAAACCCGGAAAAACGCCAACTGGCCGACGTACGGGTCGGTCATGATCTTGAACACTAGCGCCGAAAACGGCTCCTGGTCGGAAGCATGACGGTACAGGACCTTGTCGGGATCCGCCACGTCGACGCCCTTGATCGGCGGGACGTCCAGCGGCGACGGCAGGTAATCCACCACCGCGTCCAGCATGGTCTGCACGCCCTTGTTCTTGAAGGCCGTCCCGCAGATCACCGGGAAAATCTTCAGGGCGATGGTCGCCTTGCGCAGACCGGCGCGAATTTCGTCGTTCGAGACGCCGTGGCCTTCGATGAATTTCTCGAACAGCTTGTCATCGAATTCGGAAATCACCTCGATCATCTTCTCGCGGTATTCCTTGGCCTTCTCAAGCAGGTCGGCGGGGATCTCCTCGGTGTCGTACTCCGAGCCCAGCGTTTCGTCGCGCCAGATCACCGCCTTCATTTCCACCAGGTCGATGATGCCCTTGAACTGATCCTCGGCGCCGATCGGCAACTGAATGGGCAGCGGCCTGCATTTCAGGCGGCTGACGATGGTATCCACGGAATGATAGAAATCCGCTCCCACGCGATCCATCTTATTGATGAAACACAGGCGCGGAACATCGTACTTATCCGCCTGGCGCCACACCGTTTCCGATTGCGGCTGCACGCCGGCCACGGCGTCGAACACCGCCACGGCGCCATCCAGCACGCGCAGGCTGCGCTCCACTTCCGCCGTAAAATCCACGTGCCCCGGCGTATCGATGATGTTGATCTGAATCTCCCGCCACTCGCAGGTCGTGGCGGCCGAAGTGATGGTGATGCCGCGCTCCTGCTCCTGCTCCATCCAGTCCATGATGGCGGTGCCTTCGTGGACTTCCCCGAGTTTGTGCGTGCGCCCCGTGTAATAAAGGATGCGTTCGGTCGTAGTGGTCTTGCCGGCGTCGATATGCGCCGCAATGCCGATATTACGCATCCTTTCGAGCGGGATTGTTCTTGCCATAAAAATCTACCTTGCTACTAAAACTTCCGTTCCCCGGCCGCCGGCGACGCACGCAGTCACCGGACAACGCGGGAGCGGCACTTCACCACCGGTAATGCGCGAAGGCCTTGTTGGCTTCCGCCATGCGGTGTACATCGTCCCTTTTCTTAATCGCCCCGCCGCGCAGATTGGCGGCGTCGTTCAACTCATTGGCCAGCTTTTCCGGCATGCCTTTTTCCGCGCGCGA
>JBEKKO010000180.1:0-6690 GCA_050010695.1 Bryobacteraceae bacterium
CACGCGCACGAAATGCTCCGGCTTGCCGGCGCCGCCGGAAGCGATGATGGGGATTCGGGTGGCGGAGGAAACCGCGCGGGTCAACGGGCAATCGAAACCGTCCTGCACGCCGTCGGTATCCATGGAAGTGAGCAGGATTTCGCCGGCGCCCAGGGCTTCGCCCCGCGCCGCCCATTCGATGGCGTCGATGCCCTCATCGTCGCGGCCGCCGCGCGTGAAGACGTGCCACAGTCCGGGCGCGTGGCGGCGGGCGTCGATCGCCAGCACCACCGCCTGCGCGCCGAATTCCCGGCTCAATTCGGTGATCAGCTCGGGCCGCCGCACCGCAGCCGTGTTGACGGAGACCTTGTCGGCGCCAGCCATGAGAATGCCGCGCGCATCCGCCACCGAGCGGATGCCGCCGCCCACCGCCAGCGGGATAAACACCTTCCGGGCGGTGCGCTCGACCACGCCGGCCATGATTTCGCGGGCGTCGCTGGATGCCGTGATATCGAGAAACACCAGTTCGTCGGCGCCGTCGCAGTTATACCTCTCGGCAAGCTCCACCGGGTCGCCCGCGTCGCGCAGGTTTACGAAATTGACGCCCTTGACCACGCGGCCACCGGTGACGTCGAGACAGGGAATGATCCGTTTCGCCAGCATGAATAATCCACGCTACTCGCCCTGGGTTTGCGGCCGCAAATATGCTTGTCCCTTGTGGAGCAGCTTGGCAAGCTGCGGGCCGATTGGCAATCGGCCCGCGCGGTGGTTGGCAACCACCGCGCAGGATAACATCCTGCCCCACAAACAACACTCTCACGCGGCCACGGCACTACAGCGAGCGGCCTTTACTTACATCTCCACAAAATTCCGCACAATCTTCAATCCCACCGGCCCGGATTTCTCGGGATGGAATTGCACACCGAATACATTGTCCGCTTCGAGCGCCGCCGTGTACGGGACGGCGTAAGTGCAGATCGCCGCGGCGCGGGCATCCACCGGCACGTAGTAGCTGTGCGCGAAGTAGACGAACGGCCGGCCGGGCAAATCCCGCACCAGCTTCGAACCGGGTTTCACTTCCAGCTCATTCCAGCCCATGTGCGGCACGCGCGCGTCACAAGAGAAGCGGCGCACAACGCCCGGAAACAGTCCCAGGCCGCGCGCCGCCGGGGCTTCTTCGCTGGTTTCAAACAGCGCCTGCAAACCGAGACAGATCCCCAGGAACGGCACGCCGGCGCGGATGCGCTCCACCAGTTCCGCGCGCACATCCAGCTCGTCGAGCGCCCGCATCATCTGGCCAAAATGGCCCACGCCGGGAAGCAGGATTTTGTCGGCCCGCCGCAGCCCCGCGCTGTCCCGCACCAGCGCGTAGGCGCAGCCGAGCTCCGCCAGCGTGTTCTCGACCGACCGCAAATTGCCGGCCCCATAATCGAAAATCGTGATCATGAAAACTCCGTGGCGCCGCGAGGTGGGACAGACGATCGGTTAGTGTCGTCTGTCAATGCGTCGAGCCGTAGCGAAGGATGACAGACCACGCAAACCGATGGTCTGTCCCACCAAGACTGCGCGCGCCACGGCCACGGAAGCTTCATAGCAACCCCTTAGTCGAGGGCAACTGGCCCTTCAATCGCGCGTCTTTGGAGCAGGCGTACTGCATCGCCCTGGCCCAGCATTTGAAAATCGCCTCGACCTTGTGATGGTTCGACCGGCCATACATCACTTTGGCGTGCAGGTTCGCGCCTGCGTGATTCACGAAGCCGCCGAAAAAATCTTCCAGCAATTCGGTCTGCAGATCGCCCACCAGCCGCACCCGCACCAGGTCTTTGTAGACCAGCGCCGGCCGGCCGCCCAGATCCACCGCCGCCACCGCCAGCGTTTCATCCATCGGCAGCACAAAGTACCCGGCGCGATTGATGCCTCTGCGGTCGCCCAGCGCCTGCGCGAAAAGCTGGCCGAGCACGATCCCGACGTCTTCCACCGTGTGGTGCTGGTCGACATCCAGGTCGCCCTCGGCGCGCAGCTCCAAATCGAAGCCGCCGTGTTTGGCGAAGAGTTCCAGCATGTGATCGAGAAAGCGAATGCCGGTGGATATCTCATAGCGGCCGCGGCCCTCGATCTTCAACCGGCCGGCGATGCGCGTCTCCTTGGTGTCGCGGCGAATAGCGGCCTGCCTCATGTCGCGAATACCTCTTCGAGATCGTTGATGTCATCGACAATGGCGTAAGCGCCCTGCTCCTGAAACAGAAATACCAGGTCGATGTAGAGCGGGTTGGCGGGCAGCGCAATCCCGATGAACGGCGCGCCGGCCGCGCGCGCGCAGCGTGCGTCATCCACCGTGTCGCCCACGTAGTAAACCTTCGCGCCGGGGTTGCCCTCGAGTATTTGCAGCAAGCCCTCCGGATCCGGTTTGTGCCGCCGCACTTCGTCCATGCCGACGATGGGCGAGAATTCGAGCTCCGGCGCGAATCTCTGCAAGGTCAACTCGGCTTCCCATTTCGGCCGCCCCGTGAAGAGCGCAAAACGAAATTGCCGGTTGAGCTTTTCGAGCGTCCCCGGCCGCGCCACCCACTGCTCGCGCAGCATCAGACCATCGGTGCCATTGCCATGGAAAACTCGCTGGAAGTGCGCCTTCACTTCTTCAAACGGCGCATCGACGCCGGCTTCGGTGACGATGTGGTGCGACAATTTCCAGTCGTCGTTCCAACCGCCCCGATTCTTGAACTGCTGGATTTCGGCGGGCGTGAGCCGGCGGCCGGTGAAATGCTCCACCGTCTGCGCGATGGTTTCGCGGTAGGATTCCGTGACATCCACCAGCACGCCGTCCATGTCGAAAACCAGTATGGGTTGGCTCATCGTTGCCAGATCTTCTCGAGCGCTTCGAGCAAGCGCCGCGTCTGTTCGCGCGTGCCCACCGTGATGCGGACGCAGCCGGGCGCTTCATAGCCACGGTCGCGCACCAGGATGGCCTGCGCGCCCAGTGCGTCGCGCACCTCCAGCGCGCGCGCGCCGAAATGCCCCAAAACGAAATTCGCCGAGCTGGGGATGTAGCGGATGCCCAACTTCTCGAGGCCGTAGCACAACAGTTCGCGCGCGGCCAGCACTTCGGCCACGTAAGTCCGGATGTAGTCCGCGTCCGCCACCGCGGCCCGCGCCGCCAGCACCGCCAGCGAGTTTACGCTGTACGGCGATTGCGCCTTGTGCAGGAAGCGAATGTTGGCCTCGTGCGAAAACAGGCAGCCCAGCCGCATGCCCGCCATGCCGAACACTTTCGAAAACGTGCGGCTGACGAAGAGGTTCGGCACGCGCTCGATTTCGCCGAGCGCCGTCACGCCGCTGAACTCGTAATACGCTTCATCCACCAGCACCACGGCCTTGCGCGCGCGGTGCAGGATGCGCTCGATCCCCAACAGGGAAACGCCGGTGCCAGTGGGGTTGTTGGGATTGGCCAGCAGGATGGCGCGCGTGTCCGGCGTGATCGCCTCGATCAGCGTCTCGAGCGGAAACTCCATCCCCGGCGGGGCGTATTCCACTTCGCGAATCCGCGCGCCCGCCACTTCCGCGTAGAAGCGGTACATGGCGTAAGCCGGCTTCAGCAGCAGCACTTCCTGATGGTCGTCAACGTAAGTGTTGATGAAAACCTGGATCGCCTCATCGGTGCCGTTGGTGAAAACGAACTGCTCCGGCCGCACGGCGAAATAACTTGCAATTGTCTGCTTGGCTTCGCCGTACTCCGGATACACAGCCAGCGTCGCCGCATCGAGCGCTTGGGCGAGTGCCTCGATCACGCGCGGCGAGCAGCCCACCGTGTTTTCGTTGAAGTCGAGGCGCAGCTTGCCGGCGCGGCCCGCGGTGGGCGGCGAATAGGGCGCCATGGCGAGCACGGCCGGCCGCGGCTGGATGGCGCCTCGCGGCAGCTTGGGCGGTCTACCGGGCACGGGTCCGCACCTCCACCGATCGGGCGTGGGCCTCGAGCCCTTCGGCTCGCGCCAGGGTGACGATCGACGGCGCCAGCCGCGCCAGGCCCGCCGCGTTCAACTGCTGCACCGAAATCACCTTGACGAAATCCGTCACCGCCAGGCCGCCGCGGATACGCGCCGCTCCACCGGTGGGCAGCACGTGATTCGGCCCCGAAGCGTAATCGCCCGCCGCTTCGGGGCTGAACGGCCCTACGAAGACGCTGCCGGCATGTTCGATCTGCGGCAGCAGCCGCGCATCGGGTATGTTCAAATGTTCCGGCGCGAAGCGATTGGATATTTCCACCGCTTCCTCTAGCGATCGCACCAGCACGATGGCCGAATTGCGCGCGATCGATTGCGCCGCCGCGGCTGCGGTCGGCAGCGTGAGAAGCTGCCGGTCCACCTCTTTCGCCACCGCCGCGGCCAGCCGCCGCGAAGTGGTCAGCAGCACCGCCGAAGCGTCCACGTCGTGTTCCGCCTGCGCCAGCATGTCGGCGGCCAGATAGCGTGGATCGCCATCGGCCGCGATGATGAGAATCTCCGTCGGCCCGGCCACGAAGTCGATACCCACTTCTCCGGCCAACAGCTTTTTCGCCGCTGCCACGTAGATGTTGCCCGGCCCCACGATGCGGTCGGCCTTGGGCACGGTGCGGGTGCCGAATGTAAATGCCGCGATGGCTTGCGCGCCGCCCATTTCAAAGACGCGCGTGAGGCCCAGCATCGCCGCCGTTCCCCACACCTGGTCCACTTGCTTTGGCGAGGCCACGCAGATGTTGGCGACCCCCGCCACCTGCGCCGGCACGGCCGTCATCAAAATGGTGGAAGGCAACGGATAGCGTCCGGCCGGAACATAAGCGGCCACCGTGCCGAGCGGACGCACCACCTGTCCCACCCGCACGCCACCCGATTGGCGCATCCAGGTCCGCGGCAT
This sequence comes from Bryobacteraceae bacterium, assembly GCA_050010695.1. GTDB lineage: Bacteria > Acidobacteriota > Terriglobia > Bryobacterales > Bryobacteraceae > Bog-375. Next base: position 4,867 of record JBEKKO010000180.1, read on the forward strand.
CTGCCGCCGCGCGAAATCCCGAATGTTGGCGGCAGCGGTCCGCACTGCGCCGCGGAACTGCGGGCTCAGCCGCCGCCGCGCCGCCGCCAGGTCCTCTTCGGAAACGCGGACGGTGCGCCGCGTGAATCCGTCAAACCGGCGGGCGTATTCCAGAAGCGCCCGGTCGCCGCGCCGGCGGACGTCTTCGAGGATGGGGCGCACCACGGCCTCGGCCGCCTCCATGCGCGCCGCGCGCCGTCGCAGCAGCGCGCCCGAATCTTCGCTCTTGATAATCCGGATCACAGGACGATCTTGTTGAGCGGGTATTCCACGATTCCCTGCCCGCCCGCCTGCTTGAGCCGCGGAATGATATCGCGCACCGTCGATTCATCGAGGATGGTGTTCACCGCCAGCCATTCCTCGTCGCTCAATTGTGAAATGGTGGGCCGCTTCAGCGCCGGCAGCACCGCCAACACGGCCTGCAAGTTGTCCCTGTGCACGTTGAGCATCAGCCCCACTTTGCCCAGCGCGTTGATGGCGCCCTGGAGCAGCATCGTCATGTCTTCCAGCTTGCGCCGCTTGGCCGGGTCCTGCCACGAATCGCGGTTGGCGATCAACTGCGTGTTCGATTCCATCACCGTGTCGATGATCTTGAGCTTGTTGGCGCGCAGCGACGAGCCGGTTTCCGTGACCTCGACGATGGCATCGGCCAGCACCGGCGGCTTCACCTCAGTGGCGCCCCAACTGAATTCCACTTTCGCCGTCACGCCGTGCCCGGCCAGGTAGCGCCGCGTGGTCTCGACCAGCTCGGTTGCGATGATTTTGCCTTCCAGATCCTTCGCGCTGCGGAACGGGGAAGCCTCCGGCACGGCCAGCACCCAACGCACTTTGCCGAAGCTCTGCTTGGCGTAGATCAGGTCCGCCACCGCGACCACCTGCGCGCCGTTCTCTTCGATCCAATCGCGGCCGGTCAGGCCGGCGTCGAGAATGCCGTCCTCCACGTAGCGCGCCATTTCCTGCGCGCGGATCAGCATGCACTCGATTTCCGGATCGTCGATGCCGGGAAAGTACGACCGGCTGCTGGTGGTGATGACATACCCGGCGCGCCGGAACAGATCCACCGTGGCGTTCTCCAGGCTGCCTTTGGGGATGCCCAGTTTCAGCTTCACGGCTTACCTCCGTAGACCGCTTTGGGATCGTAAGTCCGCTGGTCCGCCACTTTCCATTCGCCGGAATCCAGGCGCCGGAAGAAGCAGCTTTCGTAGCCTTCGTGGCAGACGCCGGGACCTTGCGCTTCCACTTTCACCAGCACCGCATCGCGGTCGCAGTCGGTCGAGATCTCCTTCACCAGCAGCCGGTGGCCCGAGCTTTCGCCCTTCAGCCAGAGCTTCTGCCGCGAGCGGCTCCAGAAGGTCGCGAACCCGCTTTCCACGGTCTTGCGAAAGGCCTCCTCATTCATGAAGCCCACCATCAGCACGCGGCCGCTCGAGTGGTCCTGGATGACGGCGGTGACGAGCCCGCCGGATTTTTCGAAATCGAGAATCATCGTAAAACAAAAAAAGCCCGCCGGTTTCGCGGCGGGCGTCCTTTCCATTTTGTGGTGGAAACTATTGCAGCGCCCATCGCGTGGAGTGGTGATGATGATGCCGCGCGAGGGTGACGCTTACCATAAGTCAGTAGTGTACCACAGAGCCTGGCTCGACGACTTCCCACGGCTGCTCCTTGTCGCGGCCAAATAGAAAGTTCCGCTTTGAGCCAAGTAGAAAGTTCCTCTTGACAACCGCAAGGTTGAAGGATGGAACGAATCGCGATGAGCCAATCGGAACGAGATGACCTGCACTGGCT
>JBEKKO010000181.1:0-6651 GCA_050010695.1 Bryobacteraceae bacterium
GTCGGCTATCCATCGGCCTGTTATCGCTGATGGCAGCGGCTCGCACCATGAGCCACCTCGATTTCCCCCGCCAGGGTGCTTGAGTTCTTCTTCGCCGCCGGCCTACGGACGGATTACGGTCGTGCGCGCCCCGGTTCTCAGACCTTTTCGAGCGCCGTATAATTGGACCAGAGGTGCCTCATGACGCGTCGCATTTTCGCCGCGTTGCCGCTTGCCACGTTCCTGCTCGCCGCCGGTCCTAAGAAGACCACTTCGACCATCAAGGGCGAGAACGAAGACCTGATCCTCACTGCGACCCTCTATATCGACCCGCAGGAGATCAAGCAACTGGTCGGTTCCGACCTGGAGGGCCACTTCTTCGTCGCCGAGGTCCGCGTCGAGCCGAAGTACGGCAAGGAAATCGCCGTGGACCCCGACGATTTCGTGCTGCGCACCAACAAGGACGGCGAGCACACCCAGCCCTTCGAAGCCAGCCAGGTGGCCGGCAAGAACGTGATGGTGATCACGCCCGCGAAAGGGACGCAATCCGGCGGCGGGCTACAGACCGGGCCGACTTACGGCGGCATGCCCGTCCCCGTCGGCGGACCGATGGGGTATCCTTCTAATGGTGTCGGCGTGGGCGGCGGCGGCTCGGGCGAGGTCGACACCAACAAGGCCACCGTCCAAATCACCACCGATGAGCAGGACAACCCGCTAGAAAAAGCCCTCGACCAAAAGATGCTGCCGCGCAAAAAAACGCTCGAGCCCGTCTCCGGCCTGCTCTACTTCCCGATGGAGAAGCAGAAGATGAAAGACCTGGAGCTGCGCTACGGCGGCCAGGAAAACCGGATTACGCTGCGGTTTAGGTAGGTGCAGGACGAAGCCGCTTAAGCCGTGCGCTGATACAAAGCTCCGGAATCATATTGCGAACTTGTGAGAGAGGAGACTAGTCTCCCGCTGCGGCCAGGACTTCGGCCGGCGACGGCATACCGCGGCGCGCGAAGCGGATCACGCCGTCCGGCCCGATCAGGTAAACCGTGCGCTTTACGATGATGCCGTTCGCGTTGTATAAGGAGGCCACTTTGCGCCCCGCGTCCACCAGCAGCGGAAACGGCAACTTGTGGTGACGGCGAAAATCGGCGTGGCTGCCGGCGCTTTGCGGATTCACCCCGAAGACTTCCACGCCGCGCGCGCGTGCGCCTTCCCACGAATCGCGCAACTGGCAAAGTTGCCGCGTGCAGCCGGGTGTCGAATCCCCTGGATAGAAGACCAGCACGACGCTCCTGCCGCGCAGCGCGGACAGACTAACCTGGTTGCCGGCGTCGTCGGGCAGCGTGAAATCCGGCGCAAGCGTGCCGGCCGGAAGCGGGTCGGAAAAAAACCGTTCAAACATGAGGGCACCCAGGCTGTCAGTGTAGCCCACCGTGGCGCAGGCTGTCCGGCCTGCTGGGTCGAGAGTCTTTCTCGGCATTTCTTGCTTTCACTCGCCGTCGCCCAGTTTCCAGAGAATCTGCCGCAGCATGCCCAAGGTTACCGGGGCGTCGCGGGCGGTGATATCCCAACGGCGGATCATGCGCCGCAGTTTCTCTTCAGTGGACTTAGCGGTCAGCGGATTGACATAGCCGCTCGAGCGGAGGGCCTCGCACCACAGCGCGGTGATTTGCTCATTCCCGGCGGCGGAGGCAGGCTTGACGCGCTCGGGGCGGGCGGCGGCCGCCTTGGGATCGCGCACCAGTTCGTAAAGGCACAATGCCACCGCCTGGCCCAGATTCATCGACAAATCGCGGTCGAGGGTGGGGATGCGCATCAGCCAATGGCAGTGGCTGAGATCTTCGTTGGAGAGGCCGAATTTCTCCGAGCCGAACAGCAGCGCCACGGGCGTTCGGGGGAGCCTCCGCAGCATCAGCCGCGCGCCGTACTCCAAGCGGCGCAGCGGGTGGTGCAGTTCGCGATGCCCCAGCGAAGTCGTGCCCACCACCAGCGTCGCATCGGCCACCGCATCGGCTAGGCTTGAAAACTCTTCCGCCCGCGCCAGCAGCGGCGCTGCACCCACGGCCGAGCGAGCTTCGCGGAAAGCTACGTCGTACGGGTTCACCACCCGCAGGCGAGTGAACCCGAAGTTCGCCATCGCCCGCGCCGCCGCCCCGATGTTCAACGGATTGCGCGTGGCGACCAGCACCACGCGAAGATGGTCTTTCCAGCCGGTCAAGGATGCTTTGATCGTAGCGCACGCGCCGGCAACGCAACAGGTGCAGGACATAGCCGTTAAGGCCATCGAAGGCGCGTCCGGCGCCCGCGCGCTCTCGCACATCAATCAGATCGCCATGGAGCAAGCCAAGAACCGGCCGCAAGGATAGGCGGGCCTGCGGCGACGAGCCGGCGTGCGCGTCACTCTTCCCGCAATGCCACGGTGCAGTCCACACGAGTGGCGCGCAGCAGGGGGATGGCTATCGCCAGCGGCGAGAACACCAGGATCGCGAACGCGGCGGCGGCCAGAGTCACCGGGTCGCGAGGCTGAACCTGGAACAGGAGCGCCTCGAGAAACCGGCTGAGCGCGAGGCTGGCAGCCAGGCCGATGGCCAGCCCGATTAGCACCGGAAGCATGCCCTGGCGCAGCACGAGGCCGCCGATTTCGGCCGGTGTCGCTCCGATCGCCAGGCGGATGCCGATCTCTCGGATATGCGAAGCCACCAGGTTCGCCAGCACTCCGTAAATGCCCAGCATGCCGAGCAGCAGCGCCAGGCTCGCGAAGATGCCCGGCAGCAGTGTGTTGAATGTCCGCTGCGAGAGCCACACGTCGACCCAGTACTGCATGGACTTCACCTCGGGCGCGGGCAGCAGACGATCCACGCTGCGGATAGCATTGCGGACCGCTGTGGCCAGCGCCCGCGGCGGGAGGGCCGAGCGCACCACCAGGGTCGCGTGGCCGAGCGCAAGAGCGGGCCAGAAGACGGTGGGGCGCGTTCCGTTCTCGACGCCCATGGAACGATACCCGGATACCACGCCCACGATTTCGAACGACTGCTTATCCTGCGCCAGGCGATGCGCGAGAGGATCTTCGCCCGGGAAGAACTGGCGGGCGAAAGCGCGGTCGACGATTACGACGCCGTTCTGCCGGTTCCCGCTGAGCGGCAGATCCGCATCGGTGAACCAGCGGCCGGCTTCGAGACGCAGTCCGACGGCACGAAGGTAGCCGGGACTCGATTGCGCCACGTCCGCCATCGGCAGCGCCGAAAGCGGCGGCTCCGGCCGGCCGACGATAGAGAAATTCGCCATCGAGACCCGGTGCAGGGGCGCATTATCCACCACGGCGGTGGCGGCGACCCCGGGCATCGCTTGCACGCGGTCGAGCAAAGTGCGGAAGAACTGCACTTGCGCGTCGCCGCCGGGGTAGCGCTGGGCGGGAAGGTCGATATCGGCGTAAGTGATCCGCGTGGTGTCGAATCCGATGCCCACCGCCAGCAGCTCGCGGAAGCTGCGGATCATCAGGCCGGCGCCCACCACCAGCACCAGGGCCAGCGCCACTTCGACTGTGATGAGAACCTGGCGGCTGCGCAGGCGCGCGGCGGTTGCGCCCCAGGCGCCGCCGGATTTCAGAGCAGTATTGAGATCGGTGCGCGATGCGGCGATGGATGGCGCTAGGCCGAACACGACGGTGGTGAGAATGCTGGCCAGAGTGGCGAAGGCAAACACGCGCAGGTCGATTGAGATCAATTCGGGGCGCTGAATGCTGTCGGGATGAAGCGACAGCATGAGTCGCAGCGACCAGTGCGCCAGCAGCAGGCCCACGCCAGCGCCGGCGAGCGAAACCAGCAGCGATTCCGTCACCAGTTGCGAGACGATCCGCGCGCGCGTGGCGCCCAAAGCCAGGCGCACGGCAATCTCGCGCGACCGCAGCGCGGCGCGCGCCAGCGTGAGGTTGGCCAGGTTCGCGCAGGCGATTAGCAGCAGGAAGCCGACCGCCGCCATCAGGACGTACAGCGCGCGGTGCAGAACCGGGTCGGTTTCCTCGACGGCGAATGGGAAGACGCTGGTGCTCATGCCTTCATTCAGTTTGGGGTCGGTCTTAGCCAGCCGGCCGGCGATTCCCGCCATCTCGGCGCGAGCCCGGTCGAGGGAAACGCCGGGCTTCAGCCGCGCAATCGCATAGAACTGCCGGTCCGTGGCTGGGGTTTCCCGGTTGATGGTGCGCGAAAAGGGCACCCAGACATCCGCCTTGACCTGATCGAAACCTTCGCCGGTGGAGGGCAGGTGGAACTTGGGCGGCAGCACGCCAATGACGGTGTAGGCGGTGTCGCCCACCGTAATGGTCTTGCCGAGCGCGCTGGGGTCGCGGCGAAAGCGGCGATCAAAGTAGGCGTCGCTGAGAACCGCGACGCGGCCGGCACCGTCCCGCTCCTCGGCGGAGGTAAAAAGCCGGCCGAGCGGCGGGTGTGTGCCGAGCAGATGGAACAGCTCCGCGCTGGCGAAACCGGTCGAGACGTGGCGCGTGGAATCGGCGCCGGCTTCCTCGATGTCGATTTCACGAAAAGCGGCCAGGCCGGAGAACACTGCACTCTGCCGCTGCCACTCGACAAAATTCTTGTATGCAACCCGCATGCGCGGCCCGATCGGGGGCGGCATGTTGGGAAAGCGTTCCCAGACGAAGACCAGGCGGCCTGGATCGGGGTAGGGAAGCGCCTGGAAGATCACCGAATCCAGCACGCTGAAGATGGCGGCATTGGCGCCGATTCCGAGCGCCAGCACTCCCATGCACAGGAGCGTGTACCCCGGGCTGCGCCGCAAGGTGTGCAGAGCGTAACGAATATCGCGAAGGATCATGGCTGCCGGACCTATTATGCCGCGGGGACCAGATTCCCAGTGCTTCGCGCTCTGGGCTATTCTCTGTCGCCGCTGCCGGGGCTCACTCCGATCCGTCGCTCCGATTTGACAATCCACCCGTTGAGCCGCTAACCTAAAATTTTGCGACTAACAGATCGCTGGAGAAGTGTGTCAATGAGTACGGAGTTCCCTTCCAAGAACGGCATCGCTCGCCGCTGGCACGTCATCGATGCCCAGGGTGTGGTCTTGGGCAAGATTGCCACCAAGACGGCCATGATATTGATGGGCAAGACCAAACCCTCCTACACGCCGTTCCTGGATACGGGCGATCACGTGATCGTCATCAACGCGGCGAAAGTCCGGCTGAGCGGCCGGAAAGAGGAAAGCAAGGTGTACCGCCATTTCACCGGGTATCCGGGCGGGCTGGTGGAGAAAAGTTTCAAGCGGGTGCGCGCGGAAAAGCCCATTCGCATCGTGGAAGAAGCCGTGCAAGGCATGCTTCCCAAGACCAAGCTCGGCAAACAGATGTTCCGGAAACTGCAGGTTTATGCGGGTGACCGGCATCCGCACGCGGCGCAGAAACCAACCGCGCTGGCGGTAAAATAGGGGAAGGCGAGGATTTAGTGGCAGCAATGGTTCAGTATTTGGGTACGGGCCGCCGCAAGAGTTCGGTGGCCAGGGTGTTTTTGCGGCCCGGCAAGGGCGAAATCAAGGTCAACAACCGCGCGTTCGAGAATTTCTTCCCGACCGAGAGTTCGCGCGCGCTGGTGCGGCAGCCGCTGGCGGCTACCGAAACAGCGGACAAGTTCGACATCCTGATTCTCGCCGATGGCGGCGGCGTCATTGGACAGGCGGGCGCGGCCCGTCTGGGTGTGGCCAGGGCCTTGGTGGAGTTCAACGCGGAATTGCGGCCGAAACTGAAGAAGCTCGGCTACCTCTCGCGCGACCCGCGCGCCCATGAGCGCAAGAAGTACGGCCAAAAGGGCGCCCGCAAGCGGTTCCAGTTCTCCAAACGATAGTTTTTCTTTTGAGCGGAGCCGGCGTGTGCCGGCCCCAGCCTGTTGTAACCATCGGCTTTCCGATTGTCCGGCGCCGCAAATCTCGCTTTGGACCGCGGGCGGAAACGGAAGGCTGCGAAAGGGGAGGTTTTCCCCACGGAACAATTGAACAGGAGGCAGTTTGCCCGCAATTTCCATGAAAGAATTGCTCGAAGCAGGCGTTCACTTCGGGCACCAGACCAAGCGCTGGAATCCGAAGATGAAAGAATACATCTTCGGCGAACGCAACGGCATCTACATCATCGACCTTCAGAAGACCTTGAAGATGTTCAAGGACGCCGCCCGTTTCGTGGGCGAGATGGCCGCGCAGGGGAAAAACGTACTGTTTGTCGGCACCAAGCGGCAGGCGCAGGAAGCAGTCGCCGAAGAGGCCACCCGCTGCGCCATGTACTACGTGAACCAACGCTGGCTGGGCGGCCTGCTCACCAACATGGCCACCGTGCAGAAATCCATAAAGCGTCTGAAGGACCTGGAAGCCATGGCGTCGGTGGAAGGCGGTTACGCCGGACGGCCCAAGAAGGAAGTCATCCGTTTGGAGCGCGAGCGCAAGCACCTGGACCAGAACCTGTCCGGGATCAAGAACATGCCGGGGCTGCCGGATGTGCTCTTCGTGATCGACTCAAACAAAGAAGCCATCGCGGTGAAGGAAGCCCGTCGGCTGGGCATTCCGGTGGTGGCGATCGTCGACACCAATTGCGACCCGGACGAAGTGGACCAGGTGATTCCGGGCAACGACGACGCGTTGCGCGCGATCCGTCTGTTCGCCAGCAAGATCGCGGACGCGGTGATAGAG
>JBEKKO010000182.1:0-7330 GCA_050010695.1 Bryobacteraceae bacterium
CCAGTGCAGGTCATCTCGTTCCGATTGGCTCATCGCGATTCGTTCCATCCTTCAACCTTGCGGTTGTCAAGAGGAACTTTCTACTTGGCTCAAAGCGGAACTTTCTATTTGGCCGCGACACGACCACTCGGACGGAATCGCTTCAACCCCTCTTAAGTGATATACTCGTAATCTTCTGGGAAGGACAATATGCAACCAACTGGGGAGAGCACTATCCAGGTAAAACGCGGAATTATTGTTGTCTTAATAGTTTTTCCATTGTTCTCTGGCTTCGCGGCGTTTATTAATATTCTGGGGAGTCCACAATTCCAGGGCATCCGCAGCTTGGACGTGGTGAGGCTGATCGCTATCGGAGCGTGCTGGGGAGTTGCGGTTGCCGGGCTCGCGCTGCTGATTGGGGCGAGGTTCCGCAAAGGCTAGCGCGCCAACAACCGATTCACGCCGGCATACGGAATCGCACCGTCGACCATCGCGGTATCGGACGTCCCACATCTCGTAACTCCCTCCCGATCCGATCCACCAATCCGAGCGTCGCGCGATCCCACACTCACTCGTGCTACCCCTAACGCTCGCATCTCAGCGACGTCCGGGGTTCAAAGTCTAGCCGATCAGAAAGCGGATAGGTCCTGGATCACGCTAGGACCTTATCGGGAGTGACCCGGCGCGACGACGCCGGAGTGTGGCGAAAGTCTACGTGCCCGGGTCACTTCGGATAAGGACGTTCGAAGGAAGCCGCCCTGAATTTGGCAGGGCAATTGCTTATTGGGTATTCAATCGAAATCGTGTTACGCAGTGAGGCAACGTTGCTACGGAGTGGGTGACCGGTCGCATTGCAGTTGCCCTGCCAAATATTACCACGCGGAAGCGTCCGCCGCGAATGATAGCAACCTTCGGTGTTTCCTGAAGACCCCAGCGAGGATTCGAACCTGATTGCAAAGGCTTTAGCGTTTTCTCGCCAGCGGCCGTCCAATGAGATCAATGCGTTGCGAATTGGCTCCCCGACTTGGATTGAAACTGCAGTTGACGGCATCGGCCTCTCAGCACAGGACGTTCTCCCAGCCCGTTATTCTCACATATCGGTAGCGGTCGCGCGAGCCGCACCGCCTCTGGGCGTGTTTTGGCTTTGGGCGCGTCCGCGGTACCGGGTGGCAACATTGGTCGCGGTTGGCGCCGCCGGAGCAACGTGGGCGAACGTGGTGCGACGGGTGGCGGTTTTCCGCGCTACCGGCGTTGTGCCGAGCGGCTCCGGTATCGAAGCCGATGCTGCCGGCGCGGGAGGGTTTTGTAGGTTTTGTAGGTGCCATCTGGGGAGGATTCCCCAAAATGCGGGGGCGGATTAGGGTATTGCGCTGAGCGAAACGACTGTGCCCATTTTTGTGCCCACCCCACGCATAGAACCGTTGTTCGCTATTACTAGCGTCCCGACGGCGTCCTACGGTCCAGTCCGTGGAAGCCTTTGAAAACTAGCAACTTGGAACAAACGTTAGCAGTGTTGAGCATCACTCGGAGAACCTAGACTTTTCGGGGGTTAATGCCTCCGGAGCAAAAGGTCGGTGGTTCGAATCCACTCGGGCGTACCAACCAACCGCCCTCAATCTCATCCTGCCCCGAGAAGCGTCAAAACGTATCAGAACCGTATTAAAACCCCGTCAGGCGCACTTCTCCGTATCAGAACTCGTGGCAGAGCCTGATTCGCTGGCCTTACGGTTCAGCTTGGTCAGCGCTTCGCGCTTCATCTGGAGCTTCATCTGCGAATGCTTCTTGAATACCTGCGCGTCGGTCTGCCTGAGAAATTGCGTCACCCACTCGTCGGCAACGCCGCCGGAACTGAGCCGCGTGGCGTACGTGGAGCGAAGATCGTAGAGCCGGAAGTAGGGCACCCCAGCTTTCCGGAGCGTGGTTTCCCAGGCCTTCTTGAACTCGGTCTGGCGCCCGGTCCGGTTGCCGTCGCTGGGGAACAGCCACGGGCCGGGGCCGGCAAGTTCGACCTGCCTGCTGAACGCCTCGACAGCGATGTCGGTCAATGGAACCTCGGCAACCCCGGTTGGGTCTTGGAGTCGTCGATGAATTTCGGCGTGGGCGGGCACCACACCCTGGCCCCTACGCCTGGAGCGCGGACGCGCTGAACATGCTGGCGTTCGGACAGTTTATCTCCCCGGCCGCGCGCCGCAATTCCCTGAGGTTGGACATCGGGTGCGTGGCCACTTACGCCGGTGTGTGCATCGAGAAGGGCATGGGCTCGATCATCTCCGGCCTGACCCCGGACACGCTGGGCGAAATCTACGAATACTGCCCGACCATCACCGAACTGCGCGTCGCCGCAGGCATCTTCGCGGTGGGATTCCTGCTCTTCACCCTGATGCTCAAAGTGGCGGTGCCCATCTCGCCGGACGAGTTTCTGGACAAAAAGGAAGCCACGGTGCATGCGCCCGAAGTGGACGTCCCGTGCCCGGTTTGAGAGAGGGACAGGCTCGCCGCGACGACGTGCAACTAGCGCTTGGAAGAGATGACGCACAACTCCATCCGAGTCAAGCGCGTCGTTTTCAATAGTTTAAGATATACTTGTCGAATTTACCGTCAACCTCTGGAAAACTATTGACAGGAAGTACAAGCCGTGAAATAGTTAATCAGGTTAACCTTTGACCGGGGTAACTACGTTACCCGGAACCCGGGGTGGGCCGGCACTACGGGGCTAATGGGACCTGACAGGAGCCAAAGCTCATGGCGCAGCCGGCAATTGCTCGGCAAGGTTCCTTTCTGGCCCACCTGCAGACCGTCTCCCCCAACGCCTGTTTCCAATGCAACCGCTGCACGGCAGGGTGTCCACTAGCGCCGGCCATGGACCTCACTCCCGCGCAAGTTGTACATTACCTGCTGCTGGGTGACTGGGAACCGGCCCTCCAGTCGCAGTCGATCTGGGCGTGCGTGCATTGCGAGACGTGCACCGCGCGTTGCCCACAGCAAGTGGACATCTCCGGGCTGTTCCACCTCGCGCGCGCCACGGCCTGGCGCACCGGCCGGGTGGCGCCTGACCAGGCGATTGCCACCTATTTCGCTTCTTTCATTGAGAACCTCTACATCTACGGCCGTGCGGCGGAATTGCCCCTGACGCTGATCTGCAAGATGAAAAGCGAGGACTACCTCCAAGATTTCAGGCTGGGTCTGCGCTTGATCTCGCGCGGGCGTCTGAACTTCCTGAATATCCCGCGCGGTGCGGCGCGTTACCGGCGGCTGTACGAGAGAGTTCGGCAGCAGGAGGCGCAGACCGCATGAAACGTTACGCCTACTATCCGGGATGCTCGCTAGAGACCATGGCTTGCGAGTACGATGCTTCGTTTCGCAACCTCTGCGGCCAACTGGGCATTGCGGTGGAAGAGATGCGGGACTGGTTCTGCTGCGGCGCGGGGATGCTGGGGAACCTGTCGCCCCTGCTCGGCCTGGCGACACCGCTCAAGAACCTGGCCTTGGCCCACGAACGCGGCTTCAGTCAAGTGGTTGCGCCGTGCAGCGCCTGCTACAGCCAGTTCAAACGCGCGGGCCACGAGTTACAGGAACATCCGGAATTGCGGGCCCAACTCGAAGAAGTCATCGAGTATCCGCTGGACCATGGCGTGGAAGTGCTTCATCCGCTGGAGATGCTGGAACGGGAACTCGAGGGGCGGCCGTTAAGAGTCGAAACCGATCTCGGCCACCTGCGCGTTGCCTGCTACTACGGCTGCCTGCTCACGCGGCCGCCCAAGGTGGTGAACTTCGACGACTGCGAAGACCCGCGGAGCATGGACCGTTTGCTCGAGCGCGTAGGCATCGCCACCGTGAACTGGACGCGGAAAACGTTTTGCTGCGGCGCGTTCTATGCCATGGTGAACCCCTCGAAGGTGCTGGAGTTGACGCGCGACATCTTGGCGGATGCCGCCGCGGCCGGGGCCAATGCACTGGCGGTGGCTTGCCCGGTCTGCCACCTGAATCTGGATGCGCGGCAGCCCGAGGTCAATCAGGCTTATGGGACGGACTTCTCACTGCCGATCTTTTACTTCACCCAGCTCCTGGGCCATGCCTTGGGAGTGCCTGCCGAAGGGCTGGGCCTGTGGCGGCACGTGGTGGATACCCAACCTCTGCTGGGCGCGACTGCGGCGCCTGTAAGGGCTTAAGAGATGACCGACAAATCCACAGTGGGCGCCGTTCTGGTGGTGGGCGGAGGCGTGGCCGGGATGCAGTCCGCGCTCGACCTGGCCGACTCCGGCTACAAGGTTTACCTCGCCGAAAAGGAAAGCAGCATCGGCGGGACCATGGCGCAACTCGATAAGACCTTCCCGTCGAACGACTGCGCCATGTGTATCCTGGCCCCACGCCTGGTCAGCGTGGGACGGCACCTGAATATCGAGATTCTGACCAACACCGAGCTGACGGCGCTGGGCGGGGAAGCCGGGAACTTTCAGGCGCAATTGCTGCGCCGGACGAGCTACATCGACCCGAATCGGTGCACAGGCTGCGGCGAATGCACCCAAGCCTGCCCGGTAGAATTGCCGAGTGAGTTCAACCTGGGGCTGAATAGCCGAAAGGCGATCGCCAAACGGTATCCGCAGGCGGTGCCGGCGCAGTTCGCCATTTCCAAGCGCGAGAGGCCACCCTGCCAGGCGGCGTGCGCCGCCGGAACCAATGTGCAGGCCTATGTGGCGCTGACGGCGCAGGGCAAGTTTGCCGAAGCGCTGAGCGTGGTGCGGGAGCGGATGCCGTTCGCCTCCGTGTGCGGGCGGATTTGCCTGCACCGCTGCGAGCAGCAGTGCAACCGGAATGCGGTGGACGAGCCGCTGGCCATCATGCATCTGAAGCGCTTCCTGGCCGACTGGGATATCGAACACCAGCCGCCCTTTCCAGTGCCAGTCGATAAAACCCGCCAGGAGCGAGTAGCCGTGATCGGCGGCGGGCCGGCCGGCCTCGCCTGCGCCCACGATCTGGCCAAGCTGGGCTACCCGGTTACCGTGTTCGAATCCGCTGCGAAACTGGGCGGCATGCTGCGCGCCTGTCTGCCGCAGTTCCGCCTGCCGGAAGCTCATCTCGAGCGGGACATTGAGTATCTGCTCTGGCCCGGCTTCGAAGTGCGCACGAATGCCGCGCTGGGCCGAGACTTCACGCTGGAGCAACTGGAAGCCGAGGGCTACCGGGCCGTCTTCCTGGCCACCGGAGCCCACAAGCCGAAGCGGTTGCGGATTCCAGGGCACGATTTGGAGGGCATCAGCTTCAACATCGACTTCCTGCAAAAAGCGCGCGCCGGTGAGCCGCTGGATCTCAACGGACCACTGCTGGTGATTGGCGGCGGCAACGTCGCCATGGATGTGGCGCGCACGGCGCGCCGCCTGGGCGCCGGGAAAGTCACGATGGCCTGCCTGGAGAGCCGCCAGACCATGCCGGCGCACGCCTGGGAGGTTCAGCAGGCGCTCGACGAGGGCATCGAGATCGTCAACGACGTCACTTTCAAGCGCTTCCTGGGGAAGGACGGGCGGGTGGCGGGCACGGAAGTGAAGCGCATCCGTTCGATGGCCTTCGACAAGGATGGCCGGCTCACCCTCGATGAGATTGCGGGCAGCGATTTCGCGATCGCGGCCGATCGGGTGGTGGTGGCCATCGGGCAGACTCCGGATCTGAGTTTCCTCGATCCGAAGAACGAGATCCGCGTGCGGCGCGGCATGGTGGAAGTAGATCCGGAGACCCTTGCCACCGGACATCCGGGTGTATTTGCCGGCGGCGATGTCATTGCCGAGGAGCCGCAACTGCGCATCTTCGCGGGTGGTGACGTGGTGACCGGCACGGCATTCGTGGTGGACGCGGTAGCGGCGGGTCACAAGGCCGCGGAATCGATTCATCGCTGCCTGGAGGGCGCGCCGTGGCCGGAGGCCGCCGCGAAACCCGAGCCGCCAAAGCTGACGCGCGAAGAGGCTCAGCGCAAACTCCGCCAGGGCGAAATCCAGCGCCAACCCCGCGTAGCGGTAGCCGAACGGCCGGCTGCCGAGCGGCTGCAAGACTTTGCGGAGATCGACCTCGGGTACACAGCCGAAATGGCCGTGGCCGAGGCGAGCCGGTGCCTGAACTGCGGTTTGTGCTCGGAATGCCTGCAATGTGTCGCCGCCTGCCAGGCGCACGCCATCAACCACCTGCTGCCCCGGCATGAACACCGAAATCTGAATGTGGGCGCGGTGATCCTCGCTCCGGGCGCGGAAATGTTTAACGCGGAGAGCAAGCCGGAGTACGGCTTCAAACGCTTTCCCAACGTGGTCAGCAGCCTCCAGTTCGAGCGAATTCTCAGTCCCAGCGGCCCGTTCGGCGGCAAAGTGCGGCGGCCCTCGGACCAGCAGGCGCCGCTGAAGGTGGCCTTCATCCAGTGCGTGGGATCGCGCGAGGCCGGCCGGAATTACTGCTCGTCGGTGTGCTGCATGTACACGGCCAAGCAAGCGGTGATCGCCAAAGAGCATCAGCCCGGTCTCGATTGCACCGTCTTCTATATCGATCTGCGCGCGGTTTCCAAGGGCTTCGAACAGTATATTGCCAGGGCCAAGGCCGAAGACGTGCATTACATCCGCTGCCGTCCTTCGGCCATTCGCGAAATCCCCGGCAGCCACAATCTGATTGTGGAGTACGCCGATCCGGCCGGCGCGCCGCAGCATGCCGTGTTCGACATGGTAGTGCTGGCGGTCGGGTACTCGGCGGAGAAGACCCGCAAGCTGGCCGAAAGCATCGGCATCCAGGTGGATGAGAACGGCTTCTGCCGGACGCCCTCGTTCTCTCCCAGCCACACTTCGCGGGCGGGCGTGTTCGTCTGCGGGCCGTTCGCGGAACCGATGGATATTCCGGAGACGGTGGCGGCAGCCAGCGCCTCGGCCGCCCATGCGATGAGTTTGCTGGCGGATAGCCGCGGCACCATGGTCCGGCCGAAGCAGTATCCGCCGGAGCGCGACGTCAGCGGCGAAGAGCCGCGCGTAGGCGTCTTCGTGTGTCATTGCGGGACCAATATCGCCGGCGTTGTGGACGTGGAGCGGGTGGTCCAATACGCGCGCACCATCCCAGGAGTGGCGTACGCGGAGCGCAATCTGTACACTTGCTCGGACGATACCCAGAAGCGCATCCGGGAGAAGATCGCCGAGCTGGGCTTGAACCGCGTCATAGTGGCCTCCTGCACGCCGCGAACGCACGAGGCGCTGTTCCGCGATACGATTCGCGAAGCCGGCCTCAACCAGTATTATTTCGAGCTCGCCAACATCCGGGACCAGTGCTCCTGGGTGCACAAGCGCGAGCCGGAGAAGGCCACCCGGAAGGCCATGGACCTGGTGCGCATGGC
>JBEKKO010000183.1:0-6490 GCA_050010695.1 Bryobacteraceae bacterium
TCGGCAAGGATATGTCCGCCATACAGCGGGCCTAGATCATCGAAGTTCCTACTTAAATCATCGGGTGGCCGATACGCACGGCGATAAGTCCGCGAAGCCCGGCCACCCGCAACGCACTCCTATCTCTTTCACCTCGGCCTCAAGGCCGTAGTGTGCCCCAAAACCCAGTGCTCCCACCAATAACGATCCTGTCATCCATTTTGCGGCCAGGGTGGCAAGTACACGCCCGCTCAGGTGCACTACTATGAAAGGTGGCCGGATCGGTTTCCGTCTTCGCACTAGTGATCCCAATCGATGGTCGATTCGGCGCGGTACTCGTGACACTGGGAAAACTTGATTACATCCAGGAACGTTGGGCCGTAGAAGGACGTCAGCGTCAGTTCGGATCGTTTGGGCAGTAAAGCGTCGGAATCGCCAATATGCGTGCGGGCGTAATCGGTGCGGGTGACGGCTTCATCGAGGTTCAGGTCAGCGGGCATATGATCGGCGTACACCTCCAGGCGAATCAGGTCCAGAGAGACGGGATCAAACCAGAAGGAGCCTTTGGCAGCCACTATCTCCGAGAAGTTACCGACCTCTAATTTGAGGGCGCTCTCTTGTTGTTTGAGACGAAAATCGTAGCGGACGGAACCATCGTGGCCGACCAGGCTCCCCTCACGCCTGTAGCGGAGAGTTCCTTTGCCCGTGACAAACAGTTCGCGTGCAAACGTGGCGAACATGCCGGTGCCGATAGCGCCGCCGGGCACCAAGGACGCCACTTCCCGATCTTCGAAGCGGCGGGCGCCGGGCTTGGCGAACAGTTCTTTGCCGGCCACGATGGAGACCTCCAGGCGAACCGTTCCAGCAGGCATGAAGTCGAGAGGAGGCGCGCGGCGCGAACGCTCGATCGTCTCCAGGCAGGTGTAGTTGGGAATAGTGGTCATGTCCCGCCGGATCTTATCCTGGAAGCGAGCTAACTGGCCTTCGTCCGGCGGTTGACCGGCGGCGGCAGCCGTGATCGCGAGGAAAATCGCCAACAGCCACACATGCGTTTTGTTGCGCACTTGCCGTGATTATAGCGCCCGGACCGAAAGCCGGCGACGGCTTGTCACACGAAAGCGCCTCTACAGAATGCCTTGCCCCGCCTCCGCCAGTTGGGTGTCCGGCACGTTCCGGCACATATGGACCGCCAGATCCCCGACATTGTGCAACGCGAAAACGGACGTGCCCTCCTCGTGCGGGGTGCGGATGCGGAAGAAGTCGGCGTCGCGCACGTCGTCTAGCACAAACGCCGGGCGCAGGTCCGGCTTCGCGGCTACGATCTCGACATCGTCGAACCGGATGCCGTTCGCATGGCGGACGTAAAAGCCGTGCGACGGCATGGCGCCGAACATATCCGGCTCGGGATAGCCTTTCTCTTTTTCGGGTGGTTGAATCGCCGCCTGCTCTTTGGTGCCGCCTCCCTGGTGCCACACCTGCACGTGGCTGATCGTAACGTCCTCGATGGCATGGCCCGGAATCCCGCTGATGACCGAGCCCAACCGTGAGACCGAGTTGGAACAGACCAGGTTGCTGATGATGACTCGTTTGATGGTGCCCACGGCCGCGCCCGCCGGCCCGCGCATGCGGCTGCCCAGGCGCAAAAAGATCGGCGCGCTCATGATATCTCTCATCGAGATGTTAGTGATGGTTACGTCCTCCAGCAGCGCGCCATCCACGGATTCCAGCGCCAGTCCCTGACACCCCTCGAAAACGCAGTTAGACACGGTAATGTTGCGGAAGCCGCCATTGGATTCGGTGCCGAACTTGATGCGCCCGGTATGCGGAACCCGCACGCCTTCGCCAAAGCGCTTATAAGTTCCGTCAAGCAGCGTGCCCTCTTCAAAGCAGCCGCTAACATAGCAGTTAGTAATAGTGACAAACTCGGTAGGTTTGGCTGAGCCAAGTCCGTAACAACTCTTCAGGCAGATACCGTCATCCCAGGGAGAGTTGACGTAGCAATTCGAAATCCGCACGTTGCGGCAGCAATCGACATCCATTCCGTCGCGGTTAGTGTCGATGCGCAGATTGTCGATGGTGAGGTTGTCGACTCCCGTGGCCAGAATGCCGAAGTGCCCTCCGTGGAGGATGGCGAAGTCGCGCAGCAGCACATTGTGGCAGTTCTTGAGACTGATGGTCTTGTTACCCACTCCGGGGTTTTCCGCCTTCGGTCCCGGCCCGTATCCCTTGCTGAGGCCCTTTCCCCAGATGAGTCCTGGACCGAGGATGGCGATGTTACCGATTCCCTCGCCCCAGAACAGGCTGTTGTGCCAATGGCTGTGGCCGTAATCCTGATACGCATCCCAGCTATTCGGCTCCGCCGCGTCGTAACCGCCGCTCGCTCCTGGCGCCGTAGGGTCGGCCGCTACCACGGTGGAACCTTGATCGAGATACAGGTCGACGTTGCTGGCGAGATGAATGGAGCCGCACAAGTAACTGCCGGCGGGGAACAGCACGGTGCCGCCTCCCGCGGCGGCAGCGGCGCCGATGGCTTTGTTGACCGCCTCGGTGTCGAGCGACTTCGCGTCGCCCGCCGCTCCGAACGTCCGCACGTTGAAGTTCGCGGCTTTCGGCTCGGGCACGGCTGCCTTGGCAGTGCCCTGCCCCGCCTGAACGGCGAGTGCGGTTCCGGCCAAGCCCGTCCCGGCACGCTTCAGAAACTCCCGGCGCAATCCGTTCTCGATCGTCATAGACCTCTCCGTGAATGAGCGAAAAAAGAGTATAACGACGTCCGGCCTGCAGCGGTACCACAGTTTCGCTAAACCGATTCTTTAGAAATACTGATCCGAATTTCCGAAACCGGGTTGGTATCGCCGGCCAGGTAGGACAGACGATCGCCTTTTGTCGTCTGTCAGGCGGTTCCCCTGCGAGGCGCAACAGACGACAGAAAGCGATCGTCTGTCCTACCACGCTCCGGCCAGCGCGTGGCGCACCTGGGTCAGCGTGGCTTCGACGTCCGGGCGGTCGACGCGGATGACGCGGGCGGTGGGCGTGGTGGGGCGCCAGCGGTCGAACATGCGCGGGACGGGGAAGCCGGCGAAGATGGAGATCAGCGGGACGCCGGCCGCCGCGGCGACGTGCTGGCCGGCGGAATCGTAACCGGCGTACAAGCGGCTGGCGGCGATGATCGCGGCGAAGCCTGCGAACGATCCTTCCCAGAAGGTTGCCGCAATGCTCGCGCGGCGGCAGGCATCTTCCACGCGGGCGGCTTCCTCGCCGCCGGCGCCTTTGTCGATCGTCAGCGGAAGACCGGTCGCGGCGAGCAAAGTCAGCAGCTTCTCTTCGAATGGATCCGGCAATCGCTTGGCGGGATTTTCGCCGACGCCCAAGCTGACGGTGATGCCGGCATGCACTTGCGCCGGCGCTGCCAGCGCCAGGTAAGGGCGGGCGCCCTCCACCTGCAAGGTTTCGCGCGCCCAGGCCGCCGCCAGTTCGGGCAGCGATTGGGCGCCATCGCCGCCATACGCGCGGCTCTCGAATAAGTGGTAGCGCTCGTCGGGACAGATCGGGAGCAGTCCGAGCTGCGTCAATCGCGAGTCCGGATCGAGGACCAGTGCGTCCGCGGCGTCGCACAGCGCGCGCAACTCGCTCCACACGGCGAGCCGGCTGCGCAGGCTCCCGCGCCGGTATTCGACCGAAGCGTGTTCGAGGCGAGGATCGCCGGCGAACAACTCATAGTTCTTTTGCGGGCCCACGAAGACGATGCGGGCAAGCGGGAAGCGGCGCTTGGCCGCGTCGAGCAGCACGCTGGTCACGGCCACATCGGCGCCCAGCGTTACGCGCGACAGCACGAAAATGTGCCGCGGTTCCACGCTGACGGGGCGCGCGCGCCGCACGCGTCGATAGCGCGCTTCGAGCGCCGCGGCATCGAAATCGCCTGCCGTCTGCGCGATGGCGCTCGCTAGTAGGCGCACATACGCATCGCACAGGGACGGCTCGAAGCGGTCCGCCAGGCCTTCCACCAGAATCGAAAACAGCGCCTGAGCGCACGGCTCTTCGAGCAGCGCGGGCGGCAGTGCGGGCGGCGGATCGCCCGCCAGGCACCGCGCCAACACCTGCTCCGCGACGGTCTTACACGAAGTACTTGTCAACCAGAATCCCCAGCTTTTGGCGTGTAGCTTGGTTCACCAGCTTGCGGTCGGTGATGATGGCGAATTCTAGCGCATCGCCGCATTTGCACGACCGGCGGGCGGGCATGCGGGCCACCGCGGCTGTCACCACCTTGCACGCGTTTTCCGCGTTCTTCGTGAGGTTGGCGATGATCTCGCCAACGGTAACCGCGCTGTGGTGCGGATGCCAGCAATCGTAATCGGTCACCATGGCCACCGTCACGTAGCAGATCTCGGCCTCGCGCGCCAGCTTGGCTTCGGTGAGGTTGGTCATGCCGATGACGTCCATGCCCCAGCTTCGATAAACGTTGGACTCGGCCTTGGTGGAAAACGCCGGGCCTTCCATGCAGAGATAGGTGCCGCCCGATTTGGCGGACACGCCGGATTCGTCGCAGGCGTGGGTGAGCACGCTCACCAGTTCCGCGCAGACAGGATCGGCGAAACTGACGTGGGCCACCAGGCCTTCGCCGAAGAAAGTGGAAGCGCGGCCGCGCGTGCGGTCGAAGAACTGATCGGGCAGAACGAAATCGAGCGGGCGATGTTCTTCCTTGAGCGAGCCAACCGCGCTGAGCGAAATGATGCGCTCCACGCCGAGCGATTTCATGGCATAAATGTTGGCGCGGAAGTTGATCTCCGAGGGCGAGATGCGATGGCCTCGGCCGTGGCGCGCCAGAAAAGCCACCTGGCGTCCGGCCAGCGTGCCCACCACGAAACTGTCCGATGGCGCGCCGAACGGCGTATCGATGGCCGCCTCCCGCTGCGCCGCAAAGCCCGGCATGCCGTACAGCCCGCTGCCGCCGATGATTCCGATTTCCGCTTTCACGTAATAATCTCCCGGATGGTTCGGTTGGCAGGCGATAGCGCCTGCCCCACTTGCCGGCGAAGTCGTGGGACAGACGCTTTCGTCTGTCATGTTCTAGCCGTCAGACGATCTCTTCCTTCGCCGGATCCCAGCTTACCGTGCGGCCGCTGCGGTAACTGTCCACGGCCATGCGGCAGGCGATGGCGACGCGGTAGCCCACCTCGAACGGGCAGTTCACCTCGCGCGCGGCGCCGCGAATGTGATCCACGAAGTTCTGCATGTGCGCCTTCGGATCGGAGCGCGTCATGCCCGCCATCTCGGTTCCGTCCGCGCGGTTCTTCTTCTCCGGCTGGTAGCGAATGCTTTGCATGGTGTGGGTGATGGCGCCGTTATCGCCGAGCACGTCCTCGGTCACGCCCAGGCGCTCATTGCCGAAACTGGAATCCCAGCTATAGAGCAGCTCTTCGGAGTGCTCCATCGAAACGTTCATCGTGTCGGGCACTTCGCGGCCGTCTTTCCAAAGGTACAGGCCGCCGGTCATCGTCACTTTGCGCGGAATACCGAGACCCATCGCCTTGTACCAGAACGCAAGCTGGTGGCACATATTTTCGTAGATGTTGCCGCCGGAGTAATCCCAAAAGAAGCGCCAGTTGATGTACCGGTTGGCGTCGAAGGGCCGCTCGGGCGCCTCGCCGAGGAATGACTTCCAGTCGATGTTGGCGGCCGTCATGTCGGGGTAGATAGCGCGCGACCACTGCGGCTTGCCGTGCGGCGTGTTGCGGTACATGTGGCCGTGGATGACGGTGATTTTGCCCATCAGCTCGGGCCGCAGGAAGCTGGCGGCGTCGACCATCTGGCCGGTCGAAGTCCACTGGTGGCCGATCTGCACCGTGCGGCCCACGCCGGCGCGCTGCCAGGCGGCGCGCATCTTCTTGGCATGCTCCACGGTGAACGCCATGGTCTTTTCCTGGTACACGTGCTTGCCGGCGTCGAGAGCGGCGACGAAGTGCTCCGCGTGCAGGTGCTGCGGCGTGGCGATGAGGACGGCATCCACATCCTTGTCTTCGAGCAGGCGCCGGTAATCGAGGTAGGTCTTAACGCCGGGGGCGATCTGCTGGACGTCCTCCAGGCGGCGCGAGTACACGTCGGCGGCGCCGATGCATTCGACGTTCGGGAGCGCCAGCGCCTGGCGCAGAATCTCCTTGCCGCGGTCGCCCGCACCGATGATGCCGATGCGGAGACGCTCGTTCGCGCCCATCCCATGGGACGCTGCCAGAGTGCCGGCCAGGCCGGTGGCTACTTTGCCGATAAACAGACGCCGGGACTGCATCCGATTGCCTCCTTCGATTCACGCTCCGCTACGCAGGGAACAACACGATTATATCCGGGCGCAGAAGAGTGGAGCCCGCGGCGAACGCCTCGCCGCTCCGAGACTCGCGCTAGTGTGGTGCGTCCGAAGTCGTGAACAGTATCGCGAAACGAAGTGGGGCAGGCGCTTCCGCCTGCCAACTGCCCGCTCCGAAACCGGGGCGCCAATTCGGCGCCAATCCGGAGTTGGCAG
>JBEKKO010000184.1:0-6452 GCA_050010695.1 Bryobacteraceae bacterium
GCTTCGTGATAAGCCGTATTGCGCTTTTCCGCGTCGGAGAGGATCAGCGATTTTCGCTCCGCGCCCATCAGGATCTTGTCCTTGGCCAGCTCGAAATCGATCATCATCACGACCTTGCGGTTCTGCCGCGCGGCGATGAGCGCGGCTTCGTTCACCAGGTTGGCCAGGTCGGCTCCGGCCAGGCCCGGCGTGCCGCGCCCCAGCACGGAAAGATCGACGTTGTCGCCCAGCGGAACCTTCTTGGTGTGCACGCGCAGGATGGCCTCGCGCCCCTGCACGTCCGGACGGCCCACCACCACGCGGCGGTCGAAACGCCCCGGCCGCAGCAGCGCCGGATCCAGCACGTCGGGCCGGTTGGTGGCCGCCACCAGGATCACGCCTTCGTTCGATTCGAAGCCGTCCATCTCAACCAGCAACTGGTTGAGCGTTTGTTCGCGCTCATCGTGGCCGCCGCCCAGGCCCGCCCCGCGATGCCGGCCCACGGCGTCGATCTCATCGATGAAGATGATGCAGGGCGCGTTTTTCTTGCCCTGCTCGAACAGGTCGCGCACGCGGCTGGCGCCCACCCCGACGAACATTTCCACGAAGTCCGAGCCGGAGATGGAAAAGAACGGCACACTCGCTTCGCCGGCGATGGCGCGCGCCAACAACGTTTTGCCGGTGCCGGGAGGCCCGACCAGCAACACGCCCTTGGGAATCCGCCCGCCCAGTTTCTGGAATTTCTGCGGCTCGCGCAGAAATTCGATGATCTCCTGCAATTCTTCCTTGGCCTCTTCCACGCCCGCCACGTCCTTGAAGGTGACCTTCTTCTGCTGGGTGGAATGCAGCCGCGCGCGGCTCTTACCGAAGCTCAGCGCCTTGTTGCCGCCGCTCTGCATCTGCCGCATCATGAAAATCCAGAAGCCGATTACGACGATGAACGGCGAGGCGTTGATGAGGATGGAGACCCAGCCGGAGGAACTGGTGTCCTTGATATCCACGTTGACCCCGTGTTCCTGCATCTGTTTGATGATGTCGGGATAGTTCACCGGAATGAAGGTGTGCAGGCCGGCGTTGGGGTTTGACTTGTAGGTTCCGTGCACTTCGTTGCCGGTGATGCTGACTTTATCCACGCTGCCGGCTTCGACTTTGGCCACAAATTCGGTAAAGGTCAGGTTCTGGTCCTTGGGGCCTTGGGTAGTGCGTACCACCAGGAACAGCAAAGCCACCACCAGGAATATAACCACCCAAAACAGAATCTGTTTGATATTAGAACTCACTTATCCTCCTGCGACCGGGCCTGCGAGCCGGGTTCGACTCCTGTCTAATAGACGCCGCCCCATGCGCCTGCGATTCCACCTTCTCATTGCGGCCGACCTCGCGGATTTGGAGAATCCGGGTGCTCGCCGGGCCCGCAGCTACGGCTTGGGCCGGCCCAAACCGCCGCGTCCAGACGATGGCGTCGCCGGAGGCCAGCACCGGCCACTGCGCACGCTCCCAAATCGGAATTCTGGCCTGATGGAAGAGCGCCTTGATCTTCGCCTCGTTGGAGTGTCCGCTCGGCTGGTAACGGTCGCCGGGGCGCCAGTTACGGAACACCAAGCCCCCGGACACTAAGTGCCCGTCAACACCACCCACCTCACTATTATATACGCATCCCGGCGCGCGGTCGGTTCGCGGATTTTCAAGCAGTTCCAGTTGGATCTCGGGGCCGGCGCCGGGCGCGCGGATACGGCCGGGAATGGCTGCCGGGACCTGCCAGGCCACCGGCGGAAGCTGGGGCGGCGCGAAGCGGATCCAGTCGAAGGAGCGGGTGATGCCGATGCCGGGCGCCTGCACCCGGCCGTGGCCTTTGGCGGCGCGGGCCATCTCGAGCGCGCGGTCCACGTGATCGAGGCCGATCGAGCGCAAATTGCCTTTGGCGCGCTCGATGGCCAGACGCACCAGGCGGCGGGCGGCGGCCAGAGGCAGGCGGGCCAGCGCCTCGGCCGGCGCCAGCACGGCGGCGCCATCGTCACGCAGGCATCCCAGGGCCAGGCGCGCGGTTTCCTCTTTCCAATACGCCTCCTCCGCCAGCGCCCAGTCGGCCGTCTTGGCCAGGGTCTCCTCGAGCGCGGGATTCCACTCCAGGGCAAGCTGCGGCAAAAGGGTATGTCGGATGCGGTTGCGCGCGAAGCGGGCACTCGAATTGGTCGAGTCCTCCCGCCAGGCGATGCCGCGCGCGCGGAGGAACGCCTCAATTTCGGCGCGTGTGATGTCGATCAGCGGACGCACGATGCCGTCGCCCGTCACCGGACGAATGCCCGCCAGGCCGGCCGTGCCAGCGCCGCGCAGAAAACGGAACAAGACGGTTTCCGCCTGGTCGCTCCGGGTGTGGCCCAGAGCCACCGAATCCACCGCGCCGGCCGCGATTTGCTCGCGAAAGAACTGCAACCGCGCCTCCCGCGCCACCTCTTCGAGGTTGCCCGCCGCCGACCCCAGTTCGGCCCGCGCCAGGATGAACGGCAGTTCCAGCCGGCCGGCCAGCGCCCGCACGAACTCGGCATCCTGCCGCGACTCTTCACCGCGCAACCCATGATCGAGATGCAGCACGGCCAGACTCAACTGCCACCGGGCGGCAAGTTCCCGCAGCACTTCGAGCAGGCAGACCGAATCCGCGCCGCCCGAGACGGCCACGCCCGCCCGCTGGTGAGGACGGAACATGCCATACCGTTCAATGGTTTGAGCCACGCGCTGGAGCACAATGCGGTACCCGCACTTCATTGTAGGCCTGGATGAGGCCTTGCGAGCGTGCCGGGGGACGGCTTCGAACTGATACACTCAAAGGAAACCCTATGGCGAAGGAAATAACCGAGAAGGAGCCCGTCGGCATTCGCGTCTGGGCGCCGGCGGTGGCGCTGGGCTGGCTGGTGCCGGGCGGGGGCCATCTGCTGCTGAAGCGGACCGGTCGCGGCATACTGCTGCTGGTCGCCATCACCGCCATGTTCCTATGCGGGCTGATGATGCGAGGGACCATGTTCACGCCGCAAGGCGAGGACCTGCTGACCGTGCTGATCAACTGGGGCGGCTGGGTGGGCGACGTTTGCGGCGGCATCCTCTACCTGATGACGATTTGGCTGGGCTACGCGCAGCCCGATGTGGCCGGGCACGTGCATGATTACGGCACCAAGTTTCTGGTTACCGCCGGCCTGCTGAACCTGCTGGCCATGGTGGACGCTTTCGAAATCGCCCGCGGGAGGAAAAGCTGATGCCTAAAATGACCCTCTCCCACTTCGAGGCGGCGTTCCTGTTCTCGGTGCTGGTTTCCGTGGTGCTGGGCGTGGTCACTAAGAATACCGACCGCGAACGGCTGCACTATGGCGTCTACACTTTCGTCTGCTTCCTGCTGGCACTGTTCGGTATCGGCTGGCTGATGTACCTCGGCCACGGCTGAGCGGGCCCGGCGTTGGCCAGCTTATGCGGTCTCTGGAGGAGCCGTGGGCTTCATGGCGGCAGCTTTCCTGGCCGCCTTCTTGACAGCCGCCTTCTTGCCAAAAGGCTTCTTCGCAGCGCTTGGCTTCGGTGTCCCGGCAACTTTGGCGGCTTTGACGGCTGCCCATCGCTTGCGGGCCGCTGCCGCTATGGCCCGTTTGCCGGCGGCGCTCAACTTGCGTTTCCGCTTGGCCGGTTCGGGCGGGGCGGCGCTTGCGGTGGGTCCACCCTTCAGTGTTTGGCGAAGTGCCGCAATCTGCGCGTCTATCTTTGTCTTCTGCGCTTCAAACCCCGCAATAGCGGCGGTGATGATCTCGTTCGTGAGTGTGTGTGCCATACGTTTTCGTAGGTTCGCCTTCCGGTATCATTTTGTCACATATTGTTGGAGTCCGATATCAAATAATACCGGCAACGCCAGAGACAAGACACC
Source organism: Bryobacteraceae bacterium (assembly GCA_050010695.1). GTDB lineage: Bacteria > Acidobacteriota > Terriglobia > Bryobacterales > Bryobacteraceae > Bog-375. The sequence continues at coordinate 3,881 of JBEKKO010000184.1, forward strand.
GGCGGCAAAAGACCACCGTCGCTACGGAAAAAACACGGGCGCTGCGGCTGCTGCTTCCTTGTAGCGCCGGCGGTCTTTGCCGCCGGTTCCTTACTCAGTCCCGCGACAGACTGCGGCGCCGGAACGACCAGACCGCCAGCAGAAAACACACCAGCGCATAGTCCAGGCCATAACCCAACGTGATGGCATGCACATCCCAAGTGATCTTCTGGAGTGAGGCTTGTGTGATCGTAAGAAACCGGCTCTCCGAGAGCAACTCCGTCGACGGGAGCAGCGTGTATACGATCGTCCGCAGCGGACCGGGCAGGTAAGCGGGCGGGTGCGATCCAGGCTGCACCATGGCCGCCTGAATGGAGATCAACAGCACCAGTCCGACCGCCAGCACCGGGTGCATCATAGTCACCAGAAACATCGAAATCGCGCTGTAAATCGCATACCGGACGAGCGGATAGGCGATCAACACCCAGGGCGTGGTTTGGATGTGGGCGCCGCCCATCCAAGTCAGCAGGTAGCTGAACCCGAACATGAAGAGAACGTAGATCGCCATCAGGAGTTGCACGCCGAGATACTTACCCAGCAGGAACTCCCAACGGCGCACCGGCCGGGCCATCACCGCCAGAATGGTGCCGGATTTCATTTCGCCCGCCACCGTATCCGCGGCCGCCCACGCCGCCAGCAGACTGCCGAATCCGCTGACCATCGTCATCATCAGGCCCACCAGGGTGAGCACGGTCGAGTCCATTTGCGCGGCGGCCGGCCCGCTCATCCCTTTCATCACCAGCAGTGGCGACGAAAACAACCCCAGGATGGCCAGGAAGATGGCAAGAAACAGAAGGATGAGCTTGTTATGCAGGAAACCGGCGAAGGTATTGAGCGCGATCGCGCGAATCTTCATGCGCCCGCCTCCCTATGTTCCACCACTTTCAGAAAAACCTCTTCGAGCGAACTCTTCACCGGGTTGACGCTCACCACGTCGCATCCGGCGCTCCACAGCGCCTCCGCCATCTCGCGCTTGCGGGCGGCATCGAGCACGATGCGCACGCCGTGGGCCCCGCGCTCCACCACCGCCCCGCCCGCCGCGGCCGCCTGCTCGATCTCTTCGGTGATCCGGTCCGCCACAATCTCGACGCGATCGCCCAGATTGAGCATCTCCTGGAGACGGCCCTCGCGCAGCAGCCGGCCGCGATCGATGATCACGATCCGGTCGCAGATCTGCTCCACTTCCGGCAGAATGTGCGAGCTCAGAAAAACCGTCTTCCCCTGCGCTTTGAGCGCCACCAGCAACTCCAGGATTTCCTTGCGTCCGGCCGGGTCGAGCCCCGAGGTGGGCTCGTCGAGAATCAGCAATTGCGGGTCGCCGAGAAACGCCTGCGCCAGCCCCAGGCGCTGCACCATCCCGCGCGAATACTTGCCGATCTTCATCTCCTCGTAGCCATTCAGCCTCACCTTCGCCAGCAATTCCGGAATCCTCGCCGCGGCCTCGGCGGACTGGTTCCCCGCCAGGGCAAGGTGAAGTTGCAGCAGTTTCGGCGCTGTCAGGTATTTGTAGAACGCGAAGTTCTCCGGCAGGAATCCGATCTTCTCCTTCGCGTCGACGTCCCCCGCCGCGCAGCCGAGCACGCGAATCTCACCCGAGTCGGCGAAATGAAAGCCCATTAAAAGGCTGATGGCGGTGGTCTTGCCGGCTCCGTTCGGTCCCAGGAAGGCGCAGACTTCGCCGGCACCCGCCGCGAACGACACGCAGGAAAGCGCCGTGACCTGTTCCTCCCGGAACACGCGGCGGTACACCTTGGTCACGTTTTGAAACTCAATGGCTGCCGCTGTCATCCGTCGCTCCCGCCATGGGGTTGTAGTCCTTGATTCCGAGTTGCTGGGCCAGGAGGAATTCGAAGCCCGGCGCGAAACCCGTCTGCCCGTGCAGCACCTTGCCGTCCTTGTCGATCACGAACAGCGCCGGAATCGCAGCCGCGCCATACGTCTGCAAGGTCTTGGACGCGGGGTCCAGCAGCACCGCGAACGGCACCTTCAACTCGGTGGCCGCAGTCTCGGCTACCGCACGGTCGTCGTCGATGTTGATGGAGACGATCTCGTAATCGCCGTGTCCCTTGTGCGTGTGCCGATAGAATTTCTCGAGCGCCGGCAGCTCCATGCGGCAGGGCCCGCACCAACTCGCCCAGAACGTGATCACCAGCTTCTTGCCACGAAAGTCCGCCGGCGATACCGTGCGGCCATCGAGAGCGGCCAGATGAAAATCCGGCGCCGGCTTGCCGTCCAGCTCGGTCACCCGCCCGCCACGACCGCCATGCCCGGTTTCAATCGCCTTGGCCCGCCAGGTGATCCAAACCGTGAACGCCGCCAGAGCCACCAGAGCCGTAGCAGCGGGAAGAGAAGGCCGCGCACGCATTTCCGACAGTATAACCTTATTCGGCGGAGCGCCGGCGCGGCAGATGGACCGTAATCCGTCCGTAGGCCGGCGGCGAAGAAGAACTCAAGCACCCTGGCGGGGGAAATCGAGGTGGCTCATGGTGCGAGCCGCTGCCATCAGCGATAACAGGCCGATGGATAGCCGACT
>JBEKKO010000185.1:0-6303 GCA_050010695.1 Bryobacteraceae bacterium
AACCATGCAATTCCGCACCCATTTGGTGCGGCCCAGGCTGCCCGGTCCCGCCAGCGGAACTCAATAAATGCTGCCTTGCCTATAACCTGCAGAACCCGGCGAAAAACGTGGTTCGCCTACGGGCGGATTACGGTTCGACAAGGGGGGTGCACGAACTTGTTGGAGGGCAAGGGGCTCCACTCAAGACGGTTTCGGGCCGTCTTCATTGTTGCAGAAGAGATTTGTTTGGCATCGCTCAACACTATGCGACAAGGGCGGATGTATGTGCCAGGCCCGGCTGCCTAACGACTTCAGAATGGCCAATGATAAGCTCGGAAACAGCGGTATGTCGAGCAGGTCTGTTCGAGCGGGACACGGATTCGGGCCAGGTGACAACCTATGCCGAGCTGACAAGATCGGATCCGCTGCTTCACGGGAGCATCGCTGCCATGGTCAACGGACTCGCGGGTCCCCGATGATCCCAAACCCAACTTCCTCGTGGCCGCGTCAGCGCGCGCCAGAGCGTGACATCTCCCAGATGTTACCCGCGTTCTCGACGAGTAGCAGTCCGATTCGGCCGGCGGCCGCCGACCAACCTCCTTGCTGATAGGAAACGCGTCCGTGCAGATGCTGCACCGCGAAGGGCTCGCCCACCGGACGGTGTGAGATTGCTTCGATCCGCTGCCCCCACAGGCAGTAGTGTCCATCTCTCGGGGAAGTAAAGTACAGCGTTTTCCCGTCCGGCGACCAGTTGGCCCAGTCCTCTGCCCCTGCCTCCGCGATCATGATCCAGGCGCTTTCGGGAACCGGTTTCGGGCCATCGACGGGCGCGATCGCGATGCGCCCGTGATTTGGCTCAATCCGAGCCGTAAAACTGACCCAGTGATTGTCGGGCGAGAACCGGCCGTAGAGCAGATTGTACTCGGGATGCTTGAACAGCGGGGTCTGTTGATGAGAAGCCAGATCGAGAACGTTGATTTGATATGGACTGCCTCCGAACACCAATAGCGTCTTCTCATCGCGCGACCAGTCCGTAGCTCGTAAGCACCCTTCACACAGCCTCTCGGGCGTCCCTCCGGGAGCGGACAGAAACACTACCCGCTTGTCTTTTTCGTATACCGAATACGCGATTCTGGCGCCGGATGCACCGATCACGGGAAACCGTTGCACCAGCGATGAGCCGGCCACACTCGACTCTTTCCCGGTTGCCAGGTCCCGCATCCAGATGTTTGATTGCCCCGACTGATCGGAAGAAAACGCCACGTAGCGCCCATTGTTCGAAAGCGATGCATGCTCCCGCGAGGCCGGACCCTGGGTGATCCGCTCCATCGCGCCCTTTGAGGTTCCACGGTCTAAATCGAAAGGCAGCGTCCAGATGTCTGTTCTGGTGTCGACACTGGTGAATGTGAGAGCGCCGCCGGACGCGCAGGATGGATTCACCTCGTTCCCGGCGCTTGTTGTCAATCTCTTGAGCACGCCCCTCACGTGGCCCGTTCGTGGCGATACACCGATTTCCCATAGGTTCCGCGCGTCGCCGCTCGTCATGGAGAAGATCACTGCGTTGCCGGCCGCCGACCAACACCCCGGTCTTGGGCCGTCGGTGGCATCGCGTGCTCGCAGTTTTGCCTCGATCAGGGTTTCGTACGCGCCGGTCCTTATCGCGTTCCCGGCATTTATGGGCACTAGCCACCAGTCGATGCTGGAGCTTTCGTACGCCTTGGCCGACGTGTATCCGATGCATAGCAAGCACTTCCCATCCGGGGACCACATGGGATAGCGGGCGGCGGTGAACTTGGGACCCTCCCGCTGCGGCTGGCCCCCGGCCACAGGGACCACCCAGACCGTCCCGCTCCCCGGTACCGCCTCGGATACGTTTTCCGCGCCAACCCAATATGCCACTTGCGAGCCGTCCGGCGAAAACTTGGGGTTCAATCCATTCCGCGCCAACAGGCGGACCTCTCCACCAAACACGGGAATCTCGTAGATGCCGCCACCATCCCGGTTCGACCGAAAAACAATCTTGCCACCGTCTGGCGAAAAATCCGGCGTCGTGTTGCCTGCGCCATCCGACGTTAGACGGATTGGCTGGCCCCCGGCAACTTGTTTGACATAGAGATCCCGCGCGCCATCCAGGCTGCGATCGGAAGAGTAAGCCACCAGCTTGCCATCGGGCGACAGCGCCGGAAAGTCGGAGAGTCCGGCATCGCTGGTGAGCCGGGTCACGATCCAGGGAGGCAGCGCGGCCTGAGGGTGATTAAGCCGCCACCCCACTGCGAACGAAACCGCCACGCAGGCGGCCGCCGCAAGCCACCACCAACGCCCGCCCCTCAGCCGCGCCGGCAGCTCTTCGCGGACCGCGGAATTGCCGGCAGCCAGTTCCTCTTTTACCTGCTGCAAGTCGATCTTCAGATCGCCCGCGTGTTGATACCTCCGGTCGGGGTCCTTTTGCAGGCAGCGTGTCACAATCCGGTCGAGCTCGCGCGGAAGGCCATGCGCGATCTCCGCCGCCGGCTTCGGCTCATCACGCAAAATAGCGGACAGGATCGAAATGATGGAGTCGCCGACGAAAGCGCGCTGGCCCGTAATCATCTCGTACAGCACTGCGCCGAAACTGAAAATATCGGTCCGCGCATCCAACTTCTTCCCCGCGGCCTGTTCCGGCGACATGTAGGAGACCGTTCCGACAATCGTGCCCTCGGCGGTTTTGGGCGCCTCGGTAATCGTCGTGGTGCGCGGGAATTCGATGCCCGGGCCCTGCTCAGTCAGCTTGGCCAAGCCGAAATCCAGCACTTTTACGACCCCGCTCTCGTTCACCATGACGTTGCCCGGTTTCAGGTCGCGATGCACGATGCCCGCGGCGTGCGCCGCCGCCAGGGCGTCGGCCACCTGGGTCGCGTACTGCAACGCCTCGTTCAGCCGCAGTCCCTTGCGGGGGATCAACCGGTCCAGCGGCTTGCCGGGCACGCACTCCATAGTAATGAAATCAATGCCATCGGCCTGGTCGATATCATAGATGGTAATGATATTCGGATGGTTGAGCGCGGAGGCGGTCCTGGCTTCCTGGACGAAGCGCCGCTTGCGCTCGGGGTCATTCATCTTTGCGGCGGGCAGAACCTTGAGCGCCACGAAGCGGTTCAGGCGCGTGTCGCGAGCTTTCCAGACGACGCCCATTCCGCCATCGCCCAACTTCTCGAAGACGCGGTAGTGGGAGATCGTCTGGCCGGTGAGGGCGCTGGCGCTCTCTGGTGTGTCTTGGTCCTGCGTAAAAGCGGGAGCCCGCGCGGCCGCTTCTATCGCCGGGCTCTCCAGGAAGCTTCCGGCCTGCCGCTGCGACTGCAGCAGGGACCGGACTTCGCGTTCCAGGGCCTCGTCGCCTGCGGACGCGTGCCGCAGAAACGTCTCGCGCTCCTCGGGCGGGCGCTCCAGCACCGACTGCAGCAGGCTATCGACCTGTTTCCATCGATCAGGACCCATGGCCGGTCCCGCCAGTCAGTTCACGGTAGAGCCACGCTTTGGCGGTGCTCCAATCGCGCATCACCGTGACGGCCGACACTTTGAGCACTTCGGCGGTCTCCTCCACGCTCAGTCCGCCAAAAAAGCGCATCTCGACAACCTGCACTTTGCGCGGATCCAGCCGCGCCAGCACGTTCATCGCGTCATCCAACGCCACCAGGTCCGTGTTCCGGTCGCCGACCACGGCCGCCTCCTCCAGGGAGACCTGCTGCACCTCGCCCCCGCGTTTCAGATTGTGGCGCCGCGCGTGTTCCACCAGGATGCGCCGCATCAACTGGGCCGAAACCGCGAAAAAATGGGCGCGATTCTGCCACTGCATGCGCTTGTAATCCACCAGGCGCATGTAGGCTTCATTGACCAAAGCCGTAGCTTGTAGGCTATGACCGGGGCGCTCGCGTTTCATGTAGCGGCGCGCCAGCCGGTGAAGTTCGTCGTAAACGATAGGGGTCAGCCTCTCGAGCGCGCTCTGGTCCCCGTCGCTCCAGACGCGGAGAAGCGCGCTGATATCACCCACCGCCGGTTCACCGGTTTGTGCCGCCCGCTGCATTGCTTAGGGCTGCATTATACCCCCTTTTGCGGGAGCCTTTCTGGACGCGCAGACGGCTGGGTCGCGCGCCCCAAAAGGCGTTCCTGGATTTGATTGCGCCCAGACGCCCGTACCGCCCAAAACCACCAACAATGCCACCGTCGATTGCGCTCGGGGGCAAGTCAATGAAACTTTTAGCCCTAACCTGAGATCTGGGTACTGCGGCCGGGTGTGATTTCAGACGAACAACGTCCCGGCCTGAGGACCTGGAACCGAAAGCGATTGCGGCCCTGATTGGCGCCGGCATTGCGGGCAACGCCTGGCAAGAGCCAATTCGCGCGCTGGTGAAAGCCGCGGGATTGCCGGGCACCGAGGTGCGACCGGTTTGGATATATACTTGCACAGAGGCAGGAAGCCAGAATGGAAATCCTGGTTAAGACCTCCATTGAAATAGGGAAGAGCCGTGGTTGCATGAAACAGAGATAGCCTCGCTCAGTCCCCATTGTGCTTATGGTCGGATTGTTGCTATTAGCACTGGCTACCGTCGGCTACGCCAGCGATATCAAGAGCGACAGCACTTGGACCGACCCGGCCCATTCCAGGTCCGGCCAAGATCGTGGCCGCTTTAGCCTTCGTGACTTTCTTTTTCTGGACCTTCGACGATCATCGCGCGATCGGCCTCGGGACCTTGATCGGTCTGGCGGGCGGTACGCTTGCCGGCGCTTACTTTCTTCTCGCCGGCTATGTTTACGTAGACGCAGTGCGGCGCGGTATGCCGCCGATTCCCTGGACGGCGCTCGCGGTGGTCATTCCGAACTGCGTTGGCTTCGTGCTCTACTTCCTGTTGCGAAAGCCGATCCTCCATCCGTGTCCCGGTTGCGGGCGCGGAGTTGCACCAGATGCCGCGTTCTGTCCCCGCTGTGGCCAACTGCAAATGAACATGGGACCGCAACCCTCACGGGAAGAATCTTGAAAAATGAGCCGTCGGACCCCGGTGCGCGTACATGAGGCGCAGAAAGGCGAATCTCACATGAAACAGACCGCTATGTTGACCACAGCGTCGCTGCTCACCATTCTATTGATGACGCTTCACCTGACCGGCGACATCCTGTTCAAGATGTCCCCGGCAGGTCTCGTAAACCTGTTTGCGGTGTTCGTTCTCGTAGTCCAGCTATATGGAACGCTGGTGCTCAGCGGACGGCGAGCGGGATACATCATCATTTTCTTCGGGTCGGTCCTCGGGCTGGTCATCCCTGTCATCCACATGAAAGGGACGCGGGGTGTTATCGGTGGCGAGATCGGCAACTCAGGCCAAGCTTTCCTTTTCGTATGGACAATCCTTGCGTTGGGAATCACCTCGACGTTCTCCGTCATCCTATCGGCGCGCGCACTGTTGAGCTTGCCCTGGCGCCGGAGTCGCCGCGCGTCAACTGCCGCATAACGCCCGTTGCTCATTTGCCGGGATCGGCCCTGTCTGACGGAGCGTTTACGGGAGGGAGCAACTGGTTCAAAAGGCAACTGGCTACGAACGGCAAAGAGCTGAAGCCCGCACAGGTTCGCGGGCTGAGCGAACCGGGCTTCCGCCGCCATTGGAGCGTATCAGTGACCCACAGATTCCTCCGACGAGGCGACTTTATCAACGGGGAGCGGGCTTCCCTCATACGCACCGTCAGCGTCAGCAAACGCGCGCTGTGTGTGCGCCGTTCCGGAAAATGACGTGGACGGTTTGGTTTACAACCTTGATGGATGACGTGCGGGTCGAAGTCGGCAAATCGCGGCCCTTTTCCGGTTGTACCGACGTCGGCAATGAAGACATCGACAACTTTCAACCGGTGTACCCGATTCGGGGTGATACCTATCATTGTCAGCCCCTTGGTGCAGCCACCGGAAGCAGGCCGGTGGGCGTAAAGCTGGACGATGTCCCCCGGCTGGGCATTGCGGGTTATTTCAAGACGGGCCCTAACTTCCAGGATCAATACCCATCCGGCGGTAAGACGTTCGTCCGCCAGTTTGTCGAGGTGCCCATCATGCCGCAGTGCCAGTCGCCGAAGGTGTCCTTGTAGCAGTAGCCCGTGGCGACGGGCTGTTCGATCACCCAGCAGTTGTGCGTGCGGGCAAAATCGTTCCCAGCGATCAAAGAACTCAAGCTGTCGCACTGGTAACTCGTGAAACTACCACGAAGGTCCCAAACTGGCTCGCGGGGGTCGCTTGTTGCCGCGGCAGACTCCTTGACGAACTGGTTTGGCGGGTGAGATACCGCGGCGACCTGCACCTTTACGTTGGTA
>JBEKKO010000186.1:0-6272 GCA_050010695.1 Bryobacteraceae bacterium
TAGTCGGCTATCCATCGGCCTGTTATCGCTGATGGCAGCGGCTCGCACCATGAGCCACCTCGATTTCCCCCGCCAGGGTGCTTGAGTTCTTCTTCGCCGCCGGCCTACGGACGGATTACGGATGCTTCCGCACTGTAGTAGTCTAAGGGGAAATATGCTATACGATCTGAAAATCGTCAAATTGCTCTCGTCGCCCGGCCAGACCGATACACTCTGTTGGAGATCGACATGAAAGATTTGACGCGCAGGGATTTGTTTAAGACCAGTCTGGCCGCGCCAACCGCAGTGGTGGCGGCGACGCAGACGGCGATGAGCGAGGAGGCCCGCGCCCAAACCGCTCCGCTCGCGACTGAGGCTCCGGCGTCCGGCCGGGAACGCCTGCTGCTCGATTTCGGCTGGCGCTTCCACTTCGGGCATGCCACGGACGCGGCGCAGGATTTCAATTTCAGAGGCAACTTTTCCAAGACCGGAAATTTCGGCCCGGTCGGCACGCTGCTGTTCGACGACAGCGACTGGCAGGCCGTCGATCTGCCTCACGATTGGGCCATCGCATTGCCCTTCCAAAATGATCCCGCGCTCACCAGCAAGGGATTCTATCCACTGGGGCGGGCATATCCGGCCACCAGCATCGGCTGGTATCGGCGCATCTTCGAGATCCCGGCTTCGGATGCCGGCAAGCGCATCACCATCGAGTTCGACGGGGCGTATCGCGAGGCCACCGTCATCTTCAACGGCTTCTATATCGGCAGGCACATCGGCGGCTACGATCCGTTCAGCTTCGACGTAACCGATTTCGCGACTCCCAGCGGCCGCAACGTGCTGCTGGTGCGCGTCAACGCGACCGAGAGTGACGGTTGGTTCTACGAAGGCGCCGGCATCTACCGGCACGTCTGGCTGGTGAAGACCGCGCCCGTGCACGTGAAGAAGTGGGGCACGTTCGTGCGCGCGGAGGTGCAGGGCGGCGAAGCCACCGTCCGGATTCGCACGGAAGTGGAAAACCACGGGAAGGATGTCCGGGGCATCCGCGTCCTCTCGACCATTCTCGATCCGGCGGGTAAGAATGTCGGAAAAGCAACCACGCTGCCAGAGTCCATCGCGGAACGGGCAGAGCATGTCTACGAGCAGCAGGTAGTAGTGAAACCGACCGCGCTGTGGTCGCTCGAAGAGCGCAATCTGTACACGCTGGTAACCGAGATCGAGGCGGGTGGCGCCGTCACGGATCGCTGTGACACGCGGTTCGGTATCCGCACCTGCACGTTCGATCCCGAGAAGGGCTTCTTCCTGAACGGCCAGTCCGTCAAGCTCAAGGGAACCTGCAACCACCAGGATCACGCCGGGGTAGGCGCGGCGCTCCCCGATGCGGTGCAATACTTCCGCATTCGCAAGCTGCAGGAGATGGGCTGCAACGCCCTTCGCACGTCGCACAATCCGCCCACTCCGGAGCTGCTGGATGCCGCCGACGAATTGGGCATGCTGGTATTCGACGAAACCCGCATGATGTCGTCGAATCCCGAGGGCTTGAGCCAGTACGAGAACCTGGTGCGACGCGACCGCAACCATCCGAGCGTTTTCCTGTGGTCGATGGGCAATGAAGAAGGTGCGGCGGCTACCGACAAGGGACTGCCGATTCTGACGGCGATGAAAGCCGTGTCGACCAGACTCGACGGGACGCGGCCGGTCTCCATTGCGCCGCTCGGCGGCAATAACATGGGCAAGTTCGGGTTTGCGGCGTGCGACGTGCAGGGCTATAACTACGCCGATCCGGCGGCCGATGCGTTTCATAAGGCCAATCCCACGGTCCCCGTAATGGGCACCGAGCAGGTCAGCGCCGTGGCGACGCGCGGCATCTACGTGATGGACCCGCAGCACGGCTTCGTCGGCTCGTACGACCCTTACACCACCACCGGCCGCGCCTCCTGCGAGGGCTGGTGGAGCTTCTGCAACGCGCGGCCATGGCTGGCTGGAGGCTTCATCTGGACGGGCTTCGATTACCGCGGCGAGCCATCGCCATACGGCTGGCCCAACATCAGCTCGCAGTACGGCATTATCGATACCTGCGGTTTTCCGAAGGACAGCTTCTTCTACTTCCAGGCGTGGTGGACACTCAAGCCGGTGCTGCACCTGTTCCCGCACTGGAATTGGCCGGGGTATGAGGGGCGAGAGATCGCGGTCTGGGTGCACTCGAACCTGGAACGCGTGGAGCTGTTTCTCAACGGCCAGAGCCTCGGCGCCAAGGACATGCAGAAGGATTCGCACCTGGCGTGGAACGTGAAATACACTCCCGGCACGATCGAGGCGCGGGGATACAAAGGCGGCCAGCCGGTGATGACGGCGAAGCGCGAGACCGCGGGGCCGGCGGCGAAGTTCGCGCTCACGGCGGACCGCACGGAGATTTCGGCCGATGGCGAGGACGTGGCGATGTTCGCGGTCGAGGTGCAGGACGCCCAGGGCCGGGTTGTGCCGATGGCGGATAACCAGGTGAGTTTTCGGATTTCCGGACAGGGCGCAATGATCGGCGTCGGCAACGGAGATCCGACCAGCCACGAATCCGATAAGGGCAGTTCGCGCAAAGCTTTCTCCGGGCTATGCATGGCCATCGTGCAGTCCAGCAAAACGGCGGGCAGCATCACAGTCGAGGCGAGCTCGCCTGGATTGACGCCGGCCAGCGCCACGATCTCCTCGAAGGCCGTGAAGTTGCGTCCGCAGGTTGCGGTTTGGGAGCGCGAGATCCCGGAGGGCGTGGGCATCACAGGCTTGTGGAGGGCTGTAACCGCTGCCGCGGGTCCGGGAGGTTACGGAGCCAGCCAGGTGTTCACTTTCCGGCAGAATGGGACCTCGCTCACCGGAACCATTGAGGGCGACGGCCGCGGGGGCGACACGTCCATCGCGATCGAAGATGGACACGTGGATGGCCCCAACATCTCTTTCAAAGGGGCTAACGCCGTTTACACCGGAACGATGAAAGGAGACGCGATCGAGTTGCAGCGGACCGGCGGCGACACGGATCGCCGCGGAAGCCGTGCCCCGGCCGAGCCTGCCGGACCGCGCCCGGCCATCGGTCCACCGCCGGACGGTTCGGATCCGTCGCGTGCGGATTTCGTCGGCCTTGGGGGAGATAGAGGACGTGGGCAAACGCCCGCACCCATCGTCCTTCACAAAACAAAGCGGTAAGTCGGAGTAGGAGATCCATCGTGACTCGCAGGCATGCGTTTCTCATCGTCTTGGTGTTGGCGTTGCTGCTTACGGCTGCCGCTTCCATTGCCGCCGATACTTCCGAAGTAAAGGTCTGGGAGACTAAGATCGTCATCCCCACTTACCTGGCCGGAGATCCCGAACCGAACCCGATGTTCTTCTTTGGCCGCCAGTCGCAGGGAGCGCAGGGGCCCGTGTATCCCTATCCCATGTACGACACGCTTACCGGCAAGAAGGTCGATAAGACTTACACCATCGTCTACCTGGAAAACGAATACATCCGGATCGGCGTTCTGCCGGAGATCGGTGGTCGCATTATCGAGGGTCTCGATAAGACCAATAACTATAACTTCATCTACCGACAGCATGTCATCAAGCCGGCTTTGATCGGCCTGATCGGCGCGTGGATATCCGGCGGTCTGGAATGGAACATCCCGCACCATCACCGCGCCAGCACTTTCATTCCGGTGCAATACAAGGTCGAAGAAAACACCGGTGGCAGCAAGACCATCTGGGTGGGCGAGTTGGAAGCGCGCCAGCGCATGCGCTGGGCCGTGGGGTACACGCTGCGGCCGGGAAAATCATACCTGGAAGCCTCCGTGCGGATTCTCAACCGCACGCCCGAAAGTAACACCATGCTCTGCTTCGCCAACCTAGCGGTTCATGCCAACGCCAACTACCAGGTGATCTTCCCGCCCAGCACGCAGTTCGGGGTACACCACGCCAAACGCGAATTCACAGACTGGCCGATCTCCCATTCCTCTTATGGCGGCGCGGATTTTTCCAAGGGCGTCGATATCAGTTGGTATAAGAACCACATGTCGGCGAATTCGGTCTTCGCTTGGAACTACCAGGATGATTTCTTTGCCGGCTACGACCACGGCAAAGAGGCCGGAACCATGAGCGTGGCCGATCACAACATCGTGCCTGGCAAGAAGTTCTGGACCTGGGGCAACGGCCCCAGCGGCAAGCGATGGGACACCACGCTCACCGACGATGACGGCCCGTACATCGAACTGATGGCGGGCGCTTACTCGGATAATCAACCCGATTACAGTTGGCTACAGCCTTACGAAACGCGGTCGTTCAGCATGAACTGGTATCCGTTCCGGGATATCGGCGGCGTCAAAAAGGCCAATCTGGATGCCGCCGTGAATCTCGAGGTCAACGCCGGTTCCGCGAAAGTGGGCCTCTATACGACGTCGGCTCACTCCGCCGCTCGGGTTGTGCTCAAAGCCGGGGATAAGGTGCTGATCGAGGAGACCGTCGTCATCAATCCCTCTAAGACCTACGTGAAACAAGTCGCCGTGCCTCCGGGCGTCGACGAGCATGACTTAGTGGCCTCGCTGTGGGACGGCACGCGGGAACTTATCTCTTATAGCCCCATCCGTCTGACGCCCCAACCGGTCCCTCCGGTAGTTACTCCACCAGCGCCTCCGCAGGAGATCAAGACCAACGAAGAGCTCTATCTCACTGGCCTTCGCGCCTGGCAGTTTCACGACCCCAACGTTGATCCTATCCTCTACTGGCAGGAGGCCTTGCACCGCGATCCGGGCGACACGCGGGTGAATACGGTCCTCGGCATCGCAGCCTTCGAAAAGGCCCGCTATGCCGAGGCGGAGAGATGCCTGCGGAAGGCTCTGGAGCGCGCCACCGACCGCTATACCGCGCCAAAGGATGCCGAACCGATTTATTACCTCGGCGCCACCCTCAAGGCCGAAGGCAAATCCGACGAAGCGTTTCCGTGGTTCTATAAGGCCACCTGGAGCCAGGCGTGGAAGGCCGCCGGCTACTATTCGCTCGCGCAGATCGCCACCTTGCGCGGTGACATGGCCGCTGCGCTTGATTTCGTGAACCGGTCAATCGATTCCAACGCGCTGAACATCCGGGCACAGAACCTCAAAGCCGCCGTGCTCCGCCATCTCGGCCGTAACCAGGAGGGGTTGCAGGTGCTGGCCTCAGCTTCTCACGCGTTGGACCCGCTGGATGTCCGCGCCATGGCCGAGACCTACCTGGCCTCTAAGACCTCCGAGTCCTTCCAAGCGCTGACTTCCGCCATGATCGCTCATCCCGCGACGGCTCAGGAGACCGCCGCCGAATACCTGGATGAGGGACTCTGGCAGGACGGCGCAGACGTGCTTTCCTCACTCAACTTATATAAGGCCATCATCCACCCGATGGTTTATTACTACCTGGGCTATTTCGAGGACAAGCTGGGCCAACGCCAGACTGCCTTTCAGTATTACCAACAGGCCGCGGCGCTGCCGCCGGACTACGTCTTTCCATTCCAAAACGAAGCCATTGAGGTGCTTCGCGGGGCGATCCGGGCCAACCCTCGCGATTCCCGTGCGTCTTATTACCTGGGCAACCTCTTATATGACTGGCAGCCGGAGGAAGCCACTCGGATGTGGGAGGCCTCGGCCGCTCTTGATCCCTCCTTCGCGATCACCCATCGCAATCTGGCCACCGCCTACATGCACCAGGCATCGGGCGCCGACATCGACAAAGCAATTGCCGAGTTGGAGCAGGCCGTATCTCAAAGAAACAAGTACGCCCTGCACTTCACCGAGCTTGACGAGCTGTACGAACAGGCCGGAGTTCCGCTAGAGAAGCGCCTGCCGCTGTTCCAGCGGAATGCCTCCGTGGTGGCGCAACGCGACGACACCCTGAACCGTGCCATTGCGCTCGAAATAGCCACCGGTCAGGTCGATGACGCCATACGGACCATGACCACCCACGCGTTCGCGGTGGCCGAAGGCGCCAATCTCAATGTGGCGGATCACTGGACCGATGCCCACATACTGCGCGCTCAAACAGAGATCCGGGCCAGACGGTATGCGGAAGCGCTCGCCGATCTCGAAGCTGCCGCGACCACCCCGGCGAACCTGCCCATGGGCTTCGGGTTCGGCGGCGGCAACGCCCGTTATGCGGAACTATACATCCGCGCATAACTAAAGGGACATTCGTGGCATAATGGTATCGGAGGTCTCTATGGTGCCACGCTTGTTGCGGCTGCATCCAAGCACGTGTCAGCGGCTGGCGCGCCTGGGCAAGGAAGCGGAAAGAGACGGGGCCTATCG
>JBEKKO010000187.1:0-6091 GCA_050010695.1 Bryobacteraceae bacterium
ATTCGGTGATCGACCGCTACTCCGACCTCGCACTGTACATGGGCCTGCTGGTTTACTACGCTTCCATCAACCGCTTTTTCTACATTGTGCTGACCGCCGTGGTGATGACCGGCTCGGTGATGATCAGTTACACGCGGGCTCGCGCCGAAAACGCCATCCCCAAGTGCAAAGTCGGCTTTCTGGAGCGGCCCGAGCGGGTGGTGCTGATCATCATCGGCGCCCTGTTCAATCGCATGGCCGCGGTGCTGTGGGTGATCGCCGTGCTCTCCAATCTCACCGTGGTGCACCGCATGATCTACACCTTTCACGAAGCCAACCGCCTGGAAGGCGCGCAACTGCGCGCCGTCCCCGACACCGAATCGCCAGCCGTGCCGTAAGGAAAAAACGGACAATTGCGCTCCGGAGAGCCGCCAGCAGAACACGCGCAGCTACACCAGCACGGTGAAGGCGGTTTCGGTGCGCTGGACGGGGCGGTAGAGGGTGTCGCGCTCGACCGGGGTGCGGCCGGCTTTGCGGATGAGTTGCAACAGCTCGGCGCGGCGCAGGCCCTGGCTGGTGGTGGCGCCGGCATCGTGGTAGATGCGCTCTTCGACGATAGTGCCGTCGATGTCATCGGCGCCGAAGCGGAGGGCGATCTGCGCCATGCGCGGGGTCATCATCACCCAATACGCCTTGATGTGGGGGATGTTGTCGAGCATCAGTCGCGCCACCGCGATGTTGCGGATGTCCGCGAAGCCGGTGGTCTTGCCGATGTGCTGGAGCGGCGTATTGTCGGGATGGAAGGCCAGCGGGATGAAGGTGACGAAGCCGCCGGTTTCATCCTGCAGTTCGCGCAGTTTGACCAGGTGATCGACGCGGTCCCGATCGTTCTCGATGTGGCCGTACAGCATGGTGCAATTGGAGCGCAGCCCGAGCTGGTGCGCGGCGCGGGCGGTCTCCAGCCAATCCGTGCCGTCGATCTTGTGGTCGCAGATGATGCGGCGCACGGCTGGCGCGAAGATCTCGGCACCCCCGCCGGGCAGCGAATCCATGCCGGCATCGCGCAGGCGCTCGAGGGTTTCGCGGACGCCGATCTTCGTGCGGCGCGCCAGGTAGGCGATCTCGACCATGGTGAACGCCTTCAGATGGACGCGCGGGAAGCGCTCCTTGAGGCCGCGCAGCATCTCGCAATACCAGTCGAGGGTCAGCTCGGGATGCAGGCCGCCCACGATGTGGAACTCGGTGACGGCTTCGGTGTAACCTTCGCCGGCGCGCTGCCAGACCTCTTCGAGCGACATGGTGTAGGCTTTGGGATCGCGCACACGCTTGCCGAAAGCGCAGAGGCGGCAACTGGCGACGCACACATCGGTCGGATTGATATGGCGGTTGACGTTGAAATAGGTGGCGTTGCCGTGCAGGCGCTCGCGGACCAGGTTGGCCAGGTAGCCCACGGCGAGGATGTCGTGGGTGCGATAGAGGGTGGCGCCGTCCGAGAAAGACAGCCGCTCGCCGGCCTCGACCTTCTGTCGAATCGGGTTAAGATGCGGGTCTTCGAAGAGGACTTGCATGGGATCAAACACCCGAATGACGCAGGAAAATATCGGCGGCCCAGAATATAAAGAATAACACGCTCACCCAGCCGTTCATGGTGAAGAAGGCGGCGTCGACGCGCGATAGATCGTTCGCGCGGACCAGGGATTGCTCGTAAGTGAGCAGTGCCGCGACTGCGCCGACTCCGGCCAGCGCCAGAACGCCGAGCGAGAGCGCGTGGACCAGCGCCAGCAGGCAGACCACCATCAGCAGGTGCAGGCAACGGGAGACCCAGAGCGCGCCCGCGACGCCGAGCAGACGCGGGACGCTGGAGAGCGCTTCGGCGCAGTCGAATTCGTAATCCTGGCAGGCGTAGATGACGTCGAAGCCGGCGGTCCAGCAGGTGACCGCGGCGGTGAGCCATAGAATGCGCGGATCGAGCGAGCCGGCCACGGCGATCCAGGCGGCCGCGGGAGCGATGCCGAGCGAGAAGCCCAGCACCAGATGGGACACGGAAGTGAATCGCTTGGTGAAGGAATAGCAAAAGACCACGGCCAGGGCCAGCGGCGCCAGGCGAAGGCAGAGCGGGTTGAGGCGGCCGGCGGCGAGCAGGAAGACAGCCGAGGAAACGGCGACGAATCCCCAGGTGAAACCGCGGGAGATCATCCCGGTGGGCAGATGGCGCATGCGGGTGCGCGGATTGCGGGCGTCCAGGTCGGCATCCACCAGGCGGTTGAAGGCCATCGCAGCGGAGCGCGCGGCCACCATGGCCACCACGATCCAGGCCAGTTTCGCCGCCGCCGGGCCGGCATGGAATCCGTGCTCGCGGAAGGCCAGCAATGCGCCGGTGAGCGCGAACGGCAGAGCGAAGACGGAATGCTCGAACTTGATCATTTCGAGCGTCAGGCGCAAGCGCTTGAGAAGCGTCAAGAAAATCCGCGGGCGGGCCGGCTTTCGGAGGGTCTGCGGCATGGAAGCGGAGCGGACGCTGGCCGGGCGAGCTAAAGCATGCCCCACCCGGACGGCATGCGCAGAAATGGTGGGGCATGCTTTAGCTTGCCCGGCGCTTTCCACATATTTTACCGCTCCGCCTCCTGGTTTGGATACAATGATCGATTGCCGGCACCCCGGCGTCCGCCAAAGCGTGGCGGCGCGGGTTTTCGGCCGGGAGAGCCTTGCCAATGCTGGAAGTGTGCGCCAAATCGGATCTGGGCTGCGTCCGCGGAAACAACGAAGACTATTGCCAGGTGGAGGCCGAACTGGGCCTGTACGTTCTGGCGGACGGGATGGGCGGAGCCAAGGCGGGCGAGTGCGCATCGCGTCTGGCGGTGGAGACGGTAGTCGAGATCGTGCGGTCGGCCTCGCCCCGCGATGCGCTGGCCCTGCTGCGAGCGGTGGAAGAGGCCAATCGGCGGGTGCTGGAGGCAGGCCGGAGCGACAGCAGCCTGGAAGGGATGGGCACGACGCTGGTGGCGGCGCTCGAAAGCGATCCCGGGCTGGTCATCGCCAGCGTGGGCGACAGCCGGGCATACACGCTGGACGCGAACGGTCTGCACGCCGTCACCGACGACCAGACTTGGATCAACGAAGTGGGCCGGCCGCTGGGCCTCGACGAAGAGCTTCTGCGCAACCATCCGATGCGTCACGTGCTGACGATGGCGATTGGGGCGAGCGGCCCGCTCACCGTCAACTGCTACTCGGTGGTGCTCGAAACCGGGACCCTGGTTCTGATGTGCAGCGACGGGCTGCATGGCCCGGTGGAGGCGGACCAGTTGCAGCGGATCCTCGAAGCCGGCAGGAACGGCGCGCAACTGGAAGACGTCTGCAGCCAGTTGATCGAGGCGGCCAAAGCGGCGGGAGGCCCCGACAACGTCACCGTCATTCTGATGAGAAAAGCCGCCTGACCGATCCACCATCTAGACACGGGTAAGGCAAGTGTCTAGCCTACGGATTTCGCGAATTCTCCACTGTTGGCAGGCGAAAGCGCCTGCCCCACAAGCCGGCAAACCCTTCGACAAAGTGGGACAGACGCTTTCGTCCGTCAAGCCTGCCATCGTTGTCATGCTGGCGGCACTCTCGATTGCGCTCTGCCAGCCGGTGAGCGCGCAGGTCGCCATCCTGCAGATCCAGGTGACCAGCGGCGAAGGAGCGGTGCAAGCTCCGGGTTCGCGCGATTCCCGCGGCATCGCGGTGGTGGTGACCGACGAAACGGGCCGTCCGGTGGAAGGAGCGGTGGTGAGCTTCCACCTGCCGGACCAAGGTCCGAGCGGCACCTTCGTCAACGGACTGCATACCGAAGTAGCGGTCACCGACGACCGCGGCCGGGCCGCCGTGCGCGCGATTGAGTTCAACCGCGTGCCGGGCCGGTTCGAAATCCGCATGGTGGCCTCCAAGGAACAGGCGCGTGCGGGCACGGTCACCTTCCAGTACATTGCGGGGACGAGCCCGGGCGCCTCGGCGGCGACGGTAAAGGCCGGCGGCCGGCATCATCGAAAAATTTGGCTGATGGTTGCCGTGGTGGCGGGCGCAGGAGTGGCGGGGAGTGCCTTGAAGCTAGCGCATCAGTCGCCGGGGGCGCCGTCGGCGGAAACCGCAACCGTTCTTTCGATCGGGCCGCCGAGCGTTACAGTGAGCAAACCATGAGGTGCTGGCGCCCCGCGGTTCTGCTGCTGGGCCTGCTCGCCCCCGCGGCGCACGCGCAGTTCAGCCTCTATCGGGTGTCCGGCAATGCGGATCTGCCGGTCGTCACGGGCACGCAGTTCAGCTTTGGATCGGCGTATCCGAACCTGCCGGTGGCCGCAACGTTCGTCCTGGGCAATACCACCAGCCAGGTGCAGATGGTGGAAATGCTGTCCGTATCCGGCGTGGGATTCTCGCTCACCGGAGCGGCGGCGCCAGTAACTCTGCAGGCCGGTGGCAGCGTGCAGTTCACGGTCACGTTCCAGGGCGCCACGGTCGCGTCCTATAGCGGTTCGCTGGACACCACCGGCATTTCGGTGTCCCTGGCGGCGCAGGTGGCGCGCACTCTCGCCTACGAAGTGCAACTGCCTTCCGGAACAACCAGCGAGTTGGGCGCGGCCGCGGTGGATTTCGGCGGCGTGCAAGTGGGGTCGAACACGACGGTCAAATTCCAGGCCGTGAATCTGACTGCGGCCGCTTTGACAGTGGACGCCATCAGCGTGGCCGCGGGAGATTTCGCGCTGGTTGAGCCATCACCCAGCGGCACTGCGCTCGATCCGCAGGCGAGCGCCAGCTTTTCGATCGAGTTCAGCCCAACCGTGGCCGGCACAAGGACGGCGGTGCTGTCGATTGGCACCTGGCAGTTCACACTGACGGGCACGGGAGTGTCCCCGCCGTTCAGCCTCTATCAGGTGTCGGGCACTGCGGATTTGGCGGTCGGCGCGCAGTTCGGCTTTGGCTCGGTGTACCCGAACCTGCCGGACGCTGTGACGTTCTCCATCCTTAATATCACCGGCCAGACGCAGACGCTGACGGTGCTGCAGGTGAGCGGCGCGGGATTCTCGCTCACCGGAGCGGCGGCGCCGATGACTGTGCAGGCGGGCGGCAGCGCGCAGTTCACGGTGACGTTTCAGGGCGCAGCGACCGGGTCCTATAGCGGATCGCTGGACATGACCGGCATTTCGGTGGCGCTGACGGCGACTGTGACGCCGGCGCCGGTCCTCACCTATGAAGTGCAATTGCCTTCCGGAACCAGCGTGCTGGGCGCCGCGGCGGTGAATTTCGGCAGCGTGCAGTTGGGGTCGAACGCGACGGTCACTTTCCTGGCCGTCAATCAGGCCGCGGCCGCATTGACAGTGGATGCCATCAGCGTGGCCGCGGGAGATTTCGCGCTGGTTGGGCCATCGCCCAGCGGCACGGTGCTCGATCCGCAGGCGAGCGCCAGCTTTTCGATCGAGTTCAGCCCAACGGCGGCCGGCACAAGGACGGCCGTGTTGTCGATTGGCAGCCAGCAGTTCACACTGACGGGAACGGGAGTGCCCCCGCCGTTCAGCCTCTATCAGGTGTCGAGCACTGCGGATTTGGCGGTTGGCGCGCAGTTCAGTTTTGGATCGGTGTACCCGAACCTGCCGGACGCTGTGACGTTCTCCATCCTTAATACCACCGGCCAGACGCAGACGCTGGCGCTGCTATCGGTGAGCGGCGCGGGATTCTCGCTTACTGGAGCGGCGGCGCCGATGACTGTGCAGGCGGGCGGCAGCGCGCAGTTCACGGTGACGTTTCAGGGCGCAGCGACCGGGTCCTATAGCGGATCGCTGGACATGGCCGGCATTTCGGTGGCGCTGACGGCGACTGTGACGCCGGCGCCGGTCCTCACCTATGAAGTGCAATTGCCTTCCGGAACCAGCGTGCTGGGCGCCGCGGCGGTGAATTTCGGCAGCGTGCAGGTGGGGTCGAACGCGTCGGTCACTTTCCTGGCCGTCAATCAGACCGCGGCCGCATTGACGGTGGATGCCATCAGCGTGGCGGCGGGAGATTTCGCGCTGGTTGGGCCATCGCCCGGCGGCACGGTGCTCGGTCCACAGGCGAGCGCCAGCTACTCGATTGAGTTCAAGCCAACGGC
>JBEKKO010000188.1:0-5982 GCA_050010695.1 Bryobacteraceae bacterium
TTGGATCGGATCAAGAAGACTGGTTCCGGGCAGAAGCGATGCTCAAAAACGCACTCATCGCGAAGTGCGAAGATCTGGCGAGACGTCCATCGATCCCCCGCTGCGATACTCGCACCGAGTCCAAAATGCTGACCGAGTTCCGATGGGAGGGACATTGGGAGGTATGGGAAAGTGAATGGTGCGTCGCCCGTTGGATCTGGGACCTAGGCCGCTCCAGAGTTGAAGTTTCGAATCGCGCAGCCTGAACGACGTCGTAGGGTATCTACCCGCTATGACTGGGGTGGGTAGGACTTCAGCGTTCGGAAGGCTGGCCGGGGGTTGGAGCCAAACGCGGACTCAAAACAGTCGCCATGATGGGCGGTAAGACTTGCCAGCCGTCTCGCACGGTGTGCTTCCGCGAGAGTGAAGGTTGCCGATCCTTACGACCTTCTGGCCCCAAGTCCTTCGAAGAGCTGTGGGATTCACTGGGCTCCCGGCGGTTAGATCCTCTGTAACGTCGTAGTGTATTATCGCGCACTCCAACTCCAGGATCGTCGGCCATTTGGCAAGTGGCCAGTGGGAGGCGGATTGCGATCGGCCTGGAGACGGCGTTATTTCGGGTTATCGGTGGCGATCTTCCCGTGCTCAATCCATGGGCAGGCGTTTCGCGGACCGCTCGGCGATGTGGCCCGGCTCATGGCTCCCCGGTTACGAACGTGACTTTCAGCGGAAGCCTCTGAGGGCGCAAGAACCCGCGCCCCCTATTGCAGCTTTTCTGCGCTACAGTTATCAGGAAGATCCGCGGTCACTGCCGAATGCGGCGGTGAAAGCTGGCACGTGACGTTCTCGGCCGCGCGAGCGGTTGCCGGCTCGAGGCATAGATCGAACGGAGGTAAATTATGGTCCTTCAACACGCGCACACTGGTCTCTTGAGAACTGTCCGAGGATGGGCTCTGCCTTGCCTGCTGGTGCTGGCGGCTCCCCAGCAAGTTCGGGGCTGGGGGAACACCGGACATGAGGCTGTTGCATGCGTTGCCTGGCAACAGTTGAATCCCGATACGCAAAAGCGGGTCACGCAGCTTCTGGCGATGGTGCCGACGTTGCATAACTCCGATAACACGAAATCGATTCCCGGCTATGCCGATTGGGTGAACGATCTGCCGGCCGGACTTTCGCAAGATGATCAGAATCTCTATCTGTTCATGCGCGCCGCTACCTGGCCTGACACGATTAAGCACGAATGGTTGAGAGACTCCGATACTCCTCCGGCGGGTAACAAACCGTCCGAACCCGCCATTGGCTACACCGACACGGCCAGCCATGGGTACTGGCATTTCGTGGACGCAGGGTTCGCATCCGATCAGTCGAAGGTGCCCGCCACGCCGACGCCGAACGCAGCCACACAGATCATCGTGCTGCGCACCGCGATTGCCTCGACCGATGCCAGTCTCGATCTGTTGAAGTCCTACGAACTGGTCTGGCTGGAACATCTGGTTGGCGACATCCATCAGCCCCTGCATGGCGCCGTCCGTTTCTTCGGGAACAAAGGAGATGCAGGCGGCAACGATATCAAGATCACGATGCCCACGGCGATGAAGAAGCAGTTCGAAGGCACCTTATCGAAGAGTGCGCCGGCAGAGCTGCACGCGTTTTGGGACGATCTGCCCGGCGAGGGTGAGCCGGCTCCGGCCCTGCCCTTCGCGGTGACATTTGCCAAGGCGCTTCCCGCGGCGCAGGGCGACATCAGTGACACCGACCCAGACGACTGGGCCAAGGAGTCGCTGACCATGGCTGAGAAGGACGCGTACAGCGCGCCCATCGGCAAGGGCCTGGCACCGGCGGGCGGTTCCTCTTACGCCATCACACAGACGTACTACGACACGGCGATGCAAGATGCCAAAGTGCGCATCGCCCTGGCCGGTGCGCGCTTAGCCAAGCTCCTGAACGAGAACTTACACTGACGGGCGGTAACCGCCGGGAGGCCGGGGAGTCGGAGCACCGTCCTCGGCAATCCAACTTACCTCGCGGCTGCCCAGCCGGCTACTGCGATTCCCACATCCTGGTGAGGGTTTCGCGCCAGGCTGGCGCGGCTTGGTTGGGGAAAACCAACATACTGGTACTCTCAAGCCTTACTCTAAGAACTAATCCTGTGTATCCTAGATACTGTAATGCACTGCGAACTTAGAGAAGAACTGGCAAGCCGATGCTTGCGGGTTCTCGATCTAGTGGACCGGACGAAGCGCAGGCTACGCAACTCCGTAACTCAGACCAACATCGAGTGCGCCAACACGGAGCTGCGCCGGGTCGAAGAGTACCGGCACGATGTGCTGCGCGAAATCGCCGAGCATTGCGAAAGCCACGGCTGTGCCACGCCAACATTGGAAAGAATCTGCGGACTTGAGCTGATTGCTCGCCAAGTGGTTTCCCCCGAGCCGGTTTTCCGCGAGATGGTGGCGTAGGCCTGGCCTTGAACCTCGGGGCCCCTCCTACCCCATTGTGACGCTGTTAATACCTCGGGCCGTATCGAACGTCGACACACCGAAGAGCTGACTCGCCAGGGCCCGGCTGAGACCGAAACTGGCCAGTATCCGATGCCCGCTCCTAGAACAAGTAGTCGTAGCCCCATGCTCAGCACCATACGCAATACCAGGGAACGGTCTGCACCCAAGGCCATTCGCACGCCAATCTTATGGGTCTGTCGCGTTACCGCGTAAGCCACGACACCGTCTCATTGGCAAGCGTCGCCTCCTCCAACGGATTCGGCCAACCGGCAACTCTTCTCCCACATTTCGATCATGTCCTCGGCTGAGCGCATCAGCGGCCGAAACGCGCCCGCACCCACCGCGGCATTTCTCGTGTCCTGCAGAAAATCCGGCAACATACCGTAATGGGCGAGACCATCGCAGTTATAGTCAAAGCGTCGCTCGCCAGCGACCGACTGCACCAGGGCCGCCTCGCCGGTCATCCGCGGAACTGTTGGCGGAACCGAGCAAGACGAGCCGAAAATTGGTCCGGATGACCGATATGCGAGCGCGTACGCCTGCGGCGCTCCCACCCCAGAAAATGGAGGAGTATTCGGTCCGGCCACGACGACATAGGACGGCCTCCGTCCGCAGGCAAAGTCGCCGAAGCGCGGTATGGTCATGCCGTTCATGCCATTTCCGTCGGTTCCGAGTGCGACGCCTCGGACCTGGGCCAATTCCGCTGTGCTTGCCGGGCCGACTCCCAGCGGATGACTTCGCAACGCAGCCGGCCGCATGTCGTTCAGCAGTTCTCCGAACTCGACTCCGAACGAGCGCGTGCTGCCCATGCAGTCGCTGGGGACCGTGGTCGGAGCGACACCCATACCCACCATCCCGCCCATGTCCCGAATCATCTGCGCCTCCGGGCGGCCTAAGTCCCGCTCGGTCCGAAATGTTCCCTGCGCTGACAAAGCGACCGGGGCGTGCTCGGTCTCCCGCACACCAGTGTGGCTGGACATCACCGGGTACCCCCCCGCACAGGCTGGACTGCCCGGAGCGGTGCAGCCCGGCGCCACAATGTGCAGGGTGTCGTTGAGAGACCTGTCGGACATGTGCGAAACATCTAGGATCATTCCTCGATGCTCCAACTCGGCGATTAATTGCGCCCCTGCCGCGGTCAGGCCAATCCGATTCACTTGCGCGGCTTGTGGGTAGGATTGAAGCGTTACGCAAAGCGCCCCAGAACATCCGGGCGGCAGCGCTACGCTGGAGATTACTCTATCGACGTCACCGGCGGATCCCGACGGAGTTGCACCCTCGAACCACTTGTCATTCTCGTAGAAGTTCAAAAGGTTCAGAGCATCCATATAGACGGCTGTGCCGCCAAAAGAGTTATTGACGAGATGGATTGGAATCACGTGGCGCACGCCGTTCTGCACCAGCTTATCCACGAGTTGCCTTGTAAAGGTTTGTAGATTGACTCCCGGCGGCAGGGTATACACATCCCGGTTGGCGTAGGGGCAAACCTGAGAAGCGGACGGGGCGAGCGCGGCCGCGGCGAGCGATGCCGTCGCCGACGCTGTGATCGCGGAGACAGTCGCCACCGCCGTGGTGCTGGTTGCAGTGATTCCCACCAGTTCGGCGATGCCCGGCAAGAGGGGAGCCAGGGCCGCGGTTGCGCCGGCCTCAACCGGAATGGCGCCAGCGCCTGCAATGCCGGCGGCACCTCCTGCCGCAAGCGGCGCGACTACGCTGCCGACCATGCCCACGGCGCATGCGGTGGCTTCATTCCGGGGTTTGTTTTTCTGGAGTTGCGACTTTAATAGCAATTCCAACTGGTCCAGCTCCACGCCGAGTACCACCGCGAGCCTGCCCTGTTGGATGATCTGGCGCGCCTGAGCCGGAGTGTTGGCAATCTGCATCCAAGGTTGGCTCTGAACCAGTTCCCGGATGCCCGCTATTTCCTGCTGGAACGCATCGTCGTCCAGTTGCTCAGCGCCCATTCCCAGCGCGAGCAGGCGGTTATTGACTACGTCCGCAAACAAGACACGCAGTCCGCCTTGCCATGCTCGCTTGATCCAATCGACGTGCATCTGCTGATGGATCGCCGTGTCGTAATAGGGCCAGCCCTTGAAGCTCGGGAAGCCCTGCTTGTCGTGGATATCGTTTGAAGAACGGTTCATCTCCAGCATTTGGTCTACCACAAGCGCGCTGGCATTCTGGCTCCCTGTGACGCCTTGCACTATGCCCCCTAGTGCGCCTGTCAGCACCAGATGGCCGCCATGCGTAGGTCCCGGGCAGGAGAGGAGAGACTCGATGGGACCTGTTGGTTTGCCCCAGAATAGGCCCCCGAAACCCAGGTCCGACCTTGGATGGGAGTGCAAGTCGGCAAAACCCCATAAGGGAATGGGGTCGGGCGGAGGGGGAACTCGATCTGCGCACGTGAAATCATCGGCGTTAATGTGCGCGATGGAGGACTCGTCTACCACGCGCACCCGGGCCGTCCGGCCGCGATATGCCGTCACCAGAAATGCCTGTCGCTCGAGCACCTCACCAACCTGGCGGGAGACTCCCGCAAACATGGTGACCCAAAGACCGTCCTGGCGCACAAACGCGGGGCCGGGCGGCGCAGGCGACTCGGTGTAAGTAACCGGCGCGCGGGCAAGCGCTAACGCCTCCGCAGCGTCCCGCGCTAGAATCTGCAATTCCACGCGCTCCTGCGTGGTTCTGCCGCCGCCCATCAGGAACGATACAAAGTTGCTGCCGACGATGAACACGGGCGAGGTGAGGACGCCCGTCGATGCGTCGCCGCGGTCGACCGGAACTGGCGTACCGGTGGAGTAGTCGCGGCTGCCAATCCAAAAGTCACCTCCGTGGCCATTGGGCCAACCATAACCACTCCAATAGTTGCCCCCTATGTCCGAGGCGATCTCCGCGCGGAAACCCGCGGGCTGCACGCGGACTACGCTGATATCGCCTTGAAGCGGCTGCTGTTGGAAGGCCGTTCCCGAGGGAGTCCAACCCTGCAAGCTGCCATCTTCGAAGTCCCAGCCAGCTCCGCTACCGCATGAGCCCCCAGATGGCGGCGGATGAAGCCCGACCTGACCGAACAGGCGCCAAGTCAGGAACAAAGCGCAGAGTGCAACGACACAAGTGGATCTCACATTCCCCTCCCCGATTGCCGCTTAGCATATCACGAGCCCAAGTCTTGAACAACAGGTGTTTGTCCTGGCTGTCCTGGCCCCGAAACGCTAAGTCCACCGTGAACGAAGCGTACCTGGAAACGCCAAGGCCAAGGGCGTCCAGCACCCGTGCTAACGGTAGGCTCCAGTCCTCCGTGAGGTATGGCGCCTCCCACGGCAGTCGTTGCGTGATGCAATCCTCCGGGGAGGCCATCCACGTTCCATTCGCCGACAGCGGTCTGGAGCACGCGCCGAACCGGCGCCGCCAAGAACCCTCGCTGATCAGCGCGACTTTGGGCGCTCCTGGATGGTCCTCGTCGTCGCGGAAAGTGCGCCCAACCATGGGTCGAGATATTGTG
>JBEKKO010000189.1:0-5922 GCA_050010695.1 Bryobacteraceae bacterium
AGCGGCACCACCGAATCCAGTTGCCCCTGGCAGATCACCATGCCGCCGGAATGCTGGCCGAGGTGCCGCGGCATGTCCTGCGCCATTTTGTAGAGCTCGCAAAACTTGCGCACGCGCGGATGATCGAGATCCAGGCCGGCCTCGCGAAACTGGCGGCCGGTCGTGTCCTGCGGATCGCGCCACTCCCACGTATGCGCCAGTTTGGAAAGTTTTTCGAGCGAGGCGATTTCGAAGCCCAGCGCCTTGCCCATTTCGCGCGCGGCGGAGCGGCCGCGGTAGGTGATGACGTTGGCGGTCATCGCCGCGCCCAGTTTTCCGAAGCGCTGGTACACATATTGGATGACCCGTTCGCGCTGTTCGCCGCTGGGCAAATCGATATCGATGTCGGGCCATTCGCCGCGCTCTTCGGAAAGAAAGCGCTCGAACAGCAGGTCCATGCCAACCGGGTCGACGGCGGTGATTTCGAGCGCATAGCAGACCGCGCTGTTGGCGGCCGAGCCGCGGCCCTGCGCCAGGATGCCGTTCTCTTTGGCGAAGCGCACGATGTCCCAGACGATCAGGAAATAGCCCGGCAGCTTGAGCTTTTCGATCATCGCCAGCTCCCGCTCGATCTGCCGCCGGGCGCGCTCGTGATACGGCTGATAGCGGCGGCGCGCGCCTTCGTCCACCCGCGCGCGCAAAAAGCCGGCCATGGTTTCGCCCTCGGGCACGGGATAGCGCGGAAATTCGTAGCCCAGATCGGCGAGCGTGAATTCCAGGCGCGAGGAGATTTCGAGCGTAGCGTCGATCGCCTCGGGCAGGTCGGCGAACAGGCGCGCCATTTCCGCCGGAGTCTTAATGTGGCGCTCGGCGTTGCGCTCGAGCAGCCGGCCGGCACGGCCGAGCGTCACATGCTTGCGGATGCAGGTGAACACATCCAGCAACTCGCGCTGGGCGGGCGTCGCGTAGGCGGCGCCGTTGGCGGCAACCAGCGGAATGTGCAAACGCCGCGCGCGTTCGACGATGGCCTGGTTGGCCGCTTCCTCTTCCCGACGGTGATGGCGCTGGATCTCGGCGTACACGTTCGTTCGGCCGAAGATATCGAGCAGCCGCCGCTCGGGATGGCGGGTGAGGCAGATCAGGCCGCGCGCGAATTCGGCCAGCTCATCGAGGGTAGCCGCGCCTTCGCCCTTTTTAGCGCGCAGCTTCATGCGGGTGATCAGCCGGCACAGGTTTTGATAGCCCTCGCGCGTGGCCGCCAGCAGCGGGTAGGTATTGCCGTTGGTGCAACCGATCTCAGAACCGATATGGGCGCGGATGCCGGCCTTTTTCGCCGCCATGTGAAAACGCGGCGCGCCGTAGACGCCGTTGCGGTCCACCAGCGCCATGGCGGGCGCACCCGATTGCGCGCAGGCCCCCGCCATCTCTTCCGGCACCGAAGCGCCTTCGAGAAAACTGAAACCCGAGCGTGCGTGCAGTTCCACGTAAGGCATGGTCACCTAACATGGCAAAGTGGGACAGGCGCTTTCGCCTGTCAAGTTCCCCCGAGAATATCTCACATCTGGCGCACTATCTGGGTGGGACAGGCGCTTTCGCCTGTCAACATGTTCTACCGCCGCAACTTGCCGCACTGGATCCCTGACCCCACCCTGACTACCTCTCTCTTTGTCACCTGGCGCCTGGCTGGTTCTCTCCCGCCTGCTGATCGGTTCCCGTGTGCAACGGGAACCAAAATCGCTGGCCAGGCTTTCGTCGCCGTGGACCGTCAAGTCGACAAGGCAGCTTTCGGCCCCGTCTGGCTGAAGGATGCCTGTGTTGCAAACGTGGTAGCTGACGCCCTCCGATATGGCGAAACGCAGCGGCAGTTCTATCTCTTGCGGGCCTGGGTGATCATGCCCAATCATGTGCACGCGGTCTTTGCACCGAGTGTGC
Source organism: Bryobacteraceae bacterium (assembly GCA_050010695.1). Lineage (GTDB taxonomy): Bacteria > Acidobacteriota > Terriglobia > Bryobacterales > Bryobacteraceae > Bog-375. The sequence goes on from JBEKKO010000189.1 coordinate 1,912, forward strand.
ATCTGCCTGTGATCACGCGCTGGTTGAAGGGTTCCACTGCGCGGAAAGCCAACCAGATCCTGTGTCGGACGGGTAAGCCCTTCTGGCAGGATGAATCTTTCGATCATCAAGTACGGAGCGAAGCGGAGCTGGAGAGGATTGTCCGCTATGTCGAGCAAAACCCCGTCAGTGCAGGCCTGGTGGCGCGTGCCGGCGACTGGCCGTGGTCGAGCGCACGGTTGACAGGCGCACGGTTGACAGGCGAAAGCGCCTGTCCCACTTTGCCTGGGGCGTGATGGCTTAGTCATAACTTCCTTCCACGAACCAGCCGCGAACCTCGCAATAGATGCGGTAGAGAGCGCCATCGGAAAGCGCGATGTCCCATTCGTCGCGCGACCAGGGGTCGGTAGTCCACCAGTCGCCGGAGGTTCGCCAGGGGCCGGCGCGTTTGAGAACGCGGCCGCGAATGCCTTCGGCGGCGAGGAAACTGGGCTGGCCGGAAGCCAGGGTGACGCGGGCCGCGCGGGGCGGGCGATACATGCGGAAGGCTAAAGGTGCGCCGGTCTCCACTGGCGCTTTGGGACAGTGTTGTCCGTCCCCCGGTCTCTGCATGCTAAACGCGTCGGGACGGTGAGTGTCGAGCAGCTCGGGGCAGCCCGCACGGCCTTCGCCGACAATCGCCTGGATGCGCGCGAGCGTCAGCTCCAGCTTCACGGGCTCCGGCGCGGCGAGTACGAAAAGGCCGCCCTGCGCGGCTTGCGGCTTCACCGGATTCACGCTCAGCTTGATCCGTTCGATGGGCGCCGCGGGCGGATGGCCGGCCAGGTCGAGCCGCAGTAATTTCAAAAACGATTTGCCATCGAGCGATGGCGCCGGCAGCCGCAACGTGCGTTCATGCGTGGCGCGGGTTTCCAGTTGCAGGTGCAGGCGCAGCTCATTAGTGGCCAGCCCGCGCGTGGCCAGCCGCGTGGTGAGGCCGTTGAGCAGGCGCGCCAGCAGGAACTCAAGCGGCTCCAGCAATTCCACCGGATATTCCAGCTCGAGCTCTTCTTCAAACCGCGCCGGCTCCTCGAGCGGCGTCAGCTTGCGCTCCGCTTCCCCGCGCGCCAGCTCGCGCAGTCGTAACCCTTCCTCGCCCAGCCGCTCGGCAATTCCCAGCGGCGGCAGCGCGGCCAGATCCTGAAAACGGCGAATCCCCCAACGCTCCAGGGTTTCCCGCAATTCGGCGGAAGGCCCCAGCAGCGCGACCGGCAGCCTGCCCAGAAACTTGGCTTCATCGCCCTGCGGAACGATGCTGACGCCGGCAAATCCGCGGGCGGCGCAGATGGCGGCATCGGGATTGGCGGCCAGGGCGATGGCTGCCTGCGCACCGGTTTCGGCGGCGCGGCGCGCCAGGGCCGCGGCCAGTTCCTGCGCCGCGCCGAAGAGGCGGTCCAGGCCGGCCACGTCGCAGGTGACGGTATCGGGCGCGGTCCGCTCCACCAGCGGCGAAAAATCGAACGCCACCGCCGCCAGGTTTCCCGTGCCATGCAAACAGGCGAACATATTACTCCAGCGCGCCGGTTTCCCAAGCGGCGGTAAGGGTCAGCCCAGGTTTGCGCCGCGCCACCGCCACGCGCATGCCGCCGAGCAGCCGCGCCGAATCGAGCGCTCCGCCCGACCAGCGCGCGCGCTCCCTCGACAATTCCAGCATCAGGCTGGCGCAGGTTTTGGCGTTCGATTGCCGCGCAACCGCAATCAGCACGGTGGGCGTGTGCTCCACGGCGCGGCGCAATCGGAACCAGGAAGTGAGCGAGATGCGGCGCGCGGCCGGCGCCGGAGTATCGCCCAGGTCCAGCGCCACCACGCCGAAGCCGCCGCCCTGCAGCAGCAGGTCTGCCGCACGAAGCGCGTGCTCGGCGTTGTGGCCGCAGCGGATCCATAACAGCCGCGGCAATTCCACGCCGGCCGCCGCGGCGGAAAGCGGATCGAACCCATCCTCGGCATCCACCAGGGCGCAGAATTCCTGGCGCGCGGTGGCTCCGGCCAGAATCGAAACCAGCAGGCTGGCGCGGCCGGAAGAAGGCGCGCCGAATATCTCCGTCAGACATCCGCGCGGCAGCCCGCCGGTCACCCGATCGATCTCCGGAACCCCGCTCGGCACCGTTTCGACAGCCGGTTTCGCCTGCCACCCGAGGTGACCGCCAAGCAGCGATTCGAACTGTTTCTGGAGCACCGCCGCGCTCATTGTTTCGCCTTTTATTCGCCTACTTGATTTTTACAGAAATTGCCGGCGGTGTCAATTGTGCAAGGCGCCGTGCTGTTTCAAGCGATCACTTGTGTTTTGCAAGTGCTTTGGATAATGTGTCTTAGGAGGGTGAGGGATGAGCAAAGCACGCGTATTGGTCGGCACGCGCAAGGGAGCGTTCGTGCTGACATCGGACGGCAAGCGCGAGAAATGGGATGTAAGTGGCCCGCACTTCGGAGGTTGGGAGATCTACCATGTGAAGGGCTCGCCGGTGAATCCAGACCGGCTGTATGCGTCGCAGTCGACCGGCTGGTACGGGCAGTTGATCCAGCGCTCGAATGACGGCGGCAAGACCTGGGAGCCGGTGGGAAACAAGTTCGTGTACGACGGCGTACCCGGCACTCACCAGTGGTATGACGGCACGGCGCATCCCTGGGAGTTCAAGCGGGTCTGGCATCTGGAACCGTCGCTGACCGATGCGGATACGGTCTACGCAGGCGTGGAAGACGCGGCCCTGTTCCGCTCCACCGACGCCGGGCAGACCTGGCAGGAACTTGCGGGGCTGCGGGGCCACGGCTCGGGGCCTCGCTGGCAGCCGGGCGCCGGCGGCATGTGCCTGCACACCATCCTGCAAGATCCGAGCGACCCGGCGCGGATCTTCATCGCTATTTCGGCGGCGGGCGCCTTCCGCAGCGAGGATGGCGGCTTGACGTGGAAGCCGATCAACCGCGGGCTGCGCTCGCAATACATCCCCGACCCGACTGCCGAAGTGGGCCACTGCGTTCACCGCATCGCGATGCACCGCTCGCGGCCGAATGTGCTGTTCATGCAGAAGCACTGGGACGTGATGCGCAGCGACGACGGCGGCGACTCGTGGAACGAGGTCAGCGGGAACCTGCCGACCGATTTCGGATTCGTCATCGACGTCCATGCGCACGAGCCGGAAACCATTTTCGTAGTCCCGATCAAGAGCGACTCGGAGCACTTTCCGCCCGAGGGCAAGCTGCGCGTGTACCGCAGCCGGACGGGCGGAAACGAATGGGAGCCGCTGACCAAAGGCCTGCCGCAGAGTGACTGCTACGTGAACGTTCTGCGCGATGCGATGGCGGTGGATTCGCTCGACCAGTGCGGTGTTTACTTCGGTACCACCGGCGGGCAGGTGTACGCGTCGGCCGATGCCGGAGACAGTTGGGCTCCGATTGTCCGCGATCTTCCGGCCGTGCTTTCCGTCGAGGTGCAGACACTGTCGTGATCCGGGTCGAGCTTCCGGCGCATCTGCGGATACTGGCGCGCGTCGCGGGCGAGGTGCAGCTTGAGGTGGAGGGCCAAGCCACACTGCGCTCGGTGCTCGACGCACTCGAGGCACGCTATCCGATGTTGCGCGGGACGCTTCGCGATCACGTAACCGAACAGCGACGGCCGTTCGTGAGGTTCTTCGCCAACGCGGAAGATTTGTCCCACGAATCGCCGGACGCGCCGCTGCCCGAAGCAGTCGCCAGCGGGGCGGAGCCATTGCTGATTATCGGGGCGATCGCGGGCGGGTAAGATCTTCGCCGTAGCGCCGGCGATCAGTAGCCGTGGTCAAGCGCGTACAAGACGCAAGACACCGGCGGCAAGACCGCCGGCGCTACAGAAGATTCAGAAACTCCAGGGGGGTTCTTGGGCGCACTGCGGCCGAGAGGTGTGGGTGGAAAAAGATGAGGGTGCGTTGCGGGTGGCCGGGCTGTCGGACTTATCGCCGTGCGTATCGGCCACCCGATGATTTAAGTAGGAACTTCGATGATCTAGGCCCGCTGTATGGCGGA
>JBEKKO010000190.1:0-9024 GCA_050010695.1 Bryobacteraceae bacterium
ACCGAGGTTGACGACGCCGGCAAGCCGATCAATGTCTCTCGAGAGATGACTCTGCCGGGGCAAGAAGTCTATTTTGACACCCTAGTGATCAAGTTCGACGACCACTTCATCGAGCAGGGCGATCCTGTCAAGGGCGGGGCGCTTATGGTGTTTCGGCGGATCTTCTCCAGCACCATGCGGCCCGAAGATGGCTTCGTCATCGACAAGGATGGCCAGGTGCCCGAGGTCTACGCGGAGCGGCAGGCGACCAGCGAATTCGAGAAGGATCTCTGGAAGCGCTTCTGGGACCTTGCCAACGACGAGAAACTGGCGAAGGAGCGCGGCGTGCGGGCTATCCACGGCGACGCGCCCTACATGCGTCTGGAGCCCGACCGAGTGTACGAAATCTGCCTGAGGTCAACAGGAGAAGTCATCATCACGCCCGGAACGCGCATGGCGCCGCCGCAAGCGGAATAAACCGACCCTGGGCGCAGAAGCACAGACGAGCGGGCCGACTAAGCGATGCGCCGATAGGTTTCAACGCACATCGGCTCGGCCAGAAGGTCACCGACCATCTTCTCGAAAGCGCGGAAATGGGCGGACGCGGCGTGCCGCTCGAGGTGCTCCGGCGAAGCCCAGTTCTCATAGAAAAGGAAGCGGCCCGGGTCTTCCGTGTGGACATGCAGATCGTACTGCGCGCAACCATCCTCCCGCCGGGTGGGCTCGATCAACGCGAGCACCGCGCGGCGCAGATCCTCTTCCTTGCCGGGCTTGGCTTTCATCTCGGCGACCACCGTGAGCAGTGCAGCCATACTTTTCGATCATCGCACAAGCGCGGGCGCCACACGGGGTGCGCTTCGGGGAGCACCCGCTACGCAGGTGGAGGACGGCAAGGGGTCCCAGAAAAGCCTGCATGCATGGTTGCGTATAGGAACGACTGAGCGGTAGACTGATCGGCGAATGACAAAGGGTCAGGTACTTTCGATCGGCTTACTGGGTATCAGCCGGTTGCTCGCGGCCTCCACTTGCGAGGAACTGGCGAACCTTTCACTTGCCCATACGACGATTGCGACCGCAGTCTCCGTACCGGCTGGCCCGTTCACGGCTCGGGACGGTACGGCCTTCCCCAGTCTGCCCGCGTTCTGCCGGGTCGCTGGGTCGATCCAGCCGACCACCGACTCCGATATTCAATTTGAAGTGTGGATGCCGATTTCGGTTTGGAACGGCAAGTTTGCGGGCGCCGACAACGGCGGCTTCGGCGGATCGATCAATTACGGCAAAATGGGCGATGCGCTCAGTCATGGCTACGCCGCCGCCTCCACCGACACGGGTCACCAGGCGGGTTCGCTGGGCGTGTTGGACGCGAGCTGGGCATTCGGACATCCGGAGAAGGTCGTTGATTTCGGCTATCGGGCAATTCACGAAACGGCCCAAGAGGCGCAGGCCGTTGTCGCGGCTTTCTATGGGCAAGGGCCCAGCCATTCGTATTTTGATGGCTGCTCGAACGGCGGACGGCAGGCGCTGATGGAGGCCCAGCGTTACCCGGCCGACTACGACGGGATCATCGCCGGCGCGTCGGCGAACTTCATGACGCACCTATTCTCGACAGGAGTCTGGGACAACCAGGCGCTCGCGGCGAATTATCTCCCGCCCTCGAAGCTGCCCGCGATCGAAGCGGCGGCGCTGGCGGCGTGCGACGGTCTGGATGGCGTGGTGGATGGGGTAATCGACGATCCGCGGCAATGCCACTTCGACCCATTGAGCCTGCTCTGCCAGGGCGCTGAGACCGACGCCTGCCTCACTTCGCCTGAGATCGGGACGTTGAAGGCACTCTACGCCGGGCCGGTGAACTCCGCTGGCGTCCAGGTCTTCCCCGGCTACCCGGTGGGTGGGCAGACGGGCGCCAATGGCTGGTCGTTGTGGGTCACCGGGCCTACGCAGGGCACGGGCGCGTTGTTTGGCTTCGGATACTACTACTTCGTGAACATGGTTTACGGCAACCCGGCATGGAATCCCTACGCGTTCAATATCGACAGCGACGTGGCTGCTGCGGACGCAGCGACTGGCGCGACACTGAATGCGATTGACCCTGACTTGACGGCATTCCGCGAGCGCGGCGGGAAACTCATCCTGTTTCACGGCTGGAGCGATCCCGCGATCGCCGCCGAAAGCACGATTAACTACTACGAGAGCGTGGTCGCGCGGCCGGGCCGAACCCGCGATCCGGCCTTTATCCGCTTGTTTCTCGCGCCCGGCATGCAGCACTGCGAGTACGGGCCGGGACCGGATAGTTTCGGGCAGAACGGTTTCGACCAGGGCGACCCGCAACACGACCTGGAGGCGGCTCTGGAGTTCTGGGTCGAGCAAGGGGTGGCACCGGAGCGGATCGTCGCGACCAAGTACAACACCGATCTCGATCCCACCAGCGGCGTGCTGCGCACCCGGCCATTGTGCGCGTATCCCGCGGTGGCCCGATGGGCGGGGCTCGGCAGTACGGACGATGCCGCGAACTTCGTGTGCGTTACACCGGCCTCCAAGGCGAGACGCCCCCTGTGGCTGCCAACATTATTATTCGTTACCGCAATCCGGTGAGAACACGACAGTCCGCTGGGATCACGCCTCTGCAGTTCGTTAACAAAAACCCCACCGCTCGCCATCCTCAGGGGAGAGCTCCCAAGGAGAGCCATGGCGGTGGTACTCGAATGGGCAGCCCTTCATCGCCAGGAACTGAGAGCGGACTGGGAACGGCTCGGGGTGGAACGCCTTTGGAATCCATCGCCCCACTGGACTAAGGAGGAGACATGAAATTGGTTCGCATCCGGCAAGCCAAGGCGACGGAACCGGCCGGAAAAGCGGGGTTCAGTGAACCTGATCCGAAGTGACGGCCGGTTTGTTAGGAAAGTACGCAGCCATCATGCCTTGTACAACTGCGAGCCACGGAATCGCATTTGCACAGAGATCGTCGCAGAGGTCCGGTCTGTTCAAGATCTTCGAAACCGCATGACCGAAACCAGTTTCTCCGAGTGGGACCATGTTCCAAGGAGCCGAGTCAGGCTTGGAGTGCAACAGACTATTCATTGTTGCCGTAAGGTCCCGCCCGGAGATCGCGGGGTTGTGCTGCTGCTTCGCCTGAATCGCGTCGAACATCTTCGCGAGGCCCGGAGCATCACCTAGTGTGGTGCGTCCGAAGTCGTGAACAGTATCGCGAAACGAAGTGGGGCAGGCGCTTCCGCCTGCCAACTGCCCGCTCCGAAACCGGGGCGCCAATTCGGCGCCAATCCGGAGTTGGCAGTGCCAGCCTCGTTTCCATCGTTCGATGTCGTTCGGATAGAGGTGGAGGTAAAGCAAAATAGCCGCCCGTTCCACCAGAGCACGGAGGAGCACGTGCGCGCCGAAAAGATAGCCTTGCCTAATCAACTCGCGGATTGAAAGCGCGATGCTGAGCGCCTGCGCGATGACTTGGCACGCCATTTCCTGGTGGTCCGAAAGGGCGCGACCATGGGAGGTCGGCGCAGCCCTGGAGTTTTGCTCCATCGCGGAGCTAATGAGTTGATCGAAGTGGAAGAGGAGCTCACGACCCAGGTATGGTTCGTTGCCAGGCGTGAATACAACTGGAATTGCTTTGGGCTTCACAGTTCATTCTAAGCAAAGCAGCCTCGCCCTCGCGGTGTTCGCGTCATAGCGCAAAGCCCGTAACTCTATGAAAATATGAATCGAACCCGACGGCTCGCAGTTTAGGCCAGTCCAGTTGGGTCTAAGTGGTTGTGTTTTCAGTGCGGTTGGTATTCCGCGACGCTCCGGATCACTGCCACGAACCGTCGACGTCACAGCGCAGCCGTGGGCCGAGGAGCAAGGTTGGCGGTCTGCAGGAAGCCGCCGAACAAGAATCGGTATGATCGCAAGGCGGCTGAGACTTCCCGCAGCTTTCGCCGCGCGGCTGGTGGTCACTGAATTGCTACTCCTCTATGGATTTCCGCCCCGAGTGGGTGTAATGGCCCAAGGCTGGGAATCGAAAGAAGGCTCAGCGATGCTCAACCGCCGAAGATTCTTGCAGGCTGCCAGTGGCGCCGTTGCGTTTTCTGCCCTACGCCGCCGTGCCTATGCGTTTCAACAAAGTCCGCGAATCGGCAAATTCAATCAGGCACTGCCCGGGCTCGGCCCCACTGGAATTCCCGTAGCGACGCCGGTGAGCGCCGCAAATTCCCCGGTGGATGCCTATCAGCTCCAGATCCGCCAGTTTCAACAACAGATCCTTCCAGCGCCTTACGGGCCGACCACGTTCTGGGGCTACGTGGACGCGAACCCGACAGTCGCGGACAATCCGCGATACCTGGGTCCGGTGATCGTGGCGAAGAAGGATCGGCCGGTCCAACTCACCGTCACCAACATGCTGCCTAACCAACACATCCTGCCGGTGGACACCACGCTGATGGGGGCCGAGCCAGGCCAGGACGTGAATCGGACCTCGGTGCATCTGCACGGTGGATTTAACACGTGGAATTACGATGGCGGGCCTTTCGCCTGGTTCGCGCCGGACGGACAGACCGGCACCAGTTTTCTGAACGGCACGGGAGTCAAGGGACAGGCGCAGTATCACTACCCCAACCAGCAATCCGCGCGCTTGATGTGGTATCACGATCATGCCATCGGAATCACGCGGCTGAATGCCTACGCGGGGATTGCTTCGGCGTATCTGCTGGGCGACGACTTTGAGGACGCGCTGGTGGCTTCCGGCGTGATTCCCTCCATGCAGATTCCGCTGGTGATTCAAGACAAGTCGTTCAACGCCGACGGAAGCCTGTGGTACCCATCGCAATACGAATACCAAAATATTCCCGACCTGCCCAACCCGTGGCAACCTCTGAATCAAGCGACCGTGAACAGCCTGACCGGCCAGACCGGACGGTGGGAAAGCGAGGGCGGCACGCCACCGTTGATCTCCTGCGTGCCCGAATACTTCTCGGACACGATTCTGGTGAACGGCGCGGTGTACCCGGTTGCCAGCGTTCCCGCCGCGCTGGTGCGCTTTCGAATCCTGAATGCATCGCAAGCGCGGTTCTACAACCTGCAACTGTATTACGAGAGCGCGGAGACGCCGGGCGAAGCAGACCTGAGCAGGCCGGGGCCTGCGATGATCCAGATCGGTACAGAGGGAGGGTTCCTGTTCGGCCCCGCCATCCTGAACGACCCGCCGCGTCAAATCGCTTATGACACGAACCCCGCGAGCCCGACCTTCGGCAATGTGAACCGTTACAACCTGCTTCTGGCTCCGGCCGAGCGTGCCGACCTGATCATCGACTTCGCGAGGGCGGCTGGAAAGAGCCTGATTCTGTATAATGACGCTCCGGCTCCTTTCCCGGGAGGCGACCAGCGCAATGACTACTTCACCGGAGATCTGAACATGCAGCCGATCGGCGGAGCGCTGCCGACGCAGCCCGGGCAGAGTCCCAATACCAGAACTCTGTTGAGATTCGCGGTGGGGCCGGCAGCGGCCGCGAGTGTTGAAACACCCCCGCGCAGCTTGGTGTTTTCGCTGACCTGGCTGCTGGCGCGAGCCGCCGATCCGGTGACGCAGGTCCGGGGAGTGCGGGTGAGGGAGCTTACGCTGAATGAGGACATGGATGATTTTGGGCGGCTGATTCAGAGATTGGGAACCAACACCAAGCCGTCCGGCAGCGCTTCGTTCGGCAGGGGCTACCCGGACCCGGCGACCGAGACGCCGAGGGCCGGCGACGTCGAGATCTGGCGGATTTTCAACTTGACGGGCGACACTCACCCGATCCACTTTCATCTGGTCAACGTGCAGGTGCTGGGAAGACGGCCGTTCGACGCGAACGATTACGACGGGACTCCGCAGTTCACCGGACCGATGCGCGGGCCGGATCCCAACGAGATCGGGTACAAGGAAACCGTGCGCGTGAACCCGAACGAAATGATCATGGTGATCATGAAATTCAAGCTGCCGAATGTGCCCTTTTCGGTGCCGACGAGCCCCCGGACCGGAGGGTATGAATATGTGTGGCACTGCCACATCCTGGAGCATGAGGAGCACGATATGATGCGTCCGCTGGTGGTGTCACCTTAGGAAAAGCGGGACAGCCTGAGAGCCTGTCGGAGTGAACGATTTTGGGCCATTTCGACCCCAACATCTCGTGGTCGCTGCGTCAGCCATCGCAACGGGTGGTTGTGAAAATTCTATCTCCGACAGGCTCCTGAACTGCGTAGCTTTTCCACACTGCCGGCGAGCCGGACGAACATGACGTACAACTATTCCGCCACCCAGAACAACGGGCGGATTGTGTCGTCTGCGGATGCGGTTACGGGCGAGAACGTGAGCTACACGTACGATTCGCTGAACCGGTTGATTGCGGCGGCAACCACCGGCACGGGCGGCGTGCAATGGAATGAATCGTACAGCTTTGATGGGTTTGGCAACCTGACGTCGAAGGTGTCGAGCAAGGGGACGCCGGCGTCCCCGCAGGTGGATCCGACTACCAACCGGGCCCGGGTGATCAACGACTACGGTTTCGATGCCAATGGCAACTGGCTGGGCGTGCCTGGGCCCCTGACAAACATCGTGAACACCTGGAACGTGGAGAACCAGTTGATCTCGAACAGTGCCGTGGACGGCAGTGGGAATTTGCTCACCTACACCTACGATCCGTGGGGCAAACGCGTGCTGCAGTACTCGGTCTGCGCACGCGGCTCCCAAGGATCGGGCACGCTCTATTTCTACGGCATCACCGGGCAGCGTCTGGGGTCGTACCAGCTCAATGACTACCCGCCTGCGTACGGCGGGATAATCGCCCTGACTCCAATGTATATTCCCCAGTATTTCGGCAAGCGGATGCTGGTGGCGATGGACCGGCTGGGCAGCGTGCGAAACGGCCAGAACGGAAGCATGGCCTATTTCCCCTGGGGCGAAGAGGAGCTCCAGTCGAATGGTCAAACGACCCCGAACGGCACCGACAAATTCGCGACCTACTTCCGCGACGGCGTCACCGACGGCGTCGGCCAGGACTACGCCAACGCCCGCTACTACAACTACAACTTCGGCCGCTTCTGGAGCCCCGACCCGGGAGGGATTAAGACGGCGGACGCAGCGAACCCTCAGAGTTGGAACCGCTACGCGTACGTGGTGGCCGATCCCGTGAACTTTCGTGATCCGACCGGATTGGACGACGAAGCCCCTGACGGGGGTTGCGACTCCGACGAAGATTGTGACCCCAACGGTGACGGCACCGGCGACGGTGGAGGCGGCGGTGGTGGAGGGGGCAGCGGGGCGCCCACGCCCCCAGACCCAACGCCGCAGCCCGCGGCGCAGGCGGGAGTCCCCGTATTTACGGTCACGGTGACGGGCCTCCCGCTGGTGACCCCGGTCCCGTCTCCGGTCTCGACCACTCTCGTGAACACCGTAGTCGACGGCGTCGCGGGCGTCGTGGAACGTATTGGGAGCGTCGCCGGAGCTGGCCTTCTGTTCATAATGAGCCAAGTGCTAACTAGCTCGACAAGCGCCACGGACACGCTCTCCTCGCAAGGCATTCTACCATCGCCCTGTGTTCCTCCCGAGGGGACGCTGTGCGTTGGCCCTCCCGACACAGGGCGTCCGCACGCCGGTCTCAGCCCCCATTATCATGTGTGGCAGATGCAGCGGAAAATCAGTACTGACAATTCATGTTTTTGGGCAAGGCTTCCGGGTCAGGTGGGGCGTGGGGTCTTCGCACAACCTCCTGCGGGCATGCCATCGTGTTCTTCGTTTCCTAGCTGGACGCCGAGGTAGGTGGCCAAGATGACGCCAAGGTGCTGGTCAGCCGCATCACTCACAAAGGGCTTTGCTAGGAGCATTGTTGGTTTCGACGTTCGTGACAAACCGTCGATCCAGCGAGACCGCGCTAAAATACAATACCTCGGGAGCTGGTACGACAGGCCTTCAATGCGACTGACGATAGATCCTGTTGTGTGGCCGACTCGAGTAGACTACACTCCCGACATAGATCACAATGGGCTCGACTTGCTTGATGACCCGGCTCTCGATTTCAGGCGGTACGGCCTTTGTGACGAAACGACGATTGTCGGCTTTGATGTGCCGGATGAATGGGCAAGACAACTCGTCGAGTTGTCTGGGGTTCGAATAGCGCCGCTGGAAAGCGTCCTCGAGAATAAGGACTTTAGGTTCTGTGGTTTTGATGTTGCGGATATTCGAGGACGAACAAGCGCGTTCTATAGCTTTGACTGGGAGACGCGGGAAATGGAAGGCAGGCTGAAAAAACTCTCGGTGAAGCTCAACGAATGGGGGCTTCTAGACGGCGACGCGGAGGCCATCAGGGCTAGCAACGCCTTCGATGACGAGATCCCGGAGCACTCGCCGTTCTGTCCTTGTGGTGTGTGGGTGGCGACGTAAGGAAGAAACGCGCGCCGAGGGAACCCCGAGAGAAACCGAGGCGATCGGAAACCAGGGGACGTAACCTGGCGCGCCTGAGATGAACATGACCTACAACTATTCGGCTATTCAGAGCAACGGGCGCGTGAAAAACGGGTGACAAAAAACGGGTGACAGGCGACAAAAAACGGGTGACAGGCTACGTGTTTCCATTTTCCGATGCCGGCGCGCAGGTGAACATGACCTACAATTTCTCCGCCACCCAGAACAAGGGGCGGATTGTGTCGTCTGCGGATGGGGTGACTGGGGAGAATGTGAGCTATACGTACGATTCGCTGAACCGGTTGATTGCGGCGGCAACCACGAACACGACGGGCGTGCAGTGGAACGAATCGTACAGCTTTGATGGGTTTGGCAACCTGACGTCGAAGGTGCCGACCAAAGGGACGGCGCCGCAGGTGTATCCGCAGGTGAATTCCGCCACCAATCAGGCCAGGATGAGCGGCGATTACGGGTTTGACGCCAACGGCAACTGGATGGGCTCGGGCGGGTCGCAGATCAACACCTGGAACGTGGAGAACCAGTTGATCTCGAACGGTGCCGTGGACGGCAGTGGGAATTTGCTCACGTACACTTACGATCCGTGGGGCAAACGCGTGCTGCAG
>JBEKKO010000191.1:0-10777 GCA_050010695.1 Bryobacteraceae bacterium
CGAAGGCGCGCTGCACGAAGCCGAGCGCTGCCTGCGCTGCAAGAAACCGCGCTGCGTGCCGGGCTGCCCGGTGGGCATCGATATTCCGGGCTTCATCGCGGCGCTGCAACGCAAGGACATCAAGCGGTCATACCAGATTCTGAAGGCGTCCAACACGCTGCCGGCGGTGTGCGGGCGCGTCTGCCCGCAGGAATCGCAGTGCGAAGTGACCTGCGTGGTGGGCGCCAAGTTCCAGCCGGTGGCGATCGGGCGGCTGGAGCGGTTCGTGGCCGACATGGCGATGGGGCGCGGCTGGGATGAGCCGCCAGTGCAGACCGACAGCGGCACCGCGAAAAAACGGGCTGCGATCGTCGGCTCGGGACCGGCCGGTTTGGCGTGCGCCGGCGACCTGGCGCGCCACGGCGTCGCGGTCACCGTCTTCGAAGCGCTCCACGTAGCCGGCGGCGTGCTGAAATATGGCATCCCCGAGTTTCGCCTGCCGGACGTGATCATCGACGCCGAAATCGAAAACATGAAGAAACTGGGCGTCGAGATCCGGCTCGATACCATCATCGGCAAGCTGTTCACCATCCCGCAGTTGCTCGGCGAAATGGGCTACGACTGCGCGTTCGTCGGGACCGGCGCCGGTTCGCCCAAATTCGCCGGGATTCCGGGCGAGGCGTTCAACGGGGTGTTCTCCGCCAATGAATTTCTGACCCGCGTCAACCTGATGCGCGGTCATAAGCAGCCGCTCTACGATACGCCGGTCGGGTTGGGACAGCGCGTGGCGGTGGTGGGCGCGGGCAATACGTCGATGGATGCGCTGCGCGTTTCCAAGCGGATGGGCGCGAAGAGCGTGACCTGCGTCTACCGGCGGTCGCGCCGCGAATCGCCGGCGCGCGTCGAGGAACTCGAGCACGCCATGGAAGAGGGCATCGACTTCCTGTGGTTGACCGCGCCAGTCGAGATCATCGGCAATGCGGCCGGGTGGGTGACCGGCATGCGCTGCCAGAAGATGGAGCTGGGCGCGCCGGATGCGTCCGGGCGGCGCTCGCCGGTGCCGGTGGCCGAGTCGGAATTCCTGCTCGACGTGGACACCGTGATCTACGCCCTGGGAACCAGCGCCAACCCGATCATCGCCCAAACCTCGCCGGGGCTGGTGGTCAACAAGTGGGGATACATTCAGGTGGACGAGCGCGGGATGACCTCGATTCCGGGGCTGTTCGCCGGCGGCGACATCGTCACCGGAGCGGCCACCGTGATTCTGGCGATGGGCGCCGGCCGGCGCGCCGCGCAGGGAATGCTCGAATACATGGGCCTGGCCGAGCCGCGAGCGGCCGAGCCGGCGCCGGCGGAGGTTCACTGATTATGCCGTCTTCCTGTCCCAACTGCCACCGCGTTCTCGAAGAGGACGAAATCTGCTGCGCGCAGGTGCGCTACACCTGGCGCTGCAAAAACTGCCTGAAGCTGACCACGGGATTCGCCGTGCCGTACGGAAAATGCTTCCTGTGCGGCGGCCCGCTCGAGGTGATTGAAGGCCGCGAGCTGGGCGATTCGATGCGCTTCCGCGCTATCCGCGAGGCCGTGCAGTTTGAGCTGGACTCGTTCCACTTTTACAAGCTGGCTCGAGACCGGGCGCAATCGGCCGAGCAGCGCGTCGTGCTCGAGCGGCTCTACGAGGCCGAGCTCGATCACCTGCACGAGCTCGAAGAGAAGTACCACGCACACCTGGACCGCGAAACCGTGGAGCTCTCCGCCGACCAGGACAAGCTGCTGGCGAACTGGCTGTTTCACGGCATAAAGCTCGACCAGCGGACCGGCGTGAAGGAACTCTACGAGGCCGCCCTCGAGATGGAGCGCCGCACGCGCGATCACTTCCGCAAACTGGCCGGGGACTTACCCGCTGGCCTGGAGAAAGAGCTCTGCGGCGAACTGGCCGCCGAAGAAGAAGAGCACGTGGCGCTGCTTGAAGGCGAGCTGGAGCAGTTGGGGTAGACGCAATCCCGTTGCGGGCAGTGGCAGCGTATGACCTTCGACGGCGCGTTACGGTTCCTCACTGCTGCTCGACCGGTTTCCGTTTCACCCAGGCCACGACCAGGCGCAGCTCTTCGTAAGTCACATCGGGCGGCAACGCATCCTTGAGGAGTTTGAGACGGTCGGCGCCGAGGCGGCGGACGGCCTCGGCGATCTGGTTGTGGCGCGCTTCTCCGATCCAGTCCATGCGGTAATCGACGCGGCCCTCGGCGACCAGTTCCGCCACCAGCTCGACGACGGTGGAAAGGCGGCGGCCTCGAATGCGAGCGATCTCTTCGAACGATTTGCTTTCGGCGAGCAGAGCGGTGGTCTCTTCGGCCGGGGAAGCCTGGCGCACCTGGCGCTCGGCGCGGGCGCCATTGCGGAAGGCTTCGAGCGCGGCGAAGATTTCGCTGCCGTACATCTCGGCCTTGCGTTCGCCGAAACCGAACACGCCCAGCAGCTCGCGCAGGTTGGAAGGGCGCTTGCGGCCAAGGTCTTCGAGCGAGGCGTCCGAGAGCACGACATAAGCCGGGACGGCGGCGCGTTGCGCGGCGCGGAGACGCCACTGCTTCAGGAAGTCGAACAATGCCCGGTCGGCGGCCGGTTCGGCAGGCGCGATGGGCGGAGCGGCGGCGCGCGCGGGCGGCGATTCGCGGCGAGGTTCGGGGCGCGCGGCTTTGGATGGCGTGGCTGCAACGTCCGGCGCCGGCTTCTTTTTCTTCCTGGCGCGCTTCTTCGCAAAAGACTCGACGATGGGTTCGTCGAGCCAGGAAGGGCGGTTGCCGCAAACGTCGCACATATCGCAGCGCGTCCACTTGGGCGTCTGCCCGAAGTGCTGGCAGATCTGCAGGTGGCGGCAGCGGGCGCTCTCGGCGAAACGGCGGATGGCGCGATAGCGCTGCCAGGCGCGCTCCTTCTCCTGCGGGTCCTGCAACTGGTCGATGAAGTAAGCCAGCAGGCCGGTGTCCCTGGGTTGCCAGAGCAGAACGCAATCGGCGGGCTGGCCATCGCGGCCGGCGCGGCCGGCTTCCTGATAATACTGTTCGATGGATTTGGGCAGCGAGGTGTGGATGACGGCGCGCACGGCGGCCTTGTTGATGCCCAGGCCGAAGGCGATGGTGCCGACCAGCACGCGCACGTCGTCGTTCATCCAACGCTCCTGATTGCGGCGGCGGTCGGCGGCCTCCATCTGGCCGTTGTAGGGGACGGCGGGAATGTCGTGATTGCCCAGGAAATCGACCAGCTCTTCGACCAGGGCGATGGTGGGCGCATACACGATGATGCTCTGCCCGGCGTAGGCGCGCGCGGCCTGCAAGAGGCGCTGGCGGTGGGAGTCCTTAGCGCATTCTTCGACCACGTAGCGCAGGTTGGCGCGGTGAAAGCTGGCGATGTACTTGTGCGGGTCGCGGAGGCGGAGCTGGTCGAGAATGTCGTGCCGCACGCGGCGGGTGGCGCTGGCGGTGAAGGCGGCGATGGGGATATCGGGGAAGTTCTGGCGCAGACTGGCGAGCTGGCGATACTCGGGGCGGAATTCGTGGCCCCATTCGGAAATGCAGTGCGCCTCATCGATGGCGAATAACGCGAGCGGAACTTTCTCGAGCCAAGTCACGGTGTCTTCCCGCGCCAGGCGTTCGGGCGAAAGATAGAGCAGGCGGAACGCGCCCTGGGTGGCGGCGCGCATCACGGCGCGCTGCTCCTCGGCCGGCTGCGTGCTGTTGAGCATGGCGGCCGGGATGCCCATGTCGGCGAGTTGCGCCACCTGGTCGTGCATCAGTGCGATGAGCGGGCTGATCACCAGCACGGTGCGGCCGAGCACCAGCGCCGGAAGCTGGTAGCAGAGCGACTTCCCGCCGCCGGTGGGCATCACCACGGCGGCGTCGTGGCCTTCCATCAGGCTCTGAATGATGCGCTCTTGCAGGGGCCGGAACGAATCGTAGCCCCAATACTTCTTCAGGGCTTGCTGGAGGTCGGGCACGTTGGCAACTACGAGTGTATCAACCGCACCACCGCGGGTGGCGCGGCGCGAAGCAGCTCAGCGACGGTCGTGCGGCTCACCGGATGGCGCAGGCCTGGGGCGAGGTCATGGAGGGGGACCAGCACGAACCGCCGCCCGGCCATGCGCGGGTGCGGAATCTCGAGTTTGCCGCCGCGCACCACGGCCGTGCCGTAGAGCAGGATATCGATATCGATGGTGCGCGGCCCCTTGGGCACGGTGCGCACGCGGCCGAGCACGCGCTCGACCTTCTGCGTGCGCGCCAGAAGCTGCAACGGAAACAACGAAGTCTCGGCCTCGATGACCAGGTTGAGGAACCAGCGCTGATCGGTGTACTCGACCGGTTCGGTTTCGTAAACCGGAGAGACGCGCAGCACGCGCAGGCCGGGCGCGGCGAGCCGCTCGATGGCGGCGCGCAGGTTGGCGTCGCGGTCGCCGATATTGGAGCCGAGACTGAGATAAGTTGTCTTCAAACGAAGGAACTCCTTTCCATGATAGCCGCGACCGGGGCATCGGCCTCTCGCTATGGTAGTGCTATAGGCGAATCGGTTTTTGCCGCCTGTCTTCCGCTCGCCGGCGACAAGCCACAAAAGGCGATGGCCTGTCCTACCTCGCCATCGACTATCGGGAGGCTGGACCGGCGTTTCGCATCGGATTACCCTAATATATGGAAGCCGGTGCGGCGCCGCCGCCGTCCGGCCAAGGGGGTACTCGATGGTGCCGCTTGCGAAGATCTTGTTGCCGGTGGACTTTTCGGAACGCTCTGTGGCAGCCGTCCACTGCGCCCACCGCCTCGCCCAACGCGTTTCCCCGGAAATCATCCTGCTGCATGTATTGGCGCCCATGCAGTATCGTCTCGGCGATACCGAAATGGGCGGCGTCATGCTGGGTGATTTGTACCGCGCCCAGTTCGAAAACCTGACGATCGAGCTGGACCAGTTTGAGCAGGCGGAACTCGCCGGCTGCAACGTGCGCCGCCTGGTGTTGGACGGCGAACCGGTGTTCCGTATCGTCGAATTGGTTCATACCGAGAAAGTGGACCTGATCATGATGCCCACCCACGGCTGCGGGCTGTTCCGGCGGTTCATACTCGGCTCCAACACCGCCAAGGTGCTGCATGACGTGGATTGTCCCGTGTGGACCGGGGTGCATATCGCGGAGAACGCCACCAGGCCGGCCGATATCCACCACGTGCTCTGCGCGGTGGACCTTGGCCCGCAAAGCGAGCGCGCTTTGAAATGGGCCCACTGGCTGAGCCGCACCCTGGAAGCCCGGCTCACCCTGCTGCACGTGACGGCCGCCGTCCCGGAAACGCCGGACCACACCGACGACGCATGGCGCGCCAAGCTGCGCTGGTCGGCGGAAGAGACGCTGGCGCACCTGCAGGCCAAGGTGGGATCGGAGGCGGAAGTGATGCTCCAGGCCGGCGATCCGGCTCATGCCATCTGCGCCGCAGCCGCCCGCACCCACGCCGGCGTGCTCGTCATCGCACGCGGTTCGGCCGCCGGAGGCTTCGGCCGCCTGCGCACCAACGCATACGCCATCATCCGCCAATCGCCCTGCCCCGTAGTAAGCGTGTGAACCTGGCGCAGGTTTTCGCTGGCACCGCTCTCTAGTGTGGTGCGTCCGAAGTCGTGAACAGTATCGCGAAACGAAGTGGGGCAGGCGCTTCCGCCTGCCAACTGCCCGCTCCGAAACCGGGGCGCCAATTCGGCGCCAATCCGGAGTTGGCAGAACTTCCGGATGGCCGAGGCAGCGATATAATCGGGAAACGCCCGCCGGCAGCATCGGCCGAATTGCGCGCAGAACTTTCACTTTTGGAGGATCCAAAATGCCACTCGACTGGCCCGCCCCTGAACCGGCCCCCGAAAAACCTACCACAAAGGAAGCAGAAATTCGAACCGTCCTCCTTCAGGAATATGGAGATCACGGAAACTGGGCGCGCCATTACAGCACCATCAGGTTGACGCTCGGAACCTTTTTCATCACCGCCGCCACCGGCATGATAACTGTCCGCTGGGACAGACCTCAGACGGCTATCGCGGTGAGCGCGGGCGTCGTTTTGCTAATCGGCGTGTTTCTCTTTATGGTCTTTAGCTACTTCACATTCGATCATATGACTGAGCAGCTCAAGATCGTAGATTCGTACACGGCAAAACTAGGAACGGGGACCGCGGTAACTAAGAAGCCCAAATTGTGGGGATGGGGAACGGGCTTGCCCATCGCCGTCTTTTTCGTGATCGTGTTCGGGTTGTTTGACGGGTGGTGGCTCTTAGGCTCAAAACCGAAGCCGAGCCAGGTGACTCAGATCACAGTCCCTATGATGGTCAAGGTCGGACAGCAACCCGAAGTCACGATCGACGTTCCCATCCAAGTAACCGCTCCCTAGGCTGGGCTATGGCTAGCGGTACGTCTTGCCGGATCGAAGAGAGATCTGCTGAAATGACAACCGATCCTTGGGCTTGGTCTGCGGTGAAGAGAAGCCGGTAATCGCCGAAGGTCTCGCTCAGCGTTGACGCTGAACTTACAGACCCAGTTCATTGTTTGATTTCGGCCCACGGCCGCGTCTTCCCTTGTCGCGTCTGTTTGAGACTCTGGCGCAAGCGTTTCGCCTCGGCCGGAGTGAGCACGCTGTCGGGGTCGACGAGCCGCCTGGGCTTCACCAGCACACCGTTGCCGTGCTTGGCGAAGGCCACAAAATCCCCCTCTTGGAGTTTGAGCGTTCTGAAGATTTCCTGCGGAATCACCACCTGGCGGCGCTGCCCGATCCGCCCGACAGGTTCCCGCATCGATGTGGATCTGGTGCTCATAGCTTCAGACTATCCGATTGTCAGAAATTGTCAAGGAACCCACCTTTGGGGTTACGCCTTGCCCTTGCCTTTTGGCTTCGGTCCACCCCCCCGGTTGCCAGCCCCGCCTCCGTGATAAAGTGCTTGGAGTGAACCCCCGCACTCTGTATCAGGTCCTGGAAGAGGCCGCGGCGCGTTATGGCGACGCGCCGGCCTTGCATCAGCCCCAAGCCGACGGCGCTTACCTCACGTATTCGTGGAATGAGTATCGCCGCGCCGCGGAGGAGATTGCGGCCGGACTGCGGGGGCTGGGCGTTGAGAAGGGGCAGATCGTGGCCCTGGATTCGGAGACGCGGCTGGAGTTTTACCTGGCGGACCTGGGAATTCTAGCCTGCGGCGCCATCGCTGCCGCGCTCTACCCCAGCTACCCGGTGCCCGACCTGATTCGCACCATCGAAGCCACCAGCGCGGCGGCGGTCTTCGTGGAGGATCCGCAAACTTTCCGCGCGCTGCGGCACGCCCGCGCCAACCGCTGGATTCTGCTCACCGGCCAGGCCGAGGGCGCGCTCGCGCTCGACGATCTCCGCGCCCTGGGACGGGAAGCGCTGGCGCGCGATCCGGAACTGGCCGGCCGGCTGCGCTCCGAGACCCAGCCGTCCGATCCGGCCGTGCTGTACCTGACTTCCGGCGCCACCGGCGAACCGAAAATGGCGCTGGTCACGCATCAGGCCATCGTCTCCAACCTCGACATGGGGCCACTCGTGTTTCCCATGGGGCCGGAAGATGCGACGGTGGCGTTTCTGCCTTCCGCGCACATCGCGCAGCGCGTGGTCATCGAGTTTCTGCCGATCCGCTGCGGTACGCCGGTCCACTTCTCCGAGAGCCTCATGAAGCTGCCGCAGGACATTCGCAAGGTGCGGCCCACCATCCTGCTGGCGCCGCCGCGCATGTGGGAGCGCATCTACTTCAGCATCTGCACCGAACTGCGCAAGCGCTCCGCCGCCTCCCGCAAGGCGTTTTATACCGGCCTCGCGCTGGCGCTGGCCGCTGGGCGCTACCGCCGCGAAGGCAAACCGGTGCCGCTCCGCATCCGTGCGCCGCTGGCCCTGGCCGACCGCCTGCTGTTTCGCAAAGTCCGCGCGCGCCTCGGCGGACGCCTGCGCGTCCCGGCTTCCGGCGCCGCGCCCCTCAGCAAAGACCTGGCCGAGTTTTATGAGGCCATCGGCATGCCGCTGATCGAAGGGTACGGCCTCACCGAAGGCGGCGTGGCGGCGCTCAATCCGCTCGACGCCCCCAGGCCCGGCAGCATCGGCAAGACGATGCCCGGCGTCCAAATCAGAATCTCCGACGATCATGAGCTGCTGATCAAAGGCCCCTGCCTGTTTTCCAGTTACTGGGACGACCCCGCCACCACCGCCGAGGTGTTGCGCGATGGCTGGTTGCATACCGGCGACTTAGGCTACATCGATGCCACCGGTTACATCTACATCAACGGCCGCAAGAAAGAGCTGATCGTTTCTTCCACCGGAAAGAAGATTCACCCCAGCCGCGTCGAGAGTCTGTTTAAGATGGAACCGCTGGTCAACCAGGTGCTCTTAATTGGCGACCGTCTGCCGTTTCTCACCGCGCTGTTCACCATCAACACCAGTGTCGCCGAGACACTGAAGGGCATGGACGGCATGGCGGGCCGATCACCCGCCGAAATCTGCGGCGCGCCGACGGTCGATAGGGAGGTGCGGCGGATCGTCAACCGGGTGAACCGCCAGCTTGCGCCGTTCGAGCAGGTGCGCCGGTTCCGCATCCTGCCGCGCGATTTCTCAATCGAGCGGGGCGAACTCACCGCCACCATGAAAGTGCGCCGCACCAAGGCCATCGAGAACTTCAAGCAGGATATCGACGCGCTCT
This sequence comes from Bryobacteraceae bacterium, assembly GCA_050010695.1. GTDB lineage: Bacteria > Acidobacteriota > Terriglobia > Bryobacterales > Bryobacteraceae > Bog-375. Next base: position 8,683 of record JBEKKO010000191.1, read on the forward strand.
ACGCCGGACGCGAGTAGGGCAAGTGGGACAGGCACTTCCGCCTGTCAACGGCCTGTCAACGGTGCGCGCGATCCCTTCCGAAGCCGAGTAGAATGAAGACTGCATGCTCGGCGACAAGCGATTTCTCAGAACTATTAAGCTGCGGAACATACTCTCATTTGGCCCGGACACCGCAGAACTTGAGCTGCAGTCTCTGAATGTCCTCGTCGGCCCAAATGGCGCGGGGAAATCGAATCTCATCGAAGCCATCGGTCTCCTGCAATCGGCGCCCGGGAATTTGCTCGATTCGGTGCGAACCGGTGGTGGCATTGCAGAGTGGCTTTGGAAGGGTCCGGATGGGACGCCGGTTGCGGACATTGAGGTGACTGTCTACTATCCTCAGGGCACAATGCCTCTTCGCCACCGGCTGAAGTTCACGATGGTAGGTCAGCGCGCCGAGTTGGTAGACGAAGCGGTAGAAAACGAGCACCCAAGCCGGTTCGGCGAGGTCGGCCCGATCTTCTACTACCGCTATCAGAATGGACATCCGGTCCTGAATGTGCAGACGACCGATCCAGCCGGCGAACGCATTAGCCGAGGGCTTCGCCGCGAGGATCTGGCGCTCGACCAGTCCGTTTTATCCCAGCGCAAAGACCCGGACCACTATCCTGAGGTGACTTACCTCGGGAGTGAATACGCCAAGATCAAACTCTTCCGCGAATGGAACCTCGGCCGGAACACTCAGCCGCGAAGGCCACAACCCACGGACCTTCCCGCGGAATTCCTCGGCGAAGATGCCGCAAATATTGCGCTAGTGCTCAACAATCTGGAGCACCGTTCCAACCTTCGAGCCAAACTTGTGGAACACCTAAAGGAGGCTGACGAATCGATTGTGGACTTTTCGGTTAGGGTCTTGGGCGGGACGATCCAGTTATATCTGCACTATTCAGGGTTGGAAGCGCCTGTTCCTGCTACGCGGCTCTCCGACGGAACGGTTCGATACCTGTGCCTCTTGGCTGTGCTATGCCATCCAGAGCCGCCGCCATTAGTTTGTCTGGAAGAACCGGAATTGGGCCTGCATCCGGATTTGTTGGCGCCACTGGCGGAACTGCTGATCGACGCGTCCCACAGAATGCAGCTGATTGTCACGACTCACTCTGACACGCTTGTGGACGGCTTGACTAAAGTGCCGGAGGCCGTCGTTGTTTGCGAGAAAGAGAATGGCTCGACGAAGATGAGCCGGCGAACGAGTGAGGATCTCGCCTCGTGGTTGAAGGACTATGGCTTGGGACAGCTTTGGCGGCGCGGTGAGATCGGAGGGAATCGCTGGTGAGCGTGAAGATCTACGTGGAAGGTGGCGGCGATCATAACAAGGACCTGGACACTCAGTGCCGCCGGGGCTTCAGCAAGTTCTTCGAAGAGGCTGGCCTGAAAGGCCGTATGCCAAGGGTTGTGAGGTGCGGCGGAAGACGCCACGCGTTCGATAGTTTTCGCAGTTCCCACGAAAACGGTGCAAGGGATTACCTCCCAATCCTGTTGGTGGACAGCGAGTCGCCAGTGACCAGCGCGGACCCGTGGGAACACGTGAGGCTCCGCCCCGGCGATGGGTGGGAGCGTCCTCGCGGCGCCTCGCAGGACCAGATCCACTTCATGGTAGAGGCCATGGAAGCATGGTTCCACGCCGATAAGCAAGCTCTCGCGGAATACTACGGTCAAGGGTTTCGCGTTGATGCGCTGAGCCCAAGGTCGGATATCGATAACATTCCGAAAGCCGATCTGTATGCCGGCATGCAGAAGGCTACGATAGCTAGCCGGACAAAAGGCGAGTACTCGAAGGGCCAGCATTCTTTCCAGATTCTCGCCCTAATAGACCCTACAAAGGTTAGAGCCTCATCGCCGCAGCACGCCGGAAGGCTTTTGGATGTGCTCGACCGGGAATGTGCCAGATGATTGACGCCCGCGCGGGGCTACTTCCCGCCCGATGAGCCGATGAGCCAGCAGTCTCGTAACGCCATTTCCACAGAAGACGTCAGGGCGCTGAGAAAGCAAGGCTGAGTCTCTCAGCCAGATAGGCTCCTGAATCCCGCCTATTTTCGCGTTCGCAAAAAGTCTTGAC
>JBEKKO010000192.1:0-5657 GCA_050010695.1 Bryobacteraceae bacterium
CAACCGCCTCGGTCGCGACCCGCTGCGGCTATGCGACCATACCATGAGGGTCGGCGAACGACCCCGATAAGAGGAACTTTCTATTTGGCTGGGAGTAGGAACTTTCTATTTGGCTCCAACAGACCGTTTTTCGGCGGCGTTTTCGGCGCGGCTTTTGCAGTACGACGCAAAGGCGTTACAGTCTTCTTTATGAGGAAACTGGTTCCAGCTTTACTGCTGCTGTGCGCCTGGGCCATCGCCGAGAATCCGCGCACGCTGGCGATTCGCAACGCAAAGATCGTGACGGTGAGCGGGCCGGTGCTCGGCAAAGGCACCGTGGTGGTGCGGAACGGTCTGATCGAGGCGGTCGGCGAAAACCTGGCCGTTCCGGCCGGCGCCTGGACCATCGACGGCGAAGGCATGACGGTTTACCCCGGGCTGATCGACAGCTTGAGCACGGTGGGCATTCCCAGTCTCGCCGTGGCCCCGGCGCCGGCCGGCCGCGGCGGGCGCGGCCAGTCCACGCCAACCCAAACCCCGACGCCCGCCACCACACCTGCCACTGCCGCCACGCCGGCGCCGCCGGCCAAGGGGCCGGAGGACCGTCCCGCCACCACGAGCTGGGTTCTGGCAGCCGATGAGATCGATCCGTCCGACCACCGCATCGAAAGCGTGCGCAGCGCCGGCTTCACCACCACCGTGACCTTTCCCGCCCGCGGCATATTCGGCGGGCAGGGGTCGATCATCGACCTGGCTTCGGCGGAGCACGCTGGCGAAATGGTGGTGGTCCCGGCGGTGGGGCAGTACCTGGCCGTTTCGCGCGGCGGAGGCTTCGGCGGTTTCGGCGCCGGCTTTCCCAATTCGCTGATGGGCTACATCGCCTACATCCGCCAGATTTATCTGGATGCCGAACATTACAGGCTGGTGCAAGAGGCTTACGCGCATTCGCCGCGCGGCATGGAACGGCCGCCGTACGACCGGGCACTCGAGGGCGTGATCGAATCCAAACGCATTTTGCTGCCGGCCAACCGGGTGGTGGAAATGGATCGTATGCTGCGTTTCGCAGCGGAGTTGAAACAACCGGCGATTCTCTACGGCATGCGGGAAGCGTACCGGGCCGAGGCGGCGCTGCTGCTCAAGAAATACGGGTCGCCCGTGCTGGTCAGCATGCACTGGAACGAGGCGCCGCGCGATCCCGATCCGGAAGCCGACCGGACCATGCGTTCGCTCGAGAACATCGACCAGGGTCCCGCCGCGCCGGCCCTGCTCCAGAACGCCGGAGTTCCGTTCGCCCTGTACTCCGACGGTCTGGACCAGCCGCGGGACCTGCAGCGCGCGGTGAAGAAGGCCATCGACGCCGGTCTGGCGCGCCCGGACGCGATTCGCGCGCTCACTCTCTCGCCCGCCGAAATCTACGGCGTAGCGGACCGCATGGGCAGCATCGAGGTTGGCAAGATCGCTAACCTGGTGGTCACCAAGGGCGACCTGTTCGACGACCATACGCAGATCCAGATGATCTTCGTCGACGGCAAGCAGTACAAGCCCGCTCCCGAGCCCCCAGCGGGCGGCGGGCGCGGCGCGACCGAAGAACCGGGAGCAAGCCAATGAGAAAATCCTGGATTGTGGCGCTGGCCGCGCTGGCGCCTTTATACGCCGAAAACATCGTGATCCAGAACGCCACCATCCTGACGGTGACCAAGGGCACGCTGCAAGGGTCGGTGGTGATCAAGGACGGGAAAATCGCCGAGATCGGCGAGAAGGTGATGATGCCGCAGAATTCGACCATCGTCGACGCGGGTGGCCAATACATAATTCCCGGCATCATCGATTGCCACTCGCACATCGCGGTGGACGGCAGCGTGAATGAGGGCAGCGTCTCGGTCTCCTCGATGGTCAATATCAAGGACGTGATCAACCCCGAAGACATCTCCATCTACCGCGCGCTGGCGGGCGGAGTGACCACCGCCAATATCCTGCATGGCTCGGCCAATCCCATCGGCGGGCAAACCCTCGTGCTGAAGATGCGCTGGGGCAAGGACGCTCAAGGGTTGATCTTCGAAGGCGCGGTTCCCGGCATCAAGTTCGCGCTGGGCGAAAACCCCAAGCGGCCCGGCAACCCGCAGGGCGGCCGCGGCGCCACGCCAACCACGGCCCGCTATCCGGCCACCCGCATGGGAGTGGAAGACACCATCCGCGAAGCGCTCAACGAAGCCAAGGCTTACAAGGCCGAGTGGGATGAGTATGGCGCCAAAACGGCGCGCGGCGAGCATCCCATCCCTCCCCGCAAGGACCTCAAGCTGGAGTCGCTCAAGGAGGTGCTGGAAGGCAAGCGGTATGTCCACGCCCATTGTTACCGGGAGGACGAAATCCTCATGCTGCTGCGCGTGGCGGACGATTACGGATTCAAGATCCGCACCTTGCAGCACGTGCTGGAAGGCTACAAGGTGGCCCAGGAGATCGCCGCGTCGGGCACCGGCGCTTCCACTTTCAGCGACTGGTGGGCGTTCAAGATCGAAGCTTTCGACGCCATCCCGTACAATGCCGCCGTCATGCAGAAGAAGGGAATTGTGGTCAGCCTGAACAGCGACGACGAGGAACTGATGCGGCACCTGAACACCGAGGCCGCCAAGGCCATGAAGTACGGGGGGCTGAGCGAAACCGACGCGCTGGCGATGGTGACCATCAACCCGGCCCGGCAACTGGGCATCGACAGCCGGGTCGGCTCCCTCGAGGCCGGCAAGGACGCCGATCTGGTGATCTACGACAAGGATCCGCTCTCCGACTTCGCCAAGGTGCAGAAAGTGTGGATCGACGGCCACCTCTATTTTGACCGCGAAACCGACGTTAACGGCCGGCCGGCGAAGGCCCTCGAGAAACAGAAGTTGATCGACAAGGAAAAGCAGAGCCAGCCCAAGTCTGCGGGCGGCAGGAGGCCAGCCTGATGAGACTGCCGGGAATTCTGATCGGTTGCGCGCTGGCCGCCGGCGCGGCCTCCAACAACACGGTGCTGATTCGCGGTGCGGATGTCTATCCGGTCACGAGCGAGCCTGTGAATGGCGCGTCGATCCTGGTTGTGGATGGAAAGATCGCCGACATCGGCGCCAAGATCGCCGCGCCAAAGGGGGTGCGGGTGGTGGATGGCAAGGGGCTCCGCGTTTACCCGGGGATGATCGACTCAGGCACCCAACTGGGGCTCTCCGAGATACCTTCCATCCGCGAAACCGTGGATACCGGCGAGCTCGGCGAGTTTATGCCGCAGTTACGCGCGCTGGCTTCGGTGAATCCGGATAGCGAGCACTTCACGGTGGCGCGGATAGCCGGCATTACCAGCGTGATGACTTTTCCGGCCACCGGCGGAGGCGGCGGACGCGCCGGCGCCCGGCAGTATATCTCCGGGCAGGCCGCCCTGATCCACACCTCCGGTTGGACCTGGGAGGATATGGCGATCTCCGGGCAGGCTGCGGTGTTTGTCCAGTTTCCTTCGCTCGAAACACCGGGCGGACGCGGTGGAGCGGAGAACATCGCCGGACCCGCCGGCGAAGGCGGCACCGGAACTTTCACCCAGATGATGCGCACTTACCGGGAGGAAGTGGCGAAGCTGGCCGACTTTTTCGACGAAGCCCGCCGCTATCAGAAAGCCAAGGCCGCCAATTTGCCTGGCTTGGTGCGCGACCTTAAGTATGAGGCCATGCTGCCGGTGCTGGATGGCAAAGTCCCTTTGGCAATAGCCGCTGCCACCCCGCGGTTGATCCACGACGTCATTCAGTTCGCGGAAACCCAGAACGTCAAAATTGTGATCGTGCAGCCACGTGAGTTGGGAAGCGCTTCCACTGAACTTAAGGCCAAGAACATACCAGTGATTCTGGGTCGAGTCCTCGCCTTACCGCGCGGGCAAGACGATCCCTACGATCAGGCGTTCACGCTGCCGGCGGAAGCTTACAAGGCCGGGATTAAGTTCGCTTTCGGCACGTTTGAGAACCAGTTTGTCAGAAACCTGCCCTATCAGGCCGCCACGGCGGTGGCTTTCGGGCTGCCTGAGGACGAGGCGCTCAAGGCGATCACCATCAACCCGGCACAGATCTGGGGCGCCGGTGACCAGCTTGGCTCCATTGAGAAAGGCAAGTCCGCCGATCTGCTGATGACCACCGGCGATCCACTCGAGATCCAAACGCAAGTCAAACACGTCTTCATCCGCGGCCAGGAGATCGAACTTAGCAGTAAGCAGACCCGACTGTACGATAGATACCTCAACCGGCAATAGGGGATGGTGCCGCCTCCGGCCGACTCAGGCATCGCTGGAAGGACGTTCCGACTCGATCCAGATGGTGACTGGGCCGTCATTAACCAGGTGTACCTGCATGTGAGCCTGGAAAACTCCGGTTTCAACCCGTACCAGTCCCCGCCTGGCTGACTCCACAAAGTAGTTATACAGAGCCAGCGCCTGCTCGGGCGGCGCGGCGTTGTCAAAGCTAGGACGCCGTCCCTTCCGGCAGTCTCCATAGAGTGTGAACTGGGATACCAGCAACAGCGCCCCGCCAGCTTCTTCTACGTTGCGGTTCATCTTGCCATCGTCGTCCGGGAAAATACGCAGGCCGAGCAACTTTCCGAGCACATAGTCCGCATCAAGAGCCGTGTCGGTGCGCCTTATACCCAGAAATGCGAGTAATCCCTTACGTATAGATCCAATAGTACTATTTTCTATGTTAACCTTGGCTTCTGTCACACGTTGAATCAGCGCTCGCATATGATTACAGCCTACCTCCTCACGATGTCATAACTAATCTTGACACAAGCCTGCAACTGATATGTTATAGTTATGCGGGAGAGACTTGATTTTATGGCAAAAGGCAGAAGCCTGGAGGATTCAACCACGCTGCAAATGGCCCTGGTGGGTTATCAGGTGGAGAAGCAGAAGATCGAAGATCAGATTCGTCGCATCGAGGCTCAGCTCAAGGGGAAGCGGGTTCCTCTTTCTTCCATCGCCGCTGCACCGGCCAAGCCGCCGGCCAGGCGGGTGCTTAGCGCAGCGGCGCGAGCACGCATCGCGGCCGCGCAGAGAAAGCGTTGGGCGGAGCACCGCAAGCGCGCCGCGCAGAACAAACAGGACTGACAAGCTCTCTCCTCCGGAATTGGTGAGGCATGCGTTAGCTTGCCCCGATCAGTAAGGCCACGGGTAGGACCCTGGCAACCAACGCCGGCAAGCTAGAGCATGCCCCGTCCGGCTGAGCAAATGCTACGATGTGTAGCAATGAGTCAACTAAGCCGGATTGGAGTGGCAATCGACGCCGGTTTGCTCGAGAGGTTCGACCGCTTGATCGCGGGACGCGGCTACACCAACCGCAGCGAGGCTTTCCGCGACATGATCCGCGAGGAACTGGTTGAACAGTCCTGGGAGTCGCCGGAAAGCCAGGTGGTGGGGACGGTCACCTTGGTCTACGACCACCACGCGCGACTGCTGGGGCCCAAGCTCACCGGCATCCAGCACGAATATCACCACTCGGTGCTTTCGACATTGCATGTGCATCTGGATCACGACCTGTGCCTGGAAGTGATCGTGATTCGCGGTCATGCCGGGGCAGTGCGCTCGCTGGCCGATGCGCTGATCAGCACCAAGGGCGTCAAGCACGGCAGGCTCACCCTGACCACCTCGGGCGCGGAGATCAAATGATCGTCGGCAC
>JBEKKO010000193.1:0-5432 GCA_050010695.1 Bryobacteraceae bacterium
ACCAACCACCCCGAGGTCACCCTCATCGTGCTGCTGATCGATGAGCGTCCCGAGGAAGTCACCGACATGCAGCGCAGCGTGCGCGGCGAAGTCATCAGCTCCACCTTCGACGAGCCGGCCACCCGCCACGTCCAGGTGGCCGAGATGGTCATCGAAAAGGCCAAGCGGCTGGTCGAGCACAAGCGCGACGTGGTGATTCTGCTCGATTCCATCACACGCCTGGCGCGCGCTTACAATACCATCGTTCCACCCTCCGGCAAGGTGCTCTCGGGCGGCGTCGATTCCAACGCCCTGCAACGCCCCAAGCGCTTTTTCGGCGCCGCGCGCAATATCGAGGAAGGCGGCTCGCTCACCATCATCGCCACCGCGCTGATCGACACCGGCAGCCGTATGGACGACGTCATTTTCGAAGAGTTCAAGGGCACCGGCAACATGGAAATCCACCTCGAGCGCAAGCTGGTCGACAAGCGCGTTTTCCCCGCCATCGACATCAACAAGAGTGGCACCCGCAAGGAGGAACTCCTGCTGCCCAAGGAAGAGCTGAACCGCGTCTTCATTCTGCGCCGCGTCCTCAATCCGCTGTCGCCCGTCGAGACCATGGAGTTGCTGCTTGACAAGCTGGGCAAAACGCGCAGCAACGGCGAATTCCTGTCGGCGATGAGCGGCTAAAGGTATTAAATGGCGTCTGGCTCCGTTTGAATTGCGAAAAATTCCGCTGAATCGCCGGCAAACAGTTGCATTTTCCGCCAACTTCAGGCAGGATTAAAGGTTTTCCTCCTGAATCAATGCTAGTAAGGGTGCTGTACCACGACCATTGTTTTGACGGGGCAGCGTCGGCTGCCTTCTTCAGCCGTTTCATCGCGGGGGCGGTTCACCCGGATGCGGAATTCCGCTATACAGGCATGGCCCACCAGGCTGCGCAGGCCTTTCCTCCGGAGCTGTTCGACGGCGACGAAAACGCCATCGTGGATTTCAAATACTCCAATAACCCGCGCCTCACCTGGTGGTTCGATCATCACCAAAGCGCCTTCCTCAGCCAGCGGGATGCCGAGGATTTCCGGCGCGACACGAGCGGGCGCAAACTTTACGACCCGCACTACAAATCCTGCACCGCGTTCATCGCCGACGTGGCCCGCCAGCGCTTCGGCTTCGCCGCGCCGGACTTGCGCGAGTTGGTGGAGTGGTCGCTGATCATCGACGGCGCTCAATATCCGGATGCCCGGACGGCAGTGGAACTGGGCGCTCCGGCGATGAAGCTGACGCTGGTGATCGAAGCCGTCAAGGGCTCGGATATCGTGCAGAAGATCATCGGGCGAATGCAGCATGATGGGCTGGAAGAGATCGTAGCCGATCCGGAGATTCAAGCGCTGTATCTTCCCCTTTACCAGCGGCACCTGGAGTCGATCGACCTGATCCGGCGCCGGGCCGAGCAACGGGACGGCGTGGTCTACTTCGATTTGTCGGGCCAAGACGTCGAAGGCTACAACAAGTTCATTCCGTATTACCTGTTTCCGTCCTCGATCTACACGGTTTCGGTCAGTCCGTCGAGTGCGCGCACCAAAATTTCGGTCGGCTCCAATCCGTGGACGCCTGCGGAGCCGAAACACAACTTGGCCACGATTTGCGAACGCTACGGCGGTGGAGGCCATGCGCGCGTAGGTGCCATCAGCCTGGAGCCGGGCGCCATCGAAAAGGCTCGCGCCGTGGCAGCGGAAATCGTCGAAGAGCTCAGAAGCTAGGCTAAGGACCTCGTCCCCCGAAAGGACGCGAAGCCTGCCCAACAGGAACCTCGACCTGCGTCACAAGGATTTCGCTGCGGAAGCGGCGGGTAACTTCGGACGGTCTGCGGTTTCGAAGAATAGAGAAAGTGCTTCCACTAAGTTCGCTCTGGCCTCTTCGATCGAGGAGCCTTGACTCGCGACGTCGAACTCCGGGCAGAGAGACACAAATCCCTCGTCTTCCCGCTCGATGAGGGCAGTTAGGCGGAGACGCTGCGTCATGATTCGAGTCTGTAACAGTTCGCCTGGCCGCATCGCCGCCTGGTGGAAGCGCCTCAGTCGCCCCGCCGGTGCCGCGCTCCACCGCCCAGGCCGCCCAGGTCAATCACTACGGCGATCACCAGAAACAACGCGTTCAATCCCACCATCGGCCGGTGCGTGTTTGTCAGCCACGCGTAGACAATCGTCGTAAGCGGCAGAAACAGGAAGCCCAGCACCGGCAGGAGCAGGCCGTGATAGGCCCGCTGGAGATAGGTGCTGAATAGAAACATCGCCACCATCACGACGCGCGGAAAGGCCAGCACGAACACAAGCAGCAAGCAGGGCATGGCTTACATGTTATCGAATTAACCGGCGTGAGAGAAAGGGAAGGTGGAGCGAAAGGAGCGAAAGAGATAGCGGTTGGCAGGCGAAATCCGCTACGGACCCGAAAACCGGGGCGCCTGCCCCATTGCGGTGCCGCGCGCTACGGGCGGTTCTCTAACGGGCGGCGTATTCTACTGGCGGCGGTGGGGGCGCTGAAACGGACGATGGCGCCGATCGACTCAGTGAACCAGATCGCACCGTCCGGGCCGGTGGCGAGCCACCCGGGATACGGGGTCGCGGTGGGCTTGTACTCCGTACTCGAGGCGGCAGGGGGCATCTGAGGTCCCAAGGGGTACTCGCTGATGGCCCCGGCCACCGTGATGCGGCCAATCCGGTTGGTAACGGCGCCTTCGGTGAACCACAGTGCGCCATCGGAACCGTTGGTGAGCGCCAGCGGATAGCCGATGCCGCTGGGAACCTGGTATTCCACGATATTTCCGCTCGTGTCGGATCGCCCGATCTTGCTCCCCAACCACTCGGTGAACCAGAGCCCGTTATCCGGTCCTTTGATGATGGCCGAAGGCAGGGAGCCCTGCGAGGACAGGGGGAATTCGGTCACCACACCGTCCGGGGTGATCTGTGCGATATTGCTGCCGGCCTCCTCGGTGAACCAGAGGTTGCCGTCGGGCCCAGTCACGATATTATAGGCGCCGGCCGGCTGGGTGGGTATGGCATACTCCACAAACACCCCGGCCGTGGTTACGTGCCCGATATTGTTGGTGGCCGATTCGGTAAACCAGAGCGCGCCATCCGGGCCGGTGGTGATCCCGAGGGGAAATGCCGCCGGCGTGGGCACCGCAAACTCGGTGACCGCTCCAGCCGTGGTGATGCGCCCGATTTTGTTCGCGTGATACTCGGTGAACCAGAGTGCGCCATCCGGGCCGGTGGTGATCGAGTAAGGGCAACTGGCCACCGAGGGCACGGGGTATTCGGTGATGACCCCGCTCAACGAAATGCGCCCAATCTTGTTGTTGTTGTATTCGGTGAACCAGAGCGCTCCATCCGGGCCGGCGGTGATTCCCTTCGGCTGGCTGTAGCTGGCGGGCAACGAATAGACGGTGAAGGTCTGCGCGGACACGATTGCCGCCGCGCCCAACCACAGCGCCGCCGCTCCAAGCCCTCTTCCGATAGCGAACGCACGTCGACTCATTTGCCTGCCCCTGTGTCCGGCGGTGTGCCGGGTTCTCCCCTCAATAGTAGCGCAGGTGCGAGTGCCGGCAAGTGTGAAGACCGCGCCCGCTGTTGCGGTTTTGGCAACGGCTGCCGCCCGCCCGCGAGGGCCGAAGAACATGCTTCCCGGTGCCCTGCGCCAGCATCGAATAAGAGGGAGATCGAAAGGGATGGCGAGGATGCGGGGGTGAAAAACCAGGGCCAGCCAGGTCCCGACGTGGCGCCGGGCGCGAGCGTGCACCGGGTGGTCATTGTTGGTGGCGGGTTCGCCGGTCTCTATTCGGCCAAGCGGCTAGGGAAGGCCCCCCTAGCGCTCAGCGTGATCGATCGCCGCAATTTTCATCTCTTCCAGCCGCTGCTATACCAGGTTGCCACGGGCGGGCTTTCGCCGGGTGAGATCGCATCGCCGCTGCGCGTGGTCTTGGGCGGCCATCGCAACACCGAAGTGCTGATGGCCGAAGTGGTGGATTTCGATATCGCCAACCGCCGCGTGATCCTTGTCGACGGCGAGCGGCCCTACGACGACTTGGTGATCGCGACCGGCGCCACTCACTACTATTTCGGCCACGACGAATGGGAGCCGCTGGCGCCCGGGCTGAAGACCGTGGAAGACGCTACCGAAATCCGCCGCCGCATCCTGCTGGCTTTTGAAGAGGCCGAGCGCGAGCCGGACGCCGCGCGGCGCCACGCCTGGCTTACTTTCGTGATCGTCGGCGGCGGCCCGACCGGCGTGGAGCTCGCCGGAGCGCTGGGCGAAATTGCCAACGACACGCTGCGGCGCGATTTCCATCACATCAACCCGGCGGAATCCCGCATCCTGCTGGTGGAGGGCGAGGACCGCGTGCTGCCTTCCTTCGCGCCGGACCTCTCGCGCAAAGCCGAGCGGCAGCTCATCGCCCTCGGCGTGCGGCCGCGGATGGGCGCGCGCGTAACCGCGATTGACGCCGCAGGAGTCACCATCGAGGCCGCCGGGCAGATCGAGCATATCGCCACTCGCACTGTGCTATGGGCGGCGGGCGTGCGCGCTTCCAGCCTGGGGCGCAAGCTGGCGGAACGCGCCGGCGCGCCGCTCGACCGTGCCGGAAGGGTGCTGGTCGAGCCGGACCTGAGCATCCCCGGCCATCCGGAGATTCACGTCATCGGCGACTTGGCGAGCCTCACCCAGGACGGCAAATTGCTGCCCGGCGTGGCGCCCGTGGCCATGCAGCAAGGCCGCTACGTGGCCGATCTGCTGGTGAAGAAACTGCGCGGCCAGACCATCCGTCCGTTTCGCTATTTCGACAAAGGCAACCTGGCGACAATCGGCAGGAACCGGGCCGTGGCGCAGTTCGGCAGGCTGCACGTGGCCGGTTTCCCGGCCTGGTTCCTGTGGGTATTCGTGCACCTGATGTACCTGGTGGAATTCGACAACCGCCTGCTGGTCTTCGTCGAATGGGTGTACAACTACATCACCCGCAACCGCGGCGCGCGCCTGATAACGAATAACCAGGACTGAACGACCGGCCCGCGGCTGAGACGGGTCCGCTCGAGTAAACTTGAAGCGTGTTCTTCCGCAAAAAAGCGAAGATGCCGCAAGTGGGCGCGCGTGCGCCGGAGTTCCGGCTGGCGCGCCTGGAGGGCGGGGAGGTTGCGCTCGAGGATCTGCTGGCCACCGGGCAAGAACATGAGTGCGAGTCAGCCGGGTGTGCGACAAATCCGGGGAGGATCACGCGGGCTCCTGGCGGGTAGACCAGTAGTCTTCGAACTTGCCGCTGAGACGGTTGCAGCGGAGGGCGACGAGGGCGTTAGCGCCGCGGATTGTGCAGAACATCCCGGACTGTTTGAGGCGGCTGCCGACGACAGTTTTGCAGCCGGCTTCGATCACTCCCGACCCAACAAACAACTCTTCGCGACGGAACT
>JBEKKO010000194.1:0-5382 GCA_050010695.1 Bryobacteraceae bacterium
GTGCGCGCAGCCTTCAGCCTATCCCCGACCCCTCCCAGTTGGCGGGGGGAAACTCGCGGTTCATCAAGGCGATCACCCCCAGCTCGATCTCCTTGGGGCAAACCGCATCACACTCGCCGACATTGGGTGTAACTCTCGAACAGCTCCTGACGCGCCTGCGCATGGTCCCGCTGGCACTGACGCGGCCGGCACCGTGGGCGCCCTGTGCTCCGGGTGAAACTAGGCGTACGCTGTTCCGCTGTTCGGGCCTTTGCATCGAAGTAGACACGGCGGTCGGGGTCAGTGAACGAAACATCCCGGCGCCCCTTTGCCGTGTCCGGTGACGTGACGGGGGCCACGGTTTCGGCCTTCTCGCCAGCCATTGTCAACACGTGGCCGGATCGTTCTCAACAGAGTCGTGCAATTGGTTACTGGAACGTGTGAAATAATCGGCAAAACCATTTCAGCCAGCAAATGTTTTCAGTGGGTTGCCGTGTGCAAAAGTCACCGAAAATCGATTGTTTCACACGTTCCTGTCCCCGGTTCCCGAAAGGGATCTTTCCGCTACGCGCTCCCCGTGATGTGCACGGAAATTGCGGGAGAGCTAACTTTTGCCGAGCACCGAAGCCGGTGTAAGACGGCGGCGTTTTCGTCAGCGTTGCAGTCGGCGGCGTCAACGGGCGGGTGCTGGAGATGCCGGAGCTGGCGTCCTACGATTTGATCTTCATGGACTGCCAGATGCCGGAGCTGGACGGCTACGCGGCGGCGCGGGAGACCCGGCGGCGGGAAACGGGGGGAAGGCAGGGGGTGGCGATCGTGGCCATGACGGCGGAGGCGTGGCGGAGGCGCGGGAAAGCTGTCTGGCAGCGGGCATGGACGAGCACATCCCTAAACCTGTCAAGTTGGAAGATTTCATCGAAGCTCTGCAGAAGTGGTTGCCTGACAAGGCGTCCGTGAAGGAACCTGTCGCGCTCGTGAGTGACTGTGAAGGCAGATCGGTCGAATAGCTTTTTTTGCCGCGACAGTCTACCGCTTGTCTTCTCAGACGCAGGGGTGTATAGATATAGTGATCGAATTTCGGGGCTGAAAACTCCGGATTTCAGATCATGCGTTGAACCGATTTTTGGCGTGGCACGGAGGTATTCGCACGGTTCACCAAACCGCGAGTCCAGCGGCATTCTGCACAGTTGCGGCGGCTGCGCTACTTCTAACATCGTGCGTTGGCTACGGCCAGACAGGTACGTATACCGGGTGCGGTGGGCGGGCCGCGACGGGGCAACTTCAGTTGCGGTTGACCAACTCCAACCCAAGCACAGGTGTCGTGCAAGTGAACGGAGCGGACACCAGGCGACCCGGCACCCCCTTCGACTGGGATTGGGGAGACGGATCCACCGCGCGTGGATTCTTCCCTCAGGCGCACGTCTATACGAACACGAAGCAAGGCTACATCTTGCGCGTGACGTCACACGAAGACGACGGCTCGACGGATTGCGCGCAGCTCACAGTCACCTTCCCGGCGCCTACGAATGCCAGAACGTCACCAGGCACGGCCAACACTTCGAGCGCGGCGCAACTTCCTCCCGAGGCCCAGGAGTACATGGACCGAGGCCGCGCGGCCATGAATCGTGGCCAATACCAGGAGGCGATCGGGGAGTTTCGCCATGTTCTGAAGATCAGCAGCAACTACGCGGCCTGCTACTTGCAATTAGTGCGCGCCTACAGCCAACTGGACGCTCACAAGGATGCACTCGAGACGGCGCGCAAGCTCTTGGAAGTAGTTCAGGACGACCGCTCCCGGGCCATTGCGCACAACCTCATCGGTGTCGAAATCTCGGCGTTGGCCAAAAAAGGGAAAATGCGGCGGGAGGAGGCAGAGCGCGAGTTCCGTCTTGCGCTCGATCTTGATCCCAGTCAAGCAGTGGCTCACTTTAATCTCGGTGCGGAACTTCTGAAAGAGCAGCGCGACGAGGAAGGCATCGCCGAGCTGAACGAGTATTTGAAGATGGCTCCGCAGGGTTCGAGCGCCAAAGACGCGCACGACCTGATCGAAAACCCGCGCCGTGCTCGCGAGACGTTCGTTCCCGCTGATTTTGCCCTTGTGACTAAGGATGGCGAGTACGTTACGCCCGACGATGTGAAAGGCAAGGTCGTGCTGCTGGACTTTTGGGCTTCCTGGTGCAAGCCCTGCGAGGCATCCCTCCCAACATTGCAGCATCTGTTCAAGCATTACGACAAACAGGAGTTTTTGCTAATTAGCATCAGTACGGACCAGAATGAGGAAGCGTGGCAGCGATTCCTCTCATCGCACCACATGGAATGGCCGCAGGCGCACGACCGTGACTCCAAGCTACAACGGATGTTCGACGTGCGGGTGATTCCGACTTGGGTGTTGATCGATGCGGAAGGGGTCGTGCGCAGCTACGCGACCGGATCCGGATCGGACTCCATGGCCCAGATTGAGGACGCCATCAAGAAGAACCTGAAGAACGCACAGAAGCTAAGGAAGACCGCCGCGGTTCAATCCGCTCCGCGGGCCGCAGTTTGCCGCATCATCGTCGGCGGATGCAGAGCCCGCTCATGCCCCGCGGGATCGCGAACAGCATAATTGAGGGCGTCAGATCGGCTGGTAGCGACCCGCCCGGCGGCGCACGTCGGCGTCAGGGCGCCGCGGGCCGCCACGTCGCGGGAAAACGCCGCGGCAATTCGCACATGTACCCTCATGCCTGCAGGCCAATCGTCCTGACCGGGGCCTTGCCCTTCGAGGCGGATTCGCTGGCGTCTCTGGCCCACATGATTGCCTATGCGGACCGGCCCTCCGCCCGCGCGGCGAATCCGGCGCTGCCGGAGACGGTCGACGAACTCCTGAGTCGCGGGCTGGCTCAGCTCCCCAACGACCGCTACGCGAGTTGCACGAGTTTGTCGCGGAATTGGAAAGGGCAATCAAGGAGGTTTCACCAGCGGTGCCGCTACCCCGGTTGGTTGGAGAATGGCGGAAGAGGACTCCGCTCCGCTACCGGGCGGGCGCCGGCAGCGCTGCCGTTACCATGATTTTGGTGGGGCGGGTTACAGGCTCCTCAACCCTCCTCGACAGCCCGCAGTTTCGCAGGTGGTTACGGCCCGCCGGAGGAGCCAGCGCCGCCGAAGCCCAAACAGGCTCCCTCCGGAGCGGCGCCCCGGCCATTGGTTGCCGATGGTGCCGAGCGCGAGCGCCAGCTTTTTGCCGAGGCGATGGCTAAGCGCAACGCCGGGCAAAGCACCAACGGTCTGAGAGTATTCCGCCAGGACGCTGATCTGGGCGACACTCGCGCCATGGTGGAACTAGGCCAGAGCTACATGGAGGATCGCGAAGGTGCGGCCAAGGATTACCGTGAAGCGATGCAGTGGTTCCGCAAAGCGGCGGACGCCGGTAACCCATCCGGCATGCTCTTCCTGGGGTTATGTATTACTTGGGAAACGGCGTTCCCGAGGATTTTGGCCGCGCTTGCGTTTGTCAACTTGATTTGGCCCACTTTGATACTCTCATTTGGCCCCCCTGCTTAGCCAAAGGATCCCCTGTGTTTCGATCTGCTCGCGGTGGCCCCGGCCGGAGCGGAGCCCTGCGCCGCGCTTTTGGCGGCGCGCTTAGGGCGGAGCGCAGGCCGGGGTTACCGCGAGCGTGCGATCAGAATGCGGGTTCCGGCACTCTCGCTTCCGGATCGAATGCGTGATCGAAGTCGATCCGTTCGGTAGCCTCCTTCTCTCCCAGGTAAACCTCGAAATGGGTGCGCCGTGTCCCCAATTCCTCGAGTGAGACGACTTCGGCAAAACGACAGTCGATGGCCACTTCGTTTCTCTCGTCGGGAAGCAGCGAGTACTCTTCCGCGCGGCCTATCCGCAGCGCCTCCTGGAAGGCCGTCTCGCGGCTGTCGCTGAGGAAAATATGTTCGGCCTCCCGCCAGCGCATCAGCCCATGGCCTTCCT
Source organism: Bryobacteraceae bacterium (assembly GCA_050010695.1). GTDB lineage: Bacteria > Acidobacteriota > Terriglobia > Bryobacterales > Bryobacteraceae > Bog-375. Next base: position 3,940 of record JBEKKO010000194.1, read on the forward strand.
CCATCACCGCCCATCTCAGTCGGGTCTGAAACCACTCCTGCTGCTTGTCCGTGCTCATGCTTTCGCTCCCTTGTTCTTTGCCAGGGTCCTGCGGAACCGATAGCTTTCGGTTCCCGTTTCAAAGATGTGTGCGCGATCGGTCAGCCGGTCCACGATGGCTTTACACAAACGCGCGTTGGGGATCATCGTGGTCCATTCGGAGAAGGGTAAATTGGTCGTGATGATCACGGCCGCCCGTTCCGCTCGCCCGGCGATCACCTGAAACAACAACTCTGCCGCCGCATCCGGCATGGCCACGTAACACATTTCATCCAGTACGATCAGTTCGTAACGCGTCCAGCGGTTCACCGCGCGGCTGATCTCGTGCCTTTCACGTGCTTCCACCAGTTCATTCACCAGCTCCGCCGCCGTGGCGAACCGCACCCGCCGGCGCTGCTGGCAAGCGGCTACCGCCAGGGCGGTCGATAGGTGCGTCTTCCCCGTCCCGGTTTCTCCCAGAAAGATCACTGGTTCGCTGCGCACCACGTACTCTCCTTCCGCCAGCTTCCGCAGTTGCGCAGCCGGGATATGGCGCGCCGTTTCGAAGTCGAACTCCTCCAGCGTCTTGACCCGCGGAAAATGCGCTTCCTTGATCCGCCGCTTCACCGCGCTGCGTTCGCGCTCTTCCACCTCGGTTTCCAGCAGAACGTCCAGGTAGGCAAGATGGCTCTGCTTTTCCTTCACCGCCTGCTCGGCCAGTCGCGTGCATTGGCCGGCCACCGTGGGCAGATGCAGCCGTTTGCAGGACTGTTTGATAGCAGCCACCTCCACCGCTGTTTTGGTTTCGCTCACTGAATCGCCTCCCTGGCAGAGGCCGCCAGCAGCCGGTCATAGTCCTGCAGGTTCGGCTGCGGGCGCTCGTACTGGCTCAGCCATCTCACCTCCAGTGCCGCAGCCGGAACGCGCCGCCCGGTCCGCTCCATCTCCAGCAGGTACCGGATTGCGGCCACGTCGGAAGCGCCCATCTCCAGCGCCTGCTCCACCGCCTGGCGCAGCCCGTCGTAACCGTGCTGCCGGCCCAGCAGGAGAACGTCGATCATGGCCCGCGTCCCGTCCTGCCGGCCACGCCGTTGCTGTAACTGGTTCCAGAAGCGGTCGAAACTCTCCGGCCAGCGGCCTTGCGCGCGCCATTGCTCCAGCGGCGCCGAGCCCGCCAGCGCTCCCGGCTTCTTCGCCAACGCATCCAGATAGTGCTCCAGGCTCAGCACCTTCTGCTGCCGTCCGAAACACCGCTCGTGCCGCGCCACGCACTGGCCGTCCTGCCAGATCTCCACATACGCCGCCTGCGTCTTGGCCTGCACCTTCGTCCCCGGCCGCAGTGGCGCCGAGTAGAAGTTGGTCAGCACGTTCACCGTGCCGCTGCCGTTGACCACCGGAAACGACACCGCCGCCAGATCGAACCCT
>JBEKKO010000195.1:0-5281 GCA_050010695.1 Bryobacteraceae bacterium
CAGCACCGTGAACTGGTCGGGAGTGAAGCCCATGGCCTCGTAGATGATGCCGGAGTAGAAGTCGACGTTGGGATACAGCTTGCGGCCGATGAAGTAGTCGTCGGAGAGCGCGATGCGCTCCAACTCGACGGCGATGTCGATCTTGGGGTTGCGGCCGGTCACTTCAAACACTTCCTCGGCCACCCGTTTGACGATGCGGGCGCGGGGATCGTAGTTCTTGTACACGCGATGGCCGAAGCCCATCAGCTTGCGGTGGCCGGTTTTCACCTGCTCGATGAAACCGGGGATATGGTCCTTGGAGCCGATCTCGGCCAGCATGCGCAGCACCTCTTCGTTGGCGCCGCCGTGAAGCGGGCCGGAAAGGGCGGCGATGGCCGCGGCGGTGGTGGAATACGGGTCGGCATTCGAGCTGCCCACCCCGCGCATGGTGCTGGTGCTGCAGTTCTGTTCGTGGTCGGCATGGAGGATGAACAACACGTCCAGCGCGTGGGCCAGCACTGGATTGGCCACGTATTTCGGCTCCAGCCGCCGCCACAGCATGTTCATATAGTTCTTGGTGTAGCCCAGATCCGGGTCGGGCGCCACGTAGGGAAGGCCCAGGCGATGCCGGTAGGCGTAGGCGGCCAGGGTCGGCATTTTGCCGATCAGCCGCACGATCTGCTTCCGCCGGATCTTGGGGTCATGGACGTTGCGCGATTCCGGATGGAAAGTGGAAAGCGCCGCCACGGTACTGATCAGAATGCCCATCGGGTGAGCGTCGTAGTTGAACCCCTCCATGAACTTCTTGACGTTCTCATGGGTCAGCGAGTGCGCCATGATTTCCTGGCTCCAGCAGTCCAGGTCGGTTGCGTTCGGCAGCTCGCCATACAACAGGAGGTAAGCGACCTCGAGGAAAGTGCAGTGCTCGGCGAGTTGTTCGATGGGGTACCCGCGGTAGCGCAAGATGCCCAGGTCGCCGTCCAGATAGGTGACGGCGCTGTGGCACGCGGCGGTGTTCATGTAGGCGGGGTCATAGGTCATCAGGCCGAAGTCGTCGGGGCCTGTTTTGATCTGGCGGAGGTCCATGGCGCGAATCGTGCCATGGTAGATTGGTAGCGTGTAACTCTGATTCGTCCGGTTGTCGACGATAGTGATGGTCTCGTTGGCCATTAGAACACAGCCTCCTTGCAGTCGGTGCGGCAGTTCGGCGCATGCAAACGTCATTCCACGGCAAACTGTCCAACAAATCCTCAATTTGAGTATAGTTCAGGTGGGTGACGATGGGTATCCGGGGCTTTTCGCTCAAGGCGCTGGGTGTGGTCATCCAACCTCGGGTGTTGCGCCGCACGTATTTCTCGCCGCCTGCCGCCTCAGGTCTTTCCCGGAGTGACGGATTGGCAACTGTGCCCGGCCGGGCGTGACGTTTCGGACACGGGCGCGTCGAAGCCAATAGGAGAAGGAACGGGAGTTAGCAGCGCGGCAGCAGCCGGTTTATGCAGGACGCAGCCGGAACGGCCGGGGCCCAGGTGAATTCCGAGGTGGATTCGCTGGTTCGGGCAGCACAGCGCGGGGACCAGGACGCCTTCGAGCGGCTGGTCCGCGCCTACGATCAGAGTGTGCTCCGGCTCGCTACGAACCTGTTGCGCTCGCCGGAAGACGCGCGCGACGTGTACCAGGAGGCGTTCCTGCGGGTGTACCGGAACCTGCACGCGTTTCGCTTCGATTGCAGCTTCCACACCTGGCTGTACCGCATCGTGACCAACATCTGCCTGGACCAGTTGCGCAAGCGGAAGGTGCGGAAAGAGGAATCGGCGGTGGTGGAAACCTCGGAAGGCGCGCTGGACCGGACCGAGGTGTTCGAGGAATTATCGGCGGCGGCCAATCCGGAGCGGGTGACCTGGAACCGGCAGTTAGGCCAACGGATCGACGAGGCGATCGAGGAGTTGACGCCACGCGAGCGGATGGTTTTTGAGCTGCGCCATTACCAGGGTTTGCGGTTGCGCAACATCGGCGAGATTCTGGGCACCAGCGAGGAAGCGGCGAAGAACTGCTTCTTCCGGGCCACGCAGAAGATGCGCACGCTGTTGGGGGACTTAGTATGACTTGCGATGCGGTGCGGAAGCTGATTCCGCTCTATTTCTACGGCGAGCTGACGCCGGACGAAGAAGACCAGGCCGAGGCGCACATCCACGAATGTGCCGCCTGCGCGCGCCAGATCGAGGCGGCGCGGGCGCTCGCCGGCGCGCTGGACCGGCGGCGGATGGAAGTGCCGGCCGCCCTGCTCGCCGGTTGCCGGGAGGACCTCGCGGCGGCGGTGCGTTCTGCGGCAGCGGAGCCGGCGCGGCAGCCGTGGAGGCTGTGGCTGGAAGCGGCGGGCGCCACGCTGGCCGGCTTCACCCGTTGGCCTCAACCGGTGGGCGCGGCAGTGTTGATCGCGCTTGGCTTCGCGGCTGGATTCGTTGCCCCCAGGCTGGTTCCGGGAGGCTCGAGCGTTTCCACGGCCTCCCTGACGCCTTCGGAAGGAGTGTTCGTCAACGTGCGCTCGGTGCAGCCGGACAACTCCGGCCGGGTGCGGGTCGCGTACGACGAAACCAGGCGGCGCGAATTCTCCGGCGGCATCGACGACCCGGTGATTCAGAGGCTGGTGCTGGCGGGGGCGCAGGAAGAGGGCGACCCCGGCGTGCGCGTGGAATCGGTCGGGTTGCTCAAGGAACGCGCCGGCTCCGGCGAAGTACGCGACGCGCTGATGAACGCGCTGCTGCACGATTCCAACGCGGGCGTGCGGCTGAAGGCGCTCGAAGGTTTGAAACCGCTAGCAGCCGACCCGCCGGTGCGCGGAGCCCTGTCCCAGGCGCTCGAGTTCGACGACAACGACGCCGTGCGCATGCAGGCAGTGGACCTGCTGACGTTGCGCCGCGACGAGGCCATCGTGGGCATGCTGCAGAACCTGGTGCAGAAAGAAGACAACGGCTACGTGCGTTCGAAGTGCGCCAAGGCTTTGAAGGAAATGAATGCGTCGATCGGCACTTTCTAGCGCGACGGCCCTGCTGGCGCTGCTGCCACTGTGCGCAGCCGGCCAGGCGCCACAACAAGCTCCGCTGGAGCCCGAGCCCGGCGGCTGGGCGCTGACCTATCGCGGAAGCATACCGGCGGCGCGGACGCTGCGCATCAATGGGTCCGGGCCGGTGACTTTGGAAGGCGGGACTGAACCGGCCTTCGTGTACACCGTGCGGTTGAGCGTGGCGGCGCGCTCGGAAGCCGAGGCGCGCAGCATCCTGAGCCGCGCGACGCTCCACGTGATCCGCGGCGCGAGCGTGATTCTGACCGCGCCGGGCGGGCCGGTGCGGGCGCGGATCGTGGTGAAAGCGCCGGCGCTCGGCCTGGCCAGTATCGTCGACTCCGATGGCGCCATCGACGCCAGCGGAATCGAAGGCGCGCTGAGTGTGCGATCGCGCATCGGCGAAGTGACGGTGGACCGCATCGGCGGCGTCTGCACAGTGACGACCGGCGGCGGCGACGTGCGGATTGGCGAGGTGCGCGGGAATCTGCGGTGCCTGACCGGCGGCGGCAGGATCACTTTGAAGGCGGCGCGCCAGGAAGCCGTGCTCGAAACATACGGTGGCGATATTGTAGTAGGCGAGGTGGGCGGCGGCGTGCGCGCGCAGACCGCCGCCGGCAGCATCCGCATCCATGCGGCCGGCGGTTCGGTGACCGCCATCACCGGCGGCGGAGAAGTGGCCATCGAGAAGGCCGGCGGCACGGTCACCGTGCGCAACCTGGCCGGTCCGGTCCAACTGGGCGCGGCGCAGGGTGGATTCGAGTGCCAATCCGCTTCGGGAGGCATCCGTTTGAGCGCGGTGACGGGGCCGATGCGAGTTTCCACTTCGCTCGGCAGCATTGTGGCCGACCTGACCGGCGCGCATTTGTCGGATTCGTTTCTGGCGACCACCGGCGGTGACATTACGGTGCTCATCCCGTCTAACCTCGGTATGAACATACGTGCCGAGAACCGGATGGCGGACACGCTGCGCCGCATCGTATCCGATTTTCCGGCGATTCCGGTGACGCGCATGGGCAGCCGCGTGGTGGCGCAAGGCGCCGTCAACGGCGGCGGCCCGCTGCTGCGCATCTCCGGCGCGGGGGGCACCATCTTCATCAGGCGGCGATAAGCGAGGCGAATCATGACGACGAAATGGGTGTGGGCAGTGGCATTGCTTGCCGGCGGCGCGCTGGCGCCGGTCCAGTGGGCGCAGAATCCGGCTCCGCGCGGGCACGCGGGCATGGTGGTAATGGCGGACGGCAGCTATCTGGGAGTGGGCGTTCTGGATGTGGATCCCGAGCGGGCCAAGGCCCTGAAGCTCAAGGAAGACCGCGGCGTAGAAGTCAGCAGCGTGACCGAAGGCGGCCCGGCCGACAAGGCCGGCATCAAGCAGGGCGACGTAGTGCTCGAATACAACGGCCAGCCGGTGGAAGGCATGGCGCAGTTTCAACGGCTGGTGCACGAAACACCGGCCAGGCGCCAGGTCAAAATCCAAGTCTGGCGCGACGGCGCCGCGCTCACTTTGATGGCGACGGTGGAGACGCGCATTGTCAAGGGTTTTTCTCTGAACTCGCCCGACTGGGACATCAACACGCTCGGCAATCCGTCGACGTTTCAAATGCCGTCTATGCCGACGATGCCGCCGCTCGACGTACCGAACATGATCCTCATCACCCCATCGCGCCGGCTGGGAATCGAGGGCGAAGGGCTGGCGGATGAGCCGCAATTCGCCGAATTCCTGGGCGTGAAAGAAGGCGTCCTGGTGAAATCGGTGGCGAAGAATTCCGCCGCCGAGAGGGCCGGCATCAAGGCCGGCGACGTGATCACCAGGATCGGCGACACCAAAGTCGGCAACTCGCGCGATATCACGGCCACGCTGCGCGCCAACCACCAGAACCAGACCTTCACCCTCACCGTGGTGCGGAACAAGAAGGAGCTGCAAATCACGGTGACCATCGAAGACCGCACCGGCCAGAATGCTATGCGCGATGTCGCGCAGTGCTGAAGTTCCGCCGTGGCGCACGCTATCGTGCCGCGTCGGCATTCGTGCCGACGCCCGGCTTCCCGTGCGCAGGGAGGTGTCGAGAGAAGTCTCGACACGGCACGCACGAGTGCGTACGCCACGTCGGTCGGCAGGATTTAGTGTAGTGCGTCATGCAGAATAGCCAGTATTCGTCTGGGCGCCCGAGCAAGGTGGGGCAGGCGCTTTCGCCTGCCAACTCCGGATTGGCGCCGAATTGGCGCCCCGGTTTCGGAGCGGGC
>JBEKKO010000196.1:0-4981 GCA_050010695.1 Bryobacteraceae bacterium
AACTGCTCGGCCAGGTGGCGGCCGACATCCGGGGCCTGCGCAAGCCGGACCCGTATAAGAACAAGGGCATCCGCTACACCGGCGAGGTGTTGCGCAAGAAGGTCGGTAAAACCGGCGCGAGTAGCAGCAAATGATTCGTAAAACCAACAAGGCAGAGATCCGCAGGCGGGTGCACGACCGCATCCGCCGCAAGCTGTCGGGCACTCCGGAGCGTCCCCGCCTGGCGGTGTTCCGCAGCGAGGCGCACATCTATGCGCAGATCATCGACGACACCCAGGGCCAGACGCTGGCCGCGGCTTCGTCGGTGGACAAAGAGATCAAGACCAAGGGCGGCAACGTGGCCGCCGCCAAGGCCATCGGTAAACTGGTCGCCCAGCGCGCCAAGGAAAAAGGCGTCGCGCGGGTGGTGTTCGATCGAGGCGGCTTCGCCTATCACGGCCGCATCAAGGCGCTGGCCGACGCGGCGCGGGAAGCGGGACTGGAGTTCTAATGCGAGCCATAGTCAAACGGATCGATCCGGCGAGCCTCAACCTCAAGGAGCAGGTGGTTGCCATCAACCGCGTCACCAAGGTGGTGAAGGGCGGCAAGAATCTGAGCTTTTCGGCGCTGATCGTGATCGGCGACCCGGCCGCCAAAGTGGTCGGCTACGGGGTCGGTAAAGCCAAGGAGGTGCCCTCGGCCATCCGCAAGGGGATCGAGGCCGCCAAGAAAAATCTGCGCAAGGTGCACGTGCTCGAAACCACCATTGCGCACCAGGTGCTGGGCAAGTTCTCGAGCTCGCAAGTGCTGCTGAAGCCGGCGCCACAAGGCACCGGAGTGATCGCCGGCGGCGCCGTGCGCGCGGTGATTACCGCCTGCGGGGTTCCCAACGTGCTCACCAAGTCGATTGGCCGGCGCAACCCGCACAACGTGGTCAAGGCCACCATCGTGGCATTGGAATCGTTGCGCGACAGGGCGGCGGTGGCGGAATTGCGCGGCATCGCGGTGGAGAAACTCTGATGATGGGCAGGATCAAAATCAAACTGGTGCGCAGCCCTATCTGCACTCCGGAAAAGCACCGGCGGGTGGTAAGAGGCCTGGGCCTGCGGAAGCTCAACCAGGTGGTGGAGCGTCCCGATACCCCGGTTTTCCGCGGCATGGTGAAGAAGGTGCCGCATTTGCTCGAATTGGTCGATTGATGGGGCGGCTGGCGATTGAGGAGATGAGAAACAAATGAATCTGAGCGGACTAAAACCCCCGGCCGGGCAAACGCGCTTGAAGAAACGCGTAGGCCGCGGCATGGGCTCGGGGACGGGCAAGACCTCCGGGCGCGGGCACAAGGGCCAGAAGGCAGTCAGCGGCTTCGGCCAGAAGCGCGGCTTCGAGGGCGGCCAGATGCCGCTGCATCGCCGCCTGCCCAAACGCGGTTTCACCAACATCTTCAAGAAGCAATTCGCCATCGTCAACCTGGGACGGCTGGAAAAGTTGGAAGGCGACGTGTTTGATGCCGACCGGCTGACCGAATTGGGCGTGATCCACAAGCTCGGCGCCGGTCTCAAAATCCTGGGCGCCGGCCAGTTGACGCGGGCCATCACGGTCGAAGCGCATCACTTCTCGAAGTCGGCGGCGGACAAGATCGCCAAGGCTGGCGGCAAGGCGCAGGTGATCGGCGCGACGGCTTGAGGAGCGCCGGGAATCGAAGGCAACCATGAGGTTTTTCGAGGCGTTCGCCAATATCTTCCGGGTCCCCGACCTTCGCAAGCGGGTTGCGTTCACGCTGGGGATACTGGCCGTGTACCGGCTGGGCGGCCAGATCCCGACGCCGGGCATCAACATCCAGCGCTGGCAGGAATTCTTCAGCCAGCAGCAGGGTACCATTTTCGGCTTCTTCGACATGTTCGCCGGCGGCAACATTCGCAAGCTGACCATTTTCGCCCTGGGCATCATGCCGTACATCACGGCGTCCATCATTTTGCAATTGTTGACCGTGGTCGTCCCGACCCTAGAAAAACTGCAAAAGGAAGGCGAACTGGGCCGGCGCAAAATCACCCAATGGACCCGCTACCTGACGGTGATTCTCTCGATCATTCAGTCCGCCACTATCGCCGGCAGTTTGCAGGCCATGGGGCAGGGAGTCGTGATCAGCCCCGGCATCGGCTTCATTCTGCTCACCATTCTTTCGCTGACCACCGGTTCGGCATTCATCATGTGGCTGGGCGAGCAGATTTCGGAACGCGGCGTGGGCAACGGCATGTCGCTGATCATCTTCACCGGAATCGTGGTGGGCCTGCCGCGCGCCATACAGAACATTTACTACAACACTTTCGTCACCCACGAATGGAACCCGCTGCAGATGATCGTCATCATCGCGGCGATGGTGGGGGTGGTGGCGTTCATCGTGCTGGTGGAACGCGGCGAGCGCCGCATTCCGGTGCAGTACGCCAAGCGAGTGGTGGGGCGGCGCGTGATGGGCGGGCAATCCACCCATATGCCGCTCAAGGTCAACGCCGGCGGCGTCATCCCGGTGATCTTCGCCTCCTCGATTCTGGCTTTTCCGCAGCAGCTCGCCATCATGCCTTTTGTGAAGAACAGCCCCTGGCTGATGAGCACCCTGGCGGTGATCCATTTCGGCGAGCCACTGTACTACGTGCTGTTTGTGGCGGCCATCATATTCTTCTGCTTCTTTTACGTTTCCATCATTTTCAATCCGAATGAAGCGGCCGACAACATGCGCAAGTATGGCGGCTTCGTGCCGGGAATCCGGCCGGGGCGCAACACCGCCGACTACATGAACGAGATCCTCACCAAAATCACCGTGGTGGGCGGCTTGTATCTGTCGGTCCTGTGCCTGATTCCCGACTTGATGATCTCTGGCATCAAGCTGCAGCACCTGGCGCTGATCGGCAACTGGATCGACCGGGTGTTCACCAATCTGCACCTGCGCTTCCTGCTGGAAGGATTGAACGTGCAATTTTACTTTGGCGGAACGTCGCTGCTGATCGTGGTCGGCGTGGCCATGGATACCATCAACCAGATCGAGGCGCAGTTGATTATGCGCCATTATGAGGGCTTTACTCCGCGGTCGGGCAGAATCCGCGGGCGCCGGAGTTCGTTCTAACCATGGTGTGTTTCGTTGGGCGCGTTCGCCTGGTCGCGGGCGCGGAGGCCGTAGTTTGAAGGCGATCGTGTTGTTCGGTTCGCCCGGTTCGGGCAAGGGCACACAGGCGAAACTGTTGACCGGTTGCCTGGGGGTTCCTCACGTCTCGACCGGCGATATGCTGCGGCAACGGGTTCGCCGGGAGCCGGAGCTGGCCAAAGCGGCGACCGCGGCCATGCAATCGGGCCTGCTGGTGTCCGACGAGCTGGTGAACCGGATGGTGGAAGAGCGGCTCGCCGAGGCCGATGCGGCGCAGGGATTTATTTTGGATGGTTATCCGCGCACGCTGCCGCAAGCCAGGCATTTGCGGGGGTGGTTCGAAGAGCGCGGGGTTCGCGAGGTGGTGATTCATCTCGTAGTTGATTACAATATAGTTATCTCCCGTCTGACGGGACGCCGGCAGTGTCCCCGGTGTGGCACCGTATACAACCTCGTTCTGAAACCGCCCCAGCGGGACAATCTGTGCGATCTGGATGGGGAAACGCTGGTGGTCCGCGACGATGATAGCGCGCTGGTGATCGGCGAGCGGCTGGACGCCTATGAGCGCCAGACCCGCCCAGTGTTGGAGTACTACCGGACCACGCCGGTCGCCGTGCTGGATGTGGATGGCAGCCAGGATTCGCCCGAGCGGGTGGCGGAAAAGATCTGCCGGGCGCTGAAAAACCGATGATCGTGCGTAAGACGGCCGCGGAACTCGAAAAGATGCGGCAGGCCGGAATGTTGGTCTGGCGGATATTGCAGAAGCTGAAGGAAATGGCGGCGCCCGGGATTACCACCCTGGATCTGGAAACCGTCGCCGAGAAGATGATCGCCGATGCCGGCGCCAAGCCCGCGTTCAAAGGGTATTACGTGCCGGCGGCAGGCGAAGCGTTCAAGTTTGTGTTGTGTACCTCGGTGAACAGCGAGATCGTTCACGGGATGCCGAATGCGAAGCGGGTGCTCAAGCCGGGCGACATCGTTTCCATCGACACCGGGGTGAAGCTGGACGGCTACTATGGCGATTCCGCCATTACCGTGCCGATCGGCGAGGTGAGCGAGCAGACCAAGAAGCTGCTCCGGGTGACGCAGGAATCGCTCGAACTCGCCATCGATCAGGTGCGGGCCGGCAACCGGCTGTTTGACGTGTGCGGCACAGTCGAGCGGCACGTCAAGTCGAATGGTTTTTCGGTGGTGCGGGAGTATGTGGGCCATGGCATCGGCACCCAACTCCATGAAGAGCCGCAGGTCCCCAATTACGTGGACCGCAAGAACGAGAATCCGCGGCTGAAGGAAGGAATGGTTCTGGCCGTCGAACCGATGGTAAACGCGGGGCGGCCGGAGGCCAAGGTGTTGAAGGACCGGTGGACGGCAGTGACCAGCGATGGGTCGAATTCGGCCCACTTCGAACACTGTATCGCCGTGACGGAGAGCGGCCCGTGGGTTCTGACCCGGCCGTGAGCGGAAGGTGCGTGGTTGAGGCGACCGTGGTGGAAGAGCGGCCCGCGGCCGTTTACCTGGTGAAGCTGGACTCCGGGCAGCCGGCGCTGGCCCACCTGGTGGGGTCGGTGAAAAGGAATTTCGTCCGGCTGGTGCCGGGCGACCGGGTGCAAGTGGAGTTGGCGCCTCACGATCCCGGCCGGGGCAGAATTATAAAGAAATTGCAGGGGTCGGGCATGCCCGGCCCGCAGTCGGGCGATGGGCCCGCGGGAAAGACATTATGAAGGTACGAGCGTCGGTAAAGAAGATTTGCGACAAGTGCAAGGTGATCCATCGCGAAGGCGTGGTGCGGGTCATTTGCGTCAACCCCAAACACAAACAGAGACAGGGATAACGGGAGAAGAATATGGCACGTCTTGCCGGTGTGGA
>JBEKKO010000197.1:0-4876 GCA_050010695.1 Bryobacteraceae bacterium
GTGATCGGGAGTTTGCCGGGCGGATGGAAGCAGCGCGTGGCGCTGGGGGCCGCGATCCTGCATGAGCCGAGCGTCCTGTTTCTCGACGAACCGACTTCGGGCGTCGATCCGCTGGCGCGCCGCGCTTTTTGGCAGGTCATCAGCCGATTGGCGGATCTCGGCGCGGCGATTCTGGTGACCACCCACTATCTGGAAGAAGCCGAGCAGTGCAATCGCGTCGGCTTTATGGTGGCGGGCGAACTGGTGGCCGAAGGCAGCCCGAGCGCCATCAAGAGCGCTCAGCCGGGGCATCTGCTCGAGTTCGTTGTCGATCAACCGCAGCGCGCCGCCGACCTGCTGAAGAAGGACATGGCGGGCTGGCGGGTATCGCAGTTCGGCGAGCGGCTGCACGTCGTCACGGACGAAGATGCCGAGCCGGGCCGGCAGCGGATCGCCAAGAAGCTCGAAGCGGACGGAATTAAGGTCGTCAGCGCGCGGGAAGGGCAGTTCTCGCTGGAGGATGTGTTTATCAGTGTGGTGGAGCAGGCGCGGCAACAAGGCAGAGTTACAGCGGAAGACTGACCGTGTGACCCATGCGGCGAATTCTGGCACAGATGCGCAAGGAACTGACCCAGTTGGTTCGGGACCGCATGTCGCTGGCCATGGCGCTGGTTCTTCCCGTGATGATCGTATTTCTCATCGGGACATCTTTCAAGCTGACGGTGAGCGACCTTCCAATTGTGGTGCAGGATCTGGACGGTTCGGCGGCGTCACGCAGCCTGATTGACGCTTTTCGCGCCTCGGTGACCCTGCACGTCGTCGCGTGGCCGGTGCAGCAATCGCCGGAACCAGCCTTGCAGCACGGCGCGTACGCCGTCCTCATCATTCCGGTTCACTTCGGACGGGACATTGTGCGCGGGATCAATACGCCGGTTCAACTGCTGGTGGACGCCTCGGACTCGAACACGGCCAGGCTCATGTCGGGTTACGCGAGTCGAATCATACAGGCTTATAACGCCGCCAACGCACCGGCTCCCCGGCCGGTTCAGGCTTCGATTCGGCTCTGGTTCAACCCCGGACTGTCGGATAAGTTATACCTCGGCCCGGGCGTTTTTGTGCTGGCGCTGTCGATGTTCGTTCCTTTGCTCTCTGCGCTCGCCATGGCGAAGGAAGGACAGCGAGGCACCATTCTGCAGGTCTACGTTTCCAGTATCTCGGCGCACGAATACCTGCTCGGGAACACGTTGGCGTTCATGGTGGTGGGCCTCGCCGAATGCGTGCCGCTGCTCGCGCTGCTGTTCACGTATTTCGGTGTGCGCTTTGCCGGCGATCCCGTCCCGTTCCTGGTCGCGACGGCACTGTATGTCTTCTGCGTCGCAACGTTCGGAATCATGGTCGGGGTGGCGATTCCGAACCAGATAGCGGCCATCTCCGTGGTGGCGCTGGGCGGCTACCTGCTGGTGTTTCTGCTTTCCGGCTTGCTGTTTCCGATCGCGAACATACCCGCGGGAGTCCGCTGGGTCTCCAATTTCGTGTGGGGTAAACACTACATCACCGTGGTGCGCGACGCATTTCTGCAAGGCGCGGGCTGGCCCGCGACGTGGCTCGAAATCCTGATTATCGGCGGCACGGGCGCTGTGTTTTACATGCTGGCATGGCTCACCATGCGGCGGATGCAGCTCAAGGCATAGCTATTTCGGATGGCACAAACATGCGCAAATTCATACAAGGCATCGCGAACACCCGGTTCGTGGCGTTGATCCGGAAAGAATTCAGCCAGATCCGCCGGGACCGCCGGATGACCATTTCTCTGATCCTGCCGCCCATTCTTATGATCCTGTTCTTCGGCTATGTGCTGAACCCGATCGTAAAGAATCTGCGGCTGGGCGTGGTCGACGAAAGCCGGACACCGGAAAGCCGGGAGTTGATTGCGACGCTCAGCGAGAGCGAGAGTTTCGCCGTGGCCGGTAGCTACCTTTCCGCCGGTCAACTCGGAGATGCGATCGGTCGCGGCAAACTGACGGCCGGAGTCGTGATTCCGTACGAATTCGGGCGTGACCTGCAGCGTGGGCGGCCAGCGACGGTGCAGTTTCTGCTGAACGCGATGGACGCCAATACGGCGAGGATCGCGCAGGCATATGCGGAGAACGTGATTGCGGCCTACAACAGTGGGTTGCGCACCTCCGGCCTGAACGCGGATTTTCGGCGGGTCGCGCCGGTAGGCGCCAAGCCGCACAGTGAGGTATTGCTATATCCCGCTTTCCTGTACAACCCGGGACTGGTCAGCTCGTGGTTTGTGGTGACCGGAGTGTTCGGAATGTTGTGCATTTTGAACGCTTCCATCGTCTCCGCCGCGGCGATGGTGAAAGAACGCGAAGCGGGCACACTGGAGCAACTGATGATGTCGCCGGCCGGAACCTACACCATTGTCGCCGCCAAGATCGCGCCCCTCTTCCTGCTTCTCTGCCTGATGGTGCTGGGCGCCGTTGGCCTGATGAAACTGGTGTTTCAGGTGCCGTTTCGCGGAGGCTATTTGCTGGTGATGCTGGGCGCCGCTTTGTGCGTTCTTTGCGGTATCGGGATTGGGACGTTCATTGCCACGTTCACCAAGACAGCGGCACAGGCGCAACTGACGAGCTTTTTCGTGAATCCGCCGCTGTCCAGCTTGTCCGGCGCCCTCACTCCGGCGCAGGCGCTGCCGCCGTTGATGCGGCCACTCACGAATTTTAACCCGATCTACCATTTCGGCGTCATCGCGCGAGGCAGCATGCTCCGCGGCAGCGGACTCGATACTTTATGGCCCAATTTCCTCGCTCTACTCGCGTTTACGCTCATTCTGGTTTCGTTGAGCGTGTGGCGCTTCCGGAAGCAGCTCAGCTAGGCGGACAAGACGAATGACAAAACTTGCGGACGGTACGGTTGGGATGAGCGCGCTGGCCGCCATTTTTCTGTTTGCGGGCAGCGCGTTCGCTCAGGCTGGCGGAGCGCCAGGCACAATGGTAAACCAGTTGCCACTGTCGGGCCGGACCGTGCAGAACGGCTCAGTGACAGCTACCCAATCGCCCGTGCCGGGAACCACCACCAGCGTCAACACCATCAATCCCACGCTTCAGGTGTCAGGTTCGTATGCCGGAAGCGTCGGCAGCGCGGCCACGCTTCCGTTCTCGGGAAAGTTGTCGCTGCGCGAAGCGGTCGAACGAGGGCTCAAATACAACCTGGGCGCCGTTGGCATGGCGCAGGCGTTGCGGCAGGCGCGCGGACAGCAACTGGTTGCGCGCAGTTCGCTGCTGCCGAACCTGAACGGCGCCTTGCATGAGTTCGACGAGAAGCTCTCCCTGAAGGCGCAGGGATTGGGAAGTATACCGGGTCTCGGGTCCTCACTTCCCGCGGTGATTGGCCCGTTCAACTACTTCGATCTGCGCGCCTCGCTGACGCAAACCGTGGCCGATATGACGGCCCTCAACAACTACCGTTCGAGTAAGGAAATCGTACGTTCCAATCGATATTCGGCCGAGGACGCGCGGGACCTGGTGGTGTTCGCCGTTGGCGGCGCTTATCTGCAGGTGATTGCGGCGGCGGCGAGGGTGGAATCGGTGCGCGCGCAACTGGAAACCGCCAGGGCTCTCTATTCCCAGACGTCGCAGAAGCGCAGCGTGGGCCTGCTGGCGCAGACCGACGTGAATCGGAGTCAGGTGCAGGCCTTGACGCAACAGCAGCGGCTGGTTTCCTTGCAGAACGATCTGGCGAAGCAGAAAATCAACCTCGCGCGGCTGGTGGGTTTGCCGGCCAGCGATGGCTACGCGCTTTCGGAAGAGATTCCCTTTTCCGCTGTGCCCTCGATCACCTTGGAGGAGGCGCTAAGACAGGCGCTGGTGAAGCGTGCGGACCTGAGGGCGGCGGAAGCCCAGGCGCAGGCCGCCCGGTTCTCGCGATCGGCGGCCCGTGCCGAACGCCTCCCATCGCTCTCCGTCAGCGCCGACTACGGCCTTATCGGAACCAAACCGGCGCAGTCGAATGGGACCTACACGCTGGTGGGAACGCTCCGGATTCCCATCTGGCTGGGTGGCAGGACAGAAGGCGACATCGAACAGGCCGATGCTGCCTTGACCGAGCGAAGAGCCGAAATCGAAGACCTTCGAGGCAAAATCGAAAGCGACATCCGCAACGCGTATCTCGACCTCGACGCCGCGGGCAGTCAGGTGGAAGTTGCCGCGAAGAATGTGCAGGTAACCAAAGAAACTCTGGATCTGACGCGGCAGCGCTTCGACGCCGGCGTCACCGACAACGTGGAAGTCGTGCAGGCGCAGGAATCGGTGGCCGGCGCGGAACTCGACTACATCAACAGTGTCTTCGCCCACAATCTGGCGAAGCTGAGCCTCGCACGCGCCATCGGTGGTGCGGCGGAGAGCCTACCGCAATTCCTGACGCTTCAATGACAGCCGCGCGTTTCCGGCGTTCCGGGACATTACGCGATTGGCTGTTTCTTGGGATCGTCGAGTACGCCACGGTACACCCGTTGCTCAATCGTAACGGAACTTCGATCGGGTGCAATATGGCGCCGTCGTACCGCCAGCATTTCGCTGGGACGCAAGCCCGAAAAGAGCGCGAGATGCAGAATCACCTTCTCGCGGAACTGAACGGCTCCTACCGCTTCTTCTACTTCATCGGCGGTCATTACCGGACAGGCTCCTTGCTTCGCGTTCTTTTGTCAAGAGGAACTTTCTACTTGGCTCAAAGCGGAACTTTCTATTTGGCCGCGACACGTGCGCAGCGGCGGTGTTGGAGCCAAATAGAAAGTTCCTACTCCCAGCCAAATAGAAAGTTCCTCTTATCGGGGTCGTTCGCCGACCCTCATGGTATGGTCGCATAGCCGCAGCGGGTCGCGACCGAGGCGGTT
>JBEKKO010000198.1:0-4418 GCA_050010695.1 Bryobacteraceae bacterium
CGACGCGACGACCCCCAGCCAAGCCAGTTGCACAGGGATAATCCGGCCGCGCAGGAACAGGTAGGAGAAGAGAGCGCTGCCCACGGCGAAAAATGTCGCGCCGATGATCGTGTTCCACCCTTCACTTTAAACAGGAAGTCGCCCAGCGCGTGCTCGTCGGATTTGACTTCGCGTTGGATGGCGCGAAGGACTACAGCCTTACCAGCGGCGACGGGATAGGCGGCGGTTGTGTGTAGTGAAAACCATCTGTGTGCAGGGAAAGCCAAAAGAAAGGGAGGCGGGGGACTGAGAGGTGTCCATGAAACTTGCTGGAAAGATGGGGCTTGACGGTTTTTCCGTTTTGTGACAGGTCGAAAGTGCGGTCTGGTGCAGGCGAAGGCGGCTTCCAGCCGAAAAAACGAAACTCAGAGGATCCAAGAATAGCGGCTGGGTGTACACTGAATCGGATCTAGGAGTCCAAATTGCAAATTCCGGGTAGTATCGTTTCGAGCGTGAGGACATATGAGGGCAAAAGTTCGAATCGGAGCGGCGGCGCGTGCTCTGTGCGTGCTGCTCGTAGAGGTTGTCCTATTGCAGACATGGCCTGTTCCAGTCAAGGCCCAGGAACAGGGACCCGCGAAATTAAACATCTCGATTCTTGAGGGAGAAGGATCGATCAACAACATCCGCCAGCGCGTGGCGCGAGAAGCCATGGTGCAGGTGGATGATGAGAACCACAAGCCAGTCGCCGGAGCAGCGGTTACGTTCTTCCTGCCCGAGCACGGCGCCAGTGGTGTTTTCTCGAATGGCACTCGCAGCCTTACCGTAATGACCGACGACGCCGGGCACGCCGTGGCGCGGGGAATGGTTCCAAACAAGGCGACCGGCGACGTGCAGATCCGCGTAGTAGCGAGATTCAAGAATCTGGGCGCCAACGCTATCATCAACCAGCAGAACGTCGCGGCGGCCACAGCCGCCGTGGCGGCCGGTGCCACGATCTCCGGGAAAGTCCTGGCGGTCATCCTGGTCGCTGCTGCCGCGGGCGTGGCGGGAGGCGTGGTGGCCGCCACTCGCGGCGGCTCCTCTGCCGTGACAATCACTCCCGTGACAATCACCGCTGGGACGCCCACTGTGGGCGCCCCGCACTAGCCGGAAAAGGTGCTCAAAATGACAACACTCTTGGTAGGGCGGACGTTGACAGCAGTTTTCACCGTAGGTTTGGCGTTTGCCGGGAGCAGCACCGTAACCGGCCTGAGCGGCCCACGCTTGGGTTTGGTTTTCGACCGTGCGGCTGGGGCCTTGCGCCCCATCAGCGGCATTCCGGGTGCGGCGGTTACAGGTGAACCTCTGAGCGTGGGCTTCGTGATTTCGCGCGCGGAAATCTCGCCCGCACAGGACGCGGCCCTGGTAGTGAAAGCGAGGGGTTCTGCGGTTGCGCTGATCCGCGCGTCCGGCGGTGATTGGGTGGCGGCCTCGCTAGACGGAGTGCAGCCTGGTCCCGCCAGCATGGCCTACAGTCCCGGCGGAAGCGCAGCGGCCCTTTATTACGCAGCGGGCCGTGTACTGATTCTCACCGGCCTGCCTGCCGCCCCGGCCATCGCCGGGGAAATCGACGTGTCCACTCTGCCGGCGCCGGTTACGGCTATGGCCGTAAACGATACGGGCAGTCAGGTGCTGTTGGCCGCTGGCCAAACCGGGTCGGTATCGCTTTATCATATTGCGGTAAATTCGGCGCCGAGCCTGGTGGCCTCGTTCCGCAGCGTTTCTTCTGTGCGGCTTTTCGACGCAGGCCAGCAAGCGCTGGTTACCGACACTCTCGCCTCGACTGTGTATCGAATTACCGACCCGGCCGGCGCGGCAGTGACCCAGGTGGTCGCCTCGGAGGGCGATGGAATTCAGGGGCTGATTGCCGCCGACACCGATGCGGCCGGCCAGCGCGTGTTCGCCGCCGCCGGCAATGGCACCGTGTTCATCTTCGATCGCAATGGCGGGCCTGCCACAACGCTCGACTGCGCCTGCACTCCGACCGGACTGTTCCGGCTGGCGGGCGCCGCGACGTTCCGCCTGACGGAACTTGCCGGCGGTCCGCTTCAGGTGCTCGACGCGAATGCCGCGCCGCGCATCGTAGCCGTGCCGCCGCCCGCCCAAGCGGCTGCACTTCCGGAGGGCCGGCGATGAGACGCTTGATTCTTCTTACTGTATGCCTGTTGCTGTGCGGGCTCACGCTATGGGGACAGGTCACAATCGCGACTCCCGTTCTTGCCGATGGGGTTCTCGGCACGCCGTATTCCCAGCAGATCACCGTCTTAGGCCAATCCGAAGCATGCCCCGGTCTCGGATTCTCGTACTCCGGGGATCTGCCGCCCGGCCTTACGTTCAACGGTTTGACCCTGTCGGGCACGCCAACGTCGGTGGGGATATTCACCTCCACGGTGAACGTCACCCTCTCCTGCACAAGTGGCCCACTCTACAGCGCATCGCAGCAGTACACGATACAGATCTACCCGACGCTCGCGATCACGCTGGTGAGCGCGAATTCGGGGGCCGTGGGTGCCCCTTACAGCCAAACGTTCACAGCAGGCGGGGGCGCAGGCCAGTCAACTTACACTTGGTCGCTGTTGGCCGGTGCGCTGCCTCCAGGTCTGGCATTCTCATCCACGGGCGTGCTCAGCGGGACCCCGACGACTGCGTCATATGTTGCAAATATTCCCGCCTTCGATGTCCAGGTCTCCAGCCAGATCCCCCAACTCGGGCCGGTGGTGTCGGCGAGCGAATACTTCGCCGTTGCGATCGCCCCGGCTCCCCCCGCCATAACCGGCGGCTTTGGCAACGGTATCGTGGGTAGTGTCTATTCGGCGGCGCTCGGCGGCACGGGCGGATTTGGGGCAGGCACCTACGCATTTTCGCTGGCCTCCGGAACTCTGCCATCCGGCACTACTTTATCTGCCGGCGGAACTCTGTCGGGCGCACTAACCGGAACGGGGACATTCACCTTCGCGGTGCAGGTAACGAGTACCCTGACCGCCAGCGGTGTCACCTATCCGCCACTCGCCACAACGCAGTCTTACACGGTAGTGATTTATCCAGTTCCCACGATCACCACGCCGACCGCGAATTCGGGCACCGCGGGTGTTCCTTACTCCCAAACGTTCACGGCAGCCGGGGGCGCGGGCGCTGGAACTTACACATGGTCTTTGGCGAGCGGCGCGCTGCCCCCGGGTCTGACACTCTCCGCAGCGGGCGTGCTTAGCGGAACCCCAACCGCTTCGGGAACCTACTCTTTCTCCGTCCAGGTCTCTAGCCAGGTTCCCACTGTCGGGACGCAGACGGCCAGCCGGGCGTTCAGCGTCGTGATCGCCGGGCTTCCTTCTCTCACCATTACCGGCAACTTGGGCGGCGGTGTGGTGGGCAGTCCCTATTCGGCGACGCTCGGCGCGACGGGTGGGTACGGAGCTGGCACTTACACATTCTCGGTGGCCTCCGGCGTTTCGCCGCCTGGCCTTACGTTGTCTGCCGGCGGAGCTGTATCGGGTACGCCAACGGCCGCGGGAACATTCAACTTCTCAGTGCAGGTCACCAGCACCAACCCCAGTCTTGGTGCCAATTTCCCGCCACTTACTGCAACCCAGGCGTACACGGTGGTGATCTATCCGGTTCTCGCGATCACTACGCAAACCGCCAGTGCGGGGACTGTAGGTACTTCTTACTCCCAAACATTCACGGCAACCGGAGGAGCAGGTCCTTCCAGTTACACCTGGTCAGTGGCAAACGGTACACTGCCTCCGGGGCTCACGCTCTCCGCTGCGGGTGTGCTCAGCGGGACACCGACGGCCTCGGGAAGCTTCTCTCTCACTGTCCAGGTTACGAGCCAAGCCACCACTGTCGGGGCCCAGACGACCAGCCAGGCGTTCAGCATTGCGATCGCCGCGCTTCCTCCTCTCACCATTACCGGCAATTTGGGCGGCGGTGTGGTAGGTAGTCCCTATACGGCGACGCTCGGCGCGACGGGCGGATATGGAAGTGCTGGCACTTACACATTCTCGGTGGCCTCTGGCGTTCCGCCTTCTGGCCTTACGTTTTCTGCCGGCGGAGCTGTGTCGGGCGCGCCAACGGCCGCGGGAACATTCAGCTTCACAGTGCAGGTCACCAGCGCCAACCCCAGTCTTGGTGCCAATTTCCCGCCACTCACTGCAACCCAGGCGCACACGGTGGTGATCTATCCGGTTCTCACGATCACTACGCAAACCGCCAGTTCGGGGACGGTGGGTGCACCTTACTCCCAAACGTTCACAGCAACCGGAGGAGCGGGCCCTTCCACTTACACATGGTCAGTGGCAAGCGGTACGCTGCCTCCGGGGCTCACGCTCTCCGCCGCGGGTGTGCTCGGCGGGACACCGACGACCTCGGGAACCTTCTCTCTCTCTGTCCAGGTTTCGAGC
>JBEKKO010000199.1:0-4359 GCA_050010695.1 Bryobacteraceae bacterium
CCGAGAACCGACGGGCTGGCGCCATACTGGCTCACCCAAAAATCGTGGCCGAGCATCACCACGGCATTGCGCCCCTGGACCTGATCCTCATCGGGACGGAAGTCGCGGCCGAGGGCCGGCCGCACCCCCAGCACGCGGAAGAAGTTGCCGGAGACGAAGAAGCCGAATTTCATGCGCGGCAAAGTGCGTGCGTCGGGGCTGAAACCGAACCTCGCGTAGGAAGCAGCCACCAGCCCGTCGAAGGTGCGGTTGTGGTCGCGCAGATCGACATAATCCGGGTAGGAAATCGCGGTGTTGCTGCCGAACGGCGCCGACTTTGCGGTGTTAATCGCGACCACGCGATAGGGATCGGTGACCGGCAGCGGTCTCAGCAGCATGGAATCGGCCATGTTGAACATAGCCGAAGTCGCGCCAATGCCGATGGCCATGGAACAGATGGCCACGGCGGTGAAGCCGGGGTCCTTGCGCAGTACCCGGAAGGCGTGCTTGACGGATGTCAACATAACGGGCCGCTCCTGGCGAGAGAAGCGAGCAATTCCTCTGCCATATCTGCCGAGTATGACGGTCCCTTGAGTTTCAGAGCCGAACATCTTATTTGTAATTTATTTGTAACAATGCGGCGTGAATGCCATCATGATTCTGGCGTCCTAGTGTCCGCAAGCGGACAGTATCAGGCTCGGAATTCATGACTCGTCCCCCTTGCAGATGAGTGGTTGGTCAGGTGAATTGTTTTGATGCTCATCAGACTTTCCCGCGGGCGGCGCGGCAGCGCGCAGCGCCTGGGGCTAGGAAGAATGCCGCCAGCAGGCGAGGCAGGCGGCGCAGGTCGGCGGCGAGCGAATCGGCGCCTTCTCCGGTAATCAGCATCCCCTTGCGCATCAGGAACCAGTTCAGCAGCAGCGACCTGCGCTGACCACGATCGAAACCACTATGCCGGCGGCGATGTGCGTGGCGTGTCCGGCCTGAAGCGCGAGGAATTCGAGAGTGTGAGCGGCCGTGAGAATTGGACGCCGCAGGCGGCGCTGGCGGAATAGACAGCCGACGCTTGCGCCGTTAAATCACCCTTCTGTGACATGCCGTGCAAGCGCGCGGATGTCGTCTATCTGCCCTTCCGGCAGCATGCCCATTCCGGGCTGACGCTGGTGGCCGAATCGGATGCCTCGGATGCCGCAACCATTGCGCCGGTGCTGCGGGCGGTCGTGCAACGAATCGATCCGGACATGCCGGTCTTCGACATTCGCACCATGCACGACTTCTATACACAGCGCGCCGTGAAGCTACCCAACATGACCGTCGAGATCGTTGCCGCCATGGGCCTGATCGGGCTGCTGCTGGCAGTGACCGGCCTCTACGGACTGGTGGCCTACTCGGTGAGCCGGCGGACTCGCGAGATCGGTATTCGCATGGCCATCGGCGCGGACCGGGCCAAGGTTGTTTGGATGGTGTTGGGCCAGGGGCTGAAGCTGGGCGCAATCGGGGTCGTCGCCGGCCTCGTGGTGAGCGTGGCCGCTTGCCGCGCAATGACGTCGGCTACCTGGTTTCTCACCTTCGATCAGGTCAATCCCCTGATCTTTGCCGTCATCACGCTACTGCTTCTCGTAATCACGACGCTGGCAGCGTGGGCGCCCGCGCGGCATGCGTCGTGGATCGATCCGATGCGAGCGCTTCGGGACGAGTGAGGGCGGCTTCCTGCGACGGCCATGAAAATCAGTACTAACTCCCTAGGGTAAGATTTACCTTGGATGCCATCTTGCGTCTGTAGCCTGGTGGACGCTGGAAGCCGCGTGTGACCGATGCAATCTGACGCACAGTATTCAAGAGGGCCATTTCCTGCCAACGGCTTCCAACAACCTGCACACCGATTGGTAGGCCCTCGGGTGACAAGCCGATCGGCATCGTCACGACCGGATGGCCAGTCGTGTTGAAAATGATGCTATGGAGATTCGCTTCAAGCTGTGACAGTGACTGACGGGCAACCTCAATCGACGCTCTGGCGGGCCGGTGGGTGAAAGCTGGCGTTGGAAAAGCCGGACAAATCCAGCAATCCCACGCCCCGAGGAACTCTTCCAACCGCTGGATGAGCTGTATCCGCTGTTCGAGGGCACGACGCAGGCATGCCCGATCGAGCGCTAGCCCCGTGAACAAGCCAAGCATCAAGGGATGTCGGGGGCCGAACTGCCGGAGCAGCGGCGAGACAGCGCGGCGGACCCATCGCGTCGGCAAGGACTGAAAGACGGTGTTGACTGCAGCGCTGCAGATTCCCGAAACTCGCCACGCTTCGACATAATCCACCACGCTGCTACATCGTTCGACGTGGCACCCACCCCGTGTCAAAGCCTCTATGAAGCTGTGCATGAGGCGCCGTGAGCCGCCATCCAGAGGTGCCCCGCCAAAGTCATCGGTCCAGGCAACGCGCAACTCTGACAACGTCCTTGGTGCGGGCGGGGTGAGGGGCGGCGTGCCTGGCTCGCTGATGATCCGCAGCACCAGTTCGAGATCTTCAATTGACCGTGCGATCGGGCCAAAAGACGCGAGCTCAAACAACGCTTCGCACCCAGTTGGCGCTGGTAAGCGCCTCGCGCTCGCGACATGCCCTTTGGCCGCGATCCGACCGGCCGTTGCTTTGAGACTGTACACACCGCAGAAGTGCGCCGGAATCCGGATTGAGCCGCCGATGTCACTACCCAATTCAAGAAATGACAAACCGGCGGATACGGCCGCGGCCGCCCCGCCCGAACTGCCGCCGGGGGTACGACCCAAATCCCATGGGTTGTTCGTACGACCGAACAGCGTGTTGTTAGTCTGGAGGCCATTTGCCAACGCTGGTAGATTGGTCTTGCCCAGAATGATTGCACCCGCTTCGCGCAGCCGAGCTACGGGAGTTGCATCCTCAACGGGGACACGGTCACGGAACGGCCGATAGCCGCTAGTAGTACGGAGCCCCGCCGTGTCAAATGAGTCCTTGAGAGTGATGGGAACGCCGTGAAGCGGTCCACACGCCTCCCCGGTTGCGATGGCGCGGTCGGCCTCGCGCGCACGGCAACGCGCGTTGTCGGCGTCGAGCGTGACGATTGCATTCAGTGCCGGGTTGAACTTCTCGATCCGACCGAGTTGCGCTTCGACAACTTCAGTCGCGGACAGTTGACCTATGCGAATAGCACCAGCCACTTCTGAGGCCGTGAGTAACGCCGGAGTACTAGCTTCTTCCACAACTCTCCTCGTTCAGATTGAACAACGCTCGATCCACAGCGAACCTCGCCCCATACGCCAACCGCGGCGGTTCTTGTCATCGCAGAGCCTTGATTGTAGCTGGCTGTGCGCGGGAGGAGCGGCCGGGGCTGGGGTCTCCGGTGTGGTCTTCCGGGGGAATGGCCAATAAAACCCTGCGATTCGACTTCGCCAAACGCTCGTTTTCAAAGGTTTCGCGTCTGGGGATCATCGGTGTGGCGCAGTCAGCCGCGGACAGCGACCGTGGCACTAATGCTGGGACACGGCGCCTTGAGGACCGGCGCGCGCATGCCGTCAAAGTTTCCCTGCATTTGGTCCACGCCGATTGAGAGCTCGTTTTGCAGCGAGACATACTTGGAATGCTTGGCCAGCACCGGTTGGAACACGCCTGGGACGATGTTTCCAAAGCAAAGGGGTGACGGCACGACGCGGAGAGGGCCCGCGGCCCTGCCTGGTACCCGAGGCCGGTCTTCACCCGCAACAGCGGCATTACCGAAGGCTTTCACAACAAGTACAGCCAGAGCCCTGGGGAGTACTGGTTGCGGGGGTGGATTTGAACCACCGACCCTTGGGTTATGAGTTCGCTAGACGTTGGTAAGTAACCAAAGGCACGGGTGGCGCTCGAAAGAGCCTTTTTGGAGCATTTGGGAACGGCCATAATGGTCTGAAAGTGGCCTGAATTCGAGTCGACTTCGAGGAATCTACCCAAAGATTGCCGAGCGACTTACTTTCCTGCGCGACCCCATTGTCCATGAGTTCAATCGAGCGTTGGCCCGCATCGTCGCCGATACACCTAGAGTGAATTGCCGACGACCAGGACGACGAATGTGCCTGGCTTTACGGTGCGCTGAGGCCGTTTCGATGGATCGGAGGCCGGAGTTTCCAGTATCTCGGCGGCGGGGAGGAAGATCCTCCCGGTATTCGGATCCAGGGCCATAGTCTTGGCGCTCGGTTGCGTCTTCACCGCTCCCGCATCCTCGTACTCGTCGGCCGATTTCTCATGGAAAACGCTAAGGGCCTGTCTAGAAATAACATGACCGCTATTGCGGGGGTTTGCTGGGCTGGATCTCGTAGTTCCAGTCGCCGTGGAACTTATCGCGGCGGAGGTGGATTCCGGCGAACTGTTCATCC
>JBEKKO010000200.1:0-4096 GCA_050010695.1 Bryobacteraceae bacterium
CCAGCGGCTGCTCATAGGCGCTCAGTTTCATCCCCAGCGGATCGAGAATCAGCTCCCGGGCGAGATCCTCGAAGCGCCTGCCCGTGACGTCTTCCAGCAGCAGTTGCATCACCTCGTATCCGCCGCCGGAGTAGCTGAAGCCACTGCCCGGCGCCGTGGTCACGCGCACCGCCGCGGTATTGGCCGGCGGCTTGCCGTCGAGCAATTGCACGAGCGCCGGCACCGCCGCGCCCTGCGCGTAGCCGGGGAAACCGTGCACCGTCAGTCCGGCGTTGTGGCTCAGCAGCCGCCGCAGCGTGACCTTCTCCGTCTGTGTAAACTCGTTGTCCGGGACATTCCAACTCCGCAGCTTCGCGTTGACGTCTTCGTCGAGGCTTAGCTTGCCCTGCTCGACCAGCCGCATCGCGACGGTCGCCGCCACGCCCTTGCTGAGCGAGGCCGCCTGGAACAGTGTCTCGACCGTCACCGGCGCGTCGCTCTCGACATCGCGCTGGCCGTATCCGCGCGCCCATTCCACGCGGCCCGCATGAATCACCGCGACGCTCACGCCCGGCACTTTGTAGTGCTCCATCCGCGCTGCGAGCTTCATCGGCTCGGCCGGACTGCCCTTCAGCCGGTTAGGCTTCTGCAGTCCGTTTTCAACGCGCGCGATGTGCTCTTCAGTCGGCGTGGCGGCGCGTAGCAGAGGCAGTGCGGCGACCGCACACACCACCGCCGCCACAACGTAATTGCGTGGAGTCATGTCAGTTTATACGCACGCCCGGTGCCGAGGTTCCCCAAGAAATCCGGACACCTCGCGCCGGATTCAGTCGGGCTGTCGGCTTCCAGCGCACATGGGCATCGCCTGCGGAAAACAGTGTCCGATAATTCCAATTAACACTGGCCTGGATCGGGGGGGGCGACGCTTCTCGGTGGTTACTTTTCCTGCCTTTGGGGAACACTCACAACGCAACCGGCGTCTAAACCCCCAAGTATGGACGTTAAGATCACGGCAATCAACATCCTCACCTTCTCCATCGCCTTCACCGTGGGCGTGCCTCGTGTCGCAGCCCAATCGCAAAACGCGCAGGAACCGGTCGCTCAGGTCACCTCTGCAATCATCAAACTATTCGACCAACATCGGATTGTGATGCTCGGGGAGATGCACGAATCCATCCAGGAACACGCCCTGCTGAACAAACTGGTGGCGGCTCCGGGATTTTCAGAGCGCGTTAACGACATCGTTGTGGAAACCTGCAACTCTCTTTATCAGGAGACCATGGATCGCTATATCGCAGGCGAGAACGTGCTGGCCGAGCGCCTTCGCCTATCGTGGGAGAACGTTGTGGGAGTCCCCGGCGGCGTCGCTGTCGCGCCCTACCACGGCTTGTACGCCACGATTCGGTCCGTTAATCAAGGGTTACCCAAGGACCGCCAACTGCGGGTGCTGTGCGGAGATCCGCCGATCGATTGGAGTCGCGTCGAAACCCGCGACGATATCGCGCCATTCCTGGGCTTCCGCGACGAGCACTACGCCAGCGTGGTCCGGTACGACGTCCTCGCCTTACGTAGGAAGGCGCTGTTGATCATGGGAAGCGGACACTTCCAGCGGCGGGAAGGCAAACCCGGCGCAATCGAACAACAAATGATTCAGACTTTCGTGAAGCCTTACGTGATACTTCCCGGCAGTGACATCGTGGGAACTTACGACGATCTCGATGCGCGCTTCGAACAGCAGCCTGCGCCATGGCTGATGGCGATGAAGGACAGTTGGCTGGCTAGTTTGCCCCGCTGGCAGGAGTCGCCGGTAATAGGCTATCCCGCCATGGCTGTTCTCAAGACGAAGTTGGGGACGTGGGAGCAGACCGCCGACGCCTACTTGTACCTGGGACCGCGGGACAAACTGACGCAGGGTGGCGAAGCGTTTGATTTGGAGGGTACTCCCTATGGAAATGACCTTCGCCGCCGGTGGAAGATCATTTTTCCGAAGCCCCCCGAAGCGCTGCCGAAATCCGACGGCAAGGAGCGTCCCTTGTTCCAACGGATGGCACCGGGCGCACCGGCGCTGCCGCGCGTGCCTGCACCCAACTGAACTAGCCGGCTGGGGGAAGAAATGCAAACCGAGGCTCGCGTTTCGCTGCCGGAAAACAGTGGCCGATAATGGCGAATATCGCTCGCGTGAAAGGGCGCCGTTCAAGCCACTAACGCCCTAGAGTTTAGGGTGAGAGACGGTTGGACACCAGTCCTCGGGGGGGCTTGCGCCATGTTGAATGAGCTCGCTGACGATTGTCCAAGCCCTTCTTGTGACGCGGTCGGTCAGATCGATTGCACGGGCGCGCGTTCTATCTCGCGGTAGCTCTTTCGTAATGAGGGTTCCGAGAATGTAGATCTGGGTACAGTTCTGCGCCCAGAGGCTTGCCAGTTCCTCGCGGATCTGGATGCGGCGAGGTGTTTCGATACGGGCATTGGAGCCTCTCGCGCCATGTTGACGGAGCTCCTTGCAAAGAGCCAAAGCACTTCGTGCAACGCGCTCTGCGAGATCAACTGCGCGGGCGTGCTCACCGTGCGACTGCAGCTCTGTTTGAATCAGAGTTCCGAGATGATCGATGTGTACGCAACTCAGCGCCCACTCGGTTAGCAGTTCCTCGGAAATCTGAATCCAGTCAGGCGGCGCCATATGTAGGAATTGTGAATGAGAGCCTCAACCGAAAGCAACCCACGGATTTCCGCGTAGACCCAGCAGAACCACTCTTTGGGCTCGTCAAATGGACTTCCTTAGGGAAAACCGTGAACGATAGCACCGGTTAACGCTCGCATCGAACGGACGCTGCACATTGAGCGTATGGGTGATTTAGGGAAACGCGGGTACACCACCAAACACCAACAGGTGGACAACTCAACTTTTTCCAGTTTAATGATATAAATACCTCGTCGCCCATACCAGACCCGTTCCGCGTATATGCAGTCTGCGCCACGGATAAGGCGAGTCCACTCTTGAGTTGAGACTTGCCGGCGACTCCACCGGCAATCTGTCGGCACTTCGCGATGCAGTCCGACCTCTCGTGCAAACGCCGTTGTTGTTTCGAACCAGCTTGCCTTCCTTCAGCGAGTGCAGATTCCACCCAAGCACTTGGATTGAAACTAAAAGGCAGCGGTGGCCGCAGCCGAACTGCCCTGCGGGTTGGTAAGCGCAACCGACACGGATGCGAGCGGGTTTGAGCCGTTCTGGATCGTGAACGGAATTTCGAGCGAGAACATGCTGCCGAACGGAGCCGACGCGGAACTCTGATACCACGTGGTGAAGACCTGGCTCAACGAGACGGTTGTGCTGTTGCTGGCCAGAGTGACGCCGGATGTGGGCGTAAACGTAATCGGCGCGGAGACCATGTCGCGCGTCGTGGAGTAACCCACAACCACCAAGTTGAAGCCCCCGCTGATAGCGGTGACGGTCGCGGTGGTGATCACGGGCGCGCTCTTGGCGACAACCAGAACTTGCGTGGGCGCCGGCGTTGGGGTGATATCGACGCCCGCCGCCGTCAACGTCAACGTGAGGGTGATGGTGCCGGCTACCGTGCCGGTTTGCACACCGGGAGCGCTGCCGGGGAACTGTGCCAGCAGGGAGCCCGCCACGATCTGGAAAGTGGTGCTGCGGCCTCCGGTCGTGAACTGCACGTTGGGGTCATCCGGACCGGAGTCGGGCGCGAATGTCAGGGTGACGGTGCCCTGAATGGCGATCGGATACGTGCTGGCGGCGCTCACGCCCAGAGTTGGCTGCGTGGCCGGCGCGGGCGTATCCGGCAGACCCGTAATCGTCACGGCCGGCGCCGGCGCGACCCCCACCGTGATGGTGAAAGACTGCGTTGCGGTGAGTGGCTGGCCGCTCTGGGTACTGGTGACCTGCACCGTGAAGGTGGATGTCCCGACTGCCGTCGGCGCGCCCGACAGAGCTCCGCCGGCGGACAACGTAAGGCCAGCCGGCAGAGCGCCGGAGACTACCGAGAATGCGTAAGTGCCGGTTCCGTATCCGCCCGTGGCGCCGAGCGTCGCCGAATAGGGAACACCCACCACACCGCCGCCCAAGTTGCCGGTAATGGTGAGCGAAGGAACTGCGGCGATC
>JBEKKO010000201.1:0-3838 GCA_050010695.1 Bryobacteraceae bacterium
TTGGAGCCATCGCTGATCCCGTGCGAGTACTGATAGTTGGCGGAAACCAGCAGCCCGGTTTTGAGACTGCGCTTCAGACCTAGCTGCAAAGCTTCGAGATCGCTATTCCCCTGGTTGCTCGTGTAACCGATGGTGGAGGTGGTCAGGCTGGCGAATGGGCGTAACCCGGTGAGCGGATCGATGCCGTTCAGCGTTTGGCTGCTGTACTCATGAGTTCCCTTGGTGCCGAGATAGGTCACCTGGAACATGGTGTCCTTGGAAACCTCTTGCTGAATCGACAACGTCCACTGGTCCACGGCGACATCCTTGCGGTGCCTGTCCTTCCCCGAGTAACTGAGACTCGCCTTGGCGTCTGCCAGAAAAGGATCAACCGGGAAGGTCAAATTCGGAATGGTCGCTTGCGCCAGGCTGAACGACTTGCCGATATTGGTCTGCGCCGCGTATAGCCCGCCGAACTGTCCATCGCTGTAGAAAATGCCGGAACCGGCGCGGATGGCGGTTTTGCCGTGGAACATCTCGGGAGCCCACGCGATACTGAGCCGTGGCTCGAAGTCATGCGTGTTCGGCAAGTAAAAAGAAGTGCCTAGGGGGCAATATTGCATCCCACAGGAGAAAGGGTCGAAAACCAACCCGATGTTGTGCTGGTCATAGTCCACGCCGTAGTATTCATAGCGCAGCCCGGCATTCAGCGTGAGGTTGGGACGGATCTTGAACTCGTCGAGGATATATCCATAATAGGGGTTCTTGCGCGCTTGAGTCACGACTCCGGGCGGTGTGTAAGTATAGGCGTCCAGTTGGTTGTCGAGGAAGGCGGTCTCGCTGAGGTAGGTCAGGCTTTGCTCCGTAATGGGGTGGAGTTTATTTTCCTGCATCCGTCGAATTTCCACGCCCGCTTTGATGGTGTGGCGTCCCCTGGTATAGGTGAAGTTGTCGATGAAACTGTAGGAATTGTCTCTGCGCCATGAATGATCGCCAAGCGTGTAGCTGGCGAATCCGGTAATCGAGAGCGAGTAGAGCGACTTGCCGTCGCCGACATCCTGGTAATTGTCGCGGTTGAAGCCAATTCTCGCATCGTTCAGCATCGCAGGCGAAAAAGTTTGTTGGACGTCGATCACGGCGTTGGGGGTGTCCATCGTCGTGATCGTATTCTCGGCCACGGCCGGCGATACGTTATAGTATTGGTCCGTATTAAAGCGAACGGAGAACGCGGTCTTATCGCTCATCGCGTAGTCTACGCGAAACAAGCCGCCGTCTTCGCTGGTCGGGCTCCGGCCGCTGCTGATCCAGAGCAGTGCGTTGGGATCGGCGGTCGTGATGCTTCCTTCCGGATAGGCGTCGATGAGCGGCGCCAGAGCGGGCGACTTCTGAGCCACCTGCGCACGATAGGCGTCGGTGGGCACATACCCGCTGATGGACTGCGAGAACGCTTGCCGGATGGCCTCGTAGTTGGCGAAGAAGAACAGCTTGTTGTGGATCGCCGGGCCGCCGAAGCTGACGCCGAAGTTGTTCATGCGGAACGGCGAGACGGCGGTCGAGTCGAACGCGTGGGCGTCGAAGAAGTTGTTGCGAAAGTACTCGTAGGCGGAGCCGTGGAAATCGTTGGTACCGCCTTTGGAGACCATGCTGATCTGGCCGCCGGCCATGCCGCCCACATCGGCGCTGTAAGCGGCGCTGCTCGCTTTGAACTCGGCGATGGACTCCAGTGGAAACTCGATGCGCGCGGCCACTTTCACGAATGCATGATTGAGCCCCGTGGCATCCACGCCGTCCAAGCGGAAATTGTTGTCTTCCTGCGAAAGGCCGGAAAAACGGATGGTGTCCTGGGT
Source organism: Bryobacteraceae bacterium (assembly GCA_050010695.1). Taxonomy (GTDB): domain Bacteria; phylum Acidobacteriota; class Terriglobia; order Bryobacterales; family Bryobacteraceae; genus Bog-375. The sequence continues at coordinate 1,827 of JBEKKO010000201.1, forward strand.
GCCGGTGCCGGAGCTGATGGCGCCGGGAATCAGGGCCTCCAGACTCGCCCAATACCTGCCATTCACCGGAAGCTCTTCGGTCTGGCTGCCTGTGATGACTCCGCCAACCTCCGCCGAAGCGACGTTCAGGTCGGGCGTAGCATCCACCACCATGACATTTGAGGTGACGGAACTCACGCGCAAGGAGGCGTTCAGCGTGCGCGTCTCACCCACCTCGAGCGTGAAGGTCTGGATTTGAAGCGTCTCGAAGCTCGGAGCGGCAAACGAGGCGGTGTATTGACCTACTGGCAGACCGCTGAAGGTATAGACACCAGCCGAGTTGGCCAAGGCAACGTATCCAATGCCGGTAGATGCCGATTGCAGGACGATTCTGGCGCCGGGAACGACGCTCCGGCTTGGGTCCACTACAACCCCAGTCAGAGTTGCCCGGTCCGTCTGGGCGGTCAAGGGGAATAGGGATACCAATAGCACGATTAGCAGAATGAGACGACGCATACAGTCCTCCTGGGTTCTATTGAATCTGGCCAAGGCTGGTTGAGCGAACTGGCCCCTTGCGGAAACGGGGCGCCAGCCCAGCCTGTTTAAGGCATTGAACCATCCCAGTCTTAAGACAATCTAAAGAATGACCGCCTTCACAAAAGCTTCATCGAACGTGATGCGAACCGAAACACCGGTCAACGGCTGAGCGGAAACACCACGCTGAAGGTGGATCCTTTTCCTTCGGCGCTGGCGACCGAAAGCACCGCATGGTGGGCATCGGCGATCCACTTGGCGATTGCCAAGCCGAGCCCGGTGCCATCCACCTGGCTGCGGGCAGGATCGACACGGAAGAAACGCTCAAAGACGCGCGGCAGAAGCTCTGGCGCGATCCCTATGCCGCTGTCCTTGATGCTAAGGCGCGCTTCTTCGCCGTTTCGTTCCAGGATGGTCTCGATCCTGCCCCGCTCCGGCGTGTACTTGACCGCGTTGTCCAGCAGTATCCAGATAAGCCGGCGCAGCCGCGAGCGATCGCCGTGAACTCCGGCCATCGTGTCAGAGGCGCCGGCGATCAGGAATTCTTGTTGCTTGAGTTCCGCGAAGGGCCGGACCTTGTCGCAAACCTCCCGCACCAGTTCCGCCAGATCCACCGACTCGAAGACCAGGTCGGGATGCCCGGCATCGGCGCGCGCCAGCGTCAGCATGTCCTCGATGAGCCGCGAAGCTTCGGCAGCCTCTGCGTGGATTTCCTGAAAAGCCTCGGCGGCATCCGCGTCCAGGTGCGGGTCGCGCAGCGCAAACTCGGCCACTGCGCGGATAAACGATATCGGGCTGCGGAGTTCGTGCGAGGCATCGGCAGTAAATCGGTTGATTCGTCCCACAGCGGTTTCCAGGCGCGCCAGCATATCGTTACAGGTTTCGGCGAGGCGCGCGATCTCGTCGCCCGTTTGATCGATGGGAAGCCGGTGCGACAAATTGCCGATGGTAATGGACCGCACTGCGCTGGTGAGACGGCCGATCGGACGCAGGACACGGCCGCTGAGCAGGTAACCGGCGAGCGCGGAGACCGCCAGCAGCGCAGGGATGGCAGCTTCGAGACCGGTCGAGAACCGGGCCATCAACTGGCGGTTGTCTTCCAGGCCGCCGCCAACAAGAATCATGTAGGACTGCCCGCCGACAGTCACCGGGTGCTCGAAAATGCGGTAATGCCGTTCTTCGTAGACCACCTCAATATAGCGATCCTCTCTGATGCCGGCCGGCGCAGGCCATGGAAAGTCCGCGGGCGCGAGTGCAATTGGAAGCAAGCGCGAGCCGCGCCGGTCAAGGAGTTGGATCAGGTTTCCTTCCGGAGTTGCATCGGCGAATTCGGAGAAGCGGTAGGCGCGCTGGCCGTCATTAGCGTTCACCGAGGAACGCATCAACTCGACCAGGCGCGAGGCGCGGCGCGCCAGCGTTCGGCTGCGGCCGTGCGACGTGAAGTAGGCCAAATCGAGCCACATCGCCACGCCGAACATGATGAAGCCCACCAGGAAGAC
>JBEKKO010000202.1:0-4084 GCA_050010695.1 Bryobacteraceae bacterium
AGTCGGCTATCCATCGGCCTGTTATCGCTGATGGCAGCGGCTCGCACCATGAGCCACCTCGATTTCCCCCGCCAGGGTGCTTGAGTTCTTCTTCGCCGCCGGCCTACGGACGGATTACGGACGCTTCGCACCCGCCCTACCGCGCCACGCTAGAATGATAGATCCGGGTGCGCCCGGTCCCTATTGAATGACTGATCACAAGTTGCACGTAATCCCCCTGGGCGGTTTGGGCGAATTCGGCATGAACATGACTGCCATCCGCTACGGGGAGGACATCATCGTCGTCGATTGCGGCATGATGTTTCCGGAAGCCGAGCTGCTGGGCGTAGACCTGGTGATGCCCGACCTGACTTTTCTCAAGGAGAACGCGGCTCACATCCGCGGCCTCATCCTCACCCACGGCCACGAAGACCACATCGGCGCGGTGCCTTATTTCCTCGGCGATATCGATGTGCCGGTGTACGGCACCGCCTTCACGCTGGCGCTGGTCGACCGGCGGCTGGAAGAATACGAACTGGAGCGGGATCCGGTCTTCATCAAGGTCGCGCCCAGGCAGATCGTCGAACTGGGGCCCTTCAAGATCGAGTTCATCCACGTCACGCACTCGATTGTGAGCGCGGTCGCGCTGGCCATCACCACCCCGCTCGGCGTCATCATCCACACCGGCGATTTCAAAGTGGATCCCACTCCCACCGACAACGAGCTGTTCGACTTGCACACGCTGGCCGATTACGGCAAGCGCGGCGTGCTGCTGCTGCTTTCGGATTCGACCAACAGCGACCGCAACGGCTACACCGAGAGCGAGCGCGCGGTGCGCCCGCGGATGGAGGAGATCTTCAACCGCAGCGAGCGGCGCATCGTCGTGGCGTGCTTCAGCTCGTCCATTCACCGCATCCAGTTAGTGCTCGACCTGGCGCAGGAATACGGCCGGCGCGTGGCGTTCGCCGGCAGAAGCATGGTTTCGGTGACGGAGATCGCGCACTCGCTCGGCCTGCTGGATATTCCCGACGGCATTCTGCTGCGCCCGCAGGACGTGATGGGGCTGGCGCCGGACAAAGTCGCGATCCTCATGTCCGGCACGCAGGGCGAGCCGATGTCGGCGCTTTCGCGCGTGGCGGTAAACAATCACAAGCACATTTCGGTGGAGCGCGGCGATACCGTGGTGCTGAGCTCACGCATCATTCCCGGCAACGAAAAGGCCATCTTCCGCATGATCGACCACATGGAACGGCGCGGCACCGACGTGCTGTATGGCGGCATGAATCCGCCGCTGCACGTTTCCGGGCACGGCAGCGTGGAAGAGATGAAGCTGGTGCTGAACCTGATCCGGCCGCGCTTCTTCATGCCAATTCACGGCGAATACCGCCAGCTTGCCAAGCACGCGCGGCTGGCCGAGCACCTGCGCTTCGCGGGCCTGGAGGATTCGTTCATCATGGAATCCGGCGAAGTGCTCGAACTCGACAAGCACGGTGCGCGCCGCGCCGGCCGCGTACCGGTGGGGCGTGTGTGCATCGATTCCGGCTCGATCGACGACGCCGTGCCGGAGGTGGTGATTCGCGACCGCCGGCTGCTTTCCGAGGACGGCATCGTGCTCCCCATCATCGCCATCAACCGTCACACCGGGCGGGTGGAAAATCTGCCGGAGATCGTCAGCCGCGGCTTCGCGCTGGCCGAGGACGGCTCCGAGTTCATGGCGCGCGCGCGGCAGGTGGTGTCCAAGACCTTGGAGGGTTCCAACCAGGAGGAGAAGACCGATTGGGGAGTCATGAAGGAGAAGATCCGCGCCGACCTGAAACGCTTTATCGTGAAGGAGACTTCGCGGCGGCCGCTGATCATGCCGGTGATCCTGGAGATCTGATTGGGGCCGGCGGCGCCGCGCCGGTCCCCGAGCGGTACCTGGAAGACGCCTCCGGCTACCGCGGCCACGCCGAACGCGTTTTTGCGCCGGCGGATGAAGCCGGCATCGCGGCCGTCCTGCGCGAGGCTTCCGCCCGCTCGAGGCCGGTCACCATTGCCGGAGCCGGCACCGGCCTTACCGGCGCGCGCGTGCCGTTCGGCGGCTGGGTGCTCTCGCTCGAGAAGCTGAGCCGCGTGGAGATTCGTCCGGGCGTGGCGATTGCCGGCGCGGGCGCTCCGCTGAGCGAGTTGCACGCCGCGGCGCAGCGTGCGGGCCAGTTCTACCCGCCCGATCCCACCGAGACTTCGGCCAGCGTGGGCGGCACCATCGCCACCAACGCCAGCGGTTCGCGCAGCTTTCTTTACGGCTCGACGCGGCGCTGGATCGAAGGCCTGCGGGTGGCACTCGCCGACGGCCGCGTGATGGACGTCAGCCGCGGCGACGCCATTGATTTCCATCCCGGCACGGTCCCTCTTCCCGCGGTCACCAAGAACACGGCCGGGTATCCGCTCCGCCCCGGCATGGATTGGATCGATCTGTTCGCCGGCTCGGAGGGGACGCTCGGCGTGGTCACCGAGGCCCGCCTGCGTCTGCTGCCCGCGCCCCAGGCGCTGATGGGCGGCGTGGTTTTCTTCGACGATGACGGCCGCGCTTTGGACGCAGTGGAAGTCTGGCGCCCGGCCGCCGGCCTGCGCATGCTCGAATATCTGGACGGGCCTTCGCTCGATTTGCTGCGCCAGCGCCATCCCGAAATCCCAGCCGCCGCGCGTGCCGCCTTGTTGGTCGAACAGGAACTGTCTGGCGACGACGATCCGGCGGTGGATCGCTGGCTCGAGCGCGTCGAACAAGCCGGCGCCAATGCGCAAGAGAGTTGGTTCGCGCTCTCCGCCGCCGACCGCGAACGTTTCCGCCGCTTCCGCCACGCCCTGCCGGAACTGGTGAACGAAGCGGTCCGCCGCTCGGGCGCGCTCAAGATGAATTCCGATTACGCCGTTCCGTTCGCGCGCAACCGCGAGATGCTGGCTTACTACCGCCAGCGGCTGGAAGCCGAGTTTCCCGGCCGTCATGTGATTTTCGGCCATATCGGCGACGCGCACGTGCACGTCAACTTGTTTTCGGACCCCGCCGATCCGAGCCGCGCGTCGGACCTGTTGCTCGAGTTCGCCCGCCACGCCGTTCGATTGGGCGGCACGGTTTCCGCCGAGCATGGCCTCGGCAAGAGGAAAGCTCATCTGCTCGAGATTCAATACACGGCCGACCAACTGGACGCCATGCGCGCCGTGAAAGGCCGCCTGGACCCAGCCGGCATTCTGGGCCGCGGAACGCTCTGGCCATCGCCGGCAGGCTATTGTCCCGTCTCTGAAGTTCGTTGACGAAGCTCCCCCAAGTCTTATCGCTCTATTACAGGGTCATCTGCGGGAGCGCGTTGCGCGCGCCGGCTCTTAGGAATGGTGTCTTACTCTTACTTCAACTCGCAAGAGTTGCAAACTGTTGCAATCTGGTTTCAATCAGTTGCAGAACCCGGTCAGGGGTGGCGTTTCACCCCTCCAGCCGGCGCGAAGCGTCGTTCTTGCGGCAACCAGCGTCGGGCCGGTTCAGGCTGACCCCTTTTCGCCGGTTGTTGCTCCAACACCGCCGGCCGCCTGGCGGCGGTGCAGTTCCCGAACGCAAACCCCAACGCGGCTGGAAGCGGGGTCTCGGCGCAGCAGTTGCTCTACCTGTATTCTTACAATCAAGTTGCTCTACCTGTATTCTTACAATCAGGCGGGGCGGGTGACCCTCCAGTTTCTCCGCCTGGCCGCCGCAAATTCCGCCTGGGCCCCGACGGATGTCTACGCGACCTACACGTGGGACAATATGGGCAGGATGACGGGCCTGAATTATCCTCTGAGCGGGCCGCAGAACACCATGACCTACGACGCCATGAGCAACCTCAGCTCGGCGACGCAATCCACTTGCCAGACGTGGGTTCAGTATCCGAACTGGGTCTGCCAGACTTGGGGCTCGCCGACCCCGCTGGCCAGCGCTTCCTATAATTTCGCGGGACAGTTGACCGCGCTCAATTATAACTACTCCGGTGGCTGGCAGACGGAAGCCCACACCTACAACGGGATGATGCAGTTGACCAACATCACCAACTCCGCCCCCTCCGGCACGCAGTCGCTCAACATGACCTACAATTTCTCC
>JBEKKO010000203.1:0-3581 GCA_050010695.1 Bryobacteraceae bacterium
GTCGGCTATCCATCGGCCTGTTATCGCTGATGGCAGCGGCTCGCACCATGAGCCACCTCGATTTCCCCCGCCAGGGTGCTTGAGTTCTTCTTCGCCGCCGGCCTACGGACGGATTACGGGCGCCTCGGTAGAGGCCAACCGGAAGGGCTGCTACAATAAGATCGGATTACCCGGTCCGGCACGCCGGCATGGCGCGTTGTCCGTCGATCGGCATAAACTAAACGGAGAAACGGTAGGCCTTATCATGCGCACGATCCACCTGTTCGTTGCCGCTGCCGCGCTGCTTACGCTGGTTTCTTGCAGCCGGGATCCCAATGTCGTGAAGCGGCGCTACCTGGAGAGCGGCAACCGGTACTTTGACCGAGGCAAGTACAAGGAAGCCGCCATCATGTACGGCGACGCGTTGCAGAAGGACCGCTTGTGGGGACCGGCCCACTACAAGCTGGGGCTCACTTTCATCAAGACCGGCAACCTGGGCGGCGCCGTGAACGAGCTCCACAAAGCCATCGAGCGCCTGCCTCAGAATTCGGCGGACCACTGGGATGCGACCGTCAAGGTCTGCGAAATCTATCTGGCGGCGGAACAGACCCGCGACAATCCGGCCATGATGGCGGAAACGGAAAAATACATCAAGGAGCTGCTGGCGCGCGACGCGAATTCCTACGATGGGCACCGGCTCTATGGCGATTTCAATTTCGTGAGCGCGCAATTGGCCCTCAGGACGGGCCGCAAGGACGAGGGCACCAGCTTACTCGACACGGCGCAAACCGAATACGAAAAAGCCAATGCCGCCAAACCCGGCCAGACCGCAGTTACGATGGAGTTGGCGCGGGTGGCGGCCGAGAAGGGCAAGCCCGAAGAAGCCGAGACAATCTACCGGCAGGTGATCGAGAAAGACAAGACCTTTCAAGTCGCTTACAACGAACTGTATCGTTTGCAGGTGCTGGTGGAAAAGAATATGGACGCGGGGGAGCAGACTCTGAAGCTCGCCTATCGGAATAATCCCAAGTCGTACACTTTTCTGACCTCGCTGGCGATGCATTACAGCTATCAGGGCCGCAAGGACGACATGCTCAGAGTGCTGCAGCAGATCAAGACCCTGAAGGATTTCCCGGATGGATACCTGGTAGTGGGCGACTTTTACCGGCGGTTGGGCGACACCGATTCGGCGACCAAAGAGTACCGCCGGGGCCAATCGCAGGATCCCAAGCGGAAGACGATGTACCAGAAGCGGATCGTGGAAGCTTTGATGTCGCGCGGGAAGGCGGCCGAAGCGGAGGACATCAACCGCCAGATCTTGAAGGACAACCCGCAGGACAGTTTCGCCAAGGAAGTGGAGGGCAGCCTGTTGCTGAACCGGGGCGAACTGGGCGCCGCTATGGTGGATCTGCAGGGTGCGGTGACGGCCGATCCCAAGAACCCGGCGAGCCACTACCGGCTGGGCATGGCGCACAAGGCGCGGGCTGTGGCCGACCGCTCGATCGCGGCCGGCGAGTTGGAACAGGCGCGCCAGGAATTCGAAAGAGCGCTGGCACTTCGTCCGGACTTCGTGATGGCCCGGTTGGAACTGGCGCGGCTGGAAATCGCCAGGGGAGATTACGAATCCGCGATGAAAGCGGCCGAGGAGGCGCTTTCGGTCGACCGGGCGAACCTGTCCGCCAGGATCATCGAATCGGCCGCGCTGCTGGGGCTGAGAAAGAACGCCGAGGCGCGGCAACTGTTGGAAAGCTTGCGCACCCAGATCCCCAATTCACCGGACGTGGTCTATCAATTGGGAGGCGTGAGCCTGATCGAAAAGAAGTACAAAGAGGCCGATGACGAGTTCCGGCGCGCCTACGACCTGAACCCGGCCAATATCCGCGGGATGCAAGGGCTGGTGGAGAGCGATCTGGAGCAGAACAAATCCGACGCCGCCATCCAGACTCTCAAAGAGGAACTCGCCAAGAACCCCGAGCGCGCCGAGATGAAGCTATTGCTGGCCGACGTGGAAGTGAGGGTCGGAAAGTTCGATGACGCGGTGGCCGACTACCAGGCGATCATCGACAAGATGGGCAAGGACTCCAAGGCGCGGGCCCGAATCTATGTTCGGCTCGGCGAGTCCTACCGCCGCAAAGGAGATCCCGCCGGCGCTATCCAGGCGTTCCAGAAAGCGCGCGAGATTCTGCCCGATGACGTGACGGTGCTGAGCGAACTGGCGCTGGTGCTCGATTCCGCGCAACGTTGGAGCGAGGCCATGAAAGTATACGAAGCCGCCATCAGGCTGCAGCCCAACGACGGCGTCAGTCTGAATAACGACGCGTTTCTGATCGCCGAACACGGCGGCGACCTGGATCAGGCTCTCACCAGGGCGCAGCGCGCCACCCAATTGCTGCCCAAGTACCCGGAGGTGGCCGATACGCTGGGGTGGATCTACCTGAAGAAAAACCTGAGCGATCAGGCGCTCGATATCTTCAAGAGGAACGTGGCGCAGCAGCCGAACTCTTCCACCTACCGCTATCACCTGGGCATGGCGTGGTACCAGAAGGGCGACAAGAGCCAGGCGCGGCAGGCGCTGGTGGAGGCGCTGAAGTACAATCCTTCGGGGTACGAGAGACAAAAAATACAGGAACTGCTGGCCAAACTCTGAAGAACGGCGTCGCGACTACGCAATCAGCTTGGCCAGTTCTTCCAGACTCAAGCGGCCGGTGTAGATGGCCATGCCGAGCGCCGCGTTTACGTTCATATCGAGCAGGGCGCGCACTTCGTCCAAAGTGGTGATGCCGCCGGCGGCGGTGAGTTCGAGCGTAGTGGCTGCGCGCAGGCGGCGAAACCAGGCGAGGTCGGTGCCCTGCATCATGCCTTCCCGATCCACCCAGGTGGCCAGGAAGCCGCCGCAGTAAGGCTCGAGCAGGCCCAGCATCCGCTCGGCGGTGAACTCGGTGGCCTCCTGCCAGCCTTTGACCACGATGCGGCCGCCCTTCGAATCCACGGCGATCAGCAGCCGTTCGCGGCCGATGACGCGGCCGAGTTCGCTGAGGAACGCCTCGTCGATTCCCTGCGGAGTGAAGGCCGCGGTGCCCACAATCACTTTGTGCGCGCCCTGTTCGACGAGGGCCCGCGCGCGCTCGACGGTGCGCACGCCGCCGCCCACGCGCGTGACCGCCCGCGCGGCCAGCAGGCGGACCAGGTCGCGATTGGAGCCGCGGCCCATGGCGGCGTCCAGATCGATTACCTGGATCTGGGGAAACGCGGCGAACCGGCGCAGCATCTCTTCCGGCGAATCGGCTTCGAGCGCCTTCTCGCGGCCCTGCACCAGTTGCACCACTTTGCCGCCCATCAGATCGATGCAAGGGAAAATCATCCGCTCATCCTCATCGGAATGCCGTGCCGGTCGAGTTCCTCCTTCAACTGGTTCACGGTGTACGTTCCGTAATGGAAGATGGAGGCCGCCAGCGCCGCGTCGGCGCAGCCCTCGGTCAACACGCGCACGAAATGCTCCGGCTTGCCGGCGCCGCCGGAAGCGATGATGGGGATTCGGGTGGCGGAGGAAACCGCGCGGGTCAACGGGCAATCGAAACCGTCCTGCACGCCGTCGGTATCCA
>JBEKKO010000204.1:0-3554 GCA_050010695.1 Bryobacteraceae bacterium
GTCGGCCGCCATTTGCGTTTCAAAGTCAGACGGGGCAAGCATGGCTGCCAAGGCGGTACGCTGTCGCTCCTCATCGTCAACGATGAGGATCCGGCCTGGAACCGCTGGCAGTCGGGGCATTAGGTCCTATTTTACCTCGGCCCAGGAGGCCGCGTCGCGCCTTTTTTACGGCGCGCTTTGGCCAAGCCGCGTCGCCGCCGAGGGAGGCGGTTGCCTACGCAGTCGGCTTACGGGCGTGTTGGCCGATTGCACGCGGCCACGCACGTGCAACGCTAACACTCGAAGAGCGGTGGAGATAATGATTCGGTTTGTGTTTTCGCTGATGGTCCTTTGCCAAGCGTATTGCTATGCGCAACTGGGGCCCCAGCCGCCCTGCGGAAAGGACCCCGTCCCGCCCTATCCTGCGCTTGACGATTCACCCGTCGTAAAGTTCTGGAGCGAGTCTGATTTCGGCCACGACTGGAGACCACCCGCGTGCACCGGTTGGGCGGACATGGGCTTCTCCACGCTGGTCACCACTGTCGCGCGATTCCGTTATACCTCGGGAGAAGAGGGCTTGCTTCGCCATATCGGGGCAATTTCAGAACTAGCGGGCATGCGCTACTGGTCGACCACGCACAAGCAGTGGCGGACATTGATTGTGAGCGCCCACGCTTTAACCGGTTCGCAGTCCAGTCGCCCCCGCCAAGACTTCCCGCCCGTTGAGATGAAGGAAGGCACGCGACTCTACTTGGAACAGGCCGATAATCTTTCTGGTACGGCAGTCTATCGAATGCACATTGCAGAGGCTTCGGCAGACCGCCTTGTTTTCGACACCGAGAATGTAAGCGTCATGCGCTATTCGTTTGTGACGCTCTTCCATCCGGGTGATGTGCAGTCGGTCTACTTTCTGGATCGCGAATCCGACAACGTCTGGCGCTACTATAACATCGCGCGCACCGGACGGAACGCGAGCCGCCTGGCCACGGGCCATGGGTCTTCCTCGATCAACCGGGCTGTTGCATTCTATCGCTCCCTGGCCGGAATTCCCACCGACCAGGAGCCGCCGGCGGCACGGTGAAAGCATCATTCACCGGAGAAACGAGCGGCAGCCATCATCAAGTAGGGGGAGACGCGCGGCGTCCTGCGACAATGGCCCACAGCGTCAGCCACACCACTGCCAGCGCCCAGCCTGCCACCACGTCGCTTGGATAGTGGTAGCCCAGATACACGCGTGAGAATCCGAGGACCGTCGCTATCACCACCACCGTTGCGCGCCACCGCGCGCCCGGCGCCAGGATGCCGGCCAGGATCCAAAAATACACCGTCGGCACAAACGCGTGCCCGCTCGGGAAGCTATACGTTTCCGTGGGCGTGAGCCCAAAGAAGAGTTCCGGCCGTGGCCTGTGGATCAGCGCCTTGAGCAACTGCGCCACCACTTCCGCGCTCAGGCTCCCGGCCACCAGCAGGTAAGCCGCTTTGCGCTCACCGCGCCTCTCCCAATGCCACACCAGAATCGCCGCCAGCGGCACCAGGAAGTATTCCGAGCCCAGCATCGTGATCAGACGCATGGCCGCGGTCAGCGCCGGAAACGCCCAGCCGTGGATCGCCGCCCGCACCGGCAGGTCGAACTCGATCGCGTCGCCGCGCACCAGCGGATACGCCATCGCTCCAAACACCAGCAGCCCGCCTATGGCCGCCGCCGCGCGAGTCCGCTGATCCATTCTCCTCACGATGGAAAGAATACACTACTGGTTCACTGCCAGGGCGAAGCAGCAGACTTGGACTCGTCCTTTTTCTGCCGCTTGATGCGCGGCCAATCACGGTTTCCGTTTGAGATCCGGTCCGAACTCGGACGCCAGGTTGCTGGCCAAAGCGAACCCAAGTTGAAGAGAACCCTCGGAAAGTCCGAGGCGCACCGTGTTGAGCCGCCCCGGATACCACTCGTCCGCAAGGCGTACCGACTCCCTGCAGGAATCAGGCGTACACCCCATCCTCAAGGAGCGTCAATGGACCACTCGACTGCCTGATCTGATAGCTGAGTTTGTCGCTCACACTCAGATCGAAAAAGGGCTAAGCGAGGCGGGTTAGAGGAATCGCAAGGACTATACCGATGACGAATATCGAACGCATGGCTCGATCTATTCCTCTTGGACCACTGGACGCATAAGACGAACCGCATGCTTCAGTTCAATCTATAACTGGTTACTCGCCCCCACATTCCAACCGCCTGCAAGACCCAAACGGCGACCGCGATGACAACCACTACGTTCAGAATTGTCTTGATGCTATGCGCCATCGGGATAAAGTTATTGATCAGCCACAACGCGACGCCGACGACGATCAGCACAATCACGATGTTGATTAAAGGCATTGTCTTTCACGCTCCTGTTTCGTTAAGTAGCAATCCGATACCCAGTCGAGGGCTTGGTGCGCGCCGGCTGGATGTGTCTCGTGAACTAGACAATCCTGCGCCCTTGAAACAGGCGAATTACCATAACGACTATCGCAACGATCAGCAGCAGGTGAATCAGCCCGCCGCCGGTGTAGGAGGCTGCCATTCCCAACGCCCACAAAACCAGCAGAATTACACAGATTGTCCAAAGCATCTTCTTGCTCCTTCGCGAGGCATAACTGCAAGCGCGGGGCCAAAGCGGCGAGTCGACCTATAGGGGCAGCCGGCGCTATGCCGGACCGGGAGTTCCATTGGCGCCCGGTGCAGAATATGCACGGAACCGGCAGTTGGTGCAGATCAGGTTCCGAACAGTGCGCCGACGCCCGCGGTCACCGCCATAGCCAGAGCACCCCAGAAAGTGACGCGTAGTGCGCCCACAGTCACACCTGCACCGCCAGCGCGCGCAGCCAAGCCGCCCAGAAGCGCCAAAAACAGCAGGGAGGTTCCAGCGACAAGGGGGATCAGACTTGTCTGCGGGGCTACGCCTGTGACCACGAGAGGCATCGCCGCTCCGACCGCAAAACTGCCGGCCGACGCCAACGCAGCCTGGATCGGACGCGCCTTGAAAGTGGCGGAGATGCCGAGTTCGTCTTGGGCATGCGCGCCCAAGGCGTCATGAGCCATCAGTTGCTCTGCGACCTGTTTGGCAAGCCGGGGCTCGAGCCCGCGAGCGACATAGATCGCCGTCAGTTCTTTGTGCTCGCCCTTGCTGTCGGTCTTCAGTTCCACGCGTTCCAAGTTGAGGTCGGCCTGTTCGGTGTCGAACTGTGAATGCACAGAAACGTATTCGCCTGCCGCCATCGACATAGCCCCGGCGACCAGGCCGGCGACCCCCGCGATCATTACATTGCCGTGAGTCGCATGCGCAGCCGCGACACCGAGCACCAGACTGGCCGTCGAAAGGATCCCGTCGTTCGCGCCCAACACCGCCGCGCGCAACCAGCCGACACGTCCCGCGCGGTGTCGTTCCCTTTGAGGTACAGGCACTTTCTATTTCTGACCCGCGACAGCCACCGGCGCCCTCTCGGTCGGCTTATCCGTGGTTCCATAGTCGGCGGAAGTTTCCGAGGCGGAGGAGATATTCCGGGCGCCAGTGTCTCGCAGGGCTGCCTTTGCCCGA
>JBEKKO010000205.1:0-3443 GCA_050010695.1 Bryobacteraceae bacterium
GGCGCACATCGTCATCAGGGTGGCGGAGAAGGAAGCATAGATGGGACAGAAAGTTCATCCGTACGGTTTCCGGCTGGGATTCAACAAGCCATGGCGCTCGCGCTGGTTCGCCAAGCACGGCTTCTCGAAACTGCTGCAGGAAGACGTGGAACTGCGGCGGGACCTGACCGAAAAGCTCAAGTCGGCCGGCGTCAGCTCGATTGAAGTCGATCGCCCTGGCAACAAACTGCGCGTCACCATCCGCACCTCGCGGCCGGGCATCATCATCGGACGCAAAGGCACGGAGATCGAAAAGCTCAAGCAGGACCTGGCGAAGAAGACGCACCGCGAGGTCTTCATCGACATCCAGGAGGTGCAGAAGGCGGAACTCGACGCCCAGCTCATCTCCGAATCCATCGCGCTGCAACTGGAAAAGCGCGTCGCCTTCCGCCGCGCCATGCGCAAGTCGGTGGATACGGCGATGCGGTTCGCCACCGGCCCGTTCGTCTGCAAGGGCATCAAGGTGCGCGTCTCCGGGCGCTTGAACGGCGCCGAGATAGCGCGCAGCGAATGGTACCTGCAAGGCCAGCTTCCGCTGCACACGCTGCGCGCCGATATCGACTACGGTTTCACCGAAGCGCACACCACGTACGGCGTGATCGGCATCAAGACGTGGATCTATAAGGGCGACATCCTGGATCTCAGCAAACGCCGGGGAGGCGCGCTGACGGATCCGGAGCCGCGCCGCGAGCCGCGGGGCCGCGACCGGCGCGACCGTGACCGCGACCGCGGCGGCCGTGAGCGTCCGCCCGAGCGCGCCTATGAGGCGCCGGTTGCCGCTGCGGCGGAACCTGCCGGCCCGGCCCGCCAGGCTCCTCCGGTTGACCTGCCGCGTCCGGCCGTGCGGCCTCCGGCGCCGATTCTGCCGCCGCTGATGTCGCCGCAGCAACCTTCCTGGAAGGCCGAAGCGCGCCAGGAGGCCGAACCGCAACCGGCCGAAACCGCCGCTCCGGAGACCGCCGCGCCGCCGGCCGGCGAGGGCGAGAAGAAATAGGGACGAGGGCAAACCGCCATGATGATGCCAAAGAAGGTCAAGTTCAGGAAGCAGCAGCGCGGGCGCATGACCGGCAAGGCCTGGCGCGGATCCACCATATCCTTCGGCGAATACGGTCTCAAGGCGATGGAATGCACCTGGATCACCGACCGGCAGATCGAGGCCGCGCGCATCGCCATGACGCGCTCCATCAAGCGCGGCGGCAAGGTCTGGATCCGCCTTTTTCCCGACAAGCCGATCACCAAGAAGCCCGCCGAAACCCGCATGGGTAAAGGCAAGGGCGCGCCGGAGCAGTGGGTGGCGGTGATTCGCCCCGGCAAGATTCTGTTTGAGATGGAGGGCGTGGACCGCGCTACGGCGCAGGATGCCATGCGGCTGGCGGCCCACAAGCTGCCCATCAAGACCAAGTTCGTTTCCCGGGAGAACGCGGAGTAAGGATATGAAGTCGCAAAAGGTTCGCGATCTGGACGATCTGGAATTGCATCGCCAGCTCGCCGAAATGGAAGAGCAACTGTTTCGTCTCCACTTTCAGATGTCGATGGGGCAGATGGACGGGTTGAAAAAAGTCCGCAGCATGAGGAAGACGCGCGCCCGGATTTTCACCGTGCTGCGCGAGCGGGAACTGGCGGGGGCCGGGCAGGCGCAACCGGCGCCGGGAGCGAAGAAATAGGATGGCCGAACAGCAGCAGGGGAGCATCAAGAACGAGAAGGTCGGCCAGGTGGTCTCGACCAAGATGACCAAGACCATCGTGGTGGAAGTGAGCCGCCGCGTGCCGCATCCGCTCTACCGGCGCATCATCGGCAAGCGGAAGAAGTTTTACGCGCACGATGAAGAGTCGACCGCCCGGCTGGGCGATGTGGTGCGCATCGTCGAATGCCGCCCGTTGAGCAAACTGAAGCGCTGGAAGCTGGCCGAAGTGGTGCGCCGCGCTGCGCAGGTGGCCGTGCAGCCGGCGGAACTGGACGTGAAGGTGTAAGCAGGCGCCGGCGGCCGGTGCCGCCGGGTAAAGAAGACCAACGCCGCTACTGGAGCTGATTTTATGATTGGAATGCGAACGATTCTCGAAGTCGCCGACAATTCCGGCGCGCGCAAGCTCTCTTGCATTCTGCCGCGCGGCGGCGACCTGGGCCTGCGCGCCGGATTGGGCGACGTAGTCACCGCCAGCGTGAAAGAGGCCACTCCCGAGTCGCAGGTCAAGAAGGGCAAAGTAGTGCGCTGCGTGATCGTGCGCATGCGCAAGGAGACGCGGCGGAAGGACGGAACCTACATCCGGTTCGATTCCAACGCCGCCGTGCTCATCAACGAAACCGGCGAGCCGGTGGGCACCCGCGTATTCGGTCCGGTGGCCCGCGAACTGCGCGAAAAGAAATTCATGAAGATCGTCTCGCTCGCCCCCGAGGTAATCTGATGGCAAAAGCACATAGGAAGCCGGCCGAGCCGGTCCGCATCGATATCAAGAAAGAAGACACCGTCAAGGTGATTTCCGGGCGCGATAAGGGCAAGACCGGCCGCGTGCTGCGGGTGAACCGCGACAACGGCAAGATCCTGGTGGAGCACGTGATGATGATCAAGCGCCACACCCGCCCCAACCCCGCCAAGCAGATCAAGGGCGGCATCGCCGAGCGCGAGAGCCCGATCGCGGCCTCCAACGTCCTGGTGGTTTGCCCGGGCTGCAACAAGGCGGCGCGGGTGGCCCATCACATGGATCCAATCGCCGGCGGCAAGTCGCGGCGCACGCGGGTCTGCCGCAAGTGCGGACAGACCCTGGATAAGAAGTAGCGGAGAGATTATGGCGGCACGTTTGAGAGAGCTGTACCAGACAAAAGTGGTTCCCACGCTGACCAAGGAGTTCGCCTACAAGAACACCATGGCGGTGCCGAAGATCGAAAAGATTTCGATCAACATCGGCCTCGGCGAAGCCACCCAGAACGGCAAATTGATGGATGGCGCGGTGGCCGAGCTGGCGCAGATCGCCGGGCAGAAGCCGATTGTCACCAAGGCCACCAAATCCATCTCGCAGTTCAAGCTGCGCGAAGGCCAGTCGATCGGCTGCATGGTGACCCTGCGCGGCGACCGCATGTACGAGTTTTTCGACCGCCTGGTCAACGTGGCGCTGCCGCGCGTGCGCGACTTCCGCGGCGTTTCGAGCAAGAGTTTCGATGGCCGCGGCAACTACACCCTGGGTATCAAGGACCAGTTGATTTTCCCGGAGATCGACTATTCCAAGGTGGAAAAGACCAAGGGCATGAATATTTCGATCACCACCACGGCGGCGACCGACGCCGAAGGGCTGGCCCTGCTGCGCCACATGGGGATGCCGTTCCGGCAGTAACCGGACGAGAAGAGGAACGATGGCTACAACCGCGAAAATCGCCAAGGATCACAAGCTGGAAAAGGCCGTGAAGGCCA
>JBEKKO010000206.1:0-3219 GCA_050010695.1 Bryobacteraceae bacterium
AATGCCGCTCAAAAAGCTGTTTCAGAACATCCATGGATTCTGTTCGCAACCGTCAGCGCCTTCTGTCTTCATGGTAATTAACCCACATCACAAGCCGAAACACAAACTGCCGTACGTGGAACTCCGCGGTCATCGTAGTCTCCCCGGCTACGGTGTTCGCGGATGTTGCCCGGAAGGGCTTGTCGCCGTCGATTCTGGCCGGATCAAGGAAACGAAGACAAAGGAATCAGCCGCTAACGTATACGTGCCGCCAGATCTGATGGCGGAACTCAATGCCTGGATGGAACGCACCGCCGGTAACTGCGAGGACTGGCTGTTCCCCGCTTCGCGGCGGCGGGGATCCGCTGGTTTGTCTCCGATCAGCCAAAACAACTATCGAAACCGGATTCTCAAGCCGACAGCAGAAAAGGCAGACATCCCGAACCTCGACCTTCTCACACTGCGCCGGACGTGCGCGACGCATTTTGGGCAGAAAGCAAACACCAAGGATACTCAGATGCAAATGCGACATGCCGATCCGTTGACGACTTTGACGTACTATCAGCAGAGCATCCCAGAGTCCGTGAAGAAGGCGGCCGTGGAACTGGAAGCAGAAATCCTGAAGAAGCAAACGGGTGAGCAAGGCAGATGAAAGCACACGCAGAGATTGCCCGTAGCCGAGCTCGTTAGCCGCCCAATTCCATTCCCCCTGCACGAACGCTTCTCCACTCGCGTGACGGGCTTGTGCTACGGAAAAGCAGTTGACGAGCGCGGGCACAACCGCTACACATCAACTCATCTCCCGTTGTTGTTGTGTACCTGTTGTGTACTCGCCTATTGCCAGTCCAGTGATAAGTCCTTTGGAATGTGGTACGCCCGAGTGGATTCGAACCACCGACCTTTTGCTCCGGAGGCAGCCCTCTTTCCGCAACTCCTTGATTACAGAGCAAATCTTTTCGTAGGAAAATTCAATTCAGACACCAAAAATACACCTGTGGGTGGGCAAATGGGTGGGTCGTTTTCACCGAGGTTGATCTCGTACATGCTTTCGGGAGTGCGGATCTGAGACACAGTGCCGTCAGCGTCGGCTTGAATAAAGCATCTGTTTAATTGTAGGATTGTGTTATGCCACGATGTCATCGTGAATCGGAACGGCGGCTTTTCGAGGTCGCCGAGGCGCAAGAGGGATTCTTCACTACCAAGCAGGCGAAGGCTGCCGGCTTTGCCGAGAATACCCACCCATACCATGTGCAGGTTGGGAACTGGATCCGGGAACATCGAGGAATCTACAGGCTCGCCCTGTTTCCAATAGCGGAATATCCTGACCTGGTGAAGTGGGCGCTGTGGTCGAAGAATCGCAATGAGGTGACCGAAGGAGTCTACAGCCACCAAACGGCCTTGAGCCTTTACGAACTCTCCGATCTTAACCCCGCCAAGCTGCACATGACCGTCCCGACCCGCTTTCGGCGGAACAGCGCTATTCCCGGCATTCTCGTGCTGCACTATGCGGACTTGGCTGATGAAGATGTGCAGTCAGCGCAGGGGTTCAAGCGTACGCGTCCCCTCCGAACGATTCTGGATTTGATTGAGGCTGATACCGTCGAACGAGCTTTTCTTCGGCAGGCCCTGAGGCAGGCGCTGGATCGCGGTCTAATCAACCGCCATCAAACCAAGAGTGTAAAGCTAAGTGCTCCCGCCCAGAGAGTCTTTGAAGATCTTCTTCGGCGGGTGGCCTAATCAATGCCGCGTGAGTACGCCACGGCGAAAGCATTCCGGAGGGCGTTGGAGGTCCGACTCGGGAAGGTCGCCGAAATGGAACACGTACAGGTGAATCGGCTCCGGCGACAGGTGGCATTCGATCGTCTGTTAGCGCGGCTATTCCGGCTCGAATCGGCTCCGTGGACCTTGAAGGGTGGTTATGCGCTGGAGCTTCGTTTCAAAACTGCCCGGGCGACGATCGACATCGACCTGACGATCCAGAAGGTCTTAGCCGCCAGTGATGTTGAAGCCAATCAGGTTGTTCGGAGACGGTTGCAAGTGGCGGCCAGTTTCGATCTCGGCGACTGGTTCGATTACACCATCGGACCGCCCGTTATGGATCTGGATGCCGCACCGTACGGTGGCGCCCGGTATCGCGTGGAAGCGACGATGGACGGCAGGGTCTTCGCACGCTTTCATTTGGACGTTGGGATTGGTGACGCCGTGATGCAGCCAGTGGAGGTCATCGAGTGCCGGGACTGGCTCGGCTTTGCCGGGATTGGCGCTCCTTTGGTGCAGACGATTTCGCGAGAGCAGCAGTGGGCTGAGAAACTTCATGCGTACACGCTGCCAAGGGAGACCGCCAACAGTAGAGTGAAGGATCTCATTGACCTGGCGCTGCTGATTGGCTCGGGCGAACTTGAACCGGAGCGAGTTGCGGAGACGTTGCGTCTGACATTTGAGAGAAGAAAGACTCATGCGCTTCCATTGGAACTGGTCCCGCCTCCGCCGGATTGGCAGGGACGATTCCGGGCGCTGGCCGAGGAATGTGGGCTCCCGACTGATGTCGCCGCGGTGTTTGCGGGGGTGCAGGAGTATTTCAAGGGAGTGCTGACACGTCGCACGGAGCGGTGAACGCGGTATGACCGAGAACGGTTTAGACCCTCTATCATTCGAGCCGCCAGAGCAGGAGAACATTCGTCTCCGGGAGGAAAATGCTCGTCTGCGGCGACTTCTTGCGGTTCACAGCATCCCGATTCCGCAACTGGCGCCTGAGAATCCGCCTCCAACCAAAACCATTGAGACGGCACCGCCGGTGGACAAGGCAGAGCGAGCCAGAAAGAGAATCTCGCTGTTTCGAAGCCTATTTCGCGGGAGAGAAGATGTCTACGCGCGGCGATGGGAGAATGATGATGGTCGGCACGGATATATGCCGGTGGTGGTAAAGGACTGGAAGGCCATCAACAAAACCCGTCCTGAGGATCGGAAGAAAGTCGACCAGAAGACACGCAAGTTCCTCCCGTTGACCGACGCCGTCATTGAGGACCACCTCTTGGGCAAGGAAACGGTTGGCGTGTACCCACTCCTGCCCGACGAAACGTGCTGGTTTCTCGCGGCAGACTTCGACAAGACGACGTGGTGTTCCGGTTCAGCGTGAAATGGAGCGGGAGCGCTCTCGGTTAGTGAGTATTCCGCCCCTTCGGGGCGGGGATTTTCAAGGCATCGGGGTCTACCGATCCGATGTGTTTTCAGGAAGAGCGC
>JBEKKO010000207.1:0-3145 GCA_050010695.1 Bryobacteraceae bacterium
AGGGGACCCCGCATGCCGTTAACGGGCGCCGGAAGTTCAGTACCACTTCAGTGCAACGCTTGTTGGCCAACAAGAACAGACTAGCAGCGGAGCTTAGCGCCACAGTCCTGACTTAAGGATAACCCGTGTGTCCAGGGTTTTGAGGGCTAAGTGATTGAGTTAGTTGAGAAGAAAGGTGGTGACCGAGGTTGCGAACGAGGGAAAACACCGGCCGGGCTTTGCCCGGCTGCGCCGATTGGCAATCGGCGCGCAGGTTAACAACCTGCCCCACATGCGTTGTTATACCGGGGCGCAGGCGCGGCGCAGGTCTTCGCCGAGGGCGGACTGCTGCGCGGCGGTGAGCTTGCCGCCTTGCGACGTGACGTAGAATACGTCGATCGCTTTGTGGGCTTCGGTGTCGATCAGAACGACTTCGATATTGGCGCCAATGGCGGATAGCGCGGATGCCAGGTCATACAGCAGGCCGGGGCGGTCCTGCGCCACGATCTCGACCAGCGTGGCGGTCTGGCTGGCTTCGGAGTTGAACGAAACGCGGCCCGCGATGGCAGACTTGCTGGTGGGTGGCGACGCCTTGGGCCGGTTGCGCAGCAACTGGCGGACATCCACTTTCCCGGCCAGCACGCGCTCCACCACGGAGGCGAGCCGTTCCACTTCGCTAGCATTCAGATCCAGCGTGTGGAGGGGATCTTCGAAGGTGAAGGTATCGAGGATGGCGCCGCGGCGATTGGAAAAAGCCTCGGCGCGCACGATGTTCATACCGAAGCTGGACAGGGTTCCGGCCACGCCGGCGAACAATCCGGGACGGTCGGTGGTGACCAGCGTCAACTGCCAGGCGGAATCGAGCTTGCGAACATCGACGGCGACACCGGTGGCGCGGCCGCGGGCATCGAGCGCCATGTGCTCGTCGATCTCGGCTTCGGTGTGGGTGCGCAGGTAGCGGGTGGGGAATCCGGCCAGAAACGCAATGCGCTCGGGCGAGCCGGTGGGCTCGGGCTCGATGCGGTCAGTCTGGAGAGCCCGCGTCAGTTCGTTATAAACCGCCAGGTACAATTGCCACAGATGGACAGACCGCCACGGCGTCATGGCGGTGGGATTGACCGCGCTGATATCGGCATAGGTGAGCAGGGTGAGCAGCTTGAGGCGCTCGACGGTCTCCATCTGGCGCGTGACGGCGGCGATGGTGACCGGGTCGAAAACGTCGCGCGAGTGCATGGTGGCGGATAGCTCCAGGTGGCGGCCGATCAGAAACATCACCGTCTCGCGGTCCTGGTCGGGCATGCCGATGCGGTGGGCCGCCGCGTGGACCAGCCGCAGCGAGGCATCCACATGGCCTTCATGGGGCGAACCCTTCCCGGCATCGTGGAATAGCAGCGCGAACAGCAGCAGAGCGGGCTGTTTCACTTCCGAGCGAAGGTCTTTGTACGGCCCCTGAATGTTCCAGACGTTCTGCATGGCGACGAGGGTGTGCTCGTCCACGGTGTAGCGATGGTAGAAATCGCGAATCACCAGGCATTCGGTGGCCGCCAGTTCGGGAAACAGGGCGGTGAGGAGGCCGGTTTCGTGCATGGAGCGAACCGCGAGCGGCGCGTGCTGGAGCGAGAGCAAGGGCTCCAGGGCGCGCCACAGCGGCTGCCCCGCAAAGTGCGCGCGCAGGCGCGGCAGGCGCGCGGCGATCTGCTGTTCGGCGTCGGCGGAAGGCCGCATGCCGTGGCGGGCGACGAATTCGAAAAGGCGCAGCGCCATGCCGGGATCGGTATCGAGCGATTGCGGCTCGCGCACGTGGACGCGTTCGCGGTGGACGCTGAATTCGGCGTTGCCGAGGCGGGACCGCCAGTCGCGGAAGGAGGCGAAAAGCCCGCTGTTCTGCGCCTCGGCGATCTCGAGCTGCCGAATGGCGGCGCGATGGATGGCGCGGGCGTGGCGGAAGTATTCCCGCATCCAGGCGGCCGTGTCGGCGGCGCCGGCCTGTTCGGCGATCAAGTCCTGCGCCTCGAAGCCCAGCATATTGTTATCGCGGCCGCTGGTCGAGTGCAGATAATTGCGCAGGCGAGCCAGGTGGCGGAAGGCCTGCTCCAGTTCGGCGGGAGGCGCGGCCACGCCCAGCCGCTGGCTTCCGGTGTTCCGCAGTTGCTCGAGCCAGCACACAAGCTGAAAATCGCGCAGGCCGCCGGGGGTTTCCTTGACGTTCGGTTCCAGGTGATAGATGGTGTCGCCGAACTTGGCGTGGCGCTCGCGGGTAAGCCGCGCCAGGTTGCGCGCCAGCGCGTCACGATTGGCCAGCACGAAGCGCGGCAACTTGGCGGCCAGCACCGCGTAAAGGGCGCGGTCGCCGGCCAGGTAGCGCTGGTCGAGCAGGGAAATGTTGAGCTCGGTGTTCTGGTCGTACACCTCGGCGCACTCCTCGGGAGTGCGCACGGAATGGCTCATGCGCAGGCCGGCGTCCCAAAGCTGCTGGAGGAAAGCGGAGATGGCGTCCTTGCGCTCGACGGCCTGCTGGGTGGTGCGGAACAGCAGCAGCAGGTCCACGTCGGAATAGGGAAACATCTGGCGCCGGCCGTAGCCGCCCACCGCCACCAGGGCCGGGCCATCGGTGGGAAACGCGGGAAACAGGATCTGGGCCGCCGCGGCGGAAACCGTTCGGTCGACCTGCGCCGAGCGTTCGGCCAGAGCGGTGCCCGCGTCGCCGGTGTCGAGCAGCACGGGCGGCGCGGGACTGGGTGCGATGCTAGAGAGCGGTTTCCCCACGATCGTCGTTGCGGATGCGAACGGCTTCGGCGACTTCGAAGACGAAAATCTTTCCATCGCCGATCTTGCCGCTGCGCGCGGCAGCGGTCAGTGTCTTTAACACTTCTTCGTAGCGGCCCGACGGAACCACCATTTCCAGCTTCACTTTGGGCAGGAGGTCCACATTGTACTCCTGGCCCCGGTACACTTCGCGATGGCCCTTCTGCCGGCCATGGCCGCGAACGTCGGTAATGGTCATGCCATCGATACCGATGGCCTTCAGCGCTTCTTTCACTTCATCGAGCTTGAACGGCTGGATAATCGCTTCGATCTTCTTCATGGAATGAGTCTCCTGGGACTTTACGATTCGAAGATATACCCTTCTTCACCGTGCTGGGAGACGTCCAAACCTTCCATCTCC
>JBEKKO010000208.1:0-2875 GCA_050010695.1 Bryobacteraceae bacterium
CCGCCTCCAACGTCATCATTTCGGCCCAACTGTTGGCGCTGGGTGCCTATCGAATCGATCTCGTCCAGGAAAAACAACACCGGCCTGTGTGCGTAAGCCCGAGCAAACGTATCCCGGATGTTCGCCTCGCTGCCGCCGATCCAGCGTTCAACTAGACTGGTCGGTTTCGCGTACCAGTAGTTGATCTTGAACTCGCCCGCCGTCGCCTCGGCCAGGAAGGTCTTGCCCGTGCCACGAGGCCCATACAAGAGAATGCCGTTTTGAACCACGCCATGCTGGTTGAATCTCTCGGGATAAAGACGGTTTTGCACGACCACGCTGATGCGCCTCTTTTGGTCGTCCAGTCCGCCGACGTCCGCAAACGTCCGTGCTGGGACGTTGGACCATCGGGGTTGAGCGTTATCCCGGCTGCCTGATCGCCCTGCGGCGGCTTGTATGCCATGGCCGTGCGGCCGGTGGCGAATTACGAAGATCAGGCCGCCAACGGCAACCAGCGCAAAAACCAGCCCATACATCAGTTCGAGCGGAGACGCGCTGTCGCGTGAAAGCATCGTTCCGGTCACCGCGTCTTCGTGGAACAGAAACTCGTTAATCGAATTGAACCAATGGAGAACGGGGAGCAACGCGATGAAGTAGAGCAACCCGCGATAGGTCCCCCGCATTCGGGCGTGCCAGGTCAGCAGGAGAAGACCGCTCCCAATCGTAAACCAGGCCAGCCACGGGCTGACCTGAAGCGCGAAAACTCCCAGGACCAGCAGGATGATTCCGATGGTGACGTGTTCGCGCGAAAGGCGCCTGACGATAGGCTCCAGGCGTGATGCCAACGAGTCGGCAATCCGAGAATCGTGTCCCGGGTGCACGGGCCCCTCCCCTGCGCCCAATTTACCGCAGATTGGGCGCGATTTGGGAGGAGGGCCGGTGTTGTGGGGCACGGTTTTCAAATTGGGAGGTCTACTGTTGTTGAGGTAGTCCAGTGGATCCGGCCGTCCGCGTGGCCGCCACGTCTTGATACATCCGGTTGATCTGCGTCTTCAGCTCAATCAATTCTCGGAGTTCCTGCGCAGATGGCAACGGCGAAGTTCCATTCACGGCGAACTGCCCTATGTCGCGGGCGCCTGTCGGGGCGGTTCTGGCGGGCGGCTTCTCCCCGCTCCCCTCCAGCAAAACAATGAAAAACCGCGTGTTTCCGGGCACCGAAACCACGATATTTTCGTTCGAGGCAAGGCTCTGCATCTCCTGCTCCCCGGCAAGCCCGGCATTCGACGCGATGCGCTCGCGCAATAAGATGCTGTTGTCGAGCTGGCCGCTGGCCCCTCCAAACCCACCCGGCCCGCCGACCAAGAAGGCCGCCATCGTCCCAACCCCCGTCATGGAACGTACCAGGATCCGCTTCACCGTGTTGCCGCCGGAGACAGAACCCTTGAGCGGGCCGTAGGTGAGGCTCATCGACCCTGCGTCAATCTTCTCTGTAGTTCCGTCCGGCAACTGCAGCGTATGGAAGTGAATCCCAACGTTGCCGTTCCTGTTCGCCTGCTGGAGTTCCCCAAAGGCTTTCGCCCACGCCGGGATGATGATCTCACCATCCCTCTCATAGTTGTATTCGATCGCTGCAACCACGGGTGCCTTGACCGCAGTGCTGACGGCGGATTGCAGCCGTGCCACGAGGCGGCTGCCGTTCGGGAGCAGAGCGGTTGCTCTTCTTTCCAGAAGCGCTGGCTCGGCCGTCATGGACACTGGCCGAACCACGCTCGCGGTGGCGCCGGAGTTGTTGCCGACGAATACCAGCGAGGATTTCTTGAGCGCATCTGCTTCGTTATGGGCCGGCGTCGGTGGCGGCGGCGCTGGAGCCGGAGCGCTTGCGGTCACCGGCGGAGGCTGCGGAGCAGGGTAGCCAGCCTGAGCCTGGCGATACGCCTCCAGAGCCGGATCCATGGGCGGGATACTGGCAAGCGTATCTCCAGGTTTCGGCTGGGGCCGCAGGCGGAATCGCCCAGTCGCCTTTACGTCGTCGGCGCTGAGTTGATCGGTGTTCCCCTCCTGCCCGCTCGTATCCGCGTTCAGCAACGGCGTCACAGACCCGTGGTTTTCTGCCGCTCCGGTAGCTGTGATCTCCGGCCTGCCAAGACTCGGTTTCGTCCGGTTCGCGGCACGGTCTTTCGTACCGCTCGAACTTGAAAACAGGCCCAGAAACACGAAGATCATGATGATGACAGCGGCGGCAAGAACCAACAGACCTTTGCTTCGGTCTACGCTCTTGGCGGTTCTGCTCTGCTTCTCCGGCTGGCCCCTCTTGCGCCCATCCCGGGCACGCACATATGCCTCTCGAAGCGAGCTAAAACCGGTTCTCGTCCCTTCAGGTTCGGTCGCTTCGGGTTGTTCTGCCGCGCCAGTGTCCATACGCTGCGTTGCGGCCGGCTCGGCGCCGTCGGTTGGTCCCTCGGTCTTGTTCAATTCCGGTGTCATGCTATTCGGC
This sequence comes from Bryobacteraceae bacterium, assembly GCA_050010695.1. Classification (GTDB taxonomy): domain Bacteria; phylum Acidobacteriota; class Terriglobia; order Bryobacterales; family Bryobacteraceae; genus Bog-375. The sequence goes on from JBEKKO010000208.1 coordinate 2,474, forward strand.
TCCTTTCTCTCGAAGACGGCTGATTCCGAAACCGATCGGCGCCAGGGCCGGCCGGTCGACTGCTCCGGAATCGGCCACCTGAAGCAACAGGGTTTCGTTGGACTGCTTGAAGCTCGGTCGCTGGAAAATCAAGACGCCATCGGCACGCTCGCCGGGGCCGATCCGCCGTTGGCTCATGCGGAAGTCTTCCACGGGCAACTGCTCGGAATTGGACCAGACGGAGTGGCGCACAATCGTCCCCTTCTTCACCTTCCCCCCCAATTGCACTTGGGGCGGCATCAGCTCGACCGCGTGGTTTTGCACGTTTACCACGGAAAACAGCACTACCACCTCCTTCCCCTGATCGATGACCTCGCTGACGCCGGCCTTCAGAATCTGTTTACCCGGAGGGGCGGTCCCCGG
>JBEKKO010000209.1:0-2799 GCA_050010695.1 Bryobacteraceae bacterium
GTGGGTTCGAATCCCACCCTCACCGCCAGAATATCTGCTTAAGCGTCAGTAACTTAGCAGATGGCCCACAAAACTTCGTAATAAATTCGTGCCTCGTTCCGGTACAATGGGAGAGTGCTCAGCATCTTCCGCCTCCACGGGCCGCGCTGTTCCGGGAAGAAATCGAAACACGACCGGACGTACCGGCGCTGCTCTTGTCACATCCATGTAGAAGGCAAGTGCGGCGATCGTTTCCTCCGCCAGAGCCTTCACACCTCGAATTGGCAGAAGGCCCAGCGGCGGGTCGCGGAGGCAGAGGCACGCGGTTCGTGGGACCCGTTGCCCGAGGAGGTGCAGGCCCAGCCGATCACGATCCTTGAGGCAAAGAATGACTTCCTCAAAGACGCAGAGTCGGGACGGCGGCTCGGCGAGTCCACCCTTCGCAAGTATCGCTTGATGCTGCGCCACCTGGAGGAGTTCGCGGCCAAGAAAGGCCTTCTGTACATGAAGCAACTCGACGGGGAGGCGCTCCGTGAGTTCCGCGATTCCTGGAAGCTCAGTCCACGCACGGCGCTGAAAAAACTCGAACGCGTCAAGGCATTCTTCCGATTCGCCAGCGAGAACGACTGGATCGGGACAAATCCAGCCAGACTCGTCCGCGGACCAGCCAATATCCGCGACACCCAAAAGCTGCCGTTTGAGCCGGCGGAGATCGAACGTATTATGGAGGTTTGCCGGCAAGTTCGACTTCAGGGTTGCACGAATGATGACCTGGTCGCGTTTGTACTGGTGCTCCGGTATTCCGGGCTGCGCATCGGCGATGCCTCGATGCTCACCCTCGAACGCTTTAAAGAGAACGACCTTTTCCTCTACACGCAAAAAAGCGGCACCCACGTCTACGTGCCGCTCCCTCCTTTTGTGATGAGCTTGGTCAGGTCTATTCAGCCTCGGCACGGCCAATACCTGTTCACCGGCCCGCATTCCCTCCGTATGGAGACGGCCAGCGATCTCTGGCGTCGCAAGCTCGCCCAGGTGTTCACAAAAGCCAAGATCCAGGGTGGACACCCGCACCGGTTCCGGCACACATTCGCCGTCGAATTGTTGAAGAAGGGAGTGCCGATGGAGGAGGTCTCCATTCTGCTCGGTCACAGCAGCGTCCGGATCACGGAGAAGCATTATGCCTCCTGGGTTCCGGCGCGCCAGGAGATCCTCAAGTCTCATGTGGCCAAGACCTGGGAGACGTTCGGCGTGATCGAGGGTGGCAAGGCGCAGGCCAAGTAAGTCAACGGCCCTCCTCATGTATTCGATTGCCTTGGATACCAACGTATTCATCTCCGCGCTGCGATCCCGGCGCGGCGCGTCCATCGCCATCTTGCGCCAGATCGGCGAAACTTGGGTGCCCTTGATCTCAGTGCCACTCATTCTCGAATATGAGGCGGTCGGGAAACGCGAGGCTGAACATCTGCAGATTGCCGAGAGCACCGTCGAGGCGATCATCCGCGCATTCTGCTTCGCCGGCCGCGAAACCGACGTTTACTTCCGGCTCCGGCCATTTCTCCCGGACCCCGGCGACGAATTCCTCCTGGAACTGGCCGTGGCTGGTCGCGCGGACGCCATTGTCACGCACAATGTCAGGCATTTTGCTGGCGCGGAGCGGTTTGGCGTCCGGGTGATGACACCGCGCGAGTTTTTGAGGACAATAGGGGGAGAGGGGATATGAGCAAGAGCATCACCGTACCCGAGGATTTGTACAACAAGGCCGTCGAGACCGCAGCGAGGGATCACGTGTCGGTGGAAGAGTTCGTCTCCGTCGCGGTCGCGAATCGCCTCGCCAGCCGGGAGTACATCGAGTCGCGCGCCAAGCTCTTCAGCAGGGATGAGTTTGAGCGAGCGCTGAACGAAATCCCGGACGTGGAACCCGAGCCCCACGACCGCCTGTAAAGCGATCTTCGCGTGGTTTCGAATCTGACGACACTTCAACTTTGCTTCGAATTCCTCTATCGAGCGTCAAGTGATTGAAGGTGGGTCTATCCCTGGCGTCTTCACTCGAAGTCAAACCACGACAGACATCCTACGATGAACCCTTTCGACCACGCTTTCCGGAATTCTTAGTGTGGTGTAGGCGCGCTTCCACCGAGATTTGGGCCGCTGGATGCGAACAACATCGGCTTCACCTTTGAAGATCTCGCGGCAGAGTTTTCGCAAAGGCCCCACGAGTCTGCGATTTCTTTGACGGAGAAATGGCGTTCCAGAGCGCCCTCAATTCTCCTTGCATCTATCGCGGTGGCGCCCAGACTTGGCTGTATAATGGCACGAGCAGCCGAGGCATCGCCGACTCCTCTAAAGCGATGCAGTTCAGAACCTGTACGGGAGCAGCGCAATCGCCGCGTCGACATCGTGGCGCTTGCGCAAGCAAATTAGTGCTTCGACCTCTCTCGCAGGCACATGCTTTTCGGTTTGCGGAGTAGAATAGCATCGTAGATCGGCAGGGCGAGATTGGGCGCCGATGCGCCCCGCGGGCCGCCTAAAGTTGTCGGTACTTTCGCGGCACGGAGACGATTGATGAGAGATTCGCAACGAGGGGTTGAATGGTCCGGGTTCTCCATGGAAGCTGCGGATGGATAGTAATCGGCGACCGTCCTGGACCGCGAGGCTAAGCCGGAGCCTGGAGGGGCTGCGACAGAGCGAAGACCAGCTGTCGCTCGTGTTCAGCCTGGTGATCGGCGCCCTGGTCGGCCTGGTTGTAGTGGCCTTTATCCTGCTAACAGGCCGGCTCGCGGCCCGAATGTATCCGGCGGGAGGATCGGGCTGGCGGCGCAT
>JBEKKO010000210.1:0-3095 GCA_050010695.1 Bryobacteraceae bacterium
GGGTCGCAGGGGCGGCGCCCCCGTACTGCGGCGTGCGATGACAATCCCATCTCATTGCGAAGCGCCGTTCTCGAACTCGGCGGGCGGAACATACCCGAGAGCCGAGTGCAGCCGTGCTTGATTATAAACGCGATCGAGGAATTCGCCAATACTTTGATGAGCGTCGTGGAAATCGCGATATTCGTTGCGGTAGACCTCCTCCTGCTTCAGCGTCTTCATGAATGACTCGCAGGCCGCGTTGTCGTACGGGTTTCCCTTGCGGCTCATGCTGATGGTGGCGTGGTGCTGCTTCAGCATGTCGGTGTAGGCGTGCGAAGCGTACTGCACGCCGCGGTCGGAGTGATGCACCAGGCCGGGCGACGGAGCGCGCTCGATCAGCGCCATGCGCAGCGCCGCGACCGCCAGTTCGGCCTCCAATGTGCGGCCCAGCGCCCAGCCGATCACGCGCCGCGAGAATTTATCCAACACCACCGCCAGATAGACGAACTCCGTGCGCAGGCGAATGTAAGTGATGTCGGCGATCCAAAGCTGGTTGATCGCCGTGGGCTTGATCTCGCGCGCCAAGTTCGGGTAAACCGGCAGGTTGTGCCGCGAGTCGGTTGTGAGGGTGAAAGCGTGGCCCCGGACGCACAGCAGGTTGTCCTCCCGCATCATCCGCAGCACGCGTTTGTGGTTGACCGCGAAGCCGCGCCGTTGCAGCTCGCAGGTGACTCGGCGGTAGCCGTACGCCGGCGATTCCAGCGCGACCTTCTGCATCTGATCGCGCAGTTCCATCTCGACCGGTGTGGCCTGGCGTGGCACGCGCCAGCGATAGAAACCGGCCCGGCTCAGGCCGGTCATCTGACACAGCGCGCTCACGGCCTGGCCTTTCGAGTTGCCTTGCTGGATTTCTTCAAACAGACATCCGCGCCATTGGCGACGGCCGCCGGGTGATAATCCCTGAAATGCTGCAAGGCCTTTTTTAAAAAATCGTTCTCCATGGTGAGTTGGCCGATCTTGCGCTCCAACTCGGCGATCCGGCGGGCGTCATCGAGCGCCGGCAAGTCGACTCCCCGGCGGCCACTGCCCGGAAACGCCAACTCTCCTCTGGCGCGCCACTCTCCACGCCAGCGTTCCAGCAGTTTCGGGCTCAGTTGATATTTCCGCGCAATTTCACCGGTGGCAGAGCCGGCGTCCAAGGCGCGCATGGCGGCGATCTTCAGATCGCGACTGTAAGCAGTGGACAACGAGAACATCCTTGACCGTCTTTATCAGCAGTTGGCCAGGCGCCCCGAGCCCGGCGGGCCCGAACCCGAGCCTCAGCGCGCCAGGCATGCCGGGGCTTACGCGCTGCTCAAGGTCTGGATAGGTCACGAACAGGCCGACGTACGTTGCGACTAATTGGTCCACCCTCGCGTCGTATCCAGATCGAAGGATCTCATTGTCGCTTCGCCGGATCGCCTTCCAATCCACCTTGAAATCTGCGTGGTCGGTCAGAGACTTTGAATTATTGTCGGGATACGTCAGGTTGATGGTGTTAGGCCAAACGACCCCACGGGTGACAAGCTCAAATGTGCAGTCTCGGGGCGCCCGCAGGAACATACCGTGTCCTCCCGCTCCAACGGTCCCGCGAACGGTCACCATGCTGCCGCTGAGCTCGGTCCGACGGATCATGAGGTCACAGACAGATAGCGGCCCCTGTCCGTGCGCCGCTGAAGAAAACCAGAGGGCACCACCCAAAAGAATCGTTAACGGAGCACGCACTATTCGCCGCCTTTCTTGGCCAGGGCCGCATCAGCTTGGCTCGCATCGCGAATCTGGGCATTCGTCAATTTCCCGGTGGTGGGCAATCTTGCTGGACGAGGGCCGTGTTAGCCTGACTCAGTTGGAGGTTCTGGGCATTTGTGTTGGTTGCGACGTTGTCTGACTGTATCAAGGACGTTCCGGGGCCGTACAGATCCCAATAGGCATGGCCCAACTCGTGAAGAATAGTTATGGCCCAATTGTAGACGTTGTTAGGCGTAACGAAACTTGCGCCATTGGTTGTGTTGTTGAGTTTGATGGTGACACTGGTATTAACCTGTATCTCGCCAGCCCCTGCCGGGATAAACGTAGATCCGGTCCCGGTCGTCGTCGCGCTCGTCACCGTACCGGCAGAGGAATTGATCGGCCCGAAGCTATAAGAGTTGGAGATCTGTGACAGGACCGCCAGCGGTTCAGGCGAATCGTTGCCGTACCACCCGACGTAGCCAAACAGACCTGCGCACTTGGGGTCGCTTGTCAAGAGTTGGTCCGCAAGAGCCAACCCCGCGTACCACTCATCCCTCATTACTCCGTTCAATATCGGAGCACTGTTACCCCCGCTCCCGAAGGTCTGACTGGCAGGCTCCGGGGTTGATCATGCAGATGGATACCCCTATAGGGCTCCCCCAGACAGTTATCGAAAATATTGGCTCGTCCGAGTCGTCGCCGCCATCGGCAACGTCGTCCAAGCCGGTGGGGTCGCGAAAGTTCGCCGGATCGTTCCGCGAGTACGCATACCGGTTCCAACTCCCCGGGTTCTTCGGGTTCGCCGTTGCGATCCCTCCCGGGTCCACGCTCCAGAACCTTCCGAAGTTGTTGTTGTAGTATCTGGCTTTGGCGTAGTCCTGGCCGACGCCGTTGTTGGTGGCGTCGCGGAAGTAGGTCGCGAATTTGTCGGTGCCGTCCGGGGTCGTGGTCCGCTCTTCGCCCCAGGGGAAATAGGCCATGCTCCCGTTCTGGCTGTTTCGCACGCTGCCCAGCCGGTCCGTCGCCACCAGCATCCGTCTGCCGAAATACTGGGGAATATACATCGGAGTCAGGGCGATTATCCCGCCGTACTCAGGTGGGTAGTCATTGAGCTGGTACGACCCCAGGCGCTGCCCGGTGATGCTGTAGAAATAGAGCGTGCCCGATCCTTGGGAGCAGCGTGCGCACACCGAGTACTGCAGCACGCGTTTGCCCCACGGATCGTAGGTGTAGGTGAGCAAATTCCCGCTGCCGTCCACGGCACCGTTCGAGATCAACTGGTTCTCCACGTTCCAGGTGTTCAGGATCATCTGCGGCGTGGGCACGCCCAGCCAGTTGCCGTTGGC
>JBEKKO010000211.1:0-2535 GCA_050010695.1 Bryobacteraceae bacterium
CCCCGGCTGGCTGGCCACGCCCGAAGGAACTACTCGTCCCGCAACACCCGCATCGGATCCACCCGCGACGCTCGCCGCGCCGGAGCCCATGCTGCCAGCACCGTAATGGCCAGCAGCGGCAGTGCGATCAGCGCGTACAGCAGAGGGTTCACGTGGTCAAAGGTGGCGACCCACAGGCGGGAGGTGAGGACGTTGCAGGCCAAGAAACTCGCCACCAGCCCGACCGCGACCCCGGCTACACCAAGCTGCATCCCCTGCTTCAACACCATCCAAATCACCTTCGATCGGTCTGCGCCGAGAGCCATCCGAATGCCAATCTCGCGCGTGCGGCGGCTCACCGAGTAAGCCACCAGGCCGTAAAGACCCACCACCGCCAGGATCAGGCCCATCAGACCGAGACCAGCCACGGTCTCCACGACCATGTTCGAAGTCCTGGCGGCGCGCTGGGTGTAAAGGTCTTGCATCGTGCGCACGTCGAATACGGGCATGTCCGCATCCAGCCTCCGCACCACATCGCGGAGCACCGGCGCCAGCGCTGCGGCATCTTGGGCGTTCGACTCGGTGACCAGCGTCAGATCGGGACGCGGGTTCTGCCGGATGGGCATGTAGACGTAGTCGAGCGGCGGCTCGGCAATCCAGACGTACTTCGCCGTCTTGGCGATGCCCACAATTTGTACCAGCTTCCCGTCGGCGCTCTGTACGTGGAACCGCTTGCCAACCGCGTCTCCTTTCGGCCAGAAATGCTTCGCCGCCTGCTCGTTCACCACAGCCACCAGGGGCGTGTCCTTCTGGTCCGACTCCTCGAATCCGCGCCCCTTTAGGACAGGTATGCCCAGGGTACCGAAATAACCGTCGCTCACGTAGGCGGTAGGTATCGAAAGTGTCCGCTGGTTTTGTGGCAGATGGAAGCCTTCCGGAGCAATCTCCACATTGTCTCCGCTGAGGCCCATGGGAACCGCCGACGTGAGCGCGGCCGACCGCACTTCCGGCGCCGTTCGCGTCCGCTCCAGCAGGTTCCTGTAAAACTGGCTCGTTTGGTCATCCGAGTAGTGAGCCAGTCCCGTGTCGAAGCTGGTCAGGAAGAGCCGCTCCGTGCGGTAGCCCGGCCCCCCGGTCAGTTGGTCGCGGAAGCCCTGCACCAGAACCGCCGAGATCGTCAGAAGGACCAGCGACAGGGCAACCTGGCCGGCCACAATGGTGTTCCGGCCCCAGAATCTCTGTTTGCCCCCGCTATCCGCGTCGGCCGTTTTCAACCCGCGCACCAGATCCGGATGCGTTGCGCGCAGCGCCGGCGCCAGGCCGAATAACAGCGTGCTCAAGATGGAAACCGCCAGCGTGAACAGCAGCACCCGGTGGTCAGTCGTGACGCCAATAACAATCGGTACGTCGGAGGGAATCGGCATCGTGTTGAAGAACTGCGCCCCGGCATCGGCAACCACCACTCCCCCCAAGCCACCTGCAACCGCAACCAGCAGGTTCTCGAACAGAAGTTGCCGTACAAGGCTCGCGCGCCCGGCGCCAATCGCGAGCCGGATCGCAATCTCACGCGACCGCGCGCGGGACCGGCTCAGTAACAGGCCGGCCACGTTGGCGCAGGCCACTGCCAGCACGCAGAGACCGAGCACGCCCAGCATCGCAACCATGGCCGCGGTCGGCGGCGATTGATCCACGCGCCATTGCAGTTCGGTCTCCACCTTGAGTCGCTGATCGCGGTTGGTTTGAGGATACGTCTGCTGTAGCTCTTTCGCGATCTGGGCAACATCGGCCTGGGCCTGCGACAAGCTCGCACCCGGCTTCAACCGGCCCTTGACGAACGGTAGCCAACGGGCATCGCGCTTGACAAGAAGGCTATTTTGCCCCGTGCGCGGTGACATCGCCAGCGGAATAAACAGCGCTGGCCGGACCATGGCGCCGATACCGGTGAAATGCTCTGGCGCCACGCCGATTACGGTGAACTCGATCCCGTTCAGGCGGATTTGAGAGCCGAGAACGGACGGGCTGGCACCGTACTGGCTCACCCAGAAATCGTGGCCGAGCACGACTACCGCATCGCGCCCCTCGGCCTGGTCTTCCTCGGGCCGGAAGCCGCGGCCCAGCGCCGGCTCCACGCCCAGCACGCGGAAGAAGTTGCCCGAAACAAAAAGGCCAAATTTCATCTGCGGCAGCGTCTCGGAATCGGGGCTGAAACCGAACTCCCCATAGCCAGCCGCCATCAGGCCATCGAAGCTGCGGTTCCGGTCGCGTAGATCGACGTAGTCCGGGTAGGAGATTGCCGTCCTGCTGCCGAACGCCGACGAACCGGCGGTTCTCACCGAGACAACGCCATCCGGTTTCATCACCGGCAGCGGCCTCAGCAGCATCGCATCGGCGAAACTGAACATGGCCGAAGTGGCGCCAATACCGATGGCCATGGAACAGATGGCCACGGCAGTGAAGCCAGGGTCCTTGCGCAATACCCGAAAGGCGTGTTTGACGGACGTCAGCATGGGCCCCCCTGCCGCTGCGTGCAATTGCAGCACCATCGATGAAAATGCT
>JBEKKO010000212.1:0-2543 GCA_050010695.1 Bryobacteraceae bacterium
ATGGTTACTGTGACAATGTTCGCCTGCTGTCCATCCGCCGACAAAACGATGCTCACGTTTCCTTGCCCTGCCAGCGCCGGCGGCAGCGGGCCGATGTTCACCTGGTCCTCTCCGAGGTATCCCGGCGCGGCCCCGGCGTATAGCATCGGCACGCTCATGCCGCCCACCGTCACAGTGACGTTCTTGGCGTTTCGGATACCTGTGCCGTACATCTCCAGATAGACCTGTTCCGTGGACGGCCCGAGATCGATCGGCAGAGGAACCACCTTTCCGGCCACAACCTGGTACACCGGCTGTAACGGTTGCTGCGTGCCGGAAATCACCGGCAGAACCCAGGCCGCTACCAGCCCCGAGCCATTTAACTCGAAGATGCCCGGCGAAACACTGCCGATTTGGATGGTTTCGGACTGAGTGGTGCCATCCTGATTCTGGAACGTCACGGTGGCCGTTCCCGTGGCCGTGCCTGCCGGAATCTCCAAATTGACCTGCGTCGGCGAGACGTAGAACAGGGGAGCCGGACGCGCGACGCCGGCTGAGTCTGTGACCGTCACTGTGTTGCCATCGAGCGACGTCGGCACCGGTGAAATCGCCCCCACCGCCGTTCCGGTGGCTAAGTCTGCGCCATATACCGAGACGATGGATTCCACCGCGAGGGATTCGACTTGTCCAGACGGGGCCAAAGTGGCTGTCGGGACGGCGATCTTAGCGACAAAGCCGTGGTAGCAGCAGGGATCGTTGCTGGAGGTCGTCTGGAATGCGCCGGAGGTGGTGATCAGGTTCGGGCCGGCGTTATTGCCGGCGAGGTAGATGTCGCCGCTGGGATCGACTGCAAGTCCGGCTGGATTCGCGGTATTGAGTCCCGCGGACCCAATCGTCGTGGAGAACAGCAACTTCGCGCCGGTGGGGTCGAGTTCGGCGACCAACACCTGCATGTCCCCGCCGGTTGCAGTTTGCTCGACGGGATTGACCATTGGAAAACCGGTCCCGACCTGCCCCATGATATAGACGTTCCCGTTCCCGTCCAATTGGATGGGGCCGGTAAAGAACAACGCGTCGCTTCCATCGCCCTTGGCGTCTCCCACATAGGTGGACCACAGGATAGCGCTGCCGGTAGGATTCAGCTTGGTCACGTGGGCCGCCGCGCAGTTCTGCCCATTCGGCCCGCAGACAGTCGAATAGGCGCCGGCCGTCACGGGAAAATCCTTAGAATTAGTATATCCGACAATATAGGCATTGCTGGCACTATCGATGGCGATGCCGCTGATGAAGTCGCCTGTATTCCCGGTTTTCCCGCCAAGGTAGGTGGAGTAGGCCAGCGATGCCCCACCGGCGGAAGTGACGGGATTGAACTTGGCGACGAAGCCGCGCCAGGCCTCCACATAGGTTGCTGGGCTGCCCAAAGGAGCACCGGTGGGCTGAACCACGCCGACGGTTGTCGGCAGGTTGCTAGCCATGGTCTCGCCGACCAGATAGAAATAGCCGTTCGAATCCACCGCGATCCCGGTGCCATACGTCTCGCCGCCGCAGGCGATGGTGCACTGGAAATTCAAGTCGCCGAAGAGAGTGGAATAGAGCAGTTGGGAGCCGGTGGGATCGAACGCCGCGACGAAAGCGAATTGGGGGTCGCCTCCGACAGGTTGGGTTCCACTGATTACCGCGCCGTTGGTTGTTGGAAAGCAGGATTGGAAGGTATAGGGTTGGCCTCTGTAGCAGTCCTCGTCCTCATTGCCGGCAATGTAGGCGCGGCCGGCGCCATCCACGGCAATCGCAGTTGCGTATGCCCACGAGCCGTTGCCGCCAAGAAAAGTCGAGTAGACAAGGCCGGTTCCGGTAGGATTCAGCTTGGTCACAAATGCGGACGTGTTAGAGGAGTAGCAGGATGACTTCGCGGAGGACTCCCCTGTGTTGTTGGGAGCTGGGGAGCAGACTGTCTGGTACGCTCCGTTGGTTACCGGGAAATCGGGTGAGTCTGTCTCACCGGTCACGTAAGCATTGCCACTGGAGTCCACGGCTATGGCGTAGGCGTAGTCATAGCCGTTGCCGCCCAAATAGGTGGAATAAACCAGCGAACTGCCGTCCGGACTGAATTTCGTTACAAACGCCGAAGGCCATTGCCCGGGACTGACGGGCGGTACCTTTGCCGAAGGCGCGCTTTGATAAGGGTTCTTGGTTGGGAAGTCGATCGAGTAGGTGTAGCCCGTCACATACGCACTGCCGGCGCTGTCCACCGCGAGACCCTGCGACGTACCGTTCGGATCGTTATCGGTCGGACGCCCGATGTGATCGGTGGCGCTCCCGGCAAGATAACTGGCATAGCTGAGCACCGGATCGATGATCAACGCCTTGGAATGGTCGTAGCTGCCCAGCCGGAAGCCGATCCGGTTCCCGGCCACGGCGAACCACCCTTCGACGCTGGTCTTCCTGTCTCCATCCACCTGGTACAGCACCGGTTTCTTGAATCTGGCCAGACCATTGGATGCACTCAGAGCTAAACTGCCGTCCGCGTCGACGCTGGCGCGGGCGCCGTCGATCCGCCAGGCGAT
>JBEKKO010000213.1:0-2849 GCA_050010695.1 Bryobacteraceae bacterium
GCGATCCGTTGGCGACCGAACAGTTGATTGCCGACGGCTGGGGCTACGCATTCATCGATCCCGGCAGTGTCCAGGCGGACAACGGTGCGGGCCTGACCAAGGGCGTCATCGGGCTGGTCAACAAGGGTCAGCCTCGAAAGCCGGACGACTGGGGCGCATTGCGGGCCTGGGCGTGGGGCGCTTCTCGCGGCCTGGATTATCTGGAAACCGATAAAGCGGTGGACGGGAGGCATGTTGGAATCGAAGGCGTTTCGCGCTATGGCAAGGCCGCGCTTGTGACCATGGCATTCGACACGCGTTTCGCGGTCGTGCTGATCGGTTCTTCCGGAGAGGGCGGCGCCAAACTGCACCGGCGCAATTGGGGAGAAGCCGTGGAAAGCCTCACGGGCTCTGGAGAATATCACTGGATGGCCGGCAACTTCTTGAAGTACGGCGCTTCAGAAGCTGTCTTCGGCAGCAAGAACGCCGGCGACCTGCCCGTGGATGCGCATGAACTGATCGCGTTGTGCGCACCGCGCTTGACCTTCATCAGTTATGGCGTGCCCGAAAAAGGCGATGCGAAATGGCTGGACCATCAGGGCAGTTACATGGCGGCTGTCGCGGCGGGGCCGGTATTCAAGCTCCTCGGTGCGAAGGATCTGGGGACCGCGGAGGACTATCACACGGCCAAGATGCCCCCGGTCAATGCCGGTCTGCTCGACGGCCAACTCGCGTGGCGCCAGCATGACGGCGGACACACGGACGGCCCGAACTGGAAGTACTTCATTGCCTGGGCCGATAAGTTCAGCGGCCACACAAGTCCCGCTGCCTCGACGCCCGCCGCCACTCTGGGGTCTTCCCGTCTTTCGGCAAGCGCGCCGGTTGCCCGAACCGACCGGAACTCGCTGCTCGCCCATGCTCAGCTTTTGGAGAAAGCCAAGAAAGGCGGCATCGACATCTATTTCGAGGGCGACTCCATCACCCGCCGCTGGGGCGCTACCGATTATCCGAACCTGCTTGCCAATTGGAACCAGAACTTCTTCGGCTGGAATGCGGCCGATTTCGGCTGGGGCGGCGACAAGATCCAGAACATCCTCTGGCGTCTCCAGAACGGGGAGTTGGACGGAGTCAATCCGAAGGTCATCGTCCTGCTCGCCGGCACCAACAACGTCGGAAACACGGTGCCTGCCGAGGGCGATGAGGGTACAGTCGCGGACATTACCAGCGGTCTCCAGGCCATCCTGCACGTCCTGCAAACGAAGGCTCCCGCAGCGACCCTCATCGTGACGGGCATTTTCCCTCGCAATGACAACATGGCCGTGATACCCACGATTAACAAGATCAACAACGCCCTGTCCAAGCTCGCCGACGGCAAGAGAATCCGCTATCTCAACGTCAATGACATGCTGGCCGATCCGGACGGCAACCTGTTTAATGGCATGATGAACGACGGCGACAAACTGCATCCCACGATCAATGGCTACCAGGTTTGGGCGGATTCACTGAAGCCCATCTTCGCCGAATTGCTCGGTCCGCCGGCCAAAGAGGATCACGCTCCTCCGCCCACCGGTGATCCCAGCGCCCAACAGCCGGCGAACCCAACCCGCCTCAGCCAGCCTTCGCGTCCGGCAAGACTCTGAGAATCGAAGCACGCGGTTCGCCATCTTTCGCTGGCTCGGTAAGTGCTTGAAAAATAAATGGCGGGGACGACGGGGCTCGAACCCGCGACCTCCGACGTGACAGGCCGAAGGCTCCCCAACCGGTACAGCGGATTTCATTCTGTTTTCATTTCATTACGCGGATCGTGAGGCGTCACTTTTCGGGCTGCTACAGTACATGCTACAGTTCTCGACGATCACTTTATGCCAGTTCTGGCATACAATGGAGTCTGTGCCCGAAAAGCCTGGACAACCGCGCAAACTGATTTGGCTTGTCGACTCCCTTGTTCGGCTCACGGGCTTCCCGCCTACGGTTCGGCACAAGCTCGGTTTCGCACTTTATCAGGCGCAGATCGGTCAGAAACATGAGAGCGCGAAGATGTTGCACGGCTTTACCGAGACAGTCTGGCAGGTACGCGCAGACGATCCGGGCGGGACGTATCGCGCGGTGTACGTGGCACAACTCGGGGAATTGATGTACGTTCTTCATGCCTTCCAAAAGAAGGCTACATCCGGAATTGCCACCCCGCAGCGAGAACTAGACTTAATCCGGCAACGGCTCCAGCTTGCGCGCAAGCTGTCAGGGAAGTGAGGATAGGGAAGATGCCTAATCGAGAATTCACGACAAGTTCTGGGAACGTGTTCGCTGACCTGAACCTTCCACACGCGGATGATCTGCTGGCGAAGGCCGAGTTGGCCGCGAAGATTATCGCGGAGATCCAGCGTCGACGACTCACGCAGAGCCAAGCGGCGGCCGTTCTCGGCATCGATCAGCCCAAGGTCTCGGCACTCAAGCAGGGCAAGCTGTCTGGCTTCTCGATCGAGCGCCTGATGCGGTTTCTGCTGGTGCTCGGGCGCGACATCGAAATCACAGTTAAGGGAAGGGCCAAGCCGAGATCCGTAGCCAGACTCCGCGTCGCGTGAATTGTTTGATACCGGCCGGTTCATCGGCAGTCCGGGGTGGCGACCGCACGCCGGCCAAATCAAGCAAGTGGAAGCCCCACCGGCCGCTCACGAATGTTTCCCGATTCTTGACTCAAACTGCCAAGGAACCCGACGCGGGCAGTCCGAGGCGATTAGACCGATCTCACTAGGTCCTTGACCGTCTGAAAAAGTTATTTAAAACAATTCCAATCCAAAATGTTTTGGCCTATACTGGGGCATGCGGGCTTATCGGCGTCTTCGCGTGCGATTGACCAAGGCTGATCGCGA
>JBEKKO010000214.1:0-3636 GCA_050010695.1 Bryobacteraceae bacterium
TGCCCTATCCTCCGCTCAGGTCCTTCCAGAGTGGACGACATCAACCCCGCCGCACAATGATTTTTCAGCGAACGGCGATAACCCCCTTAACTTCGTGTCTCACGACAGGGGTTCACTTCAGTATGGCACCTCCCCTCTGACCCCGACCTCTCTGATGATCGGCAGAATCTCCGCGCATTTGACAGGCACTGCCTCTCGTTCCTGGACTCTTAGGTTTGCCAGGGTCTGCGGGGGACCCATCCACCCGCCGCGCTTTAGCCTTGTTGAGTCAGAGAATCTTTGGGGTCTGAGCAGGAATTCGTGGAAGTAGTGGATTGACAGGCATTCTGAGGAATCGGTTTCCCGGTTAAACTCAGGGGTTGCCTACTGACAACGAGTTCACCCGCATCCTTCAATGGCCCGGTTACAGTGTTTACCGGCAGAAGATCGACGAAAAGAACAAGGTCTTGGAGTTGTGGGTTCGGCGGAAGCGCGGCAACCGCAGGTTGGAATGCTCTGGCTGCGGCCGCAAGTTCCCCGATGTCTATGACAGCAATGAACGAGCGGTGCGGGATCTGCCTTGGAGCGAGTTCAGGACTACGGTACACATCGAGGTGTACCGGGTGAAATGCCCGGACTGTGGCGTGAAGGTGGAGAGGGTGCCGCTGCTGCCGAGCAAGGCGCCGTTCAGCAAGCGCTTTGAAGACGCGGTTGGCCAGGCATGCGAAAGTGCGTCGGCACGGCAAGTGGCGCGGCGGTTCGCTATGCCGGAGAGCACGGTGCGCGTGATCGACCTGCGGTACCTGGAGCGATGGGCCGCGAACCGGCGCAAGCCAGCGCTCCGGCAAATGGGCGTGGACGAGATTTACCTGGGAAAGAAGCAGAAGTTCCTCACGGTGGTGTGCAATCTGGAAACCAGTGAGCCACTGTGGTTCGGCCGCGAACGCAAGAAGGAAACGCTGGACGCATTCTTCCAGGGAGACTTGACCGTGCGACAGCGGCGAGGCATTGAGGCAGCGTGTGTGGATATGTGGGAACCCTTCCGGTTGAGTATTGAGCAGTGGGCTCCAAACTGCCGTATCGTCTATGACAAGTTCCACATTATGCAACACGCCAACGGCGCCATCGACGAGGTGCGGCGGGCAGAGTTTTTCCGCAAGGGCGGGCGCGTGCGCGGGCTGGTGAAAGGGAAACGCTGGCTGCTGTTGAGCCGGTGGATGAACCTGACGGCTGGCAAACGCCAGGAGTTGAACCAACTGTTCGCCCTCAACCGGAAAGTATTCAAAGCCTACCTCCTCAAGGAGAGTCTGGACCGGCTGTGGACGTACCGCTATGAAGGCGCGATGCTGAACTACCTGCAACGCTGGATCGACCAACTCCGTTGGCAGCGTCTGGATCCCTTCCAGAAACTGGCGGAGATGCTGCTGGATCACCTCGACGGCATCCTGAGCTACTGCCGGACCAAGGTGCCTCTGGGCGTGGTCGAAGCTGTGAACGGAAACATCAAGTCACTGCTGCGCCGCGGCCGCGGTTACAAGAACCTACGTTATCTGCTGCTGAAGGCCCAGCGCATGGCCGCGACCCGGACAGAATTCATGGTCTTCAAGAAAGCAGCCTAAAATGCGGGTTCCACCGAATTCCTGCGGAGAACCAATCTTTGGGCGATGAAGCAGGTGACAAATAAGGTTATACGCTCCACGTCTTCGAGTCCCGTATTGACGAGGAAAAGCGTGAAGCTCCCTGCCTCCTTCTTCGAGCAGTACACCATCTCGGCCTCAGGCTCGAGGTGAAGGATCGGCTCAGTCAAATGAACCTGGGCGACACCAGCACTTACCGTGCCGACGTTGACACTGGCGCCCGGACCTACCTGCCCGATCGAGCCAATTGCGGCGGCGGGACTGTTGGGACCAGAAGTGGACTGTGACGCTGGGCGATCTTCGGTCTTTAGGCCCGAACGGCGCTGGCTTCTCATCTCAAGGAACCCCAGAACGGCAAATATCACGCCGACGACCAGAATCCCGATCTCAACAGTCGGACTGGTCATGAATGTGTAGACCGTTGGTAGCTCAACTCTCAAATATTCTAAGTCGTGGAAGGCTTCCAGCAGATGAATCGCGACAGCGATTCCTATCAGGACGACAGCCCCGACGACCTTGAGGACCGGCGGCATATGCATGTGCCTAGGCTAACATGAAGGGTCGATGGCTCCCGCCACCTCTACCAAAATCCATTCTGAAATACCGGCTTCCTGCATCGCACGCAGAATTCGCTGGTCTTGACGTCCAACCGTTCTACGGCGTGGCTGGAGGTCATCACGCAGCGCCAGTCTCCGCAGTGGCGCAGGCCGAAGGTGTGGCCTAACTCGTGAACGGACTCTTTGAGCAAGCGCTCGCGTAGCAAGTCGTCGCGGCGCGGCAGGCCGTAAAATGGCTCTGCCAGGCGTGCGGTCGAAACTACCGCGCAGTTGCCGTCTAACTGCGCTTCGCCGAACACGAAAGTCAGCACCGGCACGTATAAGTCGCAGGAAGTGACGCCTAAGACGCGCGCGTCGGAATCGGCGGCGCGCTCGAGTTCCTGCAGGATGGCGCTCGAGTGATACTGGCCGCGGCGTCCGTCGAGCGCGAAATCCAGCTCCAGGCTGCGCTGGCTGACGCGGCAGGGCACGCGAAACGCGCGGGCGAGCCCCGCCGCAAGCTGCTCCAGCAGGTTGAGCGCCGGCTCCTGTGAGAACCCGTTCCCGCCCGAACCGGAAAGCGGAACCAGTTGAATCGGCTTCACCGCAAACCGTAACGACGCAGCTTGTTGTACAACGTGGTGCGGTCGATATCGAGAATCCGCGCCGCGCGCGACAGGTTGTGCTGGGTTTCGCGCAGGACGCGCTCGATGTGCGCCCGGCCGATGTCCTCGAGCGTTTGGCCGCCCTTGGGAATGTCGGCCTCGAACTGAAACGAAAAATCGGTGGCGCGGATCTCGGGGCCGCGGCTCACCACCAGGGCGCGCTCGACGGCGTTCTCGAGCTCGCGCACATTGCCCGGCCAGTCGTGACGCATCAGCAGGTTGAGCGCCTCGCCGCCGATCTGCGGCGCGGGCCGGCTGGTGGCCATGGAGTACTTGTTGAGAAAATGGTTCACCAGCAGCGGAATGTCTTCCTTGCGTTCGCGCAGGCTCGGCAGGTCGATGCAAAAGACGTGCAGCCGGTAGTAGAGATCGGGGCGGAAAGCGCCGTCCTTGACCAACCCCTCGAGGTTCTTGTTGGTGGCGGCGATGGCGCGAAAATCCACCTTGATGGTTTGATTGCCGCCGACGCGCGTGATTTCCTTTTCCTGGAGCACGCGCAGCAGGTCGGTCTGGGTGCGCAGGCTGATGTCGCTGATCTCGTCCAGAAACACGGTGCCGCCGTCGGCCACTTCGAACTTGCCCTTCTTGCGGTACTGCGCCCCGGTGAAGGAGCCTTTTTCATGGCCGAACAGCTCGCTCTCGAGCAGCGTCTCGGTAAGCGCGCCGCAGTGGATGGTGACCATCGGCATGTAGCGCCGCGGGCTGGCGGCGTGAATCGCGCGCGCCACCACTTCCTTGCCGGTGCCGCTTTCGCCGGTGATCAGCACGGTGGCCTCGGTGGGCGCCACCATTTCGATCAGCTCGACCACCTTCTTCATG
>JBEKKO010000215.1:0-4876 GCA_050010695.1 Bryobacteraceae bacterium
CCGCACCCATTTGGTGCGGCCCAGGCTGCCCGGTCCCGCCAGCGGAACTCAATAAATGCTGCCTTGCCTATAACCTGCAGAACCCGGCGAAAAACGTGGTTCGCCTACGGACGGATTACGGGGGGTGTGCGACATAAATGTCGGCGGTTTTCGAGAGGCTGGATTGTGCCGCCGAGTTCCGCAATTACCAGCGGCTCGGCCAGGAACTGGTGGAAGTCAGTGAGCGGATCTGCCGCTTACGGCCCGTGGCGGACACACTCACTCCGCAGGAAAAAAAACGGCCGAAACCATTGAACAGGAGGTCAAACGGGAAGTAAGCCGCTTGCTCGCCTCGTATTGTATCGATTCCTAACGGCATCGAACGGCGGCTGTCGAACGGCGGCTTGCGCGTTTCGGTTGGCGGGAGTAAGCTGCGAAGTAGAGGAGTACTCGGATGAGAGCCCTATTCAGAATTGCCCTTTCGTTCACTTTACTGGCCTGGTGCGCCATGGCGCAACACGGTGGAGGACACGGCGGCGGTGGGTTCCACGGCGGCGGAGGCGGCGGATTCCACGGTTCAACGGGAGGCGCCTTCAGCCACGGCAGCGTTGGGAGCGGCTTTCACGGCAGCGGGTCCATCGGCTCGGGATATCGCGGCGGCTACGGTGGCAGCCGAGGCTATGGCTACGGCGGCTATGGTTACGGCCGCCGGGGTTATGGTTACGGGGGCTACGGGTATCGCGGAGGCTACTGGCCGTATTATGGCTGGAGTTATCCGTGGTACGGCTTCGGTTATTCTTACTGGCCCGATTACTACTACGGGTATTATGACAATTACCCGTATGATAATTATTATCCGGACACTTACAGCGGCCCGGCTTATGCGTATTCGCCCGCTCCGGCGGCAACCTATGGGCCCGCGCAGGCTGATCCTTACGGGCAAACAGTCGCGCCTGGCAGTTACAGGGCCGCGGCCCATCCGGTGACTCACGCCTATGACGAGTACGGGCAGGAAAAAGCCACTGCCGGCGGAAGCGCCGCGAATTCCTCACCGATTTACCTGATCGCACAGAAGGGTGGGGAAATTCAAGCGGCGGGTTCCTATTGGATCGCTGGCCAGACGCTGCACTATGTCACGCTGGATCGCCAGGAAAAGCAGGTGGCGCTGAGTTCGATCAATCGGGCTCTCACCCAGCAGTTGAACCGCGAGCGTCACGTTTCCATCACCCTGCCGGCGCAGTAACCCTGGGGTTGGCAGGCGAAAGCGCCTGCCCCACTATGCCACGCCCTCCAGTCTCAGCACATATGCCTGTGAAAACGGCAGGTTCTCCGGTACGCGAATCGTCAGGCGCTTGTCCTGAAGGCTGAAGGCCAGCGGTGCGGCGCTACCCGGCAGCGTGACGAAAACTCCGTCGCGGGTTTCGATGTCGTCGAACACCACCTCGCGCTCGGGCCTGTGCGGCAAAATCGCGTAAACCACGCCGGCCTTGGTGGTGAAGAACGCCTCGACGCGCGCCGCGCCGGCGGGCGGCGTATCCACCAGGCTCGAGATGGGGTACGCCGACATGAATTCGCTCTCCTCGAGTTTCGGCTCGGCGCCGTTCGACCACTGCCGCGCGCGGCGCCACGCGCGTGTGCCGTAGATGGCTTCTCCGTTCGCCCGCAGCCAGTCGCCGAGTTGCAGCAGCCGCTCTTCCATGATCGCCGGAATGCGCCCATCGGCGGTGGGGCCGATATCCAGCAGCAGGTTGCCGCCGCGGCTCACCAGGTCGATCAGCATCAGCAGCAGTTCGCGGTCGGTGTGATAGTCGGCCAGCGTCTCGGCACGATTGTAGCCGTACGAGAAGCCCATCCCGCGGCTTTCCTCCCACGGGTGCGCGCTCTGCTTCATGCCGGAGGTGTATTCGGTGGTGTAGTAACCGCCGTGTTTGTGCTTGGTTTCCTTGCCCCAGCGGTCGTCGATCACCACCTGGTCGCGCACCGGCGATTCGTTGAGCAACCACGCCAGCAGCTCCGGCGAGTGCCATTCCTCGCTGGTCAGCTCCCATTCGCCGTCGGAGAAAACGATCTCCGGCTCGACGTGCTTCACCACGTCCTGAAACTGCGGAAACAGATGCTCGCGCACGTAACGCGGCTTATCGGAAAGCCACCACGGGTTGTACCACTCATAGAGCGAATAATAAATGCCCATGTGGAGCCCGCGCTTGCGCCCCGCCTTGGCGAGATCGCCCAGCACGTCGCGCCGCGGTCCTATGTCCACCGCGTTCCAGGGCCTGCCCCAGGCGCGATTGGCTTCCTGGCTGCGCCACAACGTAAAGCCTTCGTGGTGTTTCGAGGTGGGCGCGATGTAACGGGCGCCGGAGCGGGCGAACACGTCCGCCCAGTGATCCGGGTCGAACATCTCGGCGCGAAACAGCGGAGCGAAATCGGAATACGGAAAATCGGCCCCGTAGACCCGCTGGTGAAACTGCCAGGTCTGGTAACCGTCCTGGCCGGGCGCGGTGGCCTTCTTGCCCTCCGTCAGCGAGTGCCAATACCACTCGGCGTATGGCGTCTCGCCCTTAGTGCGCGGCGGGGCAAACGACGGTACAGAGTAAACGCCCCAATGGATGAAGATGCCGAACTTGGCATCCAGGTACCAGGCGGGAGTGGGCCGGCTGTCGATCGACTCCCAGTTAGCTTGATAGCGCTCCGCGCCAGCGCCTTGCCGCAGAGCCAGCGGCGCCGCGGCCACAGTGCGAAGAAAATCACGGCGTTGCATACCGGGCTATGTTATCAGGATTAACGGCTTGCTACCCTACCTAACATGGCAGAACCATTCGAAGTCGGCACAGCGCGGGTGACCATCGAAGATGCGGTGCGGGTGGCGCGGGAAGGCGCGGACGTGCGGATCGCGGCGGCGGCGCTCGAGCGCATGGCGAAGGGGCGCCTGCGCCTGGAAGAGCTGATGGCGCGCGGCGAGCGCATTTACGGCGTCAACACCGGGGTGGGTGGCAACGTGGGCATCTCGCTGCCGGCCGAAAAGATGGAGCTGCTGCAGCTCAACCTGGTACGACATCTGGGGTGCGCCACCGGGCAGCCGCTCGGGAACGACGTGGTTCGCGCCGCCATGCTGCTGCGCCTGGCCACGTTTTCGACTGGCGCATCCGCCGTTCGCCCGGAGTTGGCCGAAGCGCTGGCTGCGCTGTTGAATCGCCATATCACGCCGGTGGTGCCGCGCTACGGGTCGGTTGGCGCGTCGGGCGACCTGATGCCTTCCGCCTACATTGCGCGCGTGCTGGTGGGAATGGGCGAAGCCGAATTCGACGGGCGCCGGATGTCCGCCGCGGACGCGCTCGAAGCCGCCGGTTTGAAGCCTATCCCGTTCGCCCCCAAGGAAGCGCTGGCGCTGATCAACGGCACCACCGTGATGACCGCTTGCGCCACGCTCTTGTGGATAGATGCGCGGCGCCTGCTCGAAGCGCTGCTCTCCGCCGCGGCCCTGGCCGTCGAGGCCATGGAGGCGCCGGCGCAGCCCTTCGACGCCTGGGTGCAGGAGCAGAAGGGGCATCCCGGCCAGATCGCGGTGGCTGCGTTTATGCGCGACATGCTGGCCGGCTCCGGTTATACCCGTGCCTCGAGCGGCCAGAGTTGCTATTCCCTGCGCTGCATTCCGCAAGGCTTGGGACAAGTCTGGGAAGGCAACCAGGACGGCCGCGCCGTGGTCGAACGCGAAATCAATTCCGCCAACGATAATCCGCTGGTCGACCCCGAAACCGGCGCCATGCACAAAGCCGGCAATTTCTACGGCGGCCACATCGCCCGCCTGCTGGATACGTGGAAGATCGATTTCGCCGCCATGGCCAACTGGGCCAATGCGCTGATCGCGGTGCTGGTGGACGACCGCTTCAACCACGGCTTGCCCGCCAACCTCACGCCCGAGCCCGGCGTCAATTCCGGTTTCAAAGGGATGCAGTTGAGCATCACCAGCCTGGCCTGCGCCGTGCGGCAGATGGCCGGGCCCAGCTCCATCCATTCGCTGCCGACCGAGCAGTATAACCAGGACGTGGTGAGCCTGGGAATGCACGCCGCGGTCACCGCCATGGATGCGCTGGAGTGCCTGCGCAACGAAACTGCGATGCTGCTGCTGGCCGTTACCCAGGCGGTGGACCTGCGCGGCGGCGAAGCCAAGCTGGGGGAG
The DNA here is from genome assembly GCA_050010695.1 of Bryobacteraceae bacterium. Lineage (GTDB taxonomy): Bacteria > Acidobacteriota > Terriglobia > Bryobacterales > Bryobacteraceae > Bog-375. Next base: position 4,160 of record JBEKKO010000215.1, read on the forward strand.
GGTTCGAAGCGCGTGTATGCGAGCGTGCGCCGCCTGGCCGCGTTCCAATCCGCCGACCGTTTCATGGAATACGAAGTCGCCGCCGTCGCCGCGCTGATAGTGTCCGGCGGGTTGGGGGACTATTAGCGCATCCGAACGTCGCCAACGATCAGCCGAACCGTGGAACGGACGCCACCAAAAAGAATTGACACAAGTGTTCTGTAGTTTTGGGGTACTCATCGGCAGCCGTTATACTAACCCGACGTACTCGTGGTGGGATCGGGGAAAGGTTTTCCCGGTGTTATCGTAGTGTTTATTCGACGTTCAGGACTCGGAACTCGAAAGAGTAATTCTTGCATGCCGGCCTTGTCCAGGATGCGCAGCACGTCGCTCCACGCACTGGACCTGTGGATCGGCTCTCGACCTGCTGCGCCAACTCGCGCTGGAACTGGACCCTGCTTGACCCGGCGGGCGGTGCCCTTATCGAGCGCGGCCATATCTTCGGGTGCCGTCTCGCGAAGCCTACCGCTGAGAAAGCAAACAGACATTCGCAGGGCGATGGATTACGTCCCGTCTGTTTGAATGTATAAAGGCCGCGACACTCGCGCGCACACCCGCTGTCAAGGCAAAGTAGAAATGTCCTATTCCCAGCAAAGTAGAAATGTCCGGTTTTGAGGGGGCGGCTGGAGGAGCTGGGTTAGAGTGGATTCGATGTTTCGGGGAGGTCGCGTTCCCTGG
>JBEKKO010000216.1:0-4880 GCA_050010695.1 Bryobacteraceae bacterium
GACCCGCGACAGCCACCGGCGCCCTCTCGGTCGGCTTATCCGTGGTTCCATAGTCGGCGGAAGTTTCCGAGGCGGAGGAGATATTCCGGGCGCCAGTGTCTCGCAGGGCTGCCTTTGCCCGATCGCACCACTCCGGACTGTCGCAGTGCACCGACAGGAGGATTCCGCCATGCCTGATTCTGCCCGCGTACCGCTTGGCGACATACTCGGTCAGCCGCGAGCCGGCCAGCCATCCCACCAACCAACCCAGAGTCCCGCCGGCGCCGGCGCCAGCCAAAGCAGCCAGCACCGGTCCAGCCGCGATCAGCGGCACTAGACCGGTGATGGTCGCACTCTGCAGGGAGGCGAACCAGCCCAATGCGGCGCCAACCACCGCACCCACTGCCGCGCCCGCCGCCGCGCTCTCCAAAGCCTTGGTGCGCTTCATCAGGGCGAAATCCTTGGTGCCCTGGTTGTCGGACGACAGCACTGAGATGTCCGTCGCCCGATACCCCGCCTTGTGCAGGACGTTGATGGCGTCGGAAACGGTTGTGCGATCCGGATAGATTCCGATTACCGATGTGTTCTTCGACATCTACTGTTCCTCCTTTTGGAAGTGTCGTACCTGTTGTCTGTGCACGAGCCGGGCCAAGTGCCACAGGCCAGCACGCTACTCAGAATGTGCGGTAAGGACCTTACCGAGTAGGTGCAGAAGCTGCCCATGAGCGTGCACATTTCGTTGCGCTGGGCGCCCGTTTGGGCGACTCGGACCATACCCCTCTTGACAATTCGAACGGCGGTCAACGTGCCACACCTAAGACGGGCCGGGAACCGGAACCCGCCTTTAGAGTTAGGAATCGCCCGCCTGGGCTAAGGACTGTGGATCGATGAAACCGACCCAAGCTAAAATCGCGAACCTCTGGTGCAGGTGGATGCACAGCGAGCCAATGTGGCCCTCGCACGGCCAGTACGAGTGCCGGACCTGCGGGCGGCGGCATCGAGTGTGCTGGGAGCAGCCGGCGTTGGTCGCGCCGCGCGTGCTGGCATCACAGCGCGAAATGCTGGTTCGTAGCGCCTCGGTGGCCACCACGGAATCGAGCATCCAATGTTCCTACCCGTAGCCACCCGGATCCATTAGCAGCGGTGGGCGCGTACCACCGGCAAGCCCTCCACGGAAGCCCGTCCGTCTTTCGTCCGGACCGCGCCCTATCCACGATCTTTCAAGGCAAAGTGCTGCGCTTTCTGGAACCGCCGGCGACGCGTTGGCGTTCGGATTGCTGAGCATCGGTTGAATTCGCGAAGTAACTTCTTAACCTGCCCTCTGCGGCAGCCGGCGGGCGAGGAAGAGTGAGCTTTAGCGACTATGCTTGCGGGAGCCGATGGTCGATTCATGGCTATTGCTCACTCGACTCTTCCCTGGCTTGTTGCTGCGGAGGGTTTTTCGCTGAATGTTCATAAGAGTCTCTCCGGGGGATCGCGATTTCGGTAGCCGTCCGGCGTTCCGAGGCGAAGGAATAGTTAGGATGGGGACCTCGCCAGGATCGACTTAGAGCACATATTCCAGACGGACCGGCGCCGGATCGCAAGCCCGAACCTGGGCGAGCCGCGTCGGCAGCAGCTCTCGGTGGTGGTCAATGAGCTGCTCCGATGCGGTTTTTCTTTGGGGCCGGTTGCCAGGTTGGGGCGGAATTCTTGCGGGGTTCACTGGCGGCAGAAGCTGCGTTCCGTGCGGCAATAACTGCATGAGTCGATAGCCCGGGCGCCACGACCACGACTGCCTGAGGCAGATTCTCAGCCTTGTCGCTGCGCCGCATGCCCCGCAAGATGCGGCAAGCACGGCCTCGAACGAGACGACAGCCGCGCTCTTCGGGCAGCAATGTGCCGATGGACCTTGGAATGCTTCTTGTCCGTCGTGTGCGGCCAGCCAGCCGAGGTCTGCCAGGCATGGTGCCCGACAGAGCGAAGTGCCGGTCGCACGGATTGCTAGATCAAAGGAGAAGAAGCAGATGAGTGTTTTGAGAACAGTAACAGCAACCGTGTTCAGCCTGGCGCTGATGGGCGTGGTATTTTCACCAGGCGCAAAGGCGGACGAGTGGAACGACAAAACCGTGATCACCTTCAGCGGGCCGGTGGAGATTCCGGGCGTCCATCTCAAGGGGTGGGGTGTATTGCCGGCCGGCACCTATGTATTCAAACTCTTGGACTCGCAGTCCGACCGCCACATCGTCCAGATCTTCAACAAGGAAGAGACCGTGGTGTACGCCACCATACTGGCCATCCCAAACTATCGCCTGAAGGCCACCGGCAAGACCGTAATGACTTTCCGGGAGCGGCCGGCCGGTTTGCCGGAGGCACTGCGGGCATGGTTCTATCCGGGGAAAGTCTGGGGCGAGGAATTCGTGTATCCGCGGGCGAAAGCAGTGGAGCTAGCCAAGACGGCCAATGCGCCGGTTCTCGCCACGACGATCGAGTTGCCGCTGGAGGTCGAAAAGCCGATCTTGACGGCAGACGAACCGGTGGTAGTGCAGTTAAAACAGGCGCCCGTCATCGCGGTTAAACCCACTGGAGAAGATGTGGAACTCGCGCAGGCGGTCACCCCGCCACCAGCGCCGGAAACGGTAGCGGTGCAGGCCGCGCCGGCACCGGCAGCGGCGACACTGCCCGCGACGGCTAGTTCGTTGCCCCTGATCGCGCTGTTCGGATTCCTGGCCCTGGGCTTGGCCTGGACGCTCCGGTTGGTGCAAAAGCGCGTTCTGTAACGGGCTTGATCCGGTGACGAAGGCAGAAGGGAAAAGCCGCTATGAGGAGGGCGCTGTCTAGGGCCGGAGAGCATGGCGTGGCGAAAGCGCTCGCTCTCCCGGCCCTTTTCCTGATTGCCCGGATGGCCTGCGCCGGCGACCAGGCTCCCCCGGCCAGACAAGATCCGGGAGCCTTCCGGATCTCGGTGGACGTTGCCTTGGTGGTGTTGCACGCCACGGTGACCGACCGGCAAGGCGGCTTTGTCTCCAACCTGGGCCAGCAGGATTTTGAGGTGCAGGAGAACGGTGTCCTGCAACGCATCCGGCTCTTCAGCAACGAAGATATTCCGGTCACCGTCGGACTGGTGGTCGATCACAGCACCACCATGCGGCCGAAACTGCTGGAAGTGACCGCCGCCGCGCGGACCTTCGCGCGATCCAGCAACGGGCAAGACGAAATGTTCGTCGTCAACTTCAACGAGAAGGTATCCTTGGGTCTGCCTCGCACGACCCGATTTACCAATAACACCGCCGAACTCGAATACGCCATCACGGCCACCCCGACCGGAGGCCAGACGGCTCTGTATGACGCGATCGCCCGAGCGCTGGAGCAATTGCAGGCCGGCAGCCGGGATAAGAAAGTGCTGATCGTCGTCAGCGATGGCGGCGACAATGTGAGCGCGCATAGCCTGGGCGAAGTCATGAAACTGGCCGAGCGATCCAGCGCCGTCATCTACACGGTTGGTGTATTCGACGAAGACGATCCGGACCGGAACGCGGGTGTGCTCAAGCGCCTGGCGCAGGCGACCGGAGGCGAAGCCTTCTTTCCCGGCCAGGTCAACGAAGTGGTCGCCATCTGCGCGCGCATCGCGCGGGACATTCGCCATCAATACACGATCGGCTATGTGCCCAGCAACCCCGCTCGCGACGGCGCTTATCATGCCATTCGGGTCCATGCCCGGACCAACGGCCAAGACAGACTGTCCGTGCGCACGCGCACCGGCTACAGAGCCGGCGGCGAACCGCGGCTGGACGAGAGTGGCGCCAAATGAAGCTCCTCATTGGAAAGCAACCCCTCGGGTGGACGCTGCAGTGGGCCCATCGGGCGCTCTTCGCCTGCGCCATCGTGCTGCTGGGCTATTGTGGATTCGCCCTAGCGGACTCCTGGGTATTCCAGCGGCGCGAGAGCCGGGAACTCGACCGCCAGTTGCGTGGTGCGGGCGTGGCCACCGATGGCACACCTCGATCGGAGTCCACCGCTTCCCGGAACGGTGCGCCGGGCGCCGCGACGCATGGCCTGGTCGGCCGCATGGCGATCCCCCGTCTCCGGTTTTCCGAGGTGGTCGTCGAGGGGATCGGCAGAACCACTCTCCGGCGCGTGGTCGGACATATTCCCGGCACGGCGCTGCCGGGACAGCCGGGCAACGTGGGCCTCGCCGGACACCGCGACACATTCTTTCGCCCGCTGAAGGATTTGCGGGTCGACGACGAGATTCGGTTCTCGACGCCGCGGGGCGATTTCCAGTATAAAGTCGAATCGCTCCGGATCGTGGACCCGGACGATACCGGAGTACTCGCTGCGTCGGGCGGGAACGTGCTGACGTTAGTGACCTGCTATCCTTTCTACTACGTTGGGCCGGCACCCAAACGGTGGATCGTACGGGCGAGACAGGTGTCACCGCCGGCGCTGGCAAGATTAGCGGTGGAACGATGAGGAGAGGACGGAGATGCCTGGTCCGCTGAGCTTGGAAGACGCTTCGGTGGTGCGCGCCGCCCGCATCGTGGTGATTGAAGACAACGACTCAGACGTGTTCCTGCTGGAGCGGGCCCTGCATCGGCAGGATTTTCGATTCGAACTGGTTCATCTGTCGAGCGGATGCGAAGCCCTGGCGTTCCTGCGCCGGCAGGGGGCCTATGCCGACGCCGCCATTCCCAACCTGATCCTGGTGGATTTGAACCTGTCCAAGTATACCGGCGAAGACATTTTGCGCGAGATCCGCAGCGCCACCCACCTTGCCGGCGTTCCCGTTTGCGTGTGGAGTTCTTCCCGATCCCCGCGCGACGAGGCGGTGCTGAAAGACCTCGGCATTCGCCAGTTCATCACCAAGCCTGCCGGCCTGGATCAATTCATGGATATCGGCAGAATCCTCAAGGATCTGCTGG